>PLYR01000086.1 GCA_003153435.1 Bacteroidota bacterium
GCGAAACCAAACATCATACCCTGGTCTCCTGCACCCTGATCTTCATCCTTAACTCGCTCAACACCCTGATTGATATCAGAGCTCTGCTCATGAAGTGCATTCAGGATCCCACAGGAAACGGCGTCAAACTGATACTCAGATTTGTTATACCCGATACGGTTGATGACTTCACGGGCAATTTTCTGAACATCCACTTTAGCTTTGGCTGTGTCGTTACATTTAATTTCTCCGCCGATTACTACCAGTCCGGTTGTTACGAATGTTTCGCAAGCAACCTTGGCGTTAGAATCATAGGTTAAAAAGGCATCGATGATCGCGTCTGAAATCTGATCGGCCACCTTATCGGGATGTCCTTCGGACACCGATTCTGAAGTAAAGAGGTATGACATGTAAATTGATTTTTTAATTGGGAGGCTAAAATAGAGTTTTTTGATTGAATTCACCAATAATTTAAAGAAAAATACTAAAAAGCATCTATTTTGTCAGCTGTTTAAACACATCTTCAAGCTTTTGTTCCTCTTTTTGCATAGCCAGGACTGCTAAACCATTCTGTACCGCAAACTGAAAAATTTCTCCTCTCAGATCCCTATCGGCCATACTTTCCAGCCTCCACGTCTTTGAATGGGCCAGAATGACTGCCTGATCTATCCCGGCAATGGTCAGCAGAGCTTCAGAGGTTGTTTCTTTATCAAATTCAACGGTAATGATTTGTTGAGTAGTGGTTCCACGCTGAATATTTGCAGTGATGTCATCCGCCACTATTTTTCCTTTATTGATGATAATCACACGGTTACAAACCGCTTCCACCTCCTGCATAATATGAGTACTGAGCATGACTGTCTTTTCCCGGCCTATTTCCGTAATCAGGCTCCTGATTTCTGCCAGCTGATTCGGGTCAAGACCTGTGGTGGGTTCATCCAGGATCAGCACTTTGGGATCATGAATCAGGGCTTGTGCTAATCCAACACGCTGACGGTAGCCTTTGGAGAGGGCTCCTATCTTCTTCTTTTGTTCAACCTGTAACCCGGTTTTTTCGATCATTCCTGCAATACGACTTGGGANNTCAATACTTTGTTCTTCAATATCAAATCCGAATACAGATGCGCTTCCACTGGTCTGAGGAAGAAAACAAGTCAGGATTTTCATCATCGTTGATTTCCCGGCTCCATTCGGGCCCAGGAAGCCGACAATTTCTCCTGTTTTGATTTCAAAGGAAACAGAATCCAGCGCCTTCTGAGTGCCGTATAATTTAGTGATGTCCTGGACAATGATAGACATAGCGGTTGTTTGAACAAAGGTATAAAAAAGAAATGGCCCCTCCTTCGCTTCAGCGCACAATCCCTCCTAAGCTTCGGCGGGCGAGGCCCTTCCCGCACTGAAAGAAAGAACGGTAATAGAAGAAGAGTTAATTGATCTTCAACTAACTTTGGGCTGTGATTGCAACAGTTATTAAATCAACCGGAAGCTGGTATACCGTTCAAACCCGGGAAGGGAAAAAGATCGAGTGCCGTATGAAGGGTAAATTCAGGATGGAAGGGATCCGGAATACCAATCCGGTTGCAGTTGGTGATCAGGTGGAAATTGAAATGGATTCGGGAGAAGAGACCGGTAGTATTATCCGGATTGAACCCCGAAAGAATTACATCATCCGCCGTTCAATTAATCTCTCCAAGCAAACCCAGATCCTTGCAGCCAATATAGACAGAGCTTTTCTGGTTGTAACACTCTCCAGTCCCCGAACTTCACTTGGATTTATCGACCGGTTTCTCCTCACGGCAGAGGCTTATGGTATTCCTGTGGATATTGTATTCAATAAGTCTGATATGTATTCGGATGAAGAACTGAAAACAGTTAAAGAGCTCACCCTGTTATACGAAAAACTGGGTTATTCCTGTATACTGGTTTCTGCGCTCCATTCCGGAAAAGAAATAGAGGCCATAAGGGAACGCATGAGCGGCAAAGTCAACCTTTTTGCAGGGCATTCCGGGGTTGGGAAATCCACGTTGATCAATGCGCTTGACCCAGGATTGAAACTCCGGACCGGTGAGCTTTCAGAGGCTCATGATAAAGGCATGCATACTACTACTTTTGCAGAGATGTTCGAGCTGAGCACCGGTGGATACATTGTGGACACCCCAGGAATAAAGGAACTCGGACTGGTACATATGGAACGACAGGAGCTCAGCCACTACTTTCCTGAAATGCGAAACCTCCTGAATCAGTGCCGGTTTAATAATTGTAAGCATGTGAACGAGCCGAATTGCGCGGTGATTCTGGCTGTAAAGAATGGAGAAATAGCGCTGTCGCGATACACCTGTTACCTGGGGATCATTAGTGGGGAAGAGCTTGAAAAGAACTATGATGATTGACCGTAAAAATAACCACTAAGGCACTAAGTGCACTAAGGATCACTAAGAAACACAATGTTATCTCAAACACAGATAAATAATGATTCTTATAGGATAGTGGGATGTGCTATTGAAGTTCATCGCAATCTTGGCCCTGGTTTACTTGAATCTGTATATCAATCTTGTCTGATCCATGAATTAAAAGAAGCAGGATTGAAGATCATTCCGCAACTCTATGTTCCAGTCATTTATAAAGACACTAATTTGGGTGGAATGTTAAAGCTAGATATCCTGGTTAATGATTGGATTATTGTTGAACTAAAGGCAGTTGAAGCTGTTCTTCCATTGTACAAAGCGCAACTTTTATCTTATCTGAAGCTTGCATGCAAACCCAAAGGGCTATTAATTAATTTCAATTGTGAAAATATTGTAAAAGAAGGATTGGTGCCCCTGGTTACAGAAGAATTCGCCAAACTTCCTAAGTAAGTCTTAGTGTACCTTAGTGTCCTTAGTGCCTTAGTGGTTTTTAAAAAATGCCGTTATAGATGAGACTAGTAATTCAGCGTGTAAGCAGGGCTTCAGTAACCATTGAGGGGCGTTTGAAAAGCTTTATCGAAGGAGGACTGCTGGTATTAGTCGGCATAGAAGATCGAGACGGCTCTGAAGACATTGCTTGGCTTTCCCAGAAGCTCGTTAATCTGAGAATCTTTAATGATGATCTGGGTCTGATGAATCTCTCGGTAAAAGAATGTGATGGAGATATTCTCCTTGTTTCACAGTTTACCTTGTATGCTTCCACAAAGAAAGGAAACCGCCCTTCCTATATTCATGCAGCAAAACCAGAAAGCGCGATTCCACTCTATTCAGAATTTATAAGCCGGGTTTCTCTGGACTTAGGTAAACCAGTGCTGACCGGAGAGTTCGGTGCAGATATGAAGGTGGAGCTTTTGAATGATGGGCCTGTCACAATCGTGATGGATTCAAAAGCCCGGGAATAACAAATTAAGAACCTTTAAGCTTAAGCGATATGACTCTTGAAGAAGCACAAAAAAAAGTGGATCAATGGATCAAAAAATACGGAGTACGGTATTTTTCAGAACTGACCAACATGGCTATTCTGACAGAAGAGGTAGGGGAGGTAGCCCGGGTCATTTCAAGGGAGTATGGGGAGCAAAGTTTTAAAAAAGGTGAGAGCAAAGGGAAGCTTGGTGAAGAGCTGGCTGACGTACTCTTTGTGCTTATATGCATCGCTAATCAAACCGGCACTGATCTCACGAAAGCTTTTCAGGAAAATTTGGAGAAGAAAACAAAGCGGGACGCCTTAAGGCATAAAGGAAACAGGAAATTGAAGGGATGATTTTTGGATTTGGGATTTGGGATTTTTGGATTTAAAATCCTTAAATCCTAAATCCAAAAATCCCAAAAATCCTTTCTTACTTCACAGAACGCATAAACATCAGAATAGCGAGCCAGTATTCATGGGCATTCTGATTTTCCTTACAAAGGGCTTTTGCTCCATGATCGCCTTTGGATGCCGGCGTGAATTGTTGTTTTTTGACCACCTTGATGCCTTCCATCAGCTTACTCACTGCAGGACCTTCCTCCTGAGAGGAGGCGGTAAAGACCGGTACAGGGATGCTGGTAACACTTTCTTTCATAGAAAAGCTTTTTCCGAAATACTCACCGGGACTAAATGCCATAACAGCTTTTACGCGTTCATCCTTAGCCGCAATTTTGAGGACGAGTGAAGCGGAGTAGGAGCTCCCTACCAGAATTACCTTTTTCTTGGATTTGGCAAATGCATAATCGATTGCGGCAAGAATATCCTGTTCAGAATCCAGGAAGCCACAGGGCTTCTTCTTTTCTTTTGCATGGATAGCGGTTTCATTTTTTATACCGTTAAAAACATCTCCCGAGCGCTGATCTATAGCCAGGCAGTTATACATGAATTTTTCAAATCGCTTTGCGGTTTCACTATACTCCCCTCTGCTGGCACCGGCCTGATGACAGAGGATCATGTAGGGAAGCGTATCGCTCTGAAGATAGAGATCAGCAGAAACACTTACACCGTCTTTAGAAGGGAATTCAATTTTCTGCTGTCCCGGCATGACCAGAGACAGGAGCAGGAAAAATGCCGTGAGTGGAATTAGTTTTCTCATGGATGTTGGAAAGGTCTGCTAAAGATACTGAAATTAAGTCCGGATAAAAAAAAACCAGACCCGGAGGTCTGGCTTTTCATGAAAAAAGTAATGCTATTCAGCAAGAATGATCACCTGGTTGTTCAACATCTCTACAACGCCTCCCTTTATTTCGAAATTCTGTGTCTTCTCAACAGTGTCGGTCACCTTCACCGTTCCTTTCTTCAGGGAAGAAATGATCGGAGCATGATGGTTAAGGATACCAAACTTACCATCAGTGCCGGGAAGGACAATTGATTTAACTTCTCCGCTGAACAGTTTTTTATCGGGTGTGATAATCTCTAAGAACATAAGGTTTCTAATCTGTATAGTTAGTTAGCTTCAGCAAGCATCTTTTTGCCTTTCGCGATTGCATCTTCGATAGATCCAACGAGGTTGAACGCTGCTTCAGGATATTCATCCACTGCTCCATCCATGATCATATTGAATCCTTTAATGGTTTCTTCGATTGGAACCAAAACTCCTTTAAGGCCTGTAAACTGTTCAGCAACATGGAAAGGTTGGGAGAGGAAACGCTGCACACGGCGTGCGCGGTGTACGGTCAGTTTATCTTCTTCAGAAAGTTCATCCAGACCAAGAATAGCAATAATATCCTGGAGTTCTTTGTAACGCTGAAGGATCATTTTAACCCGCTGTGCTGTATTGTAATGAGCATCGCCAAGAACAGTTGCAGTCAGAATCCTGGAAGTAGAGTCCAAAGGATCCACAGCCGGGTAGATTCCAAGCTCTGCAATCTTCCGGCTTAATACCGTGGTTGCATCCAGGTGAGCAAATGTGGTAGCAGGTGCAGGGTCAGTCAAGTCATCTGCAGGAACATAAACGGCCTGTACGGAAGTGATGGAACCCCTTTTAGTGGAAGTAATCCGTTCCTGCATCAGACCCATCTCTGTAGAGAGGGTAGGCTGGTAACCCACAGCCGAGGGCATACGTCCAAGCAGTGCAGATACTTCAGCACCTGCCTGTGTGAAACGGAAAATGTTGTCGATAAAGAAAAGGATATCACGTCCTCCGGCTTCTCCATCCCCATCACGGAAATATTCTGCCATCGTAAGTCCGGAAAGAGCGACACGTGCACGTGCTCCAGGAGGCTCATTCATTTGTCCGAAAACGAGGGTGGCTTTTGATTCAAGCAATGCCTTTTCATCCACCTTTGTCAAATCCCAACCACCTTTTTCCATGGAGTGTTTGAACTCCGGACCGTAATTGATAACATCCGACTCCAGAAATTCGCGCAGCAGGTCATTTCCTTCCCGGGTTCTTTCTCCGACTCCTGCAAACACTGAAATTCCTGCGTAAGCTTTTGCAATATTGTTAACCAGTTCCATGATCAGAACGGTTTTTCCTACTCCTGCACCACCGAACAGACCAATTTTACCTCCCTTGGCATAGGGCTCCAGAAGGTCAATAACTTTGATACCCGTGAATAAAACCTCTGTGGAGGTGCTTAGATCTTCAAATTTAGGTGGGAAACGGTGAATGGCATAACCACCTGCATTGCTCACCGGTCCGATACCGTCAATGGCTTCTCCAACCACGTTGAATAAACGACCTTTTACTTTATCGCCTGTCGGCATTGTTATAGGTGCACCAGTAGAAACCACAGTCATTCCTCGGGAAAGACCATCTGTAGAATCCATCGCAACGGTTCTGACGGTGTCTTCACCAACATGCTGCTGCGTTTCGAGAACAACTTTCTGACCGTTTGTTTTGAATACTTCAAGAGCGTCCAGAATATTTGGCAATTTACCTCCGGAATCAAAACTTACGTCGATTACTGGACCAATTACCTGGGTGATTTTTCCGCTAATTTGTGACATTTTTCAGGGTAGGAATAAGGGTTATTTTCTGTTTTCGACTGCGAAAGTACTATAAATCGATCAATTGGGATAAAGATTGTTAATAAAATTAAAATATCTAATTTTGAGTCCCGGCACTTGACGAACTCAGATGGATTTATGGATCATAAAGTCTGTCTCAGCGATTATTTAATGCCGATTATCGAAGGAGAAATTAAGTGAAAGTATATAGGGATATCCAAGAGTTCAAAGGAGTTGCCAATCCGGTACTGACAACCGGTACTTTCGATGGTGTTCATCTGGGACATCTCAAGATTATCCGCAGACTTGGTGAGATCGCATCTTCCATCGAAGGTGGAGAATCGGTTGTTCTTACTTTCCACCCACACCCTCGTATGATTCTCTATCCGGATGATGACAGTCTTCGTCTGCTCAGTACCCTGGATGAAAAGATCAATCTGCTGGCCGAAGCTGGAGTTCAACACCTGATTATCCACCCCTTCACAAAGGCTTTTTCCCGTCTTTCTTCACTCGACTTTGTTCGTAATGTTATTGTAAATCAGATAGGTACCAAAAAATTAGTGATCGGTTATAATCACCATTTCGGGAGAAACAGGGAAGGAAGCTTTGAACATCTTCGGGAGTTCGGTCCTGTTTATGGTTTTGATGTAGAAGAAATAGCAGCAAGGGATGTAGAGCAGGTGGAGGTGAGCTCTACCAAAATCCGTAAGGCATTGCAAGAGGGAGATGTGGATACTGCAAAGGCTTACCTAGGAAGGGCGTATTCACTGGAGGGAAAAGTGGTGAAAGGAAAGCAACTGGGGCGCACCCTTGGTTACCCAACTGCCAATCTGGAGGTAGAGGATGCACTTAAACTTATTCCTGCTGAAGGAATATATGCAGTTAGGGTTTTCTCTGAGGGGCTTCAGGGAATTGGGATGATGAGCATCGGTAGAAATCCGACGGTTAACGATGAGAACGTAAGGACAATTGAAGTAAATATTCTTAACTTTGAGAAAGACATCTATAACGAAAAAATTCGCGTCGATTTTATTAAACGCCTTCGGGATGAGGTTAAGTTCTCGAGTCTTGAAGAATTGAAGACTCAGCTTTCATTAGACCGGGAAGAAACTTTAAGAGTATTTGCCTGAAGCTGTTTTCAGACGTTAATACTACCAACATTGAAAAATCAGAAGCCCTTCTTTTCCTATATTCCTTCTCCTGCGCTTTGGATGATCTGCCTGATTTTCCTTTTTGTTTTTCCTCAGCGTTCTGTTTCTCAAACCATCCCACTGCTTGATTCTCTTTCTCTCGACACGGCCAAAATGTATGTTGATCTTAACCAGGCCTTAAAGAATCCCGATCGGGTGATCAGGCTTAGTCTTCGTAAACAAAAGCTTAAAGAGTTTCCAAAGGAAATTTTGCAGTTTAAAAATCTTCAATACTTGGATATAAGCAAAAATAGCATCAAAGAACTTCCTCCTGAAATAGGTGATCTGAAGAACCTCCAGTATTTTTCTGCCTCCAAGAACGACATAGAAGCTTTTATTCCTGAATTGGGCAGTCTCACGAACCTTCGGTGGCTGATTATGAATCAGAATGAAATAAGCCTTCTGCCTCCTCAAATAGGGAACCTGACAAAATTGGAATACCTCGATATGTGGAGTAATAATCTGGACCACTTTCCGGAGGAGCTGAAAAATCTAAAGAAATTAAAAACCTTTGATCTCCGGGTAATACTTATTGCAGACTCCGAACAGAGCCGGATCGTTTCTCTCTTGCCGGATACCAAGATTTATTTTTCAGCAAATTGTAATTGCGGGCATTGATCTTTTGACCGGTTGAAAGAATTATTCAATTATTCACTTCTTCGCCCCGACAGTCTCCCTACCTATAGAAGCATAATAATAATCCAATTGCTTCATCTGATCGATTCCATATAAATTTCGTCCGTCAAAGATGACTTTATTCTTAAGAAGGGAAGTAACCTGATCAAAATCAGGGGTACGGAAAAGACCCCATTCTGTAGCAATGACTAAGGCGTCGGCATCTTTGAGTGCTTCGTAGGGATCATTGGCATACATAATTTTATCACCCAGGATCTTGCGTACATTGGTCATAGCCTCCGGATCATGTGCACAGATAACCGCTCCGGCCTTCAGGAGTTCGTCAATGACATACAGTGCCGGAGCTTCCCGGATATCGTCCGTGTCGGGCTTGAATGCCAGTCCCCAGATTGCAAACCGCTTACCTTTCAAATCGTTTTTGAAGTAATTTTTTATTTTGGGAATGATAATCGTTTTTTGTTTCTCATTAACCTCCATCACAGAGCGGAGCATACTGAAGTCATACTGGACTTCCTGGGCGGATTTGGCAAGGGCCTGTACGTCTTTCGGGAAACAACTTCCTCCATATCCGATTCCGGGGAAGAGGAATCGTTTTCCAATTCGGTCATCTGCACCAATCCCGATACGTATCATGTCAACATCAGCACCCAGTTTCTCACAGAGGTTAGCGATCTCATTCATGAATGTGATTTTGGTAGCAAGGAAAGCGTTGGCAGCATATTTTGTAAGTTCTGCAGAGCGTTCATCCATGAAGATGATAGGGTTTCCTTGTCTGACATAAGGCTTATAGAGCTCTTCCATCATTTTGCGTGCCCTCTCAGAACTTGTTCCGATCACCACGCGATCAGGCTTCAGGAAATCATCCACTGCATAACCCTCCCTAAGAAATTCAGGATTCGATACCACATCAAATTCGCATTTGGCATGAATGGCCATGGCCTTCTTTACTTTTTCTGCGGTACCAACAGGTACCGTACTCTTGTCAACCACTACTTTGTAATCTTTAATCAATTTTCCAAGATCGCCGGCAACTCCCAGAATATAGCTGAGGTCTGCAGAACCATCTTCTCCAGGAGGGGTAGGGAGTGCGAGGAAAATTATTTTAGCTTTTTCAATTGCAGAGGCAAGGTCTGTCGTGAAGACTAACCGTCCAGCTTTGATATTCCTGTGAAAGAGCACATCTAGGTGAGGCTCGTATATGGGAACAATCCCATTTTTCATCTGGTCCACCTTTTCCTTATTAATATCCACGCAGGTGACCGTGTTTCCGGTCTCTGCCAGACAAGTACCTGTTACCAATCCTACGTATCCTGTTCCAACTACTACTATATTCATTTGTCTCTTAAATATTTTTTATTGATTAATAAACTCCAGAACTGATTTGGAAATGTACTCCAGCATATCCGTATCCATTTCTGTATGTATTGGAAGGGAGAGCACACTGGAACAGAGTTTTTCGGTTACAGGAAACGACCCTGCTTTATAACGTGGATTCAGATAGGCTTTCTGAAGATGCAATGGAATTGGATAATAGATCATCGCCGGAATCCCTTTGGACTGGAGGTGCTCCCTGAGTTTGGTTCGGTCTACCCCTTTCAGTTTAATAGTATACTGATGAAAGACATGTGTTGAGTTTTTTGCTCTAGCAGGGATCTGCAAAGCCGGATGATTAGCAAATGCTTTATCATAAAATGCGGCTGCTGCCTGGCGGGCAGAAGCATATTCATTCAGGTACTGAAGTTTGACTTTCAGGATGGCCGCCTGGATACTGTCGAGACGCGAATTCACCCCTATGGAGTCATGAACATACTGAACGGATTGTCCATGGTTGGCTATCATCCTGATCTTTTTGGCCAGTTCATCATCATTGGTATACATGGCACCGCCATCGCCGAAACATCCAAGGTTTTTAGAGGGGAAGAAAGAGGTACAGCCCACATGACCGATTGTGCCTGCTTTGCTTTTCTTACCGTTTACAGAAATGTAGTCTGCTCCCAATGCCTGGGCTGTGTCTTCTAAAATAAAAAGATTATGCTTCGTAGCCAGGGCCATGATCGGATCCATATCGGCACACTGACCGAAAAGATGTACAGGCACAATAGCTTTGGTTTTAGGGCTAATGACTTTCGCAACAGCCTCTGCGTCGATACAGAATGTTTCAGGATTTACATCCACCAGGATGGGAGTAAGTCCGAGCAAAGCAATGGTTTCTGCAGTAGCAACATAAGTGAAATCTGCAGTGATCACCTCGTCTCCGGGTTTTAGCCCAAGTGCCATCATCGCAATCTGCAGTGCGTCCGTTCCATTGGCGCAGGGTATTACATGCTTAACCCCGAGATAGTTTTCAAGGTCAGCTGCGAAGGCCTTAACCTGAGGTCCGTTGATGAAAGCAGAACTAAGGATCACTTCTTTAATAGCCGTATCTATCTCTCCGCTTATTTTTTCATACTGAGTTTTCAGATCGACCATCTGAATTTTCTTCATTAATTTGTCCATTTTACAAATTATTATAAGACACGAATATAAGCAAATTTAAAACCAACCCTGGATGCCTCCTTCTGAAGGAGGATTGGAACAAATAAAAAAGATGTAACTTCGCTTTTGTGATGAGAAAACTTCTTATTTATCTATTACTGGCACTTCCCTTTCTGGGCAGGGCTCAGCTTAGCATTAAGGACTCCAGTATCCTGGTTCCTATGATTCAGTTTTCTTATGCCGGACAACTACCTGGAGGGGACCTGGCCAAGCGATTCGGGTTTTCCAACAACCTGGATCTCAACTTCACCGTAAAGACGAAAAAGAACTGGACTTTCGGGGTTGATTTTACTTATATTTTCGGGAACCAGCTTAAGCAAAGCATGCTCGACAGTATCACCACCAAAGTGGAGCATATGGTTATTGATGTGAATGGAGAGTTGGCTGACGTACGTTTCTATGAACGTGGGTTCTCCACCACCGCATGGGTTGGGAAACTCATTCCGGTGTTTGGTGTAAATCCTAATTCCGGACTGGTCATTAATTTTGGTGCCGGCTTTCTGGAACACCATATTAAGATTGATGATATTGATAACCGAAGTCCCCAGCTTGCAGGCGTACTTAAGAAAGGATATGATAAGCTTACCAATGGTCCTTCCGTTTCAGAGTATATCGGTTATTCCTATCTGAGCAAGAGCAGGTATATAAACTTCTTCTTTGGATTTGAATTTATGCAGGCCTTTACACAAGACAGACGCAACTGGGATTATACAGAGGAGAAACAGGATAAAGCTCAGCGACTGGACCTTCTGAACGGAATCAGGGCTGGCTGGATTTTGCCACTTTATGCACAGGCGCCTAAGGAACGCTACTACTACTGACCTCTCGATGCGCATAATCTATACTCTTGGCATTCGTTTATACCTCATCATCATCCGGATTGTATCTCCTTTCAATAGCAGGGCCCGTAAATTGGTCAGGGGGAGACGTTGGCTGTTCCGTAATATGGAAAGGGAGTTGCCTCCCGACGGTCCGTATTTTTGGTTTCACTGTGCCTCTTTGGGTGAGTTTGAGCAAGGCAGACCGCTGATTGAATTACTCCGTCGGGAAGATCCTTCGGCAAAGATTCTGCTTACCTTTTATTCTCCTTCTGGTTATGAGGTCCGGAAAAATTACGAAGGAGCTGATTATATATTTTATCTTCCTGCAGATACCCCTTATAATGTCAGACGTTTTCTGAATCTTGTAAAACCCAAGGCTGTCTTTTTTATCAAGTATGAATTTTGGTTCAATTTCCTGAATGAGATAGGAAGGAAAAAAATACCTGCGTTTCTCGTATCCGGAATATTCCGGGAAGACCAATATTTTTTTAAATGGTATGGATCGTGGTTCCGGAAAAAGCTGAAAACCTTTAACCGTTTTTACCTGCAGGATAAAGCTTCGGAGCAACTGCTGGAACAATTCGACTTGAGGAATACATTAGTAACAGGTGATACCCGGTTCGATCGGGTACTTGAAATAGCATCAGAATCCAGAGAACTCCCACTTGCGGAGGCGTTCCGGGGTGAAAAGAAACTCATTGTATGCGGCAGCACATGGGAAGAAGATCTGCAGCTGCTCCTCGGTTTGAATCTGGCTAATACTTCTTACAAGTTATTAATTGCCCCGCATGAGATTGACGAGGAGAAAGTCGGCTCTGCAGTTGCTGCTTTCGAAGATAAGTACCGTGTCATCACCTGGTCTGGTGCCAACAAAGCCAATGTCAAAGATGCGGATGTGTTGATAGTAGATAATATCGGCATGCTCAGCTCCCTCTACCGATACGGGAGTATAGCTTTCATAGGAGGAGGATTCGGAAATGGGATTCATAATATCCTGGAGGCAGCGGTCTGCGGATTACCGGTACTTTTCGGACCTAATTACCAGAAATTTTCAGAGGCAAATGAGCTGATCACCGCAGGAGGAGCATTTTGTGTCAATGATTCCCAAGAGATTGCAAAGGTGTTTGCGATGCTATCGGATCCCGATGTGATGAAGATCGCTTCTGAGGTGAGCAGAAATTATGTAAGGAAAAAAAGCGGGGCTACAGGTCGTATCTACAAAGATTTTCAACAAGAGTTCTTTTCATTGCAACAAAGCAAGGTCAGATAACGAGTCCAAGTTGAATTAAGGTTCCGGGAATCTTCAGATTATGTTGTTCAAGCTCTGCTTTATTGATGTCGAATTTCAGGCCATCATCCTCGAGTGTTACAAAACTCAATGCAGCTCCCTTTTTGGCGAGTCCCTCTCTTTCTCCCACAATCAGTATCGATTTGTTTTTGGCAAAATCTTTCATCGCTTTGATTGAACCGCTCTTGGCGGAGGTCACATAAAGAAGATTACAGTCGGTTACCTGTTCTGCAGTAGAGAATCTCTTGATGACGATCGTGTGTCCTTTCGCTTTTTTTGTTGCCGCAAGTTTCTCCAGTTCTTTGATGATTGGGGAATCACCCAATACCCCCACCACGAAATCGCCCTGATTTTTGCTTTCAGGCCATTCGATGTATTTGATGAAGTTATAAACGAAGAGGGTATAGGATTTATAATCCACATCCTGTGCACAAACACGGCTCGTGCATCCTCCTCCCAGAAGGAAGAGCAGGACGACGATTGCGACCATTCGGATATGTTTCAGTTCCTTTCTCATTCTTTTTTACCAGTCTGGAAGTCGTAACGAATCCTCAGAATAAACTCACGGGATGGACCGGGTAAAGGAGCATGGGGGCCGTTATAAGGTTCTATGTAAAGCACTTTTTCGTCGAAGATGTCGTATACCCCCAGACCTGCAGACAGCCCTTTTACAAAGAGGTTATTGTAGTTCAGAAAGAGGTTTGCAAAAAACTGTTGCTTGAAACGTGCAAGCACCGGCATGACCGGATTAATGGAGTCTGGATTCTTCGTGTAGCCATAAGATTCACTTCTGTACTGAAACGACGGATTAATGCTCAGGTGTTTTCCCGCATTGATGCTTGCAATCAGATTGATCTTATGAGCCGGAAAAGCAAGTAACAGATCTGAATGACCTGGAACCATGTAAGCCGGAACCTCTGTATTACCCTGGCTGGTATAAAAAGCATAGTTGGCCGTCAGATAACCCCACTCATGCCGGGTTTTGAATTCAGCTTCCACCCCTCGTGTGCCTGAATGACCAAAGTTGATATAAGCATCCGTATTGTATCCAACCACATAATATACAATCGGATTGAGGGTACTGATGTTATAAATATTAACGGTTAAAATTGATTTTCGTGTGAGTTGGTAACCCACTTCAAGTTCGGCCACTTCGGTTCTTTCTGGTCTGATTCCGCTAGGTGTCAGAGCCTGATTGATGTTTTCGATGGCGGGAGCCCTGAAACTTTGGCTATATAACAGTTTGAAATGAAACCGATCCATTTTTTTCGTCAGGCCTACCCGCGGCACCAGGGCATCTCCATACTGAGAATTCTTGTCATACCGGGCTCCGAAAATGAAATTAACGATAGGGTATTTAAGAACACCCTGCAGAAAGCCGGCATAGTTCATATAAGAAACGGTTTTGCTCGAATCCACAAAAAGGCCTCCGTCTCTTTCCAGTGCCCGGTCATTAAACACCTCTCCTCCAGCAACAATATTTATATGACGGTTAATATTGTATGAAAGGGTGAGATTCCCCGTGATCCGTTCAGCTAAAAAATTAAATGCTGCAACGGAATCAGTTTTCGGTGTCAGCCAGGGTTCCTGTCTTTTGTAGTTGACCCGTGGAGTAATGGTGATTTTGTCACTCAGCTTCCAGACATATTTAAGTTCGGCGAGCATGGAGTTGAAGTCCTGATGATAAGGAGGATTAGCTACAGCATTATATCCATCACCTACCATCGTTTGATAGCTGTCGTAGATGCCTCTGAAAGAAAGCCCCTTCCACGACAGCCCTATGTTGAGGTTGTTGGGGTTTAGCGAACTCTTTCCGGCCATATCAAAAGTCTTGCCTCCAAAGTCTGTATAAACCTGATCACTCCGGTTGCCTAAGCCGGCCATTCCGGTAATGCTGAATTCAAAATCTTTTAGTTTTTTTCCGGCAGCCAGGCTAAGATTTTCACGGGCCATTCCGTTTTGCATTTGCCCATACTGAGCAGATAATGAAATGCCGTTAATGTCGGCCCCGCTTTTGGTGATGATATTGATAACACCATATTCAGCATAGCCTCCGTATATGGCTGACCCTGGCCCACGGATAATCTCTATGCGTTTGATCTGATCTATGGGATAATGGTTTCCAAATTGGGTGGAGGCATAGAGCATTTCATTCATTTCCTGGCCGTCAATCAGAAGGAGTATCTTGCCTTCATGTGCCCAGCATCCACGGGTCCCAATGCCTACAACACCTTCTACATCCACTCCAAAATCGAAACCCGGAACCATCCGAAGTACATCAATAAGATCCCGGGCTCCGGAATTTTTGATTTCTTCAGCGGTGACAAGGCTGACAATGCTGGGTGATTCCCGGCTGCTCAGGGGCTTTTTCGAAGCCACTGCAATCAGTGAGTTAACCANNAGAATAAAAGGGATGGAATAGCGTAAGGATCTCGTCATGGGTATGGGGAGCGTGCTGGTCAAAAATAACAAAATAAGTGATATGAAAAATAATTTGTACATTGTGTACCGTCACCTATTTCCCAGGATTTTATGAATCTGAATTTCATTAGTACCGGTTTCAGAAAGGTTACAATCGGGTTCCTCTTCGTTATTCTAGTGGTACTGGTGAATGTATTGGTCAGCTACCTGATTCTGAAAAAAAATGGTTCTACCATCTCCAGGATGACAGAGGTGGTAAATCCTTACATGGAGAAAATGGAGGAGTTCAACCTCCTGGTCACTGAATCAAAGATGTATTCTACCAACTGGGTTTATCTTCAAAACAGCACGGAAGATAAACATAGTCTCACGGCCCTGCACCGGACTAAATATCCCGAATTAAAAAAATCCATCACTGAATTTCTTATCAAGCTGAACAAAAAAGCTGAAAAAGATAGTATGGAATCGATCTTTGGTAAATTCGAAGAACTCCTGGTCATAGAGAAGAAGATCATGAAAGGCCTTATCAGTTTTGAGGATTATGAAAACCCCAAGAAAAAATTCGTTGCTGAAGATCTTGTAGAGTCGGAGGTTTTGCCACGTACGGATGAGATTATGGCTTCTTTGAAAACAACAATAACCAGGAACAGAGAAGAAGCAGCTCAGATCCGGAATGAGCTGGTTACCTCATTCAACAAGCTGTTGTTGATTTCTCTGGGCGTCTCTATCGGTCTCTTGCTCATGATTCTCTCCGCAGCAATATTTATATCCAGCGCCATTCGCAAGCCGGTACAGATGATGAGAGATATTGTACTCCAGTTAGGTAAAGGAGAACTTCCTCACCAGCATATTCCGGTTACGCGAAATGTGATCGGGGAGATGGCTGAATCGGTGAACAGACTTTCGGAAAGCTTTACAAAGACTTCTGTATTTGCCAGTGAAATAGGAAGAGGTAATCTTTCAGTTGGCTATGAAAGGCTTGGAGAGAATGATATGTTGGGTAACGCTTTAATCCATATGAGAGATAGCCTAAGGGTCTATTCCGAACAAATGGAAGAGAAGGTCAGGGAAAGAACTCAGGAAGTCATTGAGAAAAACAATAAGCTGGAACTGGCGTATCGGGAGATCCGGGATAGTATTCATTATGCCAAGCGGATCCAGGATGCCATCCTCCCGGCCGAACAATCCATTTCAAAAGTATTCGGAGACTCCTTTATTTTTTATAAACCCAAAGATATTGTTTGCGGTGATTTCTACTGGTTTGCCCATTCCGGAGATGAAGTGGTGATGGCAGCCATCGATTGTACGGGTCATGGTGTACCCGGAGCATTGATGACCGTTATAGGAAATTCCATCCTCCATCAGATAGTTAATTTTTCAGGTATTACTGACCCTGCAAAAATTCTTAATCAGCTGGATCGGAAACTGCTGGAGATCATGCGCCATCATGGAGGAGCGATTACCAACGACGGTATGGATGTTTCCATCTGCCGGTATAAAATAACCAAGAAGGAACTCACGTTTGCCGGCGCAAAAAGACCGCTCTATCTGTTTAAGAAAGGGGAGCTGCTGGAGATTAAAGGAAATAAATTTCCGATTGGAAGCTTCCAGTACGATTCCGAAAAACTCTTTACCGAGCATCGTCTGAATGTAAATACCGGCGATACTATTTATATGTTCTCCGATGGTTACCAGGATCAGTTCGGAGGTCCTACCGGTAAGAAGTTTATGGTCGGAGGATTCAGGGATATGCTTCAGGATATCCAGGCCCTACCAATGCATGAACAGGTGACAAAGGTTGAAAGACGTTTGGAGCAATGGCAAGGGGATATGGATCAGACGGATGATGTATTGCTCATGGGCGTTCGATTCTGACCTCTGAATTTATTTCATCTTTAAAGTTTCCTCAAAACCGAAAGTACATGCTTAAAATTCCTGAGAAACAAAAGAGAGCAGGACTGTTGTGCATGTTTTTTTTCCTGGGCTGTGTATTCGCCCATGCTCAGAATCTGATTCCCGACCCCGGCTTTGAAAGCGGCCAGGGCCCCTGGGGTGTTTATACCAACGGACCTTCCTTTATTACCACTCAAATTGATAACGCTGTATCTCATACCGGCACCAGCAGTATGAAGATCACGATTAATCATGACACCGCTTCTCAGATCGGACTTGTTTACCAGGCGTTTCAATTAAAGAAAGGCGCCCATTACCTCTTCGATTGTTTTGTGAAAACAGATTCAGTGGTGAACGGAGGGGCGGTGCAATATTGTATTCTCTACCTCCACGGCCAGCGTCTTTATGGAGAAGGTGGGTATGGTGTCGGAGGCACCACTTCGGGCTGGGAGGAGCAGAGCTTCCGGTTTTATATGCCACAGGGTTCTGACACACTACAGTTGATGGTTGCTCTGAGCGCCACAAACGGAACGGCCTGGTTTGATGATATTTCTCTCACAGAGCTCACTGATACTTCTTATCATCCACTCACTGTTGCACTGAACACCTTTACAGGAACCACCATCAACCCATTCACCTCAACCAATGTAGGGCCAATAGATCCCTCTGTTTCCAGTCTTGACCTTACCTCCCGCTTCCGGGAAGTGGGAATGGATTTTGTCCGGACTCATGATTTCGAAGGACCTTGTGATATGCATCTGATCTTCCCGGATACCTCCAGAAGTGCACTGGATTCAAACGCCTATAATTTTGCATTGACAGATTCTGTCATTAAAGGAATCGTCAATGCCGGTTCTAAGGTGTATTTCAGGGTAGGGGAGAGCGGTACCAACAACCGGGCTTATTATAATCCTCCAAATGACTACATGAAATGGGCTCTCGTATGCGGGCAGATCATGAAACACTACAATATGGGCTGGTACAAGGGCTTTCACTTGGGGATCAAATACTGGGAAATATATAATGAGCCCGATCTGGGCTGGAACGGAACAGTCAATGACTTTATCAAATTATACCGCCTCTCCAGTCGGGTCCTGAAAGGTGCCGATACCTCTCTCCGGATAGGTGGTCCGGCCATATCCGCATTGAGCGGTACTTCCTTTCTAAATACATTTCTGGATTCCGTACATACAGAGAATCTCCCTTTTGATTTTTTCTCCTATCACTACTATCACACTTTCAACCCTTATGATTTTTTCAGGACTGATCAACAGGCTAAGGCACTTTTGAATACCTATGGACTGGGAAACAAACAACGAATTGTAAGTGAATGGAGCAATTACAATTATAATCCAGGGAATAATTATTATGTGTGGAGAAATGATCCATTCATGGCAGCCAGCACGATCGCTTCACTCACTTATTATCAGAATACAGATGTGTTTAAGTTACTTCGATACCGTACAGATGGTACCGACCTGGGGATGTTCGATGCCGGAGGGAACTATAATTATACCGGACTGGCTTACTATTATATGTCTCAGTTCAGAACCATCCCCCGACGGCTTCAGGCCAGTGGGGGAGATACTTTAGGCTTTTCAATTCTGGCCGGTAAATCACTCAACGATTCTGTTAGCGGGGTGCTCGTTGCGGATAACTGTTCCTCAGCAAAGGGATACACACTTACCGTGAATGGAATGATCGCATCAGAGCAGGAGAATTATTATATCTTCCGAATAGACAGCAATATTATTTCCAAAGCAGTTGATTCAGGAGCTGTTTCCCTGGTGAATAATAAAATTACCGTTGCTGTAAAGCCTCCCTTTGTAGATTTGGTGGTACTCTTTAAAAGTGTGGTGACTTCTGTTCCTGAAGTTCCGTTACCGGGTCGTGTTTCTGCTTACCCTAACCCTTTTTCGGGGAGTGTGGTGATTCATTATCAGATTAATGAGGAGCAGGTGGAGGTTATTTACATCACGGATCTGCAAGGAAAAAATATCAGAACATTCGGAAAAAGTGATTTACGAACTGATTCGGCCGTTGTCTGGGATGGAAAGAATGATGCCGGGCAAACCGCAGCCAAAGGAATTTATCTGCTGAAAATCCAGACTTCCGGAAATGTCTATACCCAGAAGCTGATTTCTACTTATTAAGATTCAGTTTTTATTATTTTAATAGCTGCAGGAAGCCAGTCAGCGTTTTCGACTGCTTTGATTCAGTATTATAATTTAGAATCCAGTAATAGGTTCCTTCAGAGCATTGCATCCCATTGAATTTCCCGTTCCAGCCGGTTTCGACATCATTCGTGTCAAACAACTTCGTACCCCAGCGGTTGTAGATTTCAAGGTGAGCATTAACGATATCTGCATATTTCGAAGGCTTGAAAAAATCATTCGTTCCATCTCCATTCGGACTGAATACATTGGGCATTTCCAATATCCCGCAAATCTCGGATCCAATGTGTACCGTGTCAGAGCCTGAACCACAACGGTTGGTGACCCGAACCCAATAGGTTCCCGCCTGTGTTACAGACAGCGTGCTGGCACTCGTTCCATTCTGCCAGGTATAAGTTACGTTTGGAGTATTCGCATTCAGGGTCCACGCAATTCCTTCACAAATGGTCGTATCTCTTCCGAGGCTCACCAAAGGAGCTGATTTGTAGCTTACATGAATGGTGTCCGAAAACGATCCGCAGCTGTTGGTAACCTTCAACCAGTAGGTCCCGGCACTAGTGACCAGAAAGGTACTACCCGTAGAACCATTCTGCCAGTGGTAGGTACCTACATTAGATCCGGCTGTTAATGTTAGGGTGTTTCCCACACAGAGGGTGGTGTCATTACCAATGTTTAAAGCAGAAGGTCCTGTATAATGTACATGTATCGTATCAATTGCTGAATTGCAAGGAGTGGTTACTTTGACCCAGTAAGTCCCGGCATGTGTGATCAGAAAGGTGGGGGTTATGGAACCATCCTGCCAGGAGTATGTTGCAGAAGCCTGGGCTACATTTAAAGTGAGGGTCTGTCCCGTACATAAAGTAGTATCATGTCCCAGGTTGGCTACAGGAGCAGCATTATAATGAACATTTATAGTATCTGAATAAGATCCGCAACTGTTAGTCACCTTTAACCAATAGGTTCCTGCTGTGGTAACAAGAAAGGTACTTGCGGTAGAACCATTCTGCCAGTGATACGTCCCGATATTCGATCCGGCAGTTAAGGTGAGGGTAGAACCCTGACAGAGGGTGGTATCGTTACCCAGGTTTAATATCGATGGACTGGTATACTGAACATGAATGGTATCGGAAGCCGAGTTGCAGGAGGTAGTCACTTTGACCCAGTAGGTGCCTGCATGAGTAACCTGATAGGTGGCCGCTGTGGTACCATCCTGCCAGGAATAGGTTGCAGAAGCTTCGGTTACATTCAGCATCATGGTTTGGCCGGTACATAATGTGGTATCATTCCCAAGGTTGGCAACTGCCGCTCCCGCACTTGAGTTGGAATAGGTAATTACACATCCTGGCGGAAGCACATAACAGGAGGAAGCATTGGATGGAAAAAAGAAGCTGACTGTGCTTGTGTTGATAGGGGTTGCACCGAAATTCCAGAAAGGCTCTCCTCCGTCATACCATGCATTGATATCGCCAAGCCCAACAATAGCTCCTTTGTGTGTGCTTCCTGCAAATGTAAAATCATTGGTTGTAAACCGGAATCCAAAATTAGTGCAGACCGAGATGAGGGGAGAGGAACCATTGATATTGGAGGTGGCCTGAAATTGATTGATGACCGGCATCCCATCAAGGCCTTTATAAGCGTTTCCGGTTAACGTCCCACAGCAGCTTACACTGGTTGCTCTCCAGGCCGGTCCTGAAGTGAGTGCGATATAAGGGTTAGCATTCGGGCTGATCGACAAACCGGTAAGTCCGCTCAGGATAGTCGCGATGGAAGAAGCAGAAGTGGTACAACAGCTCACCTCATACTGATAGAAAACTTTCCCACCGGCATTGAGATAGGCTTCTATCTGAGGAATCAGCGCAGTAAAATCATTATCACCGAAAAAACAAAGCCAATCATATCCATTCACCGGATCCACACAAGAGGAGGTGAATCCTGCGGGAAGGGAGTTGTAAGACACACTGTCCACTGTCATGGTATGACCGTTGGCCGCAATCTTCTGAATTAAAGCCCCTTCAGCACGGTTATATCCGGGAGAATCTAAGATGTAAATTTTGTCTGCATAGCAATGAACAATGGTTAATATGTTCAGAACCAGTACTAATAAGAGTGTTTTGATACTATTCATTTTCTCTGTTGCACTTTAATTTCAGGGATCAGATGGAGATGAAAGGCAAGATACATAATAATAGCTTTCTTCGGCCTTAAATACTTGGTTCAGAATTGGAAATCGAACCACCGGAAAGCATTCAGAGGCTATTGCGGAAACCTCATTCCCATCACAAGCATATCATCAACTTGTTCGTAATCCTTTTTCCAGGAGTTGATGGTGCTGCTGAGCATTTTTTGCTGTTCCCGCATGGGGAGGTGAGCATTTGCAAGAAGTAATTCTTCGAATCGTTTATAAAGAAATTTCTTTCCTTTTTCACCACCGAACTGATCGGCATAGCCATCGGTGAAGGTATAGATGGTGTCTCCTTTTTGCAGCTGGATGGTATGTAATGTAAACGGTTCAGAGCTTCCATGCTGCTTGCCCACCGGCATTTTGTCTGCATGCTGGATGAGGATCTTTCCATTCCGGATGATGTAAAAGCTATTGTTAGCAGCCGCATAACGGAGCTGTAGCTTTTCGAAGTCGAAAGCACAGAGTACGCAGTCCATCCCGTCTTTCGTTTCTTCTTCGCTTCCCTTGGGATTCAGGGCTTTGATAATTTCTTCCCGGAGTTTATTGAGAATTAGGTCGGGTTGGGTGATGTTCCGTTCAATGACTATTTCATTCAGAAAGTTCACGCCTAGCATACTCATGAATGCTCCCGGTACTCCATGCCCGGTACAGTCTGCTGTAGCCAGCAGAAAAGTTCCGGGAGTGGANNACCCGTTCCCGTTGAGCTTCCGCTTCTCTCAAATCAAGAAAACGCCGGTAGGTCTGACCGAACACCGCCGCAAACCGTTTACAGATCCGGGAGGTTTCCTCAGAAAGCTGCTCGAGGGAGAAAACAAAAAGATTCCCTTCTACAAAATGAAAAGAATTCAGAAAGAGGAGTGTGGGTACTGTTTCCAGGTTATATTTTATATGATACTCCGGCATATTGTTCACTGCTACGTAGTAGGCCATTAAATCATCCCCTCTGAGTTCATAGGAATAGTGGCCTTCCTGTTTCTTCCAGGAGAAATAAGCACCACTAAGCATCGGGTGTTTGGAAAGGTCAAAACGCCCGGCCACCATTTCTGCTGTTTCTTTCGCTTCGATGTTGGAAGTCCAGATTTCCATAGTCATATCCGACCTCATAATCCCAATTCCGCTTCGAAGGGTGTTTACACCCAGCTTTACCATTTCATCGAACATCAGGGAGACGGTTTCCGCCACATCTTCGCTCGTATGCATGGTCATGGTCTTGAATCTCAATCGCTCCAGGGCCAGATCTAACTTAGCCTCTTTTGCATAAAAGGCCAGCTGCTGTTCCTTTGACTCCGAATCTTCCAATGCTTTCTGTAGGGCAGAGACAGCCTGCGCCTTTTTGTCAGCACTTAATTCTGCCGATTCTTGTAAAAGCTTCTGTAAAAATGCTAAATCGGGTTGTGGGGATAACTTCATTTCTTTGGGACTGAGTGAACCAAATGTAAGCAGGTTAATTCGAAATCGGAAATAGGGTTGATTTTCAGTGCGATACCTATTGCTTATCTAGAAGCAGGCTCTGCTAAGCTCGTTGGACACTCTTAAACTCTAGTATAACACTCTTAAACTCTAGTATAATACTCTTTTACTCTAGTATAACACTCTTTTACTCTAGTATAACACTATTTTACTCTAGTATAATACTCTTGTACTCTAGAATAATACTCTTGTACTCTAGAACAACACTCTTGTTCGATCGTACGAGAGCATGGAACGACCTTAGAGGTTATGAATACTGCATTAATAAGGTTGATTGTCAGTAGATTGACCTCTGGTTACTTATTTTCAAGCCCGGTTCGGATGGCCATTTCAAGGATATCGAGGTTGATATCCTTGATTGTTTTGAACTTAATGCAATAACCGCTCACAGTCGCCTTACCTAGTTTCTTTCCATACGTTTGGGCTAAGTAGGTCTTATCTTTAATATCCATGATATAGACGGAGATTCCGGTCGTGTTTGCACTTAAACCAATTTGATAAAACTCCCTGCTTTTTCCATCTGCATATTTTATTAAATGCAGTCCGTATCCTATATTAGGATTAGACACTGTTTTATTTTCACTGTTTTTGCCATCCAGAAACCATAATTTACATCCGGGCATGATT
>PLYR01000148.1 GCA_003153435.1 Bacteroidota bacterium
TATTTCTTAAGCTTCCGTTTGGTCTGCCTTCACTGCAAGACATATTTCTTAAGTTAATGCTTGGTCTCTTTCCAGTAAAAGAACTCCTGTTTGTACCAATGCCTTCACAACTCTATAAACGGTCCTAACACATACACCAAAACTTTTTGCAAGAGCTGTTGATGTCAAAAATCTTCTGGTCTGCAATTCAGTTAAAATAGCAACTAGTTGTGAAATTCTCTTTGTGATGTTGCTTTTCATCTGGAGCTATTATCACAAAAACATGTACTTTAGTAGTCCGTTAACTACAGGTTTTAACCAATTGGGTTGCATGAGTTCTATTCTTAACAGACAGTCCAAACTACCGGCAATTTTATTGCTTTTGCCTCTGATCTATTTAGTTCTTTCCTTCTTTTATCTTCAGGGCCTTAGCCCTTTTCATTTCAGCGGAGATGATCCTGTTTACCCTTATCTGTTTAATAGCCTCAATCTGGCGGGAGCTCATTGGGAAGTTGGGATTTATGAGCATCCAGGAATGACTGTTGATGTTATGGGAGGAGTACTTATAAAGATGATTCATATCATCCGTCATAACGACCTCCCAATTGACCAGGATGTCATCCTGAATCCGGAAGCTTATTTACATTCCTGTAGTTTAGTGCTTATAGGATTATTCACCCTCATTACATATTTAACAGGGTACTATATATACAAGAATACAGGCAATAAAACATTGAGCTTTATTTTTCAATTAGCTCCCTTTTTGAACGCCGAATTATTTGAAAACTCACTTATATTAATGCCGGAATCACTTATTGTACTTGCAAGTCTTTTCTTTTCTGCATTTATATACTTCAATACCATTGAAGCATACCAAACAGAATCCGGAAAATGGAGGAAGAAGACGGTATTAATAATGGGGATCTTTATAGGTTTTTTAGTGGCAACTAAATATGTGTGTGCACCCTCAGTGTTCCTTGTTCTTTTTGTTTTAAAGAATAGCTGGCAGCGCATCTTTTTTGTGATATGCACCTTCTTCTCTTTTTTATTAGGCGTTATTCCTGGAATTCGACAATTCAACCGTAGCCTTACCTGGATTACGAATCTGTTTACGCATGATGGGGCCTATGGATCCGGAAAGAAGCAGGTCATCGATGCAGCCACCTTTATTGAAAATTTGAAAGAAGTGTTCACGCATGATATTGTCTTCACATCCGTATATTTGTTTCTTACAGGCGCCCTGATCTTAATTGCGCGAAAAAAACTACTTGCAAATAATGCTAACAAGGCTCTATTACGATTAGCTGGCGGACTATGGGTATCCACCACATTGCTTATTCTATTTGTTGCCAAACATTATTCATCCCACTATCTCATTCCTGCAGAAATTTTTTTCTCTTTGGCCCTTGTTGTTTCCTGGTTAACCCTTTTCCCTTCATTTAAATTTGATTCTATTACCCAAAAGCAAAGAGTGATCGTGGCTACAGGAGGGGGGCTGATCATAGGTCTATTGGCCTTTCAACAAATCAGCTACGCAGGCACGTTTCTAGCACGGAAGGCGTCTATGACGGAAGCGTGTAATATTATTAAAAAACAAAAAGGTATCCCTGTCATTTCCTGCAGGGCTAATAGAAGTGCCTCTGTCCAAGCATCTATTTCTTTTGGATTTGAATGGGCCGGAAGCTTACACTATAAATATTATGCTTTCGCAAAAGAGCAGTATCCTAATTCATATTATTACCATCAAGACCTGAAAATGATTGATTACTGGCAGGAAGAGGTAATGATTCTGGAAATTTTGGCAAAAAATCCGAAAGTAATGGTGTATGATATCGCTGACCATCCTGAGGCAGAAAAAGAAATGTTGCAGCATTTCTGCATGGCTGGCAATACGATCAGAGTGGCTAGATGCGAACAGATTTATTCCAATACGAAAACAAATGAGCACATTTATCTGCTGGAAAGTGACACTGCAATTGCTGCGAAACAATTGATTCCGAAAATTACTGCTACCTGCGACTTCGAAACCCCTCTTCAAGAGATGGATGGACCAACAACAGATGGAAAATTTCATAATATCACTACGCATACACTCTCCCATAAAGGGTCGCATTCCGGAACTAACTCCCTGCTCTTAACTCAGGCTTTTCCTGATGGGGCAGAGATCGAGTTCGCAGTTAGTCCTGGTGATTTTGTGAACGCCAGAGTCTGGAGGAAAGCAGCAAATCATTTGGGTGGGATCTCTTATGACTTATGTGACGGAACGGGGCCAGTAATCAATAGTCTAGTGGTATGCAACCATGATTCCGATGGCTGGGAACAAATAAGTTGCCGTTTTAGAATCCCTAAGAATAGCTTATCAAAGAGATTACGTCTGAAGCTAACTTATACCCTTCCAGGTGAAGCACTGTTCGACGATTTCAGTATACTAATATATCCAGAAAACTAATTACATTTTGATTTTCACTACAATCAAGATTGTCTAAAGCTGTCTAAGTCAGCTTTAGACAATGCATTCGACTCCCAATTTGGCAGATATATTTTTATGGATTCCCTTTATTTAATTAGGACATTTGTATCGATAAAAATAAAGTATTATATTGCTTTATAAGGAGTGTTGAACTGCGATGGAGGTTCACCGTGTTAAACAGCATCTTTAATATTAATTCTTATTATAGGTATTAGGCAGATACCTAATTATTATTTTAACCAATGAAGAAAAGTATTGTTCACTTTTTATTCGGTATAAGTGTGTTATTTGCATACAATTCAAGTAATGGACAGAATGTTGGTATTAATACAACGGGTGTAGCTCCGAATACCGCTGCCATTCTAGACATCGCCAGCGGGGTTACCAATCTCGGATTTCTTGCCCCGAATGTGGCGCTGACCAGTATTTATGTCTGGACTCCTGTAGTCGGTTCGTCTATCAATGGCATGCTGATATTTAATACATCCACCACAACAACCGGCGGGAGTGGGATTGGGTATTATTTTTGGGCAAGCAATCAATGGAACTATATTGCTAACAGTGCTTCATTCGGTCCCCTGAACCAATGTAGTACTGTAACCGAATTGCTCAGGGTATGGAATTCATACACCATGTTATGCAGCAATATTTATGACCAGGGTACAACCGTTTCTATATTTAAACCAAATCCTTCTGCAGGCTATTTATTTGACCTTGACCCGGGTAACGCAGCTGTATCGACCATCGACACCCGGATCCTGGCACAAACAAGCAGTGGAGGAGCCGGTATTAATGGAGGCAATATATATTTAGGAGCAGGAATAGGAACGATGGCTGGCACCAACGGAGGAAATGTTTATGTTGTACCGGGTGCAAAAGTGGGCGGAGGAGTCAATGGAAGTGCTGTATTAGGCAGCGGTGATAAAACAGCAACTCCGCTAGGTTACACCCTTCGTGCACCGAGTGCAACGGGAACCGATATTGCAGGAGGAGATTTAACGGTCACTTCGGGAAATGGGGTTGGCGCGGGTGGCTCAGGCAGTGTAATTTTCCAAACTGCTCCCATAGCCGCCAGTGGCACAACAGCTGATGCGATGACAGAAATTATGCGTTTTACCAATACCCGCGCGCTTACATTCAGCGGGGCAGCCAATTATGGCGTTGCAGGTCAGCTTTTGACATCCAACGGTAATGCGGCTCCTGCATTCAAAAATTATGTGACCAACGGAACCATCAATGCAGTTACGTTTAGCCCAACAGCAACTACGATTGGGTCTGCAACAACCGGATCTCCATTATACGGCATGTATTGGGATAATGTGAATGGGTATCTGGGTATTGGTGTCACCACTCCATATTGTGGCTTAAGTCTGGAAAATGGAGGAATGTCGATCGGATATGCTTCAGCAGCACCTTCCAGCGGCCTCATTGTAAGCGGCTTCACTGGGATTGGCACCTCTTTACCTGGAAACAATATACTGAATGTACAAGGCGGAACCGGGGCTGCGGCCGGGCCTGGAATTATTCTTGTTTCCGGCAGTGGAGGTCCATTTAGCGGCAATGGTGGTGCCATCCCTATTACTGCAGGTAATAGTGGTGCCGGCGCATCATCTGCAGCCAGTGCTGGCTCTATCATCCTTACTCCGGGTGCTATTGGTGCTCCAGCTTCAAGCGTAATCGGAACGGTGAATATTAAGGGTAATCTGATCATAACAAAGACTTCTGTTGCAGTAGCAGCGGGAGCAAACAATGACTTGATTGTTGGGAATTACGCTTTTGTGAAACTAACAGGGGGTGCCGCATTTACTCTTAACAGCTTTACTAATTATGCTGCTGCTACTCCACCGATAGATGGTCAGCAAGTGATCGTGTATAACTCGACCGGTTTTGCAATGACTATCGGTAACAATGGAGGAGGCACCGCAGCCAACGAAATATTAACTACGACAGGAGCCAATGTGTTGAATGCGCATTGTGCAACATTTATATATGATGCAACTCCACAGCGATGGATTTTAATTTCGTGGAAATAAATCAGGTTAGTACATGTTTTGTTAAATACAGATACTTCGTTCTCCTATGAAAAAAAACATATCTCACTACTTACTCTGTCTGAGTGTATTGTTTGTGTGCTATTCAAGCAATGGACAGAATGTCGGAATTAATCCGGGAGGGGTAACTCCTAATACCGCTGCTATACTTGATATCAGTACCGGGGTTACCAATATGGGATTCCTCGGTCCGCAAGTGGCGCTGACAAGTGTAAGCACCTGGTCTCCTGTAATTGGGGTGGCTACCAACGGAATGCTGGTATATAATACTTCCACAACCACTACCGGAGGCAGCGGGGTAGGCTATTATTATTGGGCAAATGCGCAGTGGAATTATATGGTTAACTCCGGCTCAATCGGAGCTCTCAATGCGTGCCTTACCGTTAATAACGTGCCCAAGATGGCAACGGCCACAACATTGGGTTGTAGTAATATTTATGACCTGGGTACGACCATGTCTGTATTTAAATCGGCTCCCTCGGCAGGGTATTTGTTTGACCTGGATCCCGGAACCGGCAATCCAACATTGGATACCCGCATCCTTGGACAATCCGGAAGTCCTTTCGGAGCGAATGGTGCCAATTTATATTTAGGTGCAGGAAGTGGAGGTACGGGATCTTCCAATGGAGGAAATGTTTATCTCGTTCCCGGTGCAAAAGCTACCACCGGAAGTTATGGAAGTGTGGTAGTGGGCAGCGGCGATAAAACGGGAACACCCCTGGGTTATACACTTCGTGCGCCGAATTCAGCAGGCACTGATATTTTGGGAGCAGATTTAACAATCACTCCCGGAAATGGAGTGGGTGCAGGTGGTTCGGGAAATCTTATATTCCAGACGGCTCCAGTGGGTGCTAGCGGTGCGACGGCAGATGCGATGACAGAAGTATTGCGCATTACCAATACAGGCGCACTTGCATTTAGCGGGGCTGGAAATTATGGTACGTCCGGTCAGATATTGAAATCAAATGGCAATGCAGCCCCATCCTATCAGAACATTATCAACGGTACCATCAATGCGGTGACGTATAGCCCCACAGCTACTACCATTGCATCTGCAACTACCGGTACTCCGTCTAAAGGCATGTATTGGGATAATGTGAATGGATACCTGGGTATTGGACAGGCACTCCCGCTTACTTCAGCCTTAATGGTGATGAACGGTGGAGCTACTATTGGCTATAATGCCGCTGCACCTGCAAATGGCCTGATCGTCTACAATTATACCGGGATTGGTACCGCGGCTCCTGGAATAAACATCTTAAATGTACAAGGTGGGTTTGGTTTAGGATCCGGACCCGGAATTATACTTACTGCCGGTAACGGTGCTGCCGGTAATAATAACGGTGGTAATGTAACGATCACCGGAGGTAACGGTGGCAGTGGTGCTGGCAACGGAGGCAGCATTGTCCTTACTTCAGGTACTCCCAGCGGTTCGAGTAATATCGGTTCCATTAATATCAATGGAAACCTTTCCATTACCAAGAATGCACTTGCAACAGCCATCAGCGGAGCTACAAACGACCTGCTTATCGGGAATAATGCTTTTGTAAAGTTAACCGGACCTACTGCCGCATTTTCCCTGAACAGTTTTACAAATAACATTGCAAGCACTCCACCTGTTGATGGAGAATACGTAGTCATTTACAATGCTACAGCTAATCAAATGACTATAGGTAATAATGTTGCGGGCGGCACTGCAGCCAATCAAATAATTACCAACACCGGGGCCAATCAAAATGCACATTGTGCTACATTTTTATACGACGCAGCTCAATCCCGTTGGATTTTAGTTACCTGGGAATAGGACTGGATTTGTAACGCTCACAGAGTAGCAACTTTTAAATACACCTACCCCTAATATTCCTTTGCAATTGTTGTAATTGTAAAAAGAAGAGGACGGTTAAGAGTATAGGAAACAGAAACAGAGGGGAGGAAGAGTGTATATTCACCGTTCTCCGCTCTGTTTCTAGCCTTAAGTGGTCCCGAAGGGATTCGAACCCCCATCAAGAGAACCGGAATCTCTCATTCTATCCATTGAACTACGGAACCTTATAAACCAATAATAAGCGACAAAGGTATAAAAAAGGAGGAGAAGGAGAGAGGTGATAAATAGAACTTGCCAGGCGAAGCTTCAGCAAGCCAAGAGTGTTTATAGGGTTTTGTAAATTCAACAATTGCACTCGTCTGAAAGAATTTATCCGCAACAGGAAAGGTAGCAGATTACAGTATTTTTATTTATTTTAGATTCAGAATGGAGCAGGGGTTAGCAAAACAAGTTTTAACAGTACTAACATGATCAATAACACAAGAAAAAATTGGGCTTTATGCCTAATCGCAATACCATTGCTTTTGATTGGCAGCAGCTGTAGCAACCAGGGTAACCGGCAGGCAAATGAGAAAACAATTAAAGATTATTATGCCGCCTATGAGAAGAAAGACTGGAACATGCTGAGTTCCCTTCTTGCCGATGGATTTGTTTTCAACAGTCCGTACGACGATCATATTGATTTAAAGACCTATAAAGAGAGGTGCTGGCCTAACAGCGACAACATCAAAAAGTTTGATATCGAGAAGCTCATCGTCGATGGAGAAGATGCATTTGTAACGTATAATGGCTGGACCAATGACGGCAGACTATTCAGGAACACGGAGTATTTTAAATTGAAAGAAGGAAAAATAAAGGAGAATGCCTGTTTCTTCGGCCCTGGTGTGAGTTTCCCGAACAACAAAACAAAATAAAGCGGATTTTTAGTCTCCTTCCGTATGGTCTTAAATGCCCTATAATCTGGTTGATTCTCCAATAGGAAGACAATAAATTCCCCGGTTTGCCCGTTTCTTATCTCGCTATAAAGCTGTATTATTGTGCTAATGAAGTATATGCGCGGACTTATTCTTTCGTCATTATTTGTATTTGCCTGTTTTTCGGTCCGATCCCAGACTACCGGGATAGGCCAATGGAGAGACCATCTGCCTTATTCTAAGGTGGTTGCAGTCACAGAAAGCCCGGACCGGGTATATGCCGCTTGCTCTGGAGGAATCTTTGCCCTGGTAAAAGCCGACAACTCCCTCGAGCGTCTTACTAAGGTGAACGGACTCAGTGATTTCTCCATTTCTACCATCAATTACAATTCTTATAATGGTAAAGTGATCATTGCTTATACCGATGGTAATCTGGATGTGCTCCTGAACAAACAGATCACCAATGTGCCTGACATTAAACTTTCCACCCTTATCGGGAACAAAACGATCAACTCAATCTTCTTTGTAAATCAATTTGCTTACCTCGCCACCGGTTTTGGGATCGTAGTTTTTGATACAGATAAAATGGAAATTTCCGATACTTATATCATCGGAAACAACTCTACATATGTAAACGTACAAGGCATTACTTCCGATGGCCAGAGTCTTTATGCGGCGACCACCACCAGCATTTATACAGCATCATTAAGTGCACCTAACCTGAGTAATTATACTTATTGGACACAGATGACCGGAGGTAGCGGGCATACGCTTCCCGTCGGAATCTATAATCAGATTGTATCTTTCAAAGGGTCTATCTATTTTAATTTCTCCAATCTTCAAACCAGTGGTGGTGCAAACACGGAAAAAGATACCATCTACCAGTATAACCCTGGACTTAATACCTACCAGGTCTTTGAAAAGACCATGAATTGTTTCAGCATCAAAGTCAATCAGGGCTTTATGGTGACCTTGCACGACCTGAATGCTCTGGTTTATGATTCATCGTTTGTGGCACCCGGTGCGCTGCCTGCCCTCATCAATGCCATTACTAATTATCCTTTTGGTAATATTAATGCCAATATGGCTATCAAAGCTGCAAAAGGCAAAGACGTATATTTTGCAGATAACTTCTACGGACTTGTACATTCGGTGGATAATTATAATGCTTGGAAATTTTATCCAAATGGTCCAAAGCGGTCTGACTGTTATGCCATGACTTATGGGGGTGGCACTATTTCCATGGTTCCCGGTTCCCATGCTGACAATTGGGGGAATATGTATAACAACTCTGGAATCAGCACCTTCGTTAATGAAAACTGGACCACTCTCGACTATAACAACTACACAATTCTGGGGCACGACTTCGATTTCCTGGCTACAGCTGTGGATCCTAACAATTCACAGCATATCATGTATGGTTCTCTGGGATTTGGAGTTTTTGAGTTTACGAACAATATACTCGGAAATATCTGGAACTATGACAAGGGTAACTGTACTCTCCGCCCACGTTCTGCTACCGACACACTTACTGCTGTCGGAGGGCTGGCGTATGATAAATCCGGAAACCTCTGGGTCACCAACCTCCTCACCAATTACCTGATTCATTGCCGCGATGCTTCCGGAACATGGCATGCTTTCGATTGTACTTCGGCTATTGCCAATGTGGAGATAGGATCCATCATCGTGGGTCAGAATGGTTTGAAGTGGGCCATCCTTCCAAGAGGCAGAGGAATTCTGGTGTATGACGATCGGGGTACCATCTCTAATCCCAATGATGACCGTGTACGCCGGCTCACTTTCTCTGCGGGAAGCGGAGGATTGCCGGGGACAGAGGTTTATTCGATTGCAGAAGATGCCGATGGTCAGATTTGGGTCGGAACAGATGCAGGTATCGCTGTGTTCTACAATCCTGATAATATGTTTGGCTCCTCGGGTTATGATGCCCAGCAGATTCTTATTCAGCAAGGAATCCATGTGCAGATACTTATGGGTACCCAAACGGTTACAGCACTGGCCATAGATGGCGCGAACCGGAAATGGATCGGCACAGCAAGTGGTGGTGTATATCTTATGTCGGCCGACGGAACCCAACAGGTACTGAACTTCAATAAAGACAATAGCCCTCTACTCTCCAATACCATCAATGCCATTACCATCAACGGTAAAACAGGAGAAGTGTTTTTCGGAACCGATAAGGGGGTGGTCTCCTACCGGAGCACCGCTACCGATGGTGATACAGGCTTCAACGATGTACTCGCATTTCCAAACCCTGTAACTCATGATTACGAAGGACCTATTTCCATCAGGGGGCTTACAACCAATGCCGATGTAAAAATAACCGATATCACCGGTGCATTGATTTATCAATGCAAGGCTCAGGGAGGTGAGGCGCAGTGGAACGGAAAAAATTTCAAAGGAGAAAGGGCACATACCGGAGTATACATCGTGTTCTGTTCCGATTCCGACGGAAAGCAAACTTTTGTAACCAAGATCCTGTTCATCAACTAAGCACTCCGATGCTCCACAAAACACGAGGCATCGTATTCCGTACAATCCCTTATTCTGACTCCAGTTTAATCGTTCATATCTATACCCAGGTATTTGGGTTGAGATCTTATCTTGTTAACGGTTCTCACGGAAAAAAAGCAAAAATCAAAGCCAATGTCTTCCAGCCTCTTTCACTGGTAGAGATGAATGTCACTAACAGGGAAAAGAACAGTATGCACCGGATCAGCGATATCACTTTGATCCAAGCCTGGACAACCATCCCTTATGACATACTGAAAAGCTCCCTGGTGATGTTCCTGAACGAAATACTTTCTAAATCAATCCGCGAGGAAGAACCGAATGAGCTTTTGTTTGAATTCATCTCTCACGCTATACAGATCCTTGATCTGAGTGCCGAAAGCCCCGCCAACTTCCACCTGGTATTTCTCGCTCAGTTAGCAGATCGTTTAGGCTTCGCCCCTCATGGAATGTGGACGGATGACACTCCTTATTTCAATCTTGCAGAAGGAGTCTTTCAGGGGCACGAACCTTCCCATCCACATTTCATGTCATCTCCTGTTTCAAAAATGTTTGCAGAGGTGCTTCAGGTGAATTTTGAGAATTCACATTCACTTACAATGACAGGTCATATGCGGAAAGAATTGCTGAGGAAGACGATCCTGTATTTTCAACTGCATATTTCAACAGTGAAAGAGATTAAGTCGCATGTAGTGCTTGAAGAGGTATTTGGATAGGGTCAACGACAAGAGGCCAGGGTCTTATTCTTTAAAAACCTCCATCCACCGATCAACATTAGAGAGGGATTTAAACCCATACTGGGCATAAAGCTTATGCGCATCTTTGGTGGCCAGCATAAACCGGCGTAATCCCTGAAGTTGTGGATAGGACATAATGGTTTCCAGCATCCATTTGGCATGGCCCTTTCCACGGTGTCCTTCCAGGATATAAACATCAGCGAGATAAGCAAAGGTTGTGAAATCGGAAATCACTCTGGCAAATCCAACTTGCACCCTTCCAAAGTACAAGCCGAAACAAAGGGAATGATCGATTGATCGAAGCACAGCCTCCATGCTCCTTCCCTTGGCCCAATAGCTTTCATTGCTCAGGTAATCATGAATAGCCACTGTATCTAGGCGTGTCTTATCTGTACTAATGGTGTAATTATCTTTCTGATAATCGGTCATAAGGAATGATTAAGGAATTCGGGTGAATTCATAAGACATATAGTCTATGAAATTGTTTACAGAAACGCTTACAGACTTTACTTTATTGTCTACCACTGTAAATGGAATCGTTCGCACACCATATTCCGGATCTGAGTAAACGCAAAGAAAGGAGCTTTTCTCGAGTACGTCCAGATGACCTATGAGGGTTGGGTGGTGGGAGAAATAGATATTCAACTTCTCCTTTTCTTCTTTGATGGTAATGTCTCCGTAAACAGCATTGTGATATGTTCCGGTATATTCTTTGAGCTCCAGTTCTGGTTTATTCTTTTTAGATACTAATGCTTCTTTGATGGCCAGTTCCGCATCTTCTTTGGTCATGCCTTTCTCCTGACGTATTAAATTATACTGGCTATAGTTCCGGTAAGGAAGGCCCATATATGCATCAATGATCTGCTGACGGAGAGCGCCATAGAGATAATTCACATCGGTGTTTGTAAGAACAACAATACCAAGGTTCATTTCCGGGATTACACAGGTGGTGGTCACAAATCCATTAGCTCCCCCATCGTGGCTGATGATTTTCTTTCCGTTATAATCTTCCAGGAACCAGCCTAACCCATATGTTTCAAAATGCTTAGAGGGGTAATAAGGATTGTTCTGATCTCTCACGATAGTATTCGAAGTACGGGTGTTCTGCAAAACAGAAAAAGGGACAATACGTTTCCCTTCATAACGCCCGCTGTCAAGTTGCATAAGAAGCCAGTGAGACAGATCTTTCACACAGCTGTTAATAGAAGCAGCGGGACCCAGGTTATCAACATTCACAAAGGGCATGGCCACAAGCTTATCTTTTACCAGAGTATAAGGAGTGCAGGCGTTTTTATCGGAATGGATAGTACTCCAGGTGGTGGAGGTATGAGTCATCTGAAGTGGCTGGAAAAAATGATATTTCAGAAAATCATCCCAGGTGGTATCACTCACGAGTGGAATGAGTTCGCCGGCAGTAAGAAATCCTGCATTGCAATAACCATAATGACTACGAAAGCTATACACAGGATCCACATTGCGGAGGTTCATGATGATTTCTTTGCGACTTAAGTTGCATCCCCAATTGAGCATATCGCCCTGAAAGGTTTCGAAGCCCAAGCGGTGGCAGAGTAAATCACGTACACGAACATCATTTGTGGCGAAAGGATCTTTGAGTTGGAAGAAGGGCATCCATTTTGTAACATGATCTTCCAGACTAATACGGTGCTGGTATGCAAGCAGGGCGATAGAAGTAGCTGTAAATGCTTTGGAGTTGGATGCAATCTGAAAAAGAGTGTTCTCATCCACCTTTTCGTCTTTCTGGTCTTTGTCTCTCAATCCATACCCTTTCGAAACAACCACTTTACCGTCTTTCACAATAGCAACAGCCATCCCCGGCACTTTCCAGGCTTTCATTTCCCGCTGGATGTAAACATCGAGGCTGTCACTGATGAAAGAGTTCTGAGCCGCTGAATAAACAGAACTGATGATGAGAAATGAGAGGATTAGTTTGATTTTCATAATTAGCCTTATGTGTGGTGCGGCAATTTAGGAAAAAGGAAAGAAATTTGCCACATTAATCATTCATACGGTCGGCTTTTTTTTACCTTTATCTCATGAAACCTAAACACCCTCTTCTTGCGCTTTCACTGCTATTTATGGCTGCTGCAACGAATGCTCAGACCGGCACTCCATCTAAATCCGATCCACAGAATATTAAGATGAAAAGTACCCGCGATCCTGAATATCAAAAAGGGGAGCAGGCGCTATATCAGGAAGTAAGAATGAAGGTGAAATATCCGGAGGAAGCCATCAAGAAATTTGTGGAAGGAGAGGTGACCCTTAGCTTTGATGTAAAAGCTGACAGTACAGTAGCGAATTGTATTATCATTAGTGGAGTAGGGCATGGAGTAGATGAAGCTGTGAAGGCCTATGTCGAAAAAATCAAATTCTCACCAGGAATGATGAACGGAATAAAAGTGAAAATGAATGTGAATATGTCTTTTCCGGTGAAAGCGCATTGATCTTGCGACTAGGCAATCTTCAATATATTCCGCCTGAACATAAAGATCGCTATTGTATTCAGCACCAATCCGATTAGAAAAAGCATCCCCACCCGCATCAGAAAATCAGGATCAGAGATGGGTTTCAATCTCCAGTATATATCGTAGAAACCCTGTATACTCCAATAGTTCACCGAAAAGACGGCCATATGCTGCATCCAGATGGGCATAACAAAGGTTGGCATCATACTGCCTCCGATGGCTGACATGGTTAATACAATCAGTGTTGTTAATCCCTGAACCTGGGCTCGGGTCTTCACAAAGGAAGCCAGCATAATACCAAAACCGGAACAAGCAAATGCGGTGGCAATAATCATCAGAATTAATCCGGGAATATTCTGTTTGATGTCTAAACCGAATGCGAGCCAGGAAAAGAGGAACATAATCAGCAACTGAGTCATGGCAACAATATTGGCGGATATCATTTTTCCGAAAAGAATATTTCCGGGAGTAAGAGGAGAGAACAATAATTTTTTCAAAGTACCCTCTTCTTTTTCCTGTAATAAAGAAGCACCAAGACCGGCAACGCTAAAAAGCAGCATCATAACTGCCGTTCCTGCTACCGCCTGTATAAGACCCGGAGAAACTTCTGCCTGTGCGGAAAGTGCGGTTGAAGTCAGAATAGCTTCACTCTTTCCTGTACTGGTACCTCCACCAAAGTTCGAGGCAATCATCTGGTGTACCCCTTTCTTCATGGCCGAATCCATTCCCGGGTTCTGCTGATCAAAGCGTACGATGGCTTTTCGTTCCAGTGATTTTGTACCTACCAAATGCATCAGATTTCCACTAAGAACTGCCATCAGCATACCCATCTGGACTTCTTTTGCTTTGTCATAACGCAATTCTATTGGCAGATTTTTTCCTTCCTCTAGAGAGTCAGCGAATCCTTTGTGGAATACGAGGGCTGCATCTTCTTTTCCTTTTTGCACCAGATCATTTGCAGTATCCAGGCTAGTATGGAAGAGCCGTAGCTGAGGGAGTGAGTCGAGCTGCTGCACAAGTCTTTTCGTGCTAATGGAATGATCTTCGTCGCACACTACCAGAGGAAGCTTTCGTACATCGGAACTTTTACCCATCCCCCCGAAAGCCAGAGAGAAAAGTGTGATGAGGGGAATAGGGACGATAAAAGTAAGGATCATACTCCTTTTTTCGGCCACAAATAGTTTTAAATCTTTGATTGCAATTCTAAACATGATTCTGTGTGATTAGTCGCGCAGTTGCTTTCCGGTGAGGGAAAGGAAAATGGTTTCCAGGTTTACTTTTTGAATTTCTATATTGGAGATATCAGCACCTTGATCGTTGCATAATACGATTAGTTTTCCGAGATCCGATTTAATCTGATTTGAATAGTAATGCAAAGTGTTGCCTGTAAACTTGAATTCCCCATCCAGGAAAGTACCAATTTTTTTCGCAACCTCTTCGGAAATTTCATTAAAGGTTACCGCAATACTTTCCTTGATGCCTCCTGATTTTTTCAATTCAGCAAGTGTACCTTCTGCAATGATTTTGCCTTTGTCTATAATGCCGATCTGGTCGCAGAACCTTTCTGCTTCTTCCATGTAATGGGTGGTATATACAATGGTAATCCCTTCTTTGTGGAGTTTTTCCAGCACTTCAAAAATCAGGTTCCGGCTTTGAGGATCAACACCAACCGTAGGTTCATCCATGAATAGCACTTTGGGACGGTGTAGCATTGCGGAAGCTATATTGATCCTCCGTTTCATTCCTCCTGAATAAGCTTCTATCTTGTCATGCTGTCTTTCTGTAAGGCCAAAAAGACTTAGTATTTCTGAAATGCGTGTTTTTAGTTCTGCTTTGGGCACATCATAAATTCCTCCCCAAAACATCAGATTGTCAAAAGCAGAAAGTTTATTGTATAGGGCTATTTCCTGAGTGACCACACCGATATTACGTTTGCATTGGTCTGGGTCTTTCTGAAGGTCGAATCCAGCTATTCTAACGGTACCGCTATCGGGCCTAAGAATAGTACTCAGGATGCTGATCGTAGTTGTTTTGCCGGCCCCGTTTGGCCCAAGCAGCCCGAAGAATTTTCCTTCTTTTATTTCAAAGGAAATACCATCCAGGGCCGTAGTCTCCCCGTATTTCTTTACCAGATTTTCGACTTTTATCATGGGTGGTGTTTGTAAGGCAAAGGTATAAAAATAACCTCCTTCCGCTAGAGAGGATAGGGGTGGAAACACAGTACATTGGAAAATATATAGTAATTTTAAAAAATGAAATCCCCGATTTTTTTTATTGTCTTGTTATTCTTTCTCTTTCTCAGCTTCATCCCTTCGTTTCAGGGGAGAGAAAAAGGAATAATGCATCCGGGACAGAGAGCTGCCCTGAATGATTCTGTGGTGAGCGTAAGGGTTAGTTTTACTGGTGATTTGATGTGTCATATCGGACAATATGAAAATTCGAAGCTGTCGGATGGAACCTATGATTTCAACCCGAGTTTTACTTTTGTAAAGTCCTACCTTGAAAAAGCAGATGTGACGATGGGTAACCTCGAACTAACTTTTGCTGGTACAGATATTCCTTATGCCGGTTATCCAATCTTTAATACTCCGGATTCTTATGCAGAAGCTTTGAAAACTGCCGGTTTTGATTTTGTCGTCACTTCGAATAACCATGCTATGGATACCGGAGAGAAGGGGTTACTAAGGACACTAGAAATCCTGAAGAAAACAAAGATAGGGAGTACCGGTACCTTTAAATCTCAGGCTGATCATGACTCCATACGGATTTTGAATATTAAAGGAATCAAACTGGGTGTGCTGAACTATACCTATGGCACGAATGGGGCTTACCCTGCTTCAGATCACAAATACATGATCAATATAATAGACACACTGGCCATGGAGCGTGATATCAAAGCAGCAAGGATACAGGGAGCGGAACTTGTGCTTGTCTATTTTCACTACGGGCAGGAAAACAAAAGCATACCGAACGAATATCAGAAAATGGTGGTCAGAAAATCTCAGGAATATGGAGCTGATATCATTATCGGAGGACATCCCCATGTGATCAGTCCAGTGAATTATTACAAAACAGCACATGCCACACTGGATACCGGAATCGTGGCTTGGAGTCTTGGTAATTTTATTTCGAATCAGTACTGGAGGTATGCCGACGCCGGTCTCATTTTCACTCTTACATTGAGAAAGAACATTACGCAGAACAAATATTTGAAACCAGAAGCGGATTACCTTCCTACCTGGGTATATCGGGCAACAGATGCAAGGATGAGAAAACACATAGTATTTCCAGCAGAGATGGCTTTGACAGATTCACTTTCCCTCCCTTCATATATTGATGCTGCGGCGAAGTATAAAATGAAAGAAGCCTTCGCAGACACGAAGGCTTTGATGACAAAAGACTGCAAGGAAATTAAATTGAGATCGATTCACTGAGTCCTAATCCAAGATTCCTTCTAGGCCTTCGCTACTTTTATTTTACTCCCAGGTACCAGCTTGTAAACTTTACCAAACCCGTTCAGTCTTTTTATCTCATCAACAGTTGTTTTATTTCTAAGACTGATATCCCAGAGCGTATCTCCTTTTTGAATGGTGTAATAAACAAAACCACTCAGGGCCATGGCGCTGTTGATCGGTTTATTGGGTGTAACTGAGGCAGTCACAGCAGGAGCTTGTTTGGAAACATTTACATTAGCGGGGTTGGCTTTCGGAGCTGGAGGAAGTGCAACAAGTATAGGCCTTGTCCCGGCTGAATAATAAATCAGTTTTTGTCCCGGCCTTACAGCGAGACTGCTTAATCCGTTCCAGGTTCTAAGATCATCAACGGTGCATTTACACGTTCTGGCAATTAGGTTCAGGTGTTCCCCTTTTTGTACGGTATAAATTTTACGGACTTCTTGAGGAGAAGAATAAGCGGTGGCAGAAGCAGAATCTTTTTTCAGGCAGGAATATATGGCCACCTCATTCGTTACAAACGAGCCTACCTTATCGGCAGGTAGGATGAGTTCATAACACTTGCTATCTGCCGGATAGGGTACCACTGCTCGTTTATACATAGGATTCAGAAAAATCAAATCATCAATCGGAATATTCAGCGAACTAGAAATCTGAGCAAATGAAACCTGCTGTTTGATGTTCACTGTATCAGTCTGAAAAAAAGATTTACGGGGTTCGGCGGGGATGATGTTATGCTCGGTATAATAATTCATAACATAGTTAGCCGCAATGAAGGCCGGTACATAACTTTGGGTTTCCCGGGGGAGGAAGGGACGAATCTCCCAATAGGTTTTTTTATTTCCGGACCTCCGCATGGCTTTCATGACAGTGCCTGGCCCGCTGTTATAAGCAGCAAGAACCATCTCCCAGTCGCCGAAAAGACTGTATAAATATTTTAGATACTCTGCAGCCGCGATAGTTGCCTTATAAGGGTCAGCACGTTCATCTACATAAGAGGTGTTGCTCAGTCCGTATAACTTGCCAGTAGTATACATAAACTGCCAAAGGCCCATGGCTCCCGACCGCGATTTAGCATTGGGGTTAAGGGCGGATTCAATAACTGCCAGGTGCCGAAGCTCAAGCGGGAGGTTGTATTTGTCTAATACCTCCTCCATCATAGGATAATAAAGCTGCGAAAGCCCAAGCATTCGGGAAACGAGCTCCCGTTTTCGAACGAAATAAAGATCAATAAAACCTCTTACTATTGGATTATAAACCAGGTCAAAAGGAGATGCAGCATCCAGTTTAGCCATCCTCGATTCGTACATAATTTCTTCGTACCTAGGAATGGAGTCTGGGGCAAAGTTGTATTTGGATTTGATTGGTTTTCCAGGTTTCAGGAAAAAATTCATCCGAGCCAGACTATCAAGCATGGCTACCACGGGGTCGTCTTTGTACCGGATTGAATCGTTTTGGGCAGAGGCATGGGGTACCACCAATAACAGGCAGGCTAAGGAAAAGGCCGTCAGAAGAAAAAAATGCCTGAATAGATTCATTTATAGGTTTTACCTTATATTATATACGCAATATTCTAAGAATTGTTGTATTTCACAGCATTTTAGGGCCTTTTTTCGCCCAAAAGGGGGTAAAACCCAATTGAAAGCCTTAAAATCCGGATTAAAACATTTGAAATATGTAGGATTTCACGCTTAAAACCATGGAACATACAATATTACTCATTAGGCAGGAAAACCGGAAGGCAAAGAAACGTATTTTTCAACTAAGCATTGTTCAACAGGCTCTTCGAGAATCGGAGCAATGAAGCTTCGTTAAAATGGTCTGCCATAATCTGGACCCCAAACGGAAGTCCATTACTATGTTTTCCCAACGGAAGAGAGATCGCCGGAATTCCGGCATGGTTGGCATGAACCGTAAAAATATCTTCCAGATACATTTTGATAGGATCAGCAGAGTTGGCGCCGAACTCAAAAGCAGTACCTGGAGTGGTAGGTAGCATGATAAAATCGTATTTGGAAAAAATTTCTCCAGTCTTTTCCTGAATCAATCGCCTTACTTTCTGACCTTTTGAATAGTAAGCATCATAATACCCTTCGCTCAATACAAAGGTTCCAAGCATAATGCGGCGTTTTACTTCAATTCCGAATCCTTCGCTCCTTGATTTTTTATAGGTGCTTTCCAGGTCAAAAGCTTTTGGACTCCGATACCCAAAATGCACCCCGTCATACCGGGCCAGATTCGAACTGGCTTCAGCGGTGGTTAACACATAATAGGCCGGGACAAGGTAGTCGAGGTATGGAAAATCTATAGCTTCTACTGTATGACCTTCAGCTTCGAGGCGTTTAAGAAGATTCTGTACAAAAGCGCGAATCTCTGGGTCCAGGCCTTCGTGTTCAATACATTCTTTGATATACGCAATCTTGACAGGGGGCTGTGCTTTTTCAATTTCTTCTGAATAGGCTGGTATGGGTTTGGATGAAACGGTAGGGTCGAATTCATCGCACCCACCGATCACTTCCAGAATGGATGCAGCATCTTCCACACAAAGAGTAAGAGGACCCACCTGGTCGAAGGAAGAGGCATAAGCCACGATTCCATATCTTGACACCCGTCCATAAGTAGGTTTCATTCCTACGACCCCGCAGAAAGAGGCAGGCTGGCGGATGGAGCCTCCGGTATCAGTTCCTAAAGCGGCATGACAAAGCCGGGCCGCAACAGCAGCTGTGGATCCACCAGAGCTTCCTCCTGAAACACGTTTTATATCGTGAGGATTTTTTACAGGACCAAATGCAGAATTTTCATTGGAACTGCCCATAGCAAACTCATCGCAGTTACAACGACCAATAATAATGGCATCTTCAGCCAGCAGTCGTTCTACCACCGTTGAGCTGTATAAGGAAACAAAATTCTCAAGAATTCTGGAAGAAGCAGAAACTTTATGCCCCTTATAACAGATATTATCTTTTAGGGCAATGACTAGTCCGGCTAGTTTACCTGCCTTGCCAGTTTTCAGCTTTTCATCTACTTCAGCAGCTTTTATAATTGCAGAATCAGTAAACACTTCCAGGAATGCGCCAAGGTGTTTCTGTTCTTCAATTCGTGAAAGGAAATGGCGAAGGACGGAGGTACAGGAAATGGATTTATCGGAAAGCCCTTTTCGGGTTTCTTGCAGTGTATCAAATTTTTGCACAGGCAACAGAGCTGTTGGTGAGACTAAAGAAGAACCGAAAAAGTTTATTTCTTCTCAGCCGGGGTGTTTTCGTCCTTGTGTTCGGTGGTCTTGGAAGCGTCTTTGAATTCCTTTACACCTTGTCCAAGTCCTTTCATAAGCTCGGGAATTTTTTTACCTCCAAACAACAGCAGAACAACACAAAGAATAAGAAGAATTTCGGGTGTGCCTAATTTCATGACTTTTAATTTTAGTAATGAGAATGAAGTACAAAGATATGAAAAAACCAGGGAAAACGGGCGGTTTTCGACAAATTCTACTTCATTAGGCATGAATGTCACCCGGAGGTCATTCTTTGAAGAGCCATTCTTCGGGGTTCAGTTTATTTTGCCCTTTCCAAATCTGGAGGTTCATCTCGGTCTTCCCTTCATCCGCATCGAACTGTATTTTGCCAATGTTCTGTTTAGCCTTCACTTTATCACCTGTCTGGACATACACTTCATCCAGGTTTGAATATACACTCAGGTATTCTCCGTGCCGGATAATGACCAGTTTACCTACTCCAGGAATGCTCGTTACTCCCGTTACTTCACCCTGAAAAATACACCTGGCCAATGAACCCTTACCTGTACTTATGGTGATTCCGTTATTAAAAGTGTGGATATTGCTTATAGTTGGATGAGGGTGCTCCCCGAAGCTTTCAGTAATCATTCCTTGAATGACGGGCATTGGTAATTTTCCTTTATTACTTGAAAAATTGAGGTTCACATCCATTTCATCTTTAGAGAGGTGGTATTTAGGAGAAGCCTTGACAACGGTTTTGTTCTTATTTTCAGAAGGGGCTTCTGACCTGCTTGCTTTTTCTGCTGCTTCCGCTGCAAGTTTCTGCTGACGTTCAATTTCTGCCTTGATCAAGGCCTGAATTGCAAGCTCCGTTTTTTCGGCATCTCTTTTCTTTTTTTCGAGGTCTTTTTTAAGCTGGACTTCTTTTTGCTGAAGGTCTGATAGGAGTTCTTCTTTTTCTGTTTTTTTGGCGGTTAGGTCCTTCTTCTCTACTTCCTGATTTCCCAGAAGGTCTTTCTTTTCACTTTTTTTCTGTTCAAGATCCTGCACTTGTTGACCCAATTCATGCTGCTTGTTGGATATACTCAGGATTTGTTTTTTTCTGGCTTCATTATATTCTTGTATATATTTCAACCGTTTATAGGCCTGATTGAAATCAGAAGCTGCAAATACAAACATCATCTTATCATAATTATCCCTGTTTTTATAGGCAAAGTAGACCATCCTTGCATATTCCTTTTTTAGCTTTCCGATATCACCATGGAGGGCCTGGATTGTGTTGTTGTTTTCATCTATCTGGTGGCTCATCAGGCCTATTTCGGAGTTGATGGTGGAAATGTACTCTTCTCTTTTTTCAATATTCTTGTTAAGGGCAACCAGGGTGTTAAGCGTTTTGGTTTTGCCCTGTTTGGTTTCTTTGAGTAGTTGTTCGGCAAGCTCAATATCTTTCTTTTGTTTTTTCTTTTTAAGCTCCAGGGCTTTTTTATCTTGCTTTTGGGCAGGAGAAGGTAGGCTCAGAAAAAAGATGAGCAGGAGTATTCCAGAAACTATCCGCAAAAGGTTAGTGTGGCCTTTCGGGTTCTTTGACTGTTCCATTGGGTTCCTTCATATAAATTCGTTTGTAGCCTTCGGGAATGTAAAAAGGGAATTCGAGTGGATGGTTCAATTTGATTTTGCGATAGCTCATATTGAGGAGCAGGTTTCGCTCAGCTTTGATCTGGAACATAGCGGTATTTGCAATCATCATCCCATTGGATGCAGGATTGAAGTCAGAATAGCTGGCATCAAAACTACGACGGGTATTGAAATCATTGAAGAGCAAGCGGGCTATTTTGTGACTGACAGGGTTTACCCAGATTGTTTGAGCTGAATCAGTCTTGGTGAGCTCACGGTTTCTATTCACCACCCTTTTGAGTTTCCGTTTGCGAATTGTACTTAGCACACATTTTCCATTTTCAGAATATGAATGAAGTTTTTCATTCTCTTCATAAAACGTTGCGCTATTACCGATTAGTATACTTTGAACCATGTCAAAATCAAAGTCGGCGAGAAGCATATGATTGATATAGCTGAAGTCACCTTTGAAATACGATCCTTTCTTGTCGGAATCCTTGGGGATATAATCGATAAAAAACACAGAATCAACGGTAATTAGAATACGGGCTACTTTGTACAAACCTCCTAGGGCGGTAACATCCATCCATATGGCGCTATCACGGCGAATCCGGAGTGTCACTTCAAAATTTTCTTTTACGCTATCTCCTTTTGCCTCACAATCGAGTTTGGAAGAAAGCGTCTCGAAATGAAACTGGTGTGTTTTCATACTGTCAAGCAGGCTTTGGGTATTTCTGCAATCCCCTGCAAGAAACACTTCGGCCCGTATCACATTTGCTTTTTGTCCGGCCTTACCGCTTTTACAGGACGACATGAGGAGGTATGTCGCTAAGCAACAGAGCAGGAGCAAATTACCCGTCCTATTCATATAAATTCCTGTCAGCAATCTTTTTTTCCAGTAGTTCAGAGCCGCCGCCCTTGAGTTTGGCTTTCATCCAGTATGCAAATGCTTCGTCTTTCCTGTTCAGTTTAAAAAGAATATCTCCATAATGCTCCAGCATGACTGCACTTGGGTCTGAGTTGGATGCAAAGACTTTATCCATCCATTCCAGGGCCTGAGGATATTTTCCTGTCTTGTAAAGCACCCAGGCATATGTGTCCTGGAAATTGGCATTTTTCGGATCCAATTCATTGGCTCTCTTTGACATTTTTTCGGCTTTATCCAGGTTTTCATTTCTGAGGCTGAGATAATAACTAAAGTTATTGAGGACATAAGAATTATCAGGATCGAGCTCCAGCGCCTTGTCATATTCGAGGTCAGACTTCTTATTCTCCTTTGTTTTATAATACGCATCACCAAGTGTGGAATGAAACTGTCCTTCCAGAGGTTTATTATCTAGCACATAAATGAGTCCGCTGTTCAGAGCATCAATGCCATCTGGATATTTTTTTTCCTGAATGAGTGCGAGGCCATTGAATAGATAGGGCAGGGGCATGCTGGGAAAGAGTTCGATAGCTTCTTTGCTGTCAATAGACATATCACTGTAGTCATTGAGTTCAGAATCAACAATTAGAAGTTGATTCCAGAGAACGTACTTACTCTTGTCTGCATCAATAGCTAAGCGGTATTCCTTTCTTGCTTCAGGAAGTCTTTTGTCACGATATAGGAAATCTGCATAGACGGCATGGCCTTTCGTTTCCTGGGGATGAAGTTTCGTAACGATGTAACAGAGGGTCTCACACGCTGATTTGAGCTTGATGTCTGATGCGGATTCATAATAATACCGGAGTAAAACCTTTATCTTGCTCTCTACATCCAGATCAGGATTTTCGAGAGCCTGTTTGTATTTGATAAAAGCGCTATCGGCCTGTCCTTTGTTTTCATAGTACTCTGCAAGATTGAGTTGGGCAAATGAATTGTATGGATCGTTTTTCAGAAGTTCAAAAAACACCTCGTGAACCTTCTCTTCGGCTTCTGCTTGTTTTATTTTGTTTCCTTTTTCTTTGGCGACATTGGCCCTATCCTGAAACAATTGAGCGAGTGCAGCATAGTATTTAGTCTCCAATGGGTTTTGCCGGATCAGTTTCCGGATCTCCTCTTCTGCTTTTGCTGTTTCTCCCACACGGTCCATAACTTTTGCTTTCTGAAGAATAACCTCATCTGAAGGTCCCATTTTCTGTTCAATCTCCTCATACACCTTGATAGCTTCTTTGTATTTTCCTTCATATAGCAGGGCATCAGAATATCCATAATAGTACTCCAATTTCAGAGGAGAAATTTTGATGAGCTTAGTGAACTCTGAAGCAGCTTCCGCTGGATTATGTGTTTCCTGCAGGATCTGGGCATAAATAAGATGGTACCATTCATTCTGAGGGTCACCAGAAGCAGCAGCTTTCGCGTGCCCTAAGGCAAGATCATTCCTTTCTTGCTGATTGTAAATGCATGCCAGTTCATAATGTGCAGCAGCATTATTAGGATCAATATGCAAGCATTCATTGAAGCCATTAACAGCTACCTCCAGGTTTCCTTTTATCTTTTCCCTACAGGCATCCATAAATTTGCGGGTGAGGTCTGGGTTGGGATTTTCCTTGGCTGTTGGTGTGGAGGACTTAACACTCTTCTGCGCCGGCTTGCAGGATACCAGTATCCAAGCAGAAAAAAGAAACCAGGATGTTATCCGCAGAAATTTCATAGTGTAAGATCTTATTCCTGGCCTGAACCGGAATGAATTATTGGTTTTTGATTACAGTATAATCGCCGACACTTAGGTCGGCTGTTAGGCCGGCAATTTGGGCATGATTACCAATCATTGAATTAACAATATTACTTTTGTAAATTTTCGTGTTTTCTTGGATAATGGTATTCCGAACAACAGAGTTTTCCACGAATGAATTTTTCCCGATAGAGACATGAGGTCCTACAGTAGAATTGATAAGCGTTACATGCTCACCTATAAAGCAAGGTTCAATGATTGTGCTGTTCAGGTTTTTGAGGCCAGATGAAATCAGCTTCTCTGATCGGTGAACAAATTCCAGGATTCGCTGGTTGGTATACACGGTGGCATCTTTGTTTCCGCAGTCCAGCCACTCTGTGACTTTCCCGGGGGAAAATTTAAGGCCTTTCCTTTTCATGTTTTCGAGTGCACTGGTGAGCTGATACTCTCCTTTGTCACGAATGTCATTATCAAGCAGGTGTTTTATTTCTTTTTTAAGATTTGCCCCATCCTTAAAATAATAGATGCCAATGATAGCCAGATCCGAAACAAACTCCTCCGGTTTTTCGATAAAATCGGTAATCACATTGAAGGCATCTACTTTCACAACACCGAAAGCTCTCGGGTCTTCAATTTTTTGAACCCAGATAATACCTTCCTTTTCAGATTCGAGTTTGAAGTCGGCTTTGAAAAGAGTATCTGCAAAAGCAACGACCACCTTGCCTGAGAGACTGGATTCTGCACAATAGATGGCATGAGCGGTTCCCAGGGCTTCGTCCTGATAGAAAATTTTTCCTTTTGCCCCAAGTTTTTCTGCAACGGCAACAAGGCTTTTTTCAACTTCAGCGCCAAAGGAAGATCCAATAATGAAAGCAATTTCTTCGACGGGCTCAAGACATACCTTGGCAATATCCTCAACGAGTCTTTGTACGATAGGCTTACCAGCTACGGGCAACAAAGGTTTGGGTACGGTCAATGTGTGCGGTCGCATGCGTTTACCCATTCCGGCCATAGGTACTATAATCTTCATAAATTCTGAAAGTATAAGTATGAATAAAGAAAAAATTATTTAATTCCTGTATGCCCAAATCCTCCACTTCCCCGTTCCGTTTCTTCCAGATTGTCTACTTCAATCCACTCCGCTTGTTCGTGTTTTGCAATAACCATCTGGGCAATCCGTTCTCCGTTGGTTATGATAAAATTATCAGAAGAAAGGTTGATCAGAATAACTTTGATTTCACCTCGGTAATCAGCATCAATTGTTCCTGGTGAATTAAGTACAGTTATTCCGTGCTTCATCGCAAGACCGCTCCTGGGTCTTATCTGTGCTTCAAAACCTTTTGGAAGTTCTATAAACAGGCCTGTCGGAATAGCTTGTCTTTCCATCGGGCGAAGGATGAGTTCGTCGGTCAGGCAGGATCTGAGATCAATACCTGCGGAAGATCCGGTTGCATAAGCCGGCAACGCATGTCCTGAATGATTGATGATTTTTATCGTCATACTTGTCGAGAAATGATTAAACGGAGATGATTCCTTTCCATCCGATAAACCAACAGGAGGAAAATTAAAAATAGTCCGTTCTTTAAGACCAGGCTCAGGAACAAGTTCCCGGTCTGGATATAATGTCCTAAGCTGTACAAAGTTAAGGATATAAACAGGTATCCCAAAATCTTACTAACGTCATAGTTGATGTAGTATTTCCGTTGGCCAATGACATAAGAGATTACCATCATTGAGAAATAGCAGATCAGCGTTGCCCAGGCACTTCCCATATACCCACCGAAAAAACCGGTGCCTGGAATCCAGAGAAAATTCAGGATGAGTGTAACCACGGCACCATAAATGGCCAGGTAAGCCCCAAACCGGGTTTCTCCACTAAGCTTGTACCAGATGCTAAGGTTAAAGAAAATTCCTAAAAACAGATTAGCAAGGAGAAGAATAGGAACCACCCCAAGACCAACACGGAAACGAGGGCCTACAAAATATTGGATCCATGAAAGATTCAACATGGTACCCAGAAAAATAATTGAGCATATTATGACGAAATACTTCATGACATCTGCATAAATTGTTCTTGAATCGGAAGCTTTCGCATGGGAAAAGAAAAAAGGTTCAGCAGCATAGCGGAATGTCTGAATGAATATGGTCATAATGATTGATATGCGGTAACAGGCCCCGTAGATTCCAACCTGAGACTCAGCAATATCTTTGGGCAATAAGTACTTCAGCATAATGCGGTCTCCGGTTTCATTAGTCATTCCGGCAAGCCCAGCAATCAGAAGGGGTAATGCATAAATCATCATCTTTTTCCACAAAGCAGGATCAAACTTCATTTTAACCCTGAAAATATCCGGACTAAGGAGGACTAGTGCCACCATGCTTGCAATAAGGTTTGAAAGGAATATATAACCAACCCCAATACTCGGATTGTATACCTGTACTGCGAACTCATGGAAGTGGGAGGCGGGATTCTCATAAGCTGGTTTACAGAAGGCAATAAAAAAGAGATTAAATCCAATATTGGCTCCAATATTAATGATCTTGATGGTCGCAAATCTGGCTGCTTTATTATTGAGGCGTAGTCTGGCAAAAGGTATTGAAGTGAATGCATCCAATGCAACGATTAACGCTATCCATGTAATGTATTCAGGATGAGAAGGATGCTTCACGATTTCGGCGATTGACCTCGTAAAGAAAAATGCAGGCACTAGAAAAACGAGAGTGGAAACAAACAGGGAGATGAGAGCAGTGCTATATACCTTATCAGAATGCTCCTCTTTCCTGCTGAAATTGAACAAGGCAGTTTCCATTCCATAGGTAAGAATAATGACCAGAAACGATACGTAGGCATAGAATTCTGTGAAAACACCAATTTCGGAAGGAAGAAAAACACGGGTATATAGAGGGATAAGAAAGTAATTTAACAACCGGCCTACGATCGTACTCAATCCATAAACTGCTGTTTGCCCAGCTAGCTTCTTAAGTGGGTTTGCCAATTGATAAATAATCTATAATAAGCTGCTAAGGTACAAAGAAAAAAACCTGTATCAGTCAGCAGCACTGGCACTTATGGAGAATATAATGTGAATAACTTGCATGAAGTGAAAATTGTTTTACTTTTAACCACTCTAAACACCCCAAAAAACAAAACATGAAAACATTGAAAAGAATACTGCCATTGCTTGCGATCGCAATCCTGTTTATGGGTTGTCCTTATAGCTCAGATGTCGCGATTGATGAAAAACCAGTGGTAAAGGTAATTCCTGCCCTCCTTGGAAAGTGGGAGCAACGCTCTTCAAAGGACTATAATTATATGGTCAGCAAAACGGATGAGTTCAACTATAAAATCGAAAAAATTACTGTTGCGGACGGAAAGAAGGAAGTATATAATGGATTTCTTTCGGATGTTGGAGGTGAAAAATTCTTCAATATATCTGAAGAAAGCGCTAACCCAAAGGTTTATTACCTCTATAAATTGGACATGAGCGGAGGAGATAATCTTATCTCAATGCTCTCGATGACTCCGAATGTCAAGGAGAAATTTACCTCATCGTCAGATCTCAAAAAATTTATCGATAAGAATAAGTCGCTAAGCTTTTTCTTTGAAAAGGACGAGGACAGTTATATTAAGACTGGAAAATAGATTCAGTTTAGGCTAAAAGCGGTGATCAATTAATCTATTCAACTTAGTGCTTTAACTTTTTACCGGAAAAAGAAGGTTTTCTCTTTTGCAGAAAAGCAGAGGTTCCTTCCTTATAATCCTCTGTTCCGAAACACTTCCCAAATTCATCCAATTCGGTATCAAAACCAATAGTACCGGAAGCATAATAGGAGTTTACAGAACGAATAACCCCTGCTATGGCTAGCGGAGATTTGGTCATGATTTTGTCCATGATTTCTATGCATTTTGGGATCAGGTTCTCAATAGTGGTGAGGTGGTTGATAAGTCCTAATTCTAGAGCTTCCTGAGCGTTGATCATATCTGCAGTCATCAACAATTCCAGGGCTTTAGATTTGCCGATATAGCGAACCAGTCTTTGGGTGCCTCCATAACCTGGAATGAGCCCAAGGTTTACTTCAGGCTGCCCGAATCTGGCATTATCCGAAGCAACGCGAAGATGACAGGCCATGGCAAGCTCGCACCCCCCGCCAAGGGCAAATCCATTTACTGCTGCAATAACCGGTTTGGTGGATTGTTCTATACGATCAAAAATAGACTGACCTGCGTGTGCCATTTTCTTCCCTTCTTCCGGACTAAGACCAAGAAATTCGCTTATATCTGCCCCGGCAACAAATGCCTTCGTCCCTGAACCGGTAAGGATGAGGCCTTTAACAGAAGCGTCATCCAGAGCCTCCTTAAGGGCTTCTCCGATTTCTTGGACTGTCAAACGGGTTAAGGCGTTAAGCTTGTCGGGCCTGTTAATAGTAATGATACAGATGTTGTTGTGAATAGAATAGAGAAGGTTCTCGAACTTTTTCATATTAATGTGCTTTAAGGGATTATTATATAACAAGAGATTCAACCAGAGGAGGAAAATACTGATGTTCCAGAGATCTGATTTTGAGAGCTAGACTATTCGGGGTTTCCCCAGGCTCCAGGCTAAATTTTTTCTGGAGCAGAATCCGTCCGTCATCGTACCGAGAATTGACATAATGAATCGTAATACCACTTTCTTTCTCCCCTGCCTTCACAACTGCTTCATGTACATGCATTCCGAACATCCCTTTGCCCCCATACAAGGGCAGGAGTGCCGGGTGAATATTGACAATCTTATCCGGAAACGCCTTTACCATGCACTCAGGAATAAGCCATAAAAATCCAGCAAGGACAATAAACTCTATTTTTTTTTCGTGAAGCTTCTGTGTCAATCCAGACGGGTTGTTAAAACTTTCCCTATCGCATACCAGTACCTCAACTCCAAGCCCTTTAGCCAGTTCCACAATTCCAGCATCCCTGCGGTTGGTAACCACCAGCGCTACTTCAGCTGTCTTTCGCTCCTTAAAATAACGAATCAGATTTTCCGCGTTGGAACCTGCTCCGGAAGCAAAAACACAAAGTTTCTTCATGGCGCAAAAATAGTTTTTATATTCGTGGCCGGAAAGGAATAAAAATGAAGGGTTTGATGTTGCTGGCAATTTTACGTACCTTCGCCCTCCTTCATTCTTCTACTCCAAATAACCGGTTGAATACAAAGGGATAATAACAGACTAATAAGCTAAAAACGTTAAATTTTTGCCATTTCTACAATAAATATATCTTTGCACCAAATTTATATAACTAAAACCAAAATAAAATGTCAGACATCGCAGCAAAAGTTAAGTCAATTATTGTTGACAAACTTGGAGTTGATGAAAAAGAAGTAACTCCTCAAGCCAGCTTCACCAATGATTTAGGAGCTGATTCTTTGGATACCGTAGAGTTGATCATGGAATTCGAAAAGGAGTTCAACATTGCAATTCCTGACGATCAGGCTGAGAAGATCAACACTGTTGGAGAAGCGATCACTTATATCGAAGCAAACGCTAAGTAATTTAATAGACGGTAATTATGCAATTCAAACGGGTAGTAGTTACCGGTCTTGGAGCAATAACACCACTCGGTAATTCAGTAACAGATTACTGGAATAACCTTGTAGGAGGTGTAAGCGGGGCGGCACCAATTACCCGTTTCGATGCTTCCAAATTTAAAACCCGTTTTGCCTGTGAAGTAAAAGATTTCAATCCGGAAGATTATTTCGACCGGAAACAAGCACGCCAGCTTGACCCCTTCTGCCATTATGGTATTGTAGCCTCCATGCAAGCAGTTCAGGATGCAGGAATCAACAAAGAAAACGTAAATCCCGACAGAGTGGGCGTTATCTGGGGATCAGGAATTGGTGGCTTAAAGACGTTTCAGGATGAAGTCCTGAATTTCGGAAAAGGGGATGGTACTCCTCGGTTCAATCCGTTCTTTATTCCTAAAATGATAGCGGACATCTGCTCTGGGCATATTTCTATTATGTTCGGATTTCGGGGACCCAACTATACAACCGTTTCAGCCTGCGCTTCTTCTACCAATGCACTCATCGACTCGCTAAATTATATACGCTTGGGAAAGGCCGATGTTATTGTTTCCGGTGGTTCAGAAGCAGCGGTGAATGAATCTGGTATTGGTGGTTTCAACGCAATGCACGCCTTATCCACAAGAAACGAATCACCTCAGAATGCCTCTCGTCCATTCGATCTTGACAGAGATGGTTTTGTTTTAGGTGAAGGAGGATGTTGTATTATCTTAGAAGAGTTAGAACATGCCAAGAAAAGAGGCGCTAAGATTTATGCCGAGCTTGTAGGAGGAGGAATGAGCGCTGATGCTAATCATATTACCGCTCCTCATCCTGAAGGACTGGGTGCACGCAATGTGATGCGTCTATCCCTGGAAGATGCTGGTATGACAACCGCGGACATAGACTATATAAATGTACACGGTACATCTACTCCACTTGGAGATGTTGCAGAGACAAAAGCCATTTTGGGCGTCTTCGGAGAAGATGCTTACAGACTGAATATCAGCTCTTCCAAATCAATGACCGGGCATTTGCTCGGAGCAGCCGGCGCCATTGAAGCTACGGCATGCATCCTGGCTATCCAGAATGATCTGGTACCACCCACAATAAACCATTTTACAGATGACCCCGCACTGGATCCAAAGTTGAATTTCACATTTGGGAAAGCGCAGAAAAGGGTTGTCAGAGCCGCTCTCAGCAATACCTTCGGCTTCGGAGGACATAACGCTTCCGTCATCTTCAAAAAATTCGTTGATTAACAGATAGCTCCTTGCTCAACCGCCTCCGAGTCCGTTTCTCTAAAGACAGGAAATTCGGCGAATCGCTTAGAAACATCCTGGGATTTTATCCTCGGAATGTTGCGCTATACCGTAAAGCTTTTACACACAGTTCAGCAGCACTTGAAATTAAAGAAGGAGTAAAAGACAGCTATGAGCGACTCGAGTTTCTTGGAGATGCCGTGTTAGGTACAGTGATTGCAGATTACCTCTTCAAGAAGTTCCCCTATAAAGATGAAGGCTTTCTGACCAAGATGAGGTCAAAGATTGTAAGTCGTGTCCAACTGAATAAACTGTCTGTCCGCTTCGGATTACAAAAATTTATTGAAGCAGACTTTGGTTTTTCCAAAAACAACCATTCGGTGAACGGAGATGTATTTGAAGCCCTCATAGGAGCAATATATCTGGATAAAGGCTATGACTTTACACGACGATTTATTCAAGATAAAGTTATTCAGGATCATCTCGATATAGAAGAAATAGAACAAACAGAAACAGATTTTAAAAGTAAATTTATAGAGTGGGCTCAGAAAGAAAAGAAAGTGTTTTCCTTTGTTGTTGTGGATGAAATAATGAATGGCAGTGAGAGACAGTATATCATTGAAGCCAGGATCGACCAGCAAGTCCTTGGTAAGGGTCAGAGCATATCTAAGAAAAAGGCTGAGCAGATTGCTTCCGAACAAGCTCTAGCGCGATTGGGAAGCTGATGCAGGGAACCTCATAAGTAGTGAATGAATTTGGTAATTCAGACCTGCGATATTTCCACAGACTGTTTATCTTTGTTTACTGAAAATGCAGGCCTTGAGTAAATTCACACTGGATGTTAAGTATGATTTTGAATTTATCCTCCTGGGAATCTCCTGTCATGAAAAAGATTATCGCATTTCCTGGGCCTTACGTGAAAAACTGGAAATAGATCTCTGTAGGGGCGAAGACCTGAATATTTCGTCAAAAAAAGCAGGAGAAGCTGGATCTTATGCAGTCTTTGAATGCCTAAATGAGGATAATGATTCTGCTATCTTCCTCGTTTCTAACCGTTGCGATTCCTCTTTTCTGATTCCGGAACAGCGATCCTGTGATTACTTTCTGGTGGCCAGGGGAGGTTATGATGAGGAAAACAAGGAAGAGATGCTTCAGAAAATCAGGGAAATCCCGTTTGTACTCACGGCCTTTTCCATCGACCCTTCTTCACTCCGTTCTAGACAAAATCTTATCTTTTGATTAGTATTTCGGACACTGTGTTTCCGATCTTTTTTAATTCGTAAATTCGTATCCATTCAAGATGAAAACGAACAAAACAAAAATAGTTGCAACCATGGGCCCGGCAACTGCGTCCTATGACGTACTGCGCGACATGGTTAAAGCCGGTGTCTCTATTTGCCGCCTGAATTTTTCTCACGGGGATTATGATGCTGTTACCCGTACGATTGAAAACGTAAAGAGAATAAATAAAGAGCTTGGTGGAAATGTCGGACTCCTTGCGGATCTCCAGGGACCTAAACTCAGAATTGGCATAGTGAAAGATAATCAGGCAGAATTGGTTGCTGGGGAGGAAATAATGATCACCACCATTGAATGTGAAGGAACAAAGGAAAGGATTTACATCACCTACCCCCAGTTTCCGAAAGATGTGGCGGTGGGTGACAAAGTCCTGATTGATGATGGAAAAATCATGCTCCAGGTTTTGGACACAAACAAAAAAGATGAAGTTAGGGCAACAATAATCTACGGAGGAACACTCTCTTCCAAGAAAGGAGTAAACCTCCCGAACACGCGTATTTCATTGCCCTGTCTTACACCAAAGGATAAAAAGGATCTTGATTTTGCGTTGGAACAAAATGTAGACTGGGTAGCTTTGTCTTTTGTTCGCTCCGTTACTGATATTGTTGAATTGAAAGAAATCATCAGAAAAAAAGGGGGAAAGGCAAGGGTAATCGCCAAAATTGAAAAACCTGAGGCTATTCTGGAAATTGACAATATTATTGACATGACAGATGGGATCATGGTAGCCCGGGGTGATCTTGGAGTAGAGTTGCCATTTGAACAGGTACCTATGATTCAGAAGATGCTGGTAAACAAATGTATCGCAGCCTCTAAACCGATTATCATTGCTACCCAGATGATGGAAAGCATGATCACCAACTTTGCGCCCACAAGGGCTGAAGTAAATGATGTTGCCAATGCAGTCATGGATGGGGCAGATGCTGTTATGCTTAGTGGGGAAACCTCTGTTGGAAAATATCCGGTAAAGGTTATTGAAGCTATGCAGAGGATCATCACTCGCGTAGAAGAAGAAGAAAGGATCTATTATAGAGAACATGCACCTGTTCTTAAAACGCAGACTTTTGTATCGGATTCAATCTGTTTCACTGCTTGTGTTATGGCACATCAAGCCAATGTGAGTGCCATTATTTCAATGACCAATTCGGGTTACACAGCCTTCAAACTTTCAAGTCACCGGCCTAAAGCAGATATCTATATTTTTACAGATAATCACACTTTGCTTACCTCGCTGAGTCTGGTTTGGGGAGTAAAAGGCTTCTTCTATGATCGGTATGAAAGCACCGATCAAACCATTATCGATCTGAGTCAGTTTCTTAAACAAGGAGGATTTGTGAAAACAGATGATATGGTTATTAACATTGCCAGTATGCCTATGAAGGAAAGAGGCCGCACTAATATGCTTAAATTATCTGTTATACACTAACTATGGAAAAAACAAATATCACCACTGCATTCATTCTCGATGGATACCGAATCACGAAAAATCTGGGTGTAATACGTGGGGTCACCGTGAGGTCCCGGAGTGTTTTCGGCAATATTGGGGCAAGTTTTCAGACCCTTTTTGGAGGGAATATCACTATCTATACCCAATTATGTGAACGTGCCCGGGAAGAAGCATTTCAACTCATGTGTGCTGAAGCGACAAGGCAGGGAGCCAACGCTATTATAGGCATGCGGTATGATGCGAATGAGGTGATGGCAGGGGTAACAGAAGTGCTTGCTTATGGAACCGGAGTTGTTGTCGAAAAGATTTAATAAAGAGCTTATTCCTCCTCCAGATTCTGAAGCGCTTCATTCAGTTCCCGGTATGTTTTAGTATT
>PLYR01000095.1 GCA_003153435.1 Bacteroidota bacterium
GACATTGAAGCAGATATTCAGCATCGGCTTTTTCAACTTTGGGATTGGTAATATCTCCCTCATAAAAAGTATCTGTGGTACCCACATAAGTCTTTCCTTCCCGGGGAATGGCAAAAATCATACGCTTGTCGAATGTGTCGAAGTAGAGCGCTTGTTTGACGGGAAGTTTTTTCCGGTCAAAGACCAGGTGAATACCTTTGGTAATATGTAGCTTGGTTTCTTCCTTTGGATTATCCAGAGCACCGGTCAGATCAACCCACGGTCCGGTAGCGTTTACTACATAAGTAGCAGAGATTCTGCCTTCCCGGTTTCCCAGCTGATCTTTCACAACGACACCGCTTATTTTTTCGTTTTCATAAAGGCAGGAAGTGACTTTTAAATAGTTCAGTGCAGAAGCTCCATGCTTTACAGCTTCCTTCATGACTTCCAATGTGAGTCTGGCATCGTCGGTACGGTATTCATAGAACAGGATACTGCCGAGTAAATCTTTAGAAGGGAGGAGGGGTTCTGCTTCCAGTGTTTCCTGAATGTTTAACATCTTATGCCACTCTTCCTTCTTTACACCGGCAAGCCATTCATAGATATTCATGCCCAACCAGCCCGAGAACTTACCTAACGATCCTCCTTTGTAAAGCGGTAAGAGCATCTTTTCCGGTTTGGTGAGATGGGGTGCATTGCGGTGAACAATTTCCCGTTCTTTTCCGATCTCAGAAACTAATCTGAATTCGAGTTGCTTGAGATACCGGAGTCCCCCATGAATGAGTTTAGTTGATCGCCCGGAGGTCCCTGATCCGAAATCATTCATTTCTACTAAACAGGTTTTCAGTCCACGGGAAGCTGCATCCAATGCAATGCCGGCACCGGTGATGCCTCCTCCGATGATGAGAAGATCATAGGAGGTCTGGCACATCTTTTCGAATGCGGATGTTCTGCTTTTGGCGGATAAGGGATTCAATTCAGTTTCCGTTTTTTTCCGGCTTGAAGGCCATGGTTGCCTTTACTGCGGTCTTCCAGCCGTCATAAAGCTGCTTTACCTCTTCCTTCGGAAGATCCGGAACAAACTGATGCTCTAGATGCCAGAGCTTTGAAAGTTCATCCTTGCTTTTCCAGAATCCGGTTGCAAGGCCCGCCAGATAAGCTGCCCCAAGGGCGGTCGTTTCATTAACAAGCGGTCGTTCAACAGGAACTCCCAGCATCGAACTTTGAAATTGCATGAGAAAATTATTTTTTGCGGCACCACCATCCACTCTTAGCTTCAGTAATGGAATACCTGAATCCATTTCCATCACCGTAAGTACATCTTTTACCTGAAAAGCCATAGCTTCCAGTGCTGCCCTGATAATATGCTGATCGGTGGTTCCCCGGGTGAGGCCGAATAAGGCGCCTTTTACATCACTGTCCCAATAAGGGGTTCCCAATCCAACAAAAGCCGGCACCAGATAAACTCCACCTGTGCTTTGAATTTGTTTTGCTATAGCTTCACTCTCTGAAGCGTTTTTGAAAAATTTCAATCCATCCCTGAGCCACTGAACAGCAGATCCGGCTACAAAGATACTTCCTTCCAGTGCGTATTCTACTTTGCCATCAATGCCCCAAGCCAGGGTCGTGAGGAGACCATGTTTGGAGGCAACCGCTTTAGTCCCGGTATTCATCAGCATAAAGCATCCGGTGCCATACGTATTCTTAGCCATTCCGGGTGCAAAGCAGGCCTGACCAAACAAAGCGGCCTGCTGATCACCGGCTATCCCGGAGATTGGTATCCGGTTGTTCCCGAATAATGCTGTTTCAGTATGGCCGCATATTCCGGAGGACGGAACAACTTTTGGAAGAACTGCCGGAGGTATGCTGAGCATGGTAAGCAGTTCGGGGTCCCAGCATAAGTTATAAATATTATAAAGCAAGGTCCGGGAAGCATTGGAGTAATCGGTAACATGTGCCTTGCCGTTGGTGAGCTTCCAGACGAGCCAGGTATCTATGGTACCAAAGAGGAGTTCTCCTTTCTCAGCCTTTTCCCGGGAGCCTTTTACATGGTCCAGTATCCATTTGATTTTGGTGCCGGAGAAATATGCATCGATGAGTAATCCGGTTTTGTTTCTTACGGTTTCGTTAAATCCTTTGGCTTTAAGTTCCTCACATATGTCTGCCGTTTGCCTCGATTGCCAGACGATGGCTTTATAGATGGGAAGTCCGGTTGTTCTGTCCCATACCACCGTTGTTTCCCGTTGATTGGTAATGCCAATGGCTTCTATTCCGGAGACATCGTACTTGCCCAGCATTTCTTTTACAACCGCTTCTACCGATTGCCAGATTTCCATTGCATCCTGTTCCACCCATCCCGGCTGAGGAAAGTACTGGTTGAATTCCTGCTGGCAGATATGTACTACGTTTCCAGTTTTGTCAAAAAGTATAGCGCGCGAGGAGGTGGTTCCCTGGTCTATGGACAGAATATATTTCTCTGACATATTAGGATTTATTTTTTCTGTTGTTTTCTACTAATGCAAGTCCGGCTACAAGGAGCACAACAGGACCGGCTATCAACAACAGCTGACTGATCTGATGGGAGAAGATTGTCTTATAAAGTGTGGCACCAAACACTCCGCCAATAAAGGAACCAATAACAGGGATCCAGGCGTAGTTCCAGTCGGATGTGCCTTTGCCAGGAATAGGAAGCAGAAAGTGAACAATACGTGGGCCGAGATCACGTGCCGGATTGATCCCATAACCGGTGGTGCCTCCGATGGACATACCGATTGATACAATCAATGCTCCGACAACGATCGGGTTCAGTCCTTCCGCGAAATGGTTAGATCCGATAGCGAGGAGGCCAATCATGAGAAGAGAGGCTCCGCTTATTTCACTTAAGAGATTGGACCAGGTGCTTCTGATGGCTGGTCCGGTTGAGAACACCGCAAGTTTGAGAGCAGGATCTTTTGTTTCTTTCCAGTGTGGCAGATAATGAAACCAGACGATGACCGCTCCGGCCATCGCTCCCAAGAGCTGTGCAAGCATATAACCGGGAACCTGCTTCCAGGGAAATTCGCCGATACTGGCGAGACCTAAGGTAACAGCAGGATTCAGATGGGCGCCGCTTAACTTTCCAGCAGCATAAATAGCAAAGGTAACCGCAAGGCCCCATCCCAGATTGATAACCAGCCAGCCGGCATTTTCCGATTTGCTGCCTTTTAATAATACACCTGCTACTACTCCACAACCGAAAATGAGGAGAAGCATGGTTCCGATAAATTCACCAAGGAGTGCTGACATAAATAATTACGGATAGAAAAGATTAGTTGAATTGAAAATTAATTTAGTTAGGAGCCCATTTCCCGCACTTGGCACAATTTTCTTTTTTGTTCCCGAAGCCGCAATCATTACAGAGTTGTGCAGGTACACCATTGTTCGCTACCCATTTTCCGCATTTCACGCAATTGTCTTTTTTATTCCCGAACCCACAGTCGTTACACAAACGGGCAGGTACCCCATTATTGGCCACCCACTTTCCGCATTTACAGCAGTTATCCTTCTTGTTCCCGAAACCGCAGTTGTTACACAACTGAGCTCTCACCACAGCGGGGGTGACCTCTGAAAACTCATGCAGGTGCGAGAGCGCAGGAAGTGATGCATTTGCAGGGTGGTAAGCAGGAATGAGTAAGATCAGAAGACTCAGAAGGAACAGTTTAATTATTTTCATGGTGCAGGGTTTGGTTCTTTGAATGGATTAATGAGTGAACTAAAGTAATCCAAA
>PLYR01000092.1 GCA_003153435.1 Bacteroidota bacterium
TTCTATCCTGCACGCCAGAACAACCGATGGGGATTTGTGGACTCCACCGGTAAAGAGATGATCGGTTTTGTTTATGAGTATGTAGATAAATTCACCGAAGGCCTGGCGGAGATTGGTCTGAACGGGAAAAGCGGTTTCATCACCAAATCCGGGAAAGTATTGATTCCAGTGGAGTATGACGAAGCAGAACCCTTCAGCAATGGTTTATGCCTGGTTAAAAAAGGGGAGAAGACCGGGGTGATCAATAAAATGGGTAAGACCATTGTTCCTTTTGTGTACCAGGAAATTCATGACTACTCCGAAGGCGCTGCGGTAGTAGGAAAAGATAATAAGTTTGGTTACATCGACCGGGAAGGACGGGAAATTATTCCATGCTCTTTCACCAGTGCACAGGACTTTTCCGAATGGTTAGCGATTGTGGAAATGAACGGGAAGTTCGGTTATATCAACCGACTTGGAAGTATTGTTATTCCCCAACAGTTTCAATGGGCTGAAAAATTTTCACACGGTCAGGCACATGTGAAGAAGGACGGAAAGTTTGGGATCATCAACAATAAAGGAGAATTTATTGTTGCGGCCGATTATGACCTGATCTCCGATTTCTCAGAAGGATTGGCCCTGGTAGTCAAAGGAAAAAAGTTCGGATTTGTAGACAGCAGTGGCAAAGAAACGATAGAGCCTGAATATGATTATTCAGCCGATATCGCTGCTTACAGCGGGTATCACGACGGTCTGGCCAAGATTGAATTGAACAGGAAAAAAGGGTTCATCGACCGAAAAGGAAAGATCGTCATCCCGAAGGACTTCGAAGACATCCGCTATTTCAGCGATGGCTATTCGGCAGTGCTGAGGCGGGGGAAATGGGGCTATATCGACCGCAAACTCAATCTCAAAATTGATCATTCCTATGAGTTTGCCGGTGATTTTAAAAATGGCATTGCCAGAGTAAAGAAGAAAGGGAAATTTGGTTTTATTGATAAGAAAGATAAACCGGTTATTGCCCTTGAACTCGATGATGCCAGTGATTTCAGTGATGGAAAGAGTTTTGTGACCAAGGACGGAAAGCAAGGTATCATGGAGGAGAACGGCAACTATATCCTGCCTTGTATTTATGATAAAATCAAACCCATGGAAGGGAACACCAACCTACTCATCCTGGAAAAGGACAGCAAAATGGCCTATTACAACCTGAAGGACCATAAAATATTCTGGTCAGAAGATGGGTTTGATGATAAAGTGGGAGGGGAGTAACCCTTCAAACATGCACAAAGATTCTCCCGAAATTTTTGTTGTCTTTCTCAATCCGGCGGATTGATTTCTTGATCTCCGGCTGTTCAAAAAAACGGATCACCCGCTTTTTCAATTGACCACTCCCTTTGCCGGGAATGATTTCAATGAGCGCAATCTTTTTATCCAATGCTTCCTGGAGAATATCATTCAGAGCCCGCTCAATGGATTTACTGTCGTTAAAGATGTCGTGGAGGTCGAGTTTCAGATAACCCATGGGGCTAGCCTACCTTTAATTTCTTTCCAACCGGGAGGTTGGAGGTAGTCTTGATGCCATTCATACGGCAGAGCATAGTCACCGTGGTGCCATACCGTTTGGCTATGGAGCCAAGGGTATCACCTTTACGGATATTGTAATAACGAACATAAGCCGGCTTGCCTTTAGCACCGTTGGTCTTCACAAGATATGACCCGTTGTTGCCGCTTCCATAAGTGGAGCGTTTGGTCCAGTATTCAAATGTTTTTTTGGTAATGACAAGGGTGTCTTCCTTGAGTTTGAATTCCGCAAAGTTCACCACATCATTCGGGTCAATCGGCATGCCTTTGTAACGCACTTCAAAGTGAAGATGGCTGCCAAAAGAGTGACCGGTATTACCACCCAGACCAATAATGGTTCCGGCATCCACATCTTGTCCGGCTTCCACCAACAGCTTGGAGAGGTGGGCATAATAGGTTTCAAGTCCGTTGGCATGGCGGATGATCACCACATTGCCATATGATTTATTCTTCTTTGCGATCCTTACTTTCCCTTCAAAAGCAGCATGTACAGAATCGCCGATCTCCAGTTTCACATCCATCCCCAGGTGAGGTTGTCCATGACGGAAACCAAAGCCGGAAGTGACATTCCCTTTGAAAGGATGTACATACCCGCAATATTCAGGGTCATTGAGGAGGATATGAATGGAATCCTTAAAATTGGCCCAATCCATTTTCTCCACTACATGGATCACCGAAGTGTCGAAATCAGTATACACATCATAAGCCGGATACTTCAGCAGGGAGTCGTTTACAGCAATGGCTTTTGACAGATCGGCCTTTACGGTGTCTTTATGATTGGTGGTATTATTAGTAGGATCGTTGTTCGTTTTTAAGAAAACAGGGTTTCCTGCAAAGGCGTTAAGCCCAAGCAGGATACAGCACAGAAAGAATAAGAGACTTGCTTTCTTCAAAATAATTTACAGGGTCAGGGTCCATGTTTTAATTACGAGCTGCGCGAAGATAAAGAAATAAATGAAAAAACCAATAGTCCCGAAATAGTCCCAATATCAGAGAACTCACCTAGTTTAACGTAGGAAAGTCAATAATAGTTTAGGTTTCGGGGTTATTAACAGGGACCTGTATAACTTTAGGGCTCTACTGATTCGCCTACATAGTAGAGACATTCAGCATCCATCTGATTCCAAACCTATCCAGACAGCAGCCCCAGTATCCAAAGAATTCTTTACGCATCGGAGCATTGTCGGACCCCCCTGCTGATAACGCGTTGTACAAGCGATCGGCATCTTCATTGGTATCGGGCTCCAGGCAAATAGTAGTGTTATTGCCAATCGTAAGTTTTTGTCCCATACTTTCCAGCATATCTGTGCCCATGATCACGGTCCCTGCCAGAATAGGCATGGATACATGCATGACTGCATTTTTATCTTTATCCGAAAGGGCAGGCATAGCGGGATTGGCAGGCACATCTTTCATGCGCATTAGGGGAGAAGCGAATTCTGTTTTGAACACCGTTTTATAGAAATTGAACGCTTCTTCTGTTTGACCCTGAAAATTGAGGTAGATGGAGACTTTAGCCATTTTATTTGTTTTTAAGACTATTCGACTTTAAGTTTTTTGCGGGACTAATATATGAAGTATTGAGTGGAAAAAAAATAACCACTAAGGCACTAAAGGATCACTAAGTTCTATCCACAAACAGCTTAGTGAACCTTGGTGATCCTTAGTGCCTTAATGGTAAATTAAGTAAAGCTAAATCCTATACAAAATGAATTATTGGCTCGTCTTTATTCTTAAAAAAACCAACCCCACTCTCTCCGTGTACTTTAGAGAAAGCAGGGTCAGTTTATTCACACCTTAATCAGGAACACGATGGTTAGGATATACAGCATTTAGTATACCTTTTCTTTTTCTTGGGATAAATGAATAGCCCCGATGGCAGGGAATATCCAGCGAGAGCCTGCCGCTTCAAAATTTGTAACCAATATTAATCCCTAGCCTAAATGCCTGATTGGGTCCAAGCAAATCAGGCGAGATACTGGTAATGTTCCCCGGGAATTCCTCATAAACTACCTTATTAATGATATAGTGTTCATACGCGTACCCAACGAATGGATTAAATACAAAATGTTTAAAGTTATAGTTATAGCCGATCATTACCCCAAAATCAAGTGCAGAAAAGTCAATGATTGAACTAACCTCTCCACTAAACAATGCATATTCAGTATATGTCCCTGTACGATACAGTCCATACACTCCAACGTAAACCTTTGGCTTTCTAAAAGGGTAGTACCGACCCTCCATAATAAAGCAATTGGATTTTTCCTCCACTTGAAAAGCTCTGACACCAGATCCTGAAGTAAACGCCGGACGCACCGAGAACTTTTTTGTGAAATGATACTCCACTCCTATATCTATCCGGGTAATGAATAAAGAAACAATATTGCAGGATGCACTAAAATAGGGAACGAATGTTTTGTTTTCAGTGCTGTCTTTTGCAATGGAGCTAGGTGCGGCGTCCATACGTATGGCTTCTAATGTAAGATAGCTCAACATTAAAATAGCAAATACACGCATGACCTTGATTTGTTTGTTCAGAACATGAAGAAAATCGTTTTTTTCAGTTGGCGTGAATATCCCGGGTTAGTTTGTGTACCATGGTATCCGTGCCTTTCGTATTAATTCACTTTAAGCCTTCCCATTACGAACGTCTTATGTCCATAAAAGGGAAGAACTATATCAGATCCATCCAGATAGGGCAGTACGTAGGGATAGTTCATAAAATAGGGCACCTTAAATGCGACCAGCAAATCTTCCTTACTATTTAACTGAGGGTAAAAGTCCTCTGTTTTACCAAGCGGAAACGAGGAGCTGATTTTGTTGTTTTTGATAGAGTAAACTACGGTAGTCACCTTAGGGTATGTTTTTTTTCCTTCACGAATATTCTTGTAAGCTACGTCACTCGGACCCGTAATGTTCATCCCTCCGTATCTGCCATTCACGACCATCAGTATTGGATCTTCCCGGTTAATCAGATACATCAATCCTTTGTTAAAATTAAAATTAGGAGAGGCAACAAACTCTGAACTGTTTTTTCCATGTGAGGTGATTCCTATTCTGCAAAGGCTTTGCAGATCCCGTGGTATAGAAACCATACTTCCTGTCCCTGAATTCAATCGGATCAGCCCCATATTGCAGAAATAAGCTGCTTTGTAATATACCGCGAGGGATGAATTTTCCCGGGTTACCCCAATCTCATAACTATGGGTGAGTTCCATTAATACATTCACATCCTCTTTCCCAGGGATATGGGCAAAATCAACGACAAATAATTTATAGGATTTGTCCTCTTCAGTCAAATTCCCATCAACACCATCCATCTTATGCACTAATCCATCGAACAAAGCTTTTGAATCTTCAGGGGTGAACTTGTAGGTAAATCCCTTGGAGAGTCGTTCGGTTTTTAAATCAAGGGTAGCGTAGAAAGCTCCTCTGCCTGCACTCGCATCTTTCCAAAGCCCGGCTACTTCCATTTGTTCTTCACTCTGAAGTTTAAAAACAAAATCGGTAACCTGTTTGTTGTCGAGTTTAATAGGGAAATCTCTTTTTTCGTTTTCCGTAGGATCAAACACCGAAACGTACTTGGGTGCTCCTTCATCTGCTCCTCCGGCAAATTTGGTGTAAAACACCCTGCCTTGGTTGTCCAGAAAAACGCGGAGTTTAAAATAATCATCAGGCACAAAGTCAATATTGAAAGATTTACCAATAGGTTTCCAGGCTGCGAGGTCGAATACATACCAGGGATATCGTTTTTCACCGAAAGAGGCTTCGATATGACGGGTTATAATCAGGATTTTATTGCTATCCGGGCTTAAAACCGTTTCACTCAATGTGCTTTGCCCGTTTTTATATCCTCTGGCTGTTTCATCAGGGAGAATGGCTTTATCTATGAGCTTAAATGTTTTTAAACACTTACCTTGAAGATCAAATTGAGAAATATAGCGAGCCGGGCTATCTTCTGTGCTGAAGTATGCGTAATAATGATCTGCTTTATAGAAAATATGCTCTACCACATCCACCGGAGAACCCAGATCGGTGGGAAACTTCAACTCGTTAAAGGCCTGTTCGACAAAGGTTGAACGATTCAGTTTTTGAATGTAATAATCAATTCCTTTGCCTTTTGATCTTTTCCGGAATATATAAACGCTTGAACCATCCTTGTGTATGATCGCTTCGATATACCCATTGTCCTTCACATCATAAGACAGTTCTGCACTCAGTTTTATGTCTTGTGCAAAGAACCCGCTTGAAAGTACCATTGTTAGTAGAAATGGAATAAATATATTTTTTTTCATTTACCTTTTTTTTGATGAGTTTGAATTGGATAAGAGGGCTTCGCTGAAAAATTGTTTGTAATACTCAGTAGTAAAATCGAACAGGCTTCCGGTACGAGAGGAATAATCAGACCTGATCACCTTATTTGTCTTTAAATCAATCAATATACTGAAGGCATTGGCTTTGTATTTAAAGGAATTCTCTGTTTTTTTCTCATGAATGATTCCTGTCCACATGAAAAAGCTCGTTCCATATTTGCTCATGATCCGGTTTACTTCCTCCTGACTAAGGTTTAGGACCAGCGATTTGCAGTTATCGGCATGATTCACTTTTTCGTTAAACCAATCATTCAGGGCGGCCATGTCCGAGTAACTATCTGATTCCTTTAGTCCGAATTTTCTGGGGTTCAGAATTTCACCAGGAAGTAAAGATTCATCAAAACCACTTTGAATGGAAGCCATCAAGCTGTTGTTTAGTTCTTCAGAGGATTCATGTTCCAGCACCGGATATTTACCGCCGGTGAGGACGAGAAAATAGAAAGGATCCACTACCACAACCTTGGTTATTTTGCCTGGAACCGTTCGCGTTTTTTGAGCTTCTTGTTGACTCTGAAAGCGTTTTTGAAGTTCCACATCATCCCTTAATGTGTACAATGCCCCTTTTACATATCTTGTTTTTCCGGTGATGCCTGTGGATACGCTGCTATCGGGATTGATCAGGTAGGAGAAGTCATTTCCATAAACCGTTTGCATCATATTAACCAGAGAATCACACATCCTGGATTGTCGCTGGTTTTGGTAACCACCTTCCTTATACAAACCCCAGGAATAACGCAATGCAAGAGCTATGGCCTCTTTCCCACTCAGCTTATGAATAAAATAATGAACCCTCTGCACATCTCCTTTAGCATATTCAAAATATTCAGGTTTATATTGATAATCCTTGTCTTCAAAACAGGAATTGGTTTGACAGGGATTCGTATTCGCAATCGCTTTATAAACCGCCATTTCATAAAGACTCATGCTGATCGCTTCTTTCAGAAAAGCGTTTTGTGGATAATCCTTCTGCAACCGTAGAGCACTGTAGATGACCTCCGGATAATTGAGGTAGATAAGCTGTAGCCGAATATTCTCGAACCTGCACATTTCCTGCATCTGATGAAAGAGAGGATCTTCCTTTCGGGTCAGAGCTGCGGCTCCGCCTCCAGGAGATTTCGCCCATTTTTGTATGGCCAGAGCCCTTTTGGATGTACTGGGATGCGTGGATAAACTGTCGTTCTCATCTTCATTAATGGTGACTGAATCAACGGCATTCAATCGATACTCAGCCGGAAACCGGTAATATTTATCCTCAAAAAGAGAAGGATAGAATTGATAGCCGTCTTGTGCATACCGGGTATAACCCAGCATCTTCATTTGTTTATATGCATAATCACTCTGAAAACCGGCTTTCAGATATCGAATCAATCCCAGTGAATCTGCTTCCGATTCGAGCTTACGGCTAAAATGCAGGCTTTTAAGAAGGCGGTCGTTGTTGGATTGACTGATCTTATTATCATTGCTTTTAAAAACATTCAGATAAGACCTTATGGAGTGCTTTGCAGAGACATGGCTTATTTCATGACACAATACGAATGCCAGTTCTTGTTCATTCTGGAGGCGCTCCAGCATCTGCGTGGTCACAATCACCATTCCATCCGGAAAGGCATATGCGTTACAAACAACCGATTTGCATAGAAATGGTTTAATCTTTGAGCGCAGTTCTTTTTCAGGTACCAGCAGATCAATTAAACTGTTCAGATATTTATCAAAGTCCTTGTTATAAATCAGCTGCCCGCTTCTGATCAGTTGGTCGCATGCAAATTCCCCATTGACGATGAAAGGGGATATTCTATTTAAAGTGTCCTTAGAGAACTCCGAAAATGCCAGGTCTTGGGTGACTCTGGTTTTGAAACTCTGAAAGAACATATCCGGTAAAAAATTAGAAGTTATCGGAGCACCTGTTTGGGCTGATAAAAATTGGCTCGAAAAGGTGAAAATAATGCCTATAACTATCTTCTTCATCAGCCTATTCAAATGAATAGAGTTGAAGGGAAACGTTGTCTTTGCAAGGAGTCTTTGTTTCAATGGAGATGCTTTGGCTACTGGATGATCGTTGCCGAAAGATATAATAAAAAACCAGCTAGTTCTTGCTTTTGTTCAAATACTATGAAATAATAACTTAAAACGAAATAAGCGCCAACGGATCTGATTCCCAAGGTCTAGAAGAATAACAGGTAAATAAACCAACCCCACCCTCTCCGTGTACTTAAGAGAAAGCAGGGTCAGTTTATTCACACCTTAATCAGGAACCCGAATTTACAAAGGCAAAGCCTGGATCAAAGCGCTCCAGTTACCTTGTACTCCTTTGGTCGATACCAAATACCGGAAATAGTAATGCGTATTCGAGGTCAGAGCAGTTACAGTAAACTTGGTCTTTGTGCCCACATAAATGGTGGTCAATCCAGTTGCACCGGTTGAGTCCGTAGTCATTTCATACACATAAGCAGAGCGTGGCACTGCTTTAATGTTTAAAATAACCGTCCCTTTTATTGTTCCCGGAATGGCCGTGAAAGTCTTCGGCT
>PLYR01000135.1 GCA_003153435.1 Bacteroidota bacterium
TGAAGTCAAAATCAAAAAAAGCTTAACTATGAAAAAGTATCTGGTAACAGGTGGATCAGGCTTTATTGGAAGCGCACTGGTTAAAAGACTGGTCAAAGACGGAAACAAAGTAAGGGTGCTCGATAATAATTCACGGGGTAACCTGAGGAGACTCGAAGGGGTGCTGGACCAGATTGAATTTATTCAGGGCGATATCCGCGACCTGGAGACCGTCAAAAACGCCTGCAAGGGAATCGACAGTGTTTGTCACCTGGCCTATGTCAACGGCACTGAGTTCTTTTATACCAAACCTGAGCTGATTCTTGAAATCGCAGTCAAAGGGATGATGAATGTCCTGGATGCCTGCCTCTTTCATAATGTGCCCGAATTGGTTCTTGCCTCCAGCTCCGAAGTATATCAAAAGGCAGACAAAATCCCAACCGATGAATCAGTGGCTTTATCTGTTCCGGATGTTTTAAACCCAAGATATTCATACGGGGGAGGTAAAATAATCTGTGAATTGCTTGCGGTCAATTACGGTAGGAATCATTTCAAAAGAGTACTTATTTTCCGTCCACACAATGTGTATGGCCCTGACATGGGCTGGGAACATGTGATTCCTCAATTCGTGCTCCGGATGAAAGGATTAGTGGACAACCAGGCTTCAGAAACCTCCACCATTGATTTTACAATTCAGGGAACGGGAGAAGAGACCCGGTCTTTTATTTACATTGACGACTTCTGCGACGGAGTGGCTACCTTGCTTCAGAAAGGAGAGCATAACCAGATCTATCACATTGGTACCGAAGGAGAGCTGGCTGTTAAGCATCTGGCTGAAGAAGTAGGAAACTATTTCAAGAAGAAGTTGAAAATTGTTCCCAGTGAGCTGGCTAAAGGAGGTACTTCACGCAGGTGCCCGGATATAACCAAAATGAAGAAACTGGGCTTTGCTCCGAATACCTCCCTTAAAGCAGGGATTCAAAAGACGGCTGATTGGTATATTGCCAATGCCCATTTAAAACAATCCGTAAAATCTAACTAAATTCACGGTCTCAATTCATAAACCCTCAAAATGGAAACAACGAACACCAAAGCAAATCAGTCGGGAGGACTTAAGCTGGCTCATGGGAGCGGAAGCTGCACTATTGTCACACAATGTCAGGTATGCAGCAGTACAGATTTGAAATCTGTACTTTTTCTGGGTTACCTTCCTCCGGTAAATAAGATGTGCAAAGCAGGTTCAAAACCCGACGAGCAGCCGTCTTACCCTGCAGAGATGCTTTATTGCCCGAAATGCCACCTGGCACAGTTAGGTCTCATCGTGGATCCGAAGATTCTTTTCCCTTATGAATATCCTTATACCAGCAGCACCACCAAAATCCTTCGTGAGAATTTTGCTGAGCTGTATACCGATTGTACCTCTTACGTATCTCTTACACCTAATGATCTGGTGGTGGATATCGGTTCAAACGACGGAAACCTGTTGAGCAACTTTGTTAAAAAACACAAAGTGCTTGGAGTGACACCGGAAGAAATCGGAAAAATTGCCATCGAAAGGGGCATCCCTACGATCCTTGATTACTTCAGTGAAAAAGTAGTGAAGGAAATTGTTGCGAAAGAAGGCAAGGCTAAGATCGTCACTGCAACCAATGTGTTTGCCCACATGGAGAATATTCATGAAATTGTAAAATCGATCATGAACCTTCTTACCGACGACGGAGTGTTTATCTCCGAATCGCACTATCTGCTTCCTCTGGTAGAAACCCTTCAGTATGATACAGTATATCATGAACACATGCGCTACTATTCACTCAGCAGCCTTAAATACCTCCTTGAACAGCATGGCCTTGAAGTATTCCATGCCAAAGCCATCCCTACTCACGGCGGTTCCATCCGTGTATATGCGGGTAGAAAAGGGAAATACAAAATTCAGCCTTCAATCGCAGCACAGCTGGAAAAAGAAAAACAAACGATCCTCGGTGTCGACAAGCTAAAACTATTTAAAGACAAGGTGGTCCTTTCCAAACTACAGTTGCTGGCAATGATCCTGGAGATCAAGAAGGCAGGAAAAAAAATCTATGGCATCAGTGCTCCTTCCAGGGCCAGCACCCTTATCAATTATGCCGGCCTGGATGATGGCACCATTGACTATGTACTGGAGATCAGTGGTTCTCATAAGATCGGTAATTATGTTCCGGGGACCATCATTCCGATCGTTGAAGAATCCATTCTCTTCACCGATCAGCCTGAATATGCACTGCTCTTTTCCTGGCATATTGCAGAGGAACTGGCCCCAAAACTTCGTGCAAAAGGATTCAAAGGGAAATTTATTGTACCCCTTCCGGAACCTTGCATCATCTAAGCACAGGATATGAAAACATTAGTAACAGGAGGATGCGGCTTTATAGGAAGCCATATGGTGGATCGTCTGCTTGCCGACGGGCATGAAGTGGTTGTCATAGACAACCTCAGCTCAGGCAGCCTGCGGAACCTGGAACACCATAAAGGCAACCAGAAACTGCAGGTGCATATAGAAGATATAGCTGCTCCTGAAAAAATATCCGGTTTCTTCAAAAATATCGAACTCGTTTTCCATCTGGCTGCTTTGGCGGATATAGTCCCCAGCATTGAGAAACCAATGGCTTATCACAATTCAAATGTCAATGGCACCATCAGTGTTCTGGAAGCATGCCGCAAGCACCAGGTAAAACGAATCATCTATTCCGCCTCTTCTTCCTGTTATGGAATCCCAGATGCTTTTCCGACTCCTGAAACAGCAGAGATCCGCTGCCAATACCCTTATGCGGTCACCAAATACCTGGGTGAAGAGTATGCCCTTTACTGGGAGCAGATCTATAAGATGAATATTACCTGTATGCGTTTCTTCAACGTTTATGGCCCGCGTGCAAGGACCTCGGGAACTTACGGAGCCGTGTTCGGAGTATTCCTCGCGCAGAAACTCAACAATAAATCTTATACTGTAGTAGGCGATGGAAAGCAGACGAGGGACTTTACCTTTGTAACCGATATCGTCGATGCCTGCGTCACTGCGTCCAAACGGAACGATGTAAGCGGACAAATCTTTAATGTAGGAAGCGGGAATACCTATAGCATCAATCGCCTGGTTGAACTGCTCGGAGGAGAGATTACCTATATCCCCAAACGCCCGGGAGAACCCGACTGTACCTTTGCCGACACCCATCGTATCAATACCATCCTGAAGTGGAAACCTAAAGTTTCTCTTGAAGAAGGAGTCNNTGAACCTAAGTGCCCTTAGTGCCTTAGTGGTAATAGACGTTCGTTCACCTCATGGAATCCAGTAGCAGAGCAAGTTCCCTCGTTAATTCCTTACGGGAATACTTTTCAATATTCACCGACGTGGAAACAAGAGTTCCTTCTTTAAAGGACTTGTAATAACCCAGTATATTATTCCGTAGTGTTATTTCATCTCTGAACCCGGAAATCTTGCCGCAGTTGGTTTCTTTGAAGGCATCCACGATCTCTCCTTTTTCAGGACCAACACAGATGACAGGCCGTTGAGCCGAGAGGTATTCATAAAACTTCCCGGTAAGAATTCCTCCTGCATTTTTGGTGTCGTTCACCAGCAATAGAAGTACTTGACTTTGCTGCTGAGCCCTGATAACATCGGCATGAGGAAGGTATTCTATTTTATTCAGGAAAGGTAAAAGATGGTTATTTTCAATGCTCTGCATCACCTGGATATCCACTTTTCCTACAAGTTTTATCTCCAGGTCCTCTGCAAACGTTTTATTTTCTTTCACCAGTGCGGCAAGTACCTTCCAAAGCGCTTCCGGGTTCCTGCTTCTTACCAGAGTGCCGATATGGGCAAGAGAAAATTTCTTATCCATAACCAGGCCGGAGCCCGACTGGAGATCATCGGTGTCATAGCCGTTACTGATCGTACTGAATTTTTCTTTCTCGTTTCCCAGAATGTCAGCTAACTCTTCAGACATTTTGTTCCCTATGCTAAGTACACGATCGGCCTTTGTCAAAACTTCTTTTTCAAGGCGATGGTGTTTTCGGTCCGATGCGGCTGTAAGCATCAGTTCTGGATAGAAGTCGATGTTTGTCCATGGATCCCTGAAGTCGGCCAGCCAGGGAAGTCCCAGCTTATCTTTCAGACCCATAGCGATGAGATGCATGCTATGAGGTGGTCCGGTTGAAACAATCGCATCTACCTTGTTTTCGCGGAGCCAGGAAAGCAGAAATTTAATGGAAGGCTTAACCCAGAATTTACGGGCATCGGGGATAAAGAAATTACCTCGGATCCATACCGCAAGCTTTTCTGCCCGCTTAGGTTTTTTATTCTCGGTGAGGAAACCGGTATTTATTTTCTCTCCTTTCTTCTGCCCTATAAATTTTTTATAACTGTTGTAGGGTTCCCAGATGGGTTGTTTAAGGATTGTAATTCCAGGCGGGACATCTTTTTCGAGGGAAGGATCGATGACTGGCATCTCCCCGTCTTCAGGGGTATAGACCACAGGTTCCCATCCGTAATCCCGGAGGTATTTAACGAATTTAAGCCAGCGCTGAACTCCGGCCCCCCCGCCAGGGGGCCAGTAATAGGTAATGATAAGAACTTTTCGGAGGCCTTTTTGCAAGGTTTGAATATTAGGCAGCCTTCTTCCGGTTCCTCAAAGCCATCAAACCGCTTCCCGCACAGGCAAGAAGGATGAGGATGGAACCAGCATACGAAATCTTTTCTCCCGTATAATAAACCTTCGGTTCAAATTTGAATTCTACCTTGTTATTTCCCGGAGGAAGATGCATCGCACGAAGCACATAGTTAGCCCGGAAATGAGGAGTCAAGGTTCCGTTTACGTAGGCGTTCCAACCGTCTTTGTAATATATTTCAGAAAACACCGCCAGACCCTCCCCTTTGTTGGAGGTTTCATATTGAAGATCGTTCGGTTCGTAATGAACAAGTTTTATGAAGGAGGAGGAATCTTTGACAGGAGTGAATTTCACGTCTGCTTCAAATGATTTGTCGACAATGGCAGTCCGTGAGGGATCGAAATGGCTGAGTGCGGTGATCTCCGAATCTGCGTTCGGAACCAACCGGGCCTCATTCACAAACCAGGCATTCCCCAGAGCATTCGGGTTCTGTTGTGCCATGGGTTGCTGATCCTTGTCGGGAATAATAAAATATTTGGTGTTGAGCATATTGAATACACTCTGATTGTTTTTCGTAATCTGAAACTCGATCAGCTCCTGATAGCGTTTCAGCTTGGCTCCGTGATAGCCTCCGATGGATTTATGAAAATAGGAAGTGCTTGCATCATTGAAGGTGTTGACTGCCGCATTAAAGACTCTGAAATCAGGGTCCTTATCAGCCAGGATTTGCTGATCGGCATTGGAAGCCTGGTAAGGCACCTGAACTTCCTGTTTAGGAACAAAATTTTTATCGTTCAGGTATCTTTTATCAACGGCATACATATCAATCAGCACAAAAAGGCCAATACCTGCAATGACAATTCCGGGTTGAAAGCCATTTTTGAAATAAAAGAACAGGAGTCCCCCGGCAAGCGTGATAAAAATTAAGCTTCTCCAGACATCTGCTTTGAAGATTGCTTTACGTGCGCTTTCCAATCCGTCGAGCAGCTGGTTCGTGGTTCCTTCTCCCGCCTGCTTCACGATCTGGGCATACATGTGTTCTCTTTCTCCGCTGTTCGTATTGTCAGAATACGCTGCAGGGGATTTAAAGAAATCATTAAACCCTCCAGGCATCAGCAGAAATAATAAGCAGAGTCCTCCGGTTAAACCGAAAGCGATGAAGAACGCTTTTTTATTTTCCAGATAGAAGTTCGAAAAGGGTGCTTTCACTTTCTGGCTAAAGAAATCAGAAGTCTTCAGGGCCTGATCCAGAGCAAGGATGGCAAGCAAAGGCAACGTAAATTCAGCAATCACCAGGATCATGGATACCGCTCTGAATTTATTATAGCCTGGAATATGATCGAAGAAGAAATTCGTAAAGCCCATAAAATTCCTTCCCCAGGAAAGAAGGATAGATAAAAGGGTTGCTGCAAGGATGGCCCATTTTAAAGGACCCTTCACAATGAATAGGCCGAGAACAAACAAGAAAATAATGATAGCCCCGGCATAAACAGGACCTGAGGTAAACGGCTGATCTCCGAAATAGGCATCCATCTGCCCTACATATTGTTTCAGATCTCCATTCACGTCTTTTAAGGCCTCTTCATGATGCTGCGCAATAGGGTCTGAGGCACCTCCTTTGAAGTTGGGGATCATCAGTGTCATGGTTTCTCCCCTTCCATAGCTCCAGTCGGTTGCATAGCCACGGTCAAGACCATCTGTCTTATCATAGGCGTTTGACTTTCCTAATTCATTCATTGTAAGATCTGACTTTCCACGGGTGGTATATTTTCCATATTCGTAGGTAGCCCAGATATTGGTGATGTTAGGAAGAACAGCCAGCACTCCGGCAACCGCCACCACCGCAGAAGCCTTAAAAAAAGAAGGGAGTTCTTTCCGGCGGATAGCACCCACCAACTCCGAAATGCAATAAATAGCCAGGAACAAAGCCATGTAATAGGTAATCTGAACGTGGTTGGAGAAGAGTTCTAGTCCAAGGAAAAGGGCCGTTACCGCACCCCCCAGGAGATATTTTCCTTTATAAGTAAGCACGAAGCCCGCAATAACAGGAGCCATATAGGCAATAGCTTGTGCTTTGGAGTTATGTCCGGCAGAGAGTATAATAAAAAAGTAGGAAGAGAATCCGAAAGCAATGGCTCCGACTATTCCCACCCAGGGATTCACATCCAATGCAAGCAGGAGGATGAAGAAGCCGAACATACAGATAAAGATATAACCGGAAGGATGAGGGAGCCCCAAAGTCAGGATCGCATGCACATATTTCAAAAGATTACCATGATACTCGGTCGAAATCTGGTAAGCAGGCATCCCACCAAACATACTATTGGTCCACAAGGGTTCCTTTCCACCGTTCTTTTCCCGGTAGTCGGAAATCTCTTTGGACATACCCTGATAGTGAGTGATATCACTTTGTTGCAGTTGCTTCTTCCCTCCTATCAGAGGACTGAAATAGCTGAGTGTAATACCGGTAAACAGGAGAATTCCGACGATATGCGGAATGAATTTTTTAAAATCAAAGGATGAGTTCATTGAGAGGGATTAGAACAGATTTGGAGTTTCAAGCTTCGCCAGGAAAAACGAAAATTCTTATCTTTTAGTATAGGGTATGATACTTATTTAATCTCTTCATAATCCACATATTCACCGGCATCTTCATCCAGCTTACGGGTGGTCTTGGGGGCTTTCTTTTCTACCTTTACCTCTCCCTCTTTAGGAGCATGGTAAGTATGATTATGTTGGTTGACAGTATAGCGGTGAACAACAGTCCGGCCTCCGAAAATCTTCCAGAGGACCCAGAGAAAAATCATCGTGACGAGTACATCTTTCATGCAGCTTATAATTTATCTTACGAAGATATAAAAAATCAATAGAGATTCACGGTAACGGACTTATCGGTGATGATCATAAATTTCTTTTCGAGTGTATAGGCCGACTCTTTCCGGCTCCTGGCTCTGAATTCAACCCTGTAATTCCCGGGTTGTAAGTAGAAATTCTGAATCGTCTGATTATTATCCAGGTTACAGACCCAGTGCATGTCTCCGTGCTCTTCCACATAGATACTTCCGCTGCCTACTTCGCCGGTCATCAGCTTCAACTCACCGGCACCGGGAATTTCAGGGGAGATTTTCTGACTTTGATTGATGACCTGGTTCTCCAGATAAATTCTGGGCAGGGTCAGGATTTCCAGATCGTAATTGTCGACAATATATTTCTCCTCTGAATTCAGTTCCTGTACATTCAGGATCTCTGCATCTCCATGTTTGCGGACGATGCACCTCACCTTGTAATTGAAGTTATAAAGCCCGTTACCTCTACGGATCTCCATCTTTCCCTGAGGCGCATCGAGTGCAATGATATTGTGGCGGCCCATCTGGAGCTTTACATTATCTTTTTCTACCGGAGGAATGGTATGAACCACCAATCGATAAGTAGGGTTCGCATCGAGGGTGAGTGTATCGGGATTGTTCAGTCCGTTGAGGGTATGGATAAAATCATAGCGTACATTCCCCGAAAAGTGATCGTAAAAAGTCATGTTCACATTCGTTTCGGTAGGGTTCCCGCTTTTATCGAGCAGGTTCACCTGGGCGGAGGTACGGTATTGCGTTTGAGTAACCACCACATTCACTACGTTCACAATGGCATTGGGTGCTTCTGCGCTGAAGTAATCACCCACACAATCAAAAGCCTTGCTTTGTTCCTGACTCAAGCCAATACCCAGAATATAGGGCCGGAAGACTATTCCTTTTTCTCTCAGTTTTTGAGCCGCCTCACAAGGATCTCCGGCACACTCCTCTATTCCGTCGGTAATTAAAAGAATGATGTTGGTGGAAGCCGTAGCCGGAAAATCATCGGCNNCCGGGAGGATACATCTTCTCTGCTCCATAAACCCTCAGGGCCAGCTCCAGATTAGGGATTCGCTGAAGGCTATCGACAATTCTGTTCATCAGTTTCTTGGCAGCTTCAATACGCGACACCCCTTCATAGTTTGCCTTCATGCTGTTGGAAGCATCAAAGATGATGAGGATCCGAACAGGAGTATTCGTCTTCCCCGACTGGGCCATAGCCTGCAGTTGCAAGGCCAGGAAAAGAATCAGCGCTATTGATTTTCTCATTTTTCCCCAACCACCAGGAATTGGGTTCCCATAAATCTCCAGGCCAGTGGCATATGCAGATAAGTCCTCACGGTAAAAGGAGTCACCGGTAATTTTCCTCCGGCACGGAAAGACATAGGCAGGAACTTATCAATTATTTTAACCAGATTAAACCCGGCTCCGTAAAGATGTTCCGCTACTCCTCCTTCGCTTAGTATAACAGTATGGTCGGCATAATCGAAATAGTCGGCTGCGCAATGCCTGAAATTAGGGCCCATAATGACTATCCGTCCTCCTTTTTTCATCGCTTTGTACATTTTCTCCAGCAGGGTAGCTACTTCTTCCTGAGTGGTGAGATGCTCCAGAAAATTGGAGATAAAGACTCCGTCAAAATGATTATCCGGCAGATCTACATTCAGGTTGTTACCTACCACAATCTTCACATTCTTATCGGCATACTTGCTTATGAAATCTTTCTCTATATCAATGGCCCACTTCTCCTCCGCAGCTATATTATTGATGAATTCGCATTTTCCTCCGGCAGGATCGAGTACTACTTTGGGTTTGTTCAGATAACCATTGTAAAGCCAGTTGCAGATTTCCTTCCAGACCACATTCTTCTTGGTATCGGGGGTATTCAGGAAACGGTATTCATAGATTCGGCTGAGATTCATCTTCTACTGGTTTAGAAAGGGTTAAGGTGCTTTTTTTATCGTGGCGAAGATACATTGTTTTTACTTACTTTTGCCCACCATGATAACCCAGTTTGTGAATAGTTTTACGGAAGCTGTCCTTTCCCGCTGTCAAGCTTTTGTAAGGCAAAAACACTGGATCCTCCTGCTTTCTCTTTTACTCCCTTTAAGTGTGATGTTCTTCTCTTTCCCCTGTTATGAAAGGGTCAACACGGAGTATCAGGAATACTGGTCTTCCATGAACACGAAGACAGAAGCTCCGTTTATAGATAAGGAATATGACGGAGATGTGCATCAGTCTAAACTTACGTTCCGCCTCACGGTTCCTGTCATAGCAGGTTTTCTTCATCTAAGAACCTGGGGAATCATTATTCTTCAGGGCATCTTCGGAATTCTGCTTTTCTTTTATTCTGCCAAATTATTCAGAAAGATTACCGAAGATGATGTCACTGCACTCCTCCTCACCCTGTCCCTCTCCTTTATTTGGGCCGGCCGGTGCTCATATGTGGAGCTACGGGGTGGTATTTTCGACGGGGTGGCGCTATTCTTCCTGGTCTTTGCCATGTATTATAAAAACCCCTTGTTGATTTTCTCAGGAGTATTGCTGGCCTCTTTTACGGATGAGCGTGGATTCATTGCTTCCTCTCTGGTATTATTGTTCTGGGGCTTTATGGGAGGCTTTACCTTCCGCAAATTATTCAATCTGCAAACGATAGCCGTCGGTACGGCCTGGATAGCCTATTTTGCCCTTAGGTATTTCCTGATTCATGTACTGCATTTCAAAACGATTGTAGGAACGAAACTGGGCGTATGGTGCCTCGTGACCCAGACCAGCAATTTACCCGGCGGGGTGTGGACCGCTCTGGAAGGAAACTGGATCATTATCCTCGCTGCCTTGTATGCGCTTTATCAGGCCAGGAAACATTTCCCGGCTTTGTTGCTGGCAGGTGCTATTATTGTCATTATGGTTGTGGCGATGGCGGTAATCGATATCACCCGTAGTATGGCTTATGTATTTCCTGCTCTGTTTATAGCACTCTTGATCATCCGGCATCTGAAATCGGAGAGTATGGAATCTATCCGAAAGATGGCTTTGCTTTCTACCACCCTAAGTTTTCTTTATCCTGCTTATTATATCAATGGCTCATTCGAAGCATTGTGGACTTATCCGCTTCCTCTTTATATTCTTCGTCATTTGTTTGGTAGCGGCGGACATTAAGGATTAAGGATTTAGGATTTAGGATTTAGGATTTTTGAATTAAGGAATTTAGATGTGATTTTGTTATTATTCCCCTGCTAAGCGTAGCCTCTGGCTACGCTTGACTTTCCTGCGAGCACCGACGCTCGCAAAATAGTCGGACGAAGCATGGACGTTTATCCTTTAGGGCTTCGCCCAGCGTTCAAATCTATTGCTACGCCAAG
>PLYR01000038.1 GCA_003153435.1 Bacteroidota bacterium
CGTTCAAATCTATTGCTACGCCAAGCGGGGAATTATGATTAACCGCCAAATAAACACCTCGTTTTGCCCTCAACTGCCTAATAACAAAAAGCCATTGAACAATGAAATTCAATGGCCTTAATTAATCAATAGGTTCTTTTATGCAGCCTTTCGATGCTTCTCTTTTTTCAATTTATTTTTTTTTCTAACCTGCTCAATAAACTCAGCAAGCTCTTTTCTTTCTTTTTCTGTCATTTTCTTGTTAGACACGTATAGGTCTATGTCTCTTGACTCTGGCTGCAGTTTCATATCATTTATTTTTTGAAATACTGTCGTATCAATTTCTCAGCTGCTTCCTCTCCAATAAACATCCTTTGCCCTAATGCTACTTCAGCACCCAATGTTTTAGCGTAATACGCTATCAAGGATGTTTTAGCAATAAACCCAACATACCCGCTAAATCCCAAATCCTTTGAGGTTTTGCAAGCAAACGCAAATAGATTACCTCCAACACCTATGTAAATTTTTTCTTTTCCTCTGTTAAATTTCGCATTTTCTACGATATCAACAGAAACAAACCTATCATCAGTTCTTAACGAAACCAAGCCTTGAATAATGTGGCTATTTTCAACGGTAGTCATTTTATACACTTCGTTATGCTTTTCCTTTAGACTGCTACAGGAACTTCTACTATGTTCGAGCAAAAAGTCCAAACCGCTAAAGGAGTTGCCACTATGTTCGAGCAAAAAGACCAAACCGCTACAGGAGTTGCCACTATGTTCGAGCAAAAAGACCAGACTACTGCTGGAATTTCTACTTTGTTCGAGCAAAAAGACCAAACTCCGGCAGGAACTGATACTATTGTCGGGCAAAAAGACCAAATAGTTGAGCAAAAAGACCAAATCGGAGTTGTAGTTGTTACTATTGTCGGGCAAAAAGACCAAACCCCGGCTGTTATCAATACTATTTGTGTGATAACTCCATCTCCTTTGACTGAGACTGAACATATTACTCTCTGCTCCTATCCTTTAAGTCCTACCGAAATGCCTGTTTCACCAAGGGGGATAAACACTTCATCAGATAGTTTCCGGGTCTAATTTATTTTTCTTATGTTTGCACCCCTAAATATAAAAAGATAGTTAACAAATCACTGATTATCAGTTTCATATAACTGAAAAATAAGAAAAAAACCATGAATTATTCTGTCATTTATTGCGTGCCCGCACTCGGGATATTGGGATTACTGGTTATGATGATTAAATCGGCCTGGGTTAATAAACAGGAAGCCGGTGAAGCTAAAATGCAGGAACTCGCAGGTTATATCGCTGCCGGTGCCCTTGCCTTTTTGAAAGCAGAATGGAAGGTGTTAAGCATTTTTGCAGTCATAGCAGCAGCCCTGCTTGCCTACTCGGGAACTACGATTGAACATTCCAGTCCGGTTATTGCCGTAGCATTCGTGATCGGAGCTGTTTTTTCTGCTACTGCAGGATATATTGGTATGAAAGCCGCCACCAAGGCAAACGTTCGTACTGCTCATGCTGCCAAAACCAGTTTAAAACAAGCCCTGAAAGTTTCCTTTACCGGAGGCAGTGTGATGGGACTAGGAGTTGCCGGTTTGGCGGTTCTGGGTCTGGGAAGCTTATTCATTGTATTCATGAAATTATTTCATGTAGTGAATGTAGACAGCCAGGAGATGCGCACGGCTATTGAAGTACTCACTGGCTTTTCTCTCGGAGCTGAATCTATTGCCCTCTTCGCTCGTGTAGGCGGTGGTATCTATACCAAAGCTGCTGACGTTGGAGCCGACCTTGTTGGAAAGGTAGAAGCCGGAATTCCGGAAGATGATGTTCGTAACCCTGCCACCATTGCCGATAACGTAGGTGATAACGTAGGTGATGTTGCCGGAATGGGTGCCGACTTATTCGGTTCGTATGTCGCAACCATCCTCGCCACTATGGTACTGGGTCAGGAGATCAAGGCCAATGATAATTTCGGAGGTTTTTCTCCAATCCTTTTACCGATGCTTATTGCCGGATTAGGAATTGTATTCTCTATCCTCGGTACATTCTTTGTCCGTATCAACGATGAAAAATCAAGCGTTCAGGCTGCCCTGAATAAAGGAAACTATTCGTCCATTATTCTTACTGCGGTTGCTTCCTTCTTCCTGGTAAAATGGTTACTTCCTGCTCAGCTTGAACTGAGAGGGGTATCTTTTACTTCTATGGATGTGTTTTATGCAATCATTCTGGGTCTGGTGGTAGGAACCCTGATGAGTATGATTACAGAATACTATACGGCTATGGGCAAACGCCCGGTGAACTCTATCATCCGTCAAAGTTCAACAGGTCATGCTACCAACATCATTGGTGGACTATCCGTTGGAATGGAATCGACGGTTGCTCCTACCATTGTGCTTGCAGCCGGTATTTTTGGTTCTTATCAGCTTGCCGGAATTTATGGAGTAGCCATTGCCGCTGCAGGAATGATGGCCACCACCGCCATGCAGCTTTCTATTGATGCCTTCGGACCGATTGCGGATAATGCAGGAGGTATTGCAGAAATGAGCGGCCTTCCGAAAGAAGTACGGGAACGTACCGACAATCTGGATGCCGTAGGAAATACAACAGCAGCCACTGGAAAAGGATTTGCCATTGCTTCTGCAGCACTTACTTCCCTGGCTCTTTTCGCAGCCTTCGTAGGAATTGCAATGCCAGACAGTCAGCATATCGATATCTATAAAGCGCCAGTACTTGCCGGTTTGTTCATCGGTGGAATGATTCCTTTTATTTTCTCTTCCCTTTGTATTGCAGCCGTAGGACGTGCAGCCATGGCCATGGTGGAAGAAGTTCGTCGTCAGTTCCGCGAAATTCCGGGTATTATGGAATACAAAGCCAAGCCTGAATACGAAAAGTGTGTAGCTATCTCTACAACGGCTTCAATCCGTGAAATGATCCTTCCGGGTGCCATTGCACTGATTGTTCCAATCCTGGTCGGATTTACATTCGGTCCTGAAGTGCTGGGTGGATTACTCGCAGGTGTAACCGTATCGGGTGTGCTGATGGGTATGTTCCAGTCGAACGCCGGTGGTGCCTGGGACAATGCAAAAAAGTCATTCGAAAAAGGTGTGAATATCAATGGCAAGATGTATTACAAAGGCTCAGAACCTCACAAAGCTTCTGTAACCGGAGATACTGTAGGAGATCCTTTCAAAGACACTTCCGGTCCTTCCATGAATATCCTTATCAAGCTTATGTCTATCGTTTCCCTGGTGATTGCTCCTCATATTGCCATCCATGGAATCAACGGAAGTCACTCGGAGATAACCAAGCCTGCATCTAAGGAAATAAAGATGGAACAACCGGCTTCTTCTTCCATCCTGACTCTGAATAAAATTTCACGTCCGTCTTAAAACGATATTGAAAACTAAAAAGCCCGAAGGAAAATCCTCCGGGCTTTTTTATGCTTTCAAAAATAGGTGCTTAGAACAATCCGTGAATCTCGGCATCAATTTTCATGATCACCTTTCCAAGATCTTCGGTGTTTTCAGGGAACTTGTTATCGTCGATATCGATGATGAGTAATTTGCCCTGATCATAAGTAGAGATCCAGGCTTCGTAGCGTTCGTTCAGGCGTTTGAGATAATCAATACGAATAGAGTTTTCATATTCCCTCCCCCTTTTCTGAATATTGTTTACCAGTGTAGGAACAGAAGCACGCAGGTATATGAGTAAATCAGGAGCCGCAATGAGCGATTCCATGAGACGGTATAATGAAAAATAGTTTTCGAAGTCACGTGTGGTCATCAACCCCATTGAATGCAGGTTGGGTGCGAAGATATGGGCATCTTCAAAGATGGTCCGGTCCTGAATCACATTTTTTCCGCTCTTGCGGATATCGAGTACCTGGCTGAAACGGCTATTCAGGAAGTAGATCTGGAGGTTGAAAGACCAGCGCTGCATATCTTCATAAAAATCGTTCAGATAAGGGTTGTCATCTGCATCTTCAAAATGTGCTTGCCATCCGTAATGTTTAGCCAGTAAAGTAGTGAGCGTAGTTTTTCCTGATCCTATATTTCCGGCAATGGCTATGTGCATGGTGAGTTTATTAGTGTACTAAAATACAAAATCCGACGACTCTACAGAAAAAATTAAACTTTATTGTAAAACTTGTTCAGATCAATGAAATGCACCAGCATCATCATCCACAGCTTTGGTGTCTATGGCATCCCGCAGGCCGTTACCCACGAGCATAAATGCAAGCACCATGATCATGATGCACACTCCTGGCAGGATAGCCAGATAAGCTCCTCCCTGAACCAGGATATAACCTCTGTTCTCATTAATCATCGCTCCCCAGGAAGGTGTGGGAGGCTGTGCTCCTATTCCGAGAAAGCTCAGTCCCGCTTCAATCAGAATAGCATTTGCAAAGTTTGCTGCTGCAATAACAATCATCGGTCCCATAATATTCGGAAGCACATGACCGAAAATAAGACGGGTATGCGAATAACCCAGCGCCCGTCCGGCTTCGATAAACTCCTGTTCTCTCAAACTAAGAATCTGTCCTCTGACAACCCGTGCAACATCTACCCACATTGTAAGGCCTACGGCTACAAAGACCTGCCAGGTACCTTTTCCGAGGACCAGCGTAATTGCAATGACAAGCAGGAGTGTAGGGATCGACCATACCACATTGATCAGCCACATGATTATATCATCCACCCAGCCTCTGAAATAACCTCCTATGGCTCCTAACACTAATCCGATCACAATGGAAATAACCACCGAGATCAATCCTACCATCAGGGAAATACGCGTACCGATCATCAGTCGGCTCAGCATATCCCTGCCCGAGCGGTCTGTACCCAATAGAAATTTCTGTTTTACAATATTGTCTTTGATTAAGGTAGCTCTTAGTTCTTTGATATTTTTCTTCATCTTCTGGTTGCTGCCAATCACATAGAACTCAATAGTGCCCGCATCCACTTTATTGACCACAGGAAGATTGAGATTGATCGGATAAACCACATCTGCAACGTTGAAACGAAGTTCTGTTCCGTTATTCGGGGTGTTACCGGTATATTCCTCAACCACAATATCATTGCCTTCGAAGGAATATTGATGAATGGGTTTGGGGACTTCATAGTCGCTCACCTCACCCATAAACATTTTCTTAAAAATATTCACGTGTTCCGAGGCCCTGTTTTTTCTTACGAGGAGCATATCAATATCAAATCCCGGGGGTTTAAGACCCACCTGAAGTACTTGCATATTGGCATCCGGAGAAGAATCGGGGGTGATGATATAGCCAAGAAAGGAAATGATGAGAGAAAGGCCTATGACGATCATCCCGGCAACTGCCAGCTTGTCTCGCCTCAACCTTTGCCAGGCGAAATAGGAAAGTGACTTAGAATAATTTTCCTTGGGTGTTCCCATACAATCCTGCTAAAAGATCAAATTTTTCTCCCTTTCCATTCCGATCCGGATCTTATCCCCAGAAATCCGGACAAAACAACATAAAAAGGATAAACCAATAATTCGAACAGGTAGAGCCACAGGATTTTTTTTCGGTGGATGAATGATACTGCTAAAAATAAGAACAAAAAATCAATAATAAGCTTTGCCCCGGCAAGAATTAGATAAAAAGGCCTAAAACCCGGTATGACTATGCAAATTGGGACTCCGACCAGCAAAAATAAGTTGGCGAAATAAACAATAAAAGCAGTCCCCTGGATTTTGCCCCTTCCATAGGCTTTATATTTTGAGGACCATCTCTTTCTTTGATTCAGCAAGGCTTGAAGGTTTTCCTGAGGTTCAGTCCATACGATGGCATCCGGAGTTTTCAGAAATCGAATCTTTTCCGGATTCATTTTCCATATTTTCTGCATCAGCAGCACATCATCTCCCGAAGCAATTAACTCTTCCCGGAATCCACCTGCTTCTTCATAAGCCTTTCGGGTATATGCCAGATTCGCTCCATTGCACATCAAAGGGGTGTTAACCCTCGCCGAGGCTCCGGTAACAGCCATCAATCCGGCAAACTCAAGGGTTTGCATTACCCCCAAAAGGTTCTTCTCATTTCGGAATGCTACCGGTCCTATGATCAATACCGGGTTCTCCCTTTCATAGAGTTCAGCAATACTCTTAAGCCAGTAAGGTCCCAGGATACAGTCTCCATCGGTCGTCACGACCAAATCTCCGGTTGATATGCTGATTCCCGCTGCGATTGCCCTTTTCTTGTGTGCTTTCACTGTTGAATCTGATTTTAAATGCAGCACCTTCATCCTCCCGTCAGGGAGTCCTGCAAGGATTGCATTCACCAGATTCAGTGTATTATCTTCAGAATCATCGTCTACTACAATGATTTCATAAAGTCCGGAAGGATAATTCTGTTTCAGCAAGGAATTGAGACAAGGACCGATATTTATTTCTTCATTTCTAACCGGCAGAATGATGCTGATCTTAGTCGTGCCATTAACTGAACCCGGTTGTACCAGGGGCATCCTCCACCATACAAAGACATACCGGATCATGATCAGGCAATAATACAGAATCATCGCACTCAAAAAGAGGAACAGGAACTCCAGCAGCCATTTGATGAGGAGGATCATATTTCTTTTTTTCTTTTCCAGAGATTAATCTTCAGGACAAACACCGCACCAGCCAGGGCTGGCAGAGCAATGTTAATGATCCATAGCAGGAGTGAAGCTGTCCACACCAGATCGGTATCTGCTTTATTGGTACCAATAAAGAAACCGGCCGCAAAAACCCTTACTCCTATTTCGGTAAGGGCGAAGGTGGGTATCAGAGCGGTGGTAAAGAATACCAGGGCTATTTCAGGAATAAGCGCGGCAGCACTTTGATCAATGTGAAAGGCTTTCAGCAAGAGGAAGAACTGAAACGTAAAAACTCCATAGCGCAGGAGGGAGATAAAAAATATTTTTATCCAGTACCACGCCGTTTGCCTTTTAAAAAGGGTGAGGTATTTTCCTGCCTTTGCTGCTAATCGTTCCCGAAAGAACCAAAGCATGCAGAGTCCCACCGGAATCAAACAGGAAAGAATTAAACTGAGCTGCATATAAGGCCAATGCAGTTTGCTGCCTGGATGATAAATGAAAGCGGCAGGAATAGCCACCAGCACCGTCACGGATAGTTGAATGAGTCCTCCGGCCATCGAAAGCAGGGCAGCCTCCAGCCGGTGTCCTTCTTCCAGGTCAAATACCCTCCCTCCCAGCTCCCCTACTCTGTTTGGTGTAAAGATTCCGGTAGTAACTCCTGCCAGTACCGAACGGAGTGCCCGAAAAAAAGTAATCCTCATTGTATCCTGAAGGAGAAGTTTCCATTTCCAGGCTTCTAATCCCCAATTGACAAACAGGAGCAGAAAAGCTCCGGTGAATAATCCAGGCTGCCCTTGAAATGAATCGCTGAGAAGATGCAGATCACCATTGTTGCTGTGAAATATTTTCTCATAAATGAAGTATCCTGCCGCAATTACAATTGCTATCTTTATAATCCAGATGAGAGACCGGATGAAGGTCGTAGGTAGGATTTTCATAGGTATCAGCCCTAAATATAAGGAAATTGAAGCGAACAGATAAGGTGGTTTTAGGAATTGACCCGGGCACAAATATCATGGGCTATGGGGTTATTCATGTGCAGGGAAGAGAAACCAAACTGCTGAATCTTGGGGTGCTTGACATGCAAAAACTGGATGATCATCCGGAGAAATTGAAGACCATCTTTATCCGTGTCGTGGAGCTGATTGAAGAATTTAAACCCGATGAAGTATCTCTGGAGGCCCCTTTCTTTGGAAAGAATGTTCAGAGTATGCTCAAGCTTGGACGAGCCCAGGGAGTAGCCATTGCTGCTGCCTTATATCGAAACATTCCGATCTTTGAATACTCTCCAAAAAAAATAAAACTTTCCATCACCGGAAACGGCAATGCATCCAAGGAACAAGTAGCCTCCATGCTTAAAAGCCTGCTCCAAATTCAGGAAATGCCACGTTACCTGGATGCGACAGATGGATTGGCAGCTGCTATGTGCCATCATTTTCAAACCGGGAAGGTTACAGGCGGGAAAAATTATACCGGCTGGAAATCCTTTTTATCGGATAATCCCAAGAGAAAGATCTGACTGCCGCAGGCACTTCTAATCTTACAACTTACTCCGTATCCGGCCAGCGATCTGCTCCATCTCCTCTTTTTCCAATTTCAATTTAGGCCTGGAAAAATTAATATCCCCTTCCGTATTCAGAGGAATCAGATGAATATGCGCATGTGGCACTTCCAGTCCCAGCACCACCACCCCTACCCGCTTGCATGGGATTGCCTTGCCTGTTGCGATTGCAATTTTCTTGGCAAAAAGATGGAGTTCAGCCAGTAGTGCATCATCCAAATCAAAGAGATAATCAACTTCTTTCTTCGGAATAACCAGGGTGTGGCCCTTTACCAGAGGTGCAATATCTAAAAATGCGAAGCAGTTTTCTGATTCTGCTATTTTATAAGAAGGGATTTCGCCCTTCACAATTTTCGAAAAGACAGAGGCCATGGTTCAGGATTTTGAAGGTTCTAAAGACTTGGTTTCATCCCCATTCATATAAGGCACGTAATTGATGATAAACTGAAACATCTCATCCGTGGTGCGCATGCTTCCGTTACGCTCTCCAACAGCCCGGGGTGGACTGAAGGGATTCAATTTATTGTTCCGGGTATTGTCATACACTGCAATTACCTTTATAGTTGATCCGGCAGGAATCTTGACCATTTTAGAGAACGTATAAAAATACTGCCACCTGAAATCCCACTTCCGAATCCGTATCAAGGGAATCGTATCACCCCCGGGTTTAATAGCAAAGGCCCAGAACGATTGACCCAACAGGTGCATATGCGGATTAATCGTAATCAGCGACCAGTTTTCGGGAACAAGGTATTCTGTCGTAAATGTTTTTAT
>PLYR01000141.1 GCA_003153435.1 Bacteroidota bacterium
TCTTGAGTTTTTCCTGCGTACCGCTATCCATATTTTTCACGGTCAGCTCACCATTCAGCATTTCATCTCCTCCAACGACAACCACATAGGGAATTCCTTTTTTGTTGGCATAATCAAACTGCTTTTTAATTTTGGCCAGATCCGGGTAAAGTTCCGCACTGATGCCAGCTTTTCTGGCTTCCGTTAGCAAGGGAATACAATACTTCCTTTCCGCTTCTCCAAAATGCGCAAACAAAATCGTGGTTGTGGCTGATACAGATGCTGGATACAGATTTAACTCATTAAGCACGTCAAAAATCCTATCGGCCCCGAATGAAATCCCCACACCGGATACATTTGGAAGTCCAAAGATGCCGGTAAGGTCATCGTAACGTCCTCCCCCGCAAATACTGCTTGTTAGTGTACCGGTATTCGCTTTTACTTCGAAGATAGCTCCTGTGTAGTAATTAAGACCACGGGCCAGTGTGATGTCGAGTTCACAGCTGGCAGTCTGCAGTTGGGTAATGGAGAGGGTTGAAAAGATATACTCAATCTCTTCAATTCCCTTCTTCCCTACTTCCGATGAAGCAAGCAGTTGTCGGATAAGATTTAGCTTTTCTAAGTTAGTTCCTTTAAAGGTGATTAGGGGCTGAAGCTGGGATATAGCTTTATCTGAGATCATCTTTTCTTTCAGCTCTGCATTTACTCCATCCACACCAATCTTATCCAGCTTGTCGATGGCTACAGTGATATCAATGATTTTTTCTTTTTCTCCAATGACCTCGGCAATTCCACTGAGGACTTTGCGGTTATTGATTTTAATGAGTACAGGCAGACCCAGTTTGGTAAACACCTGATCTATCATCTGAACGAGCTCTACCTCATTGAGAAGCGAATCGCTGCCAACAACATCGGCATCGCACTGAAAGAATTCCCTGTACCTGCCTTTCTGAGGCCTGTCGGCGCGCCAAACGGGTTGAATTTGATATCGTTTGAAAGGGAAGGCTATTTCATGCTGATGCTGGACCACATAACGGGCAAATGGAACCGTAAGGTCATAACGAAGTGCTTTTTCAGTCAATATTTTGGAATTGACAGTCTGCGTGAGCATCCGTGAAAATTCCTGTTGCATTAAGTCTTTATCGGCATCCTTTGCTTCGTGAGGACGAGAGTTCAGAATTTTAAACAAGAGCTGATCTCCTTCATCACCGTATTTTCCGGTGAGGGTCTCTATATTCTCCATGGCGGGAGTTTCTATGGGCATATAGCCATAGAGCTTGAACACATTCCGGATGGTATCAAAGAGATAGTTCCTTTTCACCATTTCGTCGGGTGAGAAATCGCGGGTTCCTTTTGGAATACTGGGTTTCTGGGCAGCCATAATTTAAGAATCGGGTAAATTTAAGGATTCCTGGGAAATGAGGGGTAAGAGACAGTACCAGGGACGTTCAGATCTGACGTTGTGTATTGCACATAACGATAAGTTTCATTTATCTTTACTTACCCTATATTCCCGATGAAGCCAGGTTTTTGTTTTATTTTTTTCATCTTCCTTATGCCATTCAGCAGGATTTCCGCTAATGAACACCATGTGCATTATAGTCTTCATAAGGAAGTTATCACCGTAAATTCAATCGAAACAGGATATACCTCCTCCATTTATTGCCGAGGGGAATTTACATCTCTTATTGGCCGTGAAAGCGATATTTCTTACAATGAACTGGAGGCTATTGGAGGCATAAAAGCAAGGTTTAAAAACGAACGGGGAAAATACAAAGACCTGCCTGAAGACAACATTCAGAATACAGCAGTGATGGGAGGTTCATTCTACACAGGTAGAAACAAATATGTACTTTCATGGCCCTCCAAAGGAAAAGAAAATCTCACTTTTCTCTATACCTACAGACTCAACTGCAAGGAATTAATGACGCTAGCAAGCCTTCTCACAAATGATATCGATGCGACCGATACATTCGAATATGAAGTAAGGGTACCTGCAGGTATCTTTTTATATTTCAAATTACCTGAAGGTGTTGCCGGAGTAAAAGTGGACAGTACGAAGACTGATGCAGGCATGATCTACCATTTTACTTCTATGCCTGAAAGGCCTATTAATTTTGCAAGAGAGCTTCAGGAATATGAAGAGTATAGCTTTCCTCCCAGAGCCATTCGTCTGATCCTTGTTCCTGCTTCCTATGAACACCGGCCATGGAATTGGCTTAATGATTGGTTCAGAACGCTCATTAATCAAAATCCCGAGATTAGTAAGGAATGCATCAAATCGATAGAAGATCAGAAAGGAGGATCATCGGATCCTGATAGCATTGCTTCCCGACTTTTCGGCTTTGTCAAGAACAAGATTACTTACATTGATGTAGAAAATGGTCTCGGAGCCTTCAAGCCCCGGGAGTCTGATAAAGTGTTCCTGAACCGTCAGGGCGACTGCAAAGATATGGCCAGCCTGCTCTGCGATGCACTGAACGCAAATGGAATTGAAGCTTACAGAGCTATTTCATCATCCATCTCCCATGAAACAGATATGGACTTCCCAAGCCTTTCATCCGGCAATCACATGATATGTGTGGCCCACATCGGAGGGAGATGGAGATACCTGGATGCAACAGATCCTGTTTGTGCATATGGGTATCCGAGTATGCATATTCAGGGGCGGAAAATATATATCATCAACGATCATGGAGGTACACTTGAAACGGTCCCCATCGTGGAAGCTGGTCTCAATGAAAGCCGATGTACGATAAATATCCGCCAATCCGGAACTGCGGTTGAAGGAAACTTTACCTATGCTCTTCATGGGTTAAGTACGCACGATGAACGCATCCTCAAATTCATGCATTCAGATGAAGAAGGAAAAGCAGCTACAACAAAAGCACTCAAAGACCTTTCTCATAATACCGTTTTTACCGATGTCACCAGTAAGGAACTCGATACTGTTCTGGTTATTAGCGGAAAAATGAAAACGGAGAATGAAATCACTTCACTCAACGGCAAATATTCACTGCAGCTCAACTTCCTTCCCTTTCCCCACAAATACCCTAAGCATCCCGACGAGGGAACCAAACTAATCAATTACCAGACCATTGATAACCGTTTCGTATGCAGTATCACCCTCGACAGTGCTTATACCCTCCGTCCGTTCGAAAAAGTCCATTACTCGAAAGATGGGTTTATATTTGATTTTACCGCTACACAATCGGACGCAAAAAATATTACCATCCGTTACTCGTATTCTTATAACGATGTTGTGATTCCGGAAGGAAAGC
>PLYR01000107.1 GCA_003153435.1 Bacteroidota bacterium
CAGGCTTCCAAAGAAGGGTTTAAAGGTATTGTCCTGCCGGCAGAGAATGCTCGTGAGGCAGCGGTGGTGAAAGGCTTGGAAGTATATGGAGCGAGAAACATTATGGAAGTAATTCTTTTTCTGAATGGAAAAGGAGGAATTGAACGTACTGAATTAGACACTGATTCTGAATTCTACAACAAAACAGCCGATTCAGATGTTGATTTTGCGGATGTAAAAGGACAACAGAATATCAAACGAGCGCTCGAGGTAGCAGCAGCCGGTGGACATAATCTGATTCTCATCGGACCTCCGGGCGCAGGAAAGACGATGCTGGCAAAGCGTCTTCCAACCATTTTACCTCCGATGAATATGACAGAAGCTCTGGAAACAACCAAGATTCATTCTGTGGCCGGAAAGATAGGGAAGAATCTTGGATTGGTTACCCGAAGACCATTTCGTTCTCCACATCATACCATCAGCGATGGGATGTTATTACGTAGGTGGCGTATGAATTTGCAAGTAGCTGATATTTAGGAACGTACCAAATAGCGGAATTGCAAATGACCTTAATTGAAAAGTAAGAAAATAGGTAAGAAACGGGAAGGGGGGGGGGCGCCTTGATTCCGGTCAACTACCTACTTTGGCTTTAATTTTGGGAATGCTGAGCCCATGGTGTGGAATCTGAAGGGGGGTAGCATTTATTAATCGCTGCATTTCAAAAACACTCAACTCTCTTTGAGTAATCGTTAGTGGCTTGTTACTCGCCACCATGGCGCAATATTGGGTGACTACAAACCCCGCTAGTTCAACTTTAATCTCAATAATATGCTGCCATTCACTGGGAATCCAGTGAACGATTATGTCTCTCACCTTTCGATCTACAAAAGCTTTTTTTTCTTCATCGGTCCAGGAGCTAATCGTTTTAAGAATTTTTGAATCTGCAAGGGATTCTTCCAATAAATCTACTTTTTTGCTAAACTCATTGATCTCATCAGTCGTCTGTTTCTGTAAACTCACCAACTGAATTCCTTCCTCTTTAAGAATAGCACTCCTTTTTTCAAATTGTTCCATTGTAATTTTATCATTAACATACAGAGTAATCAGATTTTCATTCCTCCCTTCAGTTGCTGCTATTTGGTTTGCTATGCTGGACTTCTTTTTTGCAAGTTCCTTTAATTTTTCAGGTGCATTAATTGTTTTCAGTTCATCCTTTATTGTCGTTTGCTGAATCTTGTTACTGACAATTAAGTTCCATATTTTATCATTAAAGCTATCGAGATTTACAGACCTTGCCCCACATGGGACTTGCCTTTTTGAACTACACATATAAACCCTTTCATCAATTTTTATTTTTCCGTACCAGTTTGCTCCACATTTTGCACAACGGATTTTTCCCTTAAAAAGGTAAAAATGAGTAGCGTGATTGCCGGAATTGTTTTTGTTATGCTTTAAATTAGCTTGGATCTTATCCCATGTTTCCTTGTCGATTATTGCCGGAACAGGAATAATTTCCTTGCTGAAAATTCGGTGACCATAGTACAAGGGATTAGTCAACATACAATAGACTGTTCCCGCTCGCCACACAAAATCTTCGTTATTTACCACCCTTATACTGCCCGTATGTTTATTCTTAACTTTTGTACCATTGAGTAAAACTTTCTTGCACCGTGTTTCAATATCAAGTTTATTTAATTTCAACGCGATAGTATTCGTTCCATGCCCGGAGAGGGACAACTCAACTATTTTCCGGTATACTTCGGCTTCTTCAGGATCAATTTCTATAAATCGATCGCTATTCCTACGGAAACCATAAGGCAGAATTACTCCCGGCCACCTGCCCATTTTCGCACCTTCGATTACAGCTCTTTTGCTTCGCACAACGAACATTTCACGCTCCTGTCTTGCGATTAATGCAGTTAAGTCGGCAACGAATGATTGCTGTGGGTCTTGTAAATTGATAGTTTGGTTTATCGTGTGAAGGTTGATGTTGTTTTTAAGAAGAATTTGTTTGATGAAAAAGGTAGCAACGGGCGATCGAGAAAGGCGATCTTGTTCCGTAACAAAGATGTCCGATACTTTCCCTTCGGTACAAAAATCAAGAAGTGCTTTAAGGACGGGTCTGTTTTTAAATTCAAGATCGTCGCTCGCTCCTGATTTCCCCTTTTCAACGTGTATTCTGTAGTTTAGCCCTAAACTTTTCGCTTTTAATTTACCTGCATTCTCCTGCGCCAAAAGCGAATGCCCCTTCTCTACCTGTATATCGGTAGAAACGCGACAGTACACATCTAAAGTATTTTGGCTGCTTTTGTTCACGGTATTAACACACAATTGGTTTGCTATTATACTAAAGAGAGGGTTGTGGTAAAACCCTTTTGATCACTTAAGGGTCGGAGGATGAACCCCTAAAGCATGGAATTCATTTCTGATCGCTTCTTCGACAGCCTTTAGATGATGAGGTGAAACAATGACTGAATCGTGGACAGTCAGGAACGGTCCTGCACCGATTTCAATGAGCTTAGGAACGATCCTGCCAAGAAATATTCTAGATTCCATTCGTTGCATCATACATGCCAGGCTCTTGTGATAACCGCTTGGTCCTTCGAACTTCCCTTTTTTATTCAAAAAAATGGTTTCAATAAAAGGCAGTTCCTTTTCGGAGAGAGCCTTAATCTTTCTAAAAGCAGCATTTACAGATGGGAACTCTGTGTTGAAAATTTCACGAATGAGACGTTTAGTTACGGCTCCCAGTTTTTCCCATTTCTTCGGAGCACGATTTGGAGAAAACATCAGGTAAAATATTTCTTCTTTTGCAGTATCTCTGTCTATTCCTTCCCGAAGTGACATCCAATACTCATAGAGTTTTCCCGTAGCACAGAGTTCAGCGTATTTTTCAAAGTCTGATTTCCCTTTCAAGTTCTGTAGCGCTGGGATGCAGGCTTTAAATTCTGGAAGTATAAGGTCAATTAGAGTTGGATTGATTGCGATTGAGCTAAAATACGGCTGACTATTGGCAATGTCCGTCACGCCGGGAGCATCCTTAGATCCCTCAATCCGAATGAACGGCCTTAATTGCTTCCACAGGTTGCTGAATGGTGTATGAAGGCGCTCACCGTATGCATCGACCTTTCCTTCTCTAGCATAGCCATCATTGCACATGTGCATTTGCAGTAACATATCCGGATAGTTTCGTTCCTCGCCTGATTTGGTATCCCTGACAATGATTTTCCCTTCTGAGACTTTCTGTAAGAAAGATTGGGCATTCCGGAGGTCAAATTTGACTTTTGTCATCATCTTCATTAGCTCTCTGTGAGTAGAATTTAATTCTGGGTTCCGCTCCTCTCGCCTGCGTTTTTGAGAAAGTTTCAACTTATGTAGACTTTTAAGTGTACAATGATCTGTTATAATTTCCTTGCGAAAGTGGCATACGCTATTGTTTTCATGGAGCAATGTTGAAGGAATCCGGTATTGCTGGCTCTGCTCTCCAGGAGTATACTTTAACCCACCTGTTAAGTGATCTCGGCGTAATTCCAATAATCCTTTTAGCTCAAAAAAATCTACAAATCTTTTATACTCAAAGGTTACAGATTTCTGAAGCAGATCGGAGTGCAAAGTGACCCAACCAGTTCTATGCATAACAGATTGTTTTATTTCCGTATTCGACATTTGATTCAAGCGTGACAAATACATCTGGTGATAGAATGCAATAATCCTACCTGGATTCAATCCGCTGATTTTTGCCAATTCTTTGATGGGAGGCAGACCCCGTGGTACATAACCTTTTATGGGTTTATACCTTATTATTTTTTTTGGCATTTTCTTTCGAATTTATTACGATAGGTACATTCTTACAGCATTATATACTATACATTTTCTTTTCTGTCTTTGTTTTGATCTAGCCATTTTCTCAGAGCTATTTTCGCTTCCATATAGGAATTGTATTTCTGGTGTAGATTCCCCAAAAACTTATCAGTTTGTTTTTTTACATCAGCCCAATTATCGTAGATACCCGGATTTCGGCCTATAAAAACGACGTAGTATTTCTTTGCGCCATTACCTTTTCCTTTGAAATACTGACTATGGAATTCATCTGGGAATAGTTTTTGCATGTTGTTTAATTATTTGAGTTTAAGTCTTTTATGTAAAGTAGTTTTGGAGGTTTTTTATTTGGAGAAATATTCGTCGTTCATTATGATTGGTATTGCTTTAAACAAGGCAATTACATTGTCTTCGTCCGGGCTGTTAAACTGTTTTCCTATTTTGCCAATTGGGTTTGCCACCATACCCCCGTCAATCAGTACGTTCAGCTCTGAATTCCAAACACCACCATAAGTTGAAATAATACACTTTCCCAAAAATATTCCCAAAGCATTCCATTCACCTTTTTCATTCTCAATGGGTTGAGTTCTGATGTGATTAATATACTTTGACAACCATATTACTCCCTCTTCATTAAATGCAAGAACCTTTCTAGCATATTGGGATAATCTATATCGGACATTTTCTGCGAGAAAGTCCATCTGATGATTCACGGCCTCTAATCTCTCGAGAGGGGTTAAACTTTCCTTTTTATGAGCATCTGCTGAATTGAGTTCTTTGAAATACTTGCTTATATTCTCTAACGGAGCACTTGCATACTGGCTAAAAACTAAATTGGCTGGATTCAGGAGATAGCCATCTTTTATCTGAATATTTTTGATTAGGTATTCCCCTTCGACCCATAAACCCCCGACTTTTCTGATAATGCACTCCCCCAAAAACGCTGATAGATATTCCTTTGTAAGTCCCGCGCCCTCCATTTTGAAAAACATATTGATGAATTGTTCTGCCAGCAAGACTCCTTCCTCATCAAAGGCAACTTCCTTGCCCGCATAGGCTGAAACATACATTCTGCCGAGCTCTGCACAATATTGCATGTATTCATTTACATCGTAACTTGTGCTATTTAATTTGGCTGTGAGACTCGCAGCTACGCTTTTGTATGTACCATTCCGTTGGAGATTGTTCATAAACTGGAAGTATATCACCTTTTTATAAAGAGAGAAATCGGGCCCTTCTTCCAACTGCAAGGTCATATAGTAAAGTGGAAAGAAGTAAGCTCCAGATGGGAATAGAATCACTAAATCGTCTTCATTAAAGACCAACTCGCCTCCAAGAATTTTGTGTACTGCCAATGTCACAAAAGCATTCAGTGATTGAATCTCGCCTTCCTTTGTTTCGTCATTTTCTGCCTTTATTGTTTCGAGATAATCAGTAATGCTTAATATTCCGGCCATTCCAAGTACCATCTCTTTTCCAAGAATTTGCTTCGCTTTGCCTGAATCTGTAACTAACTGTTCTTTTTCTTTTTCAGAAAGTGGGCGGAATTGAAAGTTTTGAGTCGTATCCATTTTATTTGAAGATTTAGGGTTATTTTAAAATTGTTTTCTTTATTGCTACACAGTTACACCCATGATTGACGGACAGACGGGATCAATAGTGAATATATTTGCAGGATTTTCTCCTGTTCCCATGATAGGAATTAATCCAAACTGTGCTGATCGGATTGGGATCTTTTCCTATTTCACCTGTTATTTCGACTTTCATTATTCTTTCGCTAACAGATTCCACATAATCATCTCTGTCTATAGAATGCACTCCTTTTTTTGTATACCACTGATCTGAAAATAGGTCTTTAGACTGGTGGATGAAGTCTATGTCCCCTTCCCCTTCTGAAAAGGCTGGTGTTTTTTCTACAACTTCACCTTCGGAGTTGATTTCAATTTGCTTTTCATAGTGATGATCAAAATAATGTACCCTCTCTGTATATTCTGGAATGTGATCTCCCCGGTCGTGGCTGTAATGTGTTTTGAATACACGACAGAGAAGCTTGCCTTTTCTGAAAATGGATGTCGATATTCCTTGAGGGTCTGAGGAATTGATGATTAGATTCGCACCTTCATGATCATAATATGTCTCCTCCGTTTTTTGCCAGTGCAAGTTGCAGCAACACACGATCTCTTTATTTTGGATTATGAATGTCCCATCTGAATCGGTTCCACTCCCAGGTTTTGCTGGAAAGAATCCGACACGGAGCCGTTTTGTTGGGTCAAATATTCCGAGAAATCCGTCGGCTGATGTAACCAAAGAACCATCATCAAATCCTATTCTAGTTAAGTCTATTGTGTTGAACTCTTTGCTAGCGAATTGAACCAATTCTCGATTACCGGGAGAGCCTAATATCGATTTGTACTTCGTTAAGTGGCTCTGGATATTTTTTAATTCGATTTCCGGATCAATGGATTTATTATCATTTTTCCTTTTGATTGCTTTTTTCTTTGCTTTCATTTGAGGTTATTTTAAAATTGTTTGCTTAATTGTTTCTGCTATTTTTCGCATGACCGGTGGGCATACAGCATTCCCAAGGATGCGCATATTCACTGATCGGGACTTTGATACCATGCGAAAGTCTGCTGGAAAACCCATCAATAGTTTTGCATGATCCACGCTGAGAAGTTCCCATTTCCCATCAATGAAAAGTTCTGTCTGATTGCTTGCAGTGATGGTACACATGTAATGGTTGGAAGACTTTGCTTTTGCCTTAAATTGTCCTGGACGAAAAAATTTAGCTTCTGGAATGGCATGCTTTAGACGGAGGAGCCTTGCGCCTTCAATATTTGGTTCTGGAAATTGTATTTCCACGCCCGGATTCACGTCCCGCCGTTTTCCAATCAAAAATAGCCTTCTTCGATCCTGATAGACCCCATAGTAGGGCGCTGTAACCAGTTTAAATTTGAAGTCGTAATTGCCTAATTCGTTCAGCTTTTTTATCATTTCATTGTAGTAGGGTTTCTTGGCACCTGTAACAACGCCATCGACATTTTCACCGGTAAAGGATCTTGGTTGCAGGTCTTTTATTTTATCAACAAAATGGTTGAAATTTCTGTTGATGTCTTCCGGCGGTTTTTTACAGAATTTGGCATTAGCCTGAGAATAGAGTTGGCATGGCCACGAACAGTGAAGCAAATCCAATTGACCTTTTTCCAGCCCAGTCAATCGAAAAATTTCCTCGGCAGAAACCTGCTCCATTCTTTTTTCGAGAACTAATGTTTGCGGAAAATTTGCGATATGACACTCCACCGCCTTTTGAGCGAAGTCAATTCCAAGAACCCCATCCAAGCCAGCCTGGGAAATCCCTAGGCTGGCTCCGCCACCTCCACAACATAAATCGATAAACGTGAGTTGTGGTCGTTTTAGCACTTTGTTCGGTTTCATATTTTGTCCTCCATTTTAACGATGCTCACCATCTTATTATAGCATTCACATTCTGGGTGCTTGCACCGGTAGAAGACGGATTTATTCTGTGGTAATGCAACAATCTCTGTGGTAGAGTTGTCCACTGCCTCCTGACCGTCATCAGCCTTAACCGCTTGTAGATAATCGTTAGCCGCATTTTCGGTATGCTCATCCTCCTCTTCGTCATCCTCATCCTCATCTGTATCTTCTTTTTGATCCTCCAGTTCCTCCTCTTTTTTATAATCGTTCGCCTCAGCTTCGATATTCTGCTCGTCATCACCCTCATCTTCATCTATATCTTCCTTTTGATCCTCCCGTTCCTCCTCTTTCGCCGATAAATCATTTTCTTCCATTCCCTCATGGCTTTCTTCATCCTCATTCTGAGAATTTTCATTGGATATTTCCTTTTCTGGGTCTTGACCAGGGTCAGTTGAAATATGTGTTGAGGTCTGAAGGGGCGTGTTATTGAGTTCAACTTCCTTTTTGGGTGTATAAAAGGATTCTGTTGAGAGCCCTCGAATGCAAGAAAAAAAGGCTTCTTCAATACTGAACTCGCCCGAGGTGATTCGCTGATGGTATTTTGGCTGCATTTCATCGATCAACCGATTCCATACAACAGTAATATCCTCCTTTTCCAATGCATATTTCTTGATAAACTTGATCAGTTTGCAAGCACCATCAACACTCATATTTCCCTTCTCAATATCATCGAACAATTCGGGCCTGTTCCTGAGCACATTGAGATACTTGTTAATTGTTGCAGGGGATTTTTTAAATCTAACTGCCAGCCGTTCATCTGTTGTTCCTTTTTCCGTTTCTCCTAATCGCATCTTATCAGTGCGAGTTCCTGGCTTTCGCCCCCACATCTGTTTTGTAAATTCGATTATTCGAGCCGTTTGGTATTCTGTCAGTTTGGTCGCCTCGTTTCCTGCAATAATGGCAGCTTTGATTTTATCCTCGGAAGAGTATTCTTCTACGAGCACTGGAATTTGTTCAATTCCAAGTATTTTGAAAGCAGCAATTCTTGTATTTCCGGAAATGCCCAGCCACTTTCCAATATTGATATAATCTGGTGTTACACTTGGCAAGTGTTTGAGTCCGTTTTCTGCAATGGACAGTGCAATTGCTTGTGCGTCTTCCTTAGTTCTTTCAAAGAAGGAGAAGTGGTGCGGCGAAACATCATTTACGTTTACTGTAATAATCTTCAGTTCTTTGTTTATCGAACCTACTGCGTTCAGGGTTTCTTCGGCCATTTTGTTTAAAGTTTAGATTGTTAATATTCGAACCTTCCGTTATTTTATGTGAGGTTGGTTGAGACCAGGAGTGATTCTACCACCGAGCCGTCAGGGTGGTTTCTTTACAGGAAGACGTATATGTTGGATGGCAATCATCAATTGGATTTTGATGATGCAAGAAAGCCACAAAAAAAGTCGGACCTACGTCCGACTCTTTTTCCTACTAATGTTCCTACTAATTTATTTTAGGTACTGCTTTTTATAATCACTTATTGCTCTCTTCATAAAAGCGGGGAAACCGGCAGGCTCTCTTTTAAATGTATCTTCAAGGGTTTTTGGTAGGATGTCTTTAAAATCGATAAAATTTAACGGTAAAAGTTGTCTGTACAACTTTAAATCGGAGCTTCGGTTGCTGACGGCTTCATAAATTTTATATACAAAATATTTTAAGTACGATTTTGTAATGGTTGTAATCAAATGTTTACGGGGTAACTTCTCTCCGAAATCGAAAAAATTTGCCTGTAAAAAATAATCAATATCAGTTGGTGACATCATGTGTTCATCAGAAGCATTGCCTTTCTTATCAAGCGCAAGTAACCCAAAACATGCTTCAACGAACAGTTTTTCATTTGGCGCCAATTCAATTCTGTCGTCAAATTCCTGGGCAGGGATCAGTGAGAAGCTTATTCCTCGGTATTTTGCGCCGTCAAAGAGTTCATCTAATCTCCCGTCCAGAATGGAATTAAGCGCTTGCTTGTATTCCTCTCCAATACTTCGTAGCCCTTCGACCAGTACCTGAAGGGAATCTTCATCTGTCACTATTTTATCAAAGTGTGATGTTGGGACGCTTACAATTTCCCCTTTGCTTATGGAGGCAGCTATTTTATTGACCATGAAAGGAATGTTGTTGTAGGAATCGATCACAGTGCCAATGAAGCCCGGAGTAAACTTTCGTTCTATTTCCTCAAACTCCTGTTTCATCTGAAGACCGAGAATGAAGAACCTGGTTTCTGAACTCAATCCTTTCATAGCGGAATTTAAGCGAAGCTCCATAATGTGTAGGAGGCTTTTGATCGTCCGCTCAGTACTTTCAATATACTGAAGTTCTGGCACATCTTCTGCTTTCGCACCGTCTTTATTCCTGGCAATCACAATACAGGCTCGGCGAATAAATTCACAATCATTGGCAAGTGATATAATATAATTGAAGGCTTTATCCTTTTCAGAATAAGTAGGCCTTGTTCCGTGCGTGGCTTCAAAAGGTACAATGGTTCTTGGGGCTGTGTTCATCACTTTAGTATTTGGGTGGTAATACGGACATATTAGTTACTCTGCCGGACGCCTTCTTAATTCAATTTAAACGCTTTCTTTTGACAAATGCAAACTTTAGAACGCAAATCCGTTATTTATGGACAAAATGGCAGAAAATGAATGGCTTACTGGGGCGTGGCGGTAAGTATTGCTTTGAAAAGGTATAATTGCCTTCCAAAAACGACGATTTTATTGCAAGAGATACAGTCGCTCCACCGGTCCAGCCATGGGTGCTTTTTTCATAAATGCCCCTGGAACTTAGGCTGAATTTTGCCTAAGTCCTTATGTTGGCAGCCTTTCGGTTACATTATTGAATATCAAAGAAAACCTTTATTGCCCCTCTATTGTTGTTAAAACGGATTCCACCCATCCCTTCAGAGCCGGAAATTGTATATCCTTAATGGTATCAAGCGATTGTCTGCCAACCGGTATCATAGTATTGCGGATCAAATATTCCCCTCCTTCATAAACTACAAGCATCAGTCTACCAGTGGAAGTATTCCAATAAGATACTTTAAGAATACTCCCTACGGGCGTCAGCGGGCTTTTCGATTTTTCCCTATTTTGACCATCTACAGACCGTATGATATACACTATCCATTCTTGTAGAGCGGGGAATTGGATTTCGTCGATAGTGCTTAACGATTGTCTTCCTTTCGGAATGCTTGTATTTTGTATAAGGAATTCGCCTGACTTAAAGATTGATAACATGAGCCAGCCGGCTTCGGCTGTGCGAAGATGGGCCACAGTGCTGGTTTTTTCCTTATCGGTGTTGTCCGCGTTTAGTAGGTCGGGTACCCGCATTAGTCTTTTCGTTTCCATGGTGTGTGTAAGTTGCTTTCTCTTATATACTGCTGAAATATTCATCAACGGAACGGCAGTATCAGAAAGGGGACTGGCTTCCACGAGCCAAAATAGCTTCACTTTCTTCAGAAATCCTACGTAAGTGAAGCACTTTTTATCACCCGGAAGGCTTCAGTTTGTTTAACGGATTGACTTTCAATTAGTGTACTGAAATATTCAGTTGCGTGGTGAGGTGATCCAACATAGCCTCATTATTTCGTTCAGTCCTTATTGGTACTTTAGCTAAAGGAAACCGGTTTTGGTACTGTGCAGTAAACCCCCTAAAAATGGATGTCCCGAAAGTATTGACTTTAAAGCCTTCCTACTTTGTAAAAACACTGTGCAAATAACAAATGTTAACTGCACACTTTAAAAACGAAATATGAAAACAGCTATTTATGTCAGGTGTTCAACAAAACACCATAATCAGGATGTAGAAAACCAGTTGTTGCAGCTTAATGCCTTTTGTGAAAAGCAAAACCATAACGTGTTTAAAGTATATTCGGATTATGAAAGCAGTGCCTCTGAAAATCGGTCGGCCTTTAAAGCCATGCTTTTAGATGCTAGTAAACGGGAGTTTGATCTGCTTCTTTTTTGGTCGTTGGATAGATTTAGCAGGGAAGGTGTTCGTCAAACAATAGGTTATCTGCAAATTTTGGAAAGTTACGGGGTTACTTATAAGAGTTATTCAGAACAATATATTGATTCGTCGGGTATATTTAAAGACGTAATAATATCAATCCTGGCGACACTCGCAAAACAGGAAAAAGTAAGATTAAGTCAAAGAGTAATTGCAGGTTTGGAAAAGGCTAAACTAAAAGGTCGTATCGGCGGCCGAAAAAAGATTGATAAGGAGATAGTGACTAAAATTTCAGCGTTAAAGAATTTAGGATATTCAAATCGAAAAATAGCGAGAGAGCTTAAAATTAGTAATAATACAGTTGGAGCCTATACCCAGTAAATTTCCACGCTCAGGCTAAATTAAAAGTCTTTTCCACAAGGACACTCTTCAATTAAATCGGTTTCGTAAAAGTTAAGAAAATCCCGAACGTGTTGTAGCGTTTCGTTATAATTGAAATCCAAAGATGTTGTGTATAGATTTTTGAAATATCTAGGCGGGAAACCATCATCTGATTTGGAGTGCATTATAGCATCTCTAAATTCTTTCAATTTGGCAATACTTTCATGCTTATGTGCGAATTCAAGATGAAAAGCCTTTCCCATTATTTTAGGAATAACTTTCTTTATTTTCTCTTCAAAAGGAACAAATCTTTGTATTTGAAATCGATCCAGGATTTCAGTTTTTTGCTCCAAGTGCCTTTCGTATTTATACGAATCTGGAATAAGGCTATTCATAAACGCCTCTATTGTATTAAAAAGGAAAATTGCGGTAATGCTTGCTGTTGAATAGAAAGTGTAGAAATTATCACGGGTTTGATAAACCTGATCGATTTCCGTAAAAACCTTTTCTCTTTCTGCTGGAATACGCATTGATGAGTGTCTCGCAGTTTCAAAATAGATGATGATCGGGTTCGGTTCAGGAATTACGAAAAGTTTGTCAGAATCTTTATAGGTGAATCCTTGAATTATCTCGTTGTCCTCAGTTTGAATATTTGCAGAATATTGATCTAAGCTCTTTGAAATTTCCAAAGGCATGATTGATGCAATGCTTCCATGTCCTTCTAATATGGCAGTGACTTCTTTAGATACTTTTTCTGCTTTGACGAATTTTTTCTTTACGTGCTTCATTACTTTCAAATCTAGTTCAAAGTCTGAGTGTTATTCATTTATTTTTATTCCGAATCGGGTTTCATACTATCCCTTGCTAAAATACCTGCTTCAATATCCTTTTCAATTTGTTCCTTGGGTCTATAGTCTAATGGGAATGGGAGATATGTTGGCAATTTTACAAATTCGAGACTCAAATCCGTTTTTTGATCAAATGAATACGTTTTGAAATTCGTGATGTTCGTCATCCGATTAATTATATTGGGAAAATTAATTGTCAAGACATATCCAAATGGTGGAAAAACGAGTTCAGAAGAAGTTAAAATACCAAATTCAGGGGTGAAAGAAACGGTATACTTGGAAAATCGCATCTGGCCCTCATTATTGAGAAACGCAAATACTTTAAATTTATCTGGCAGTATTCCATTATCACGGTCTTTAACAAATTCGATTAATTCCGGATATGCTTTGCCATACCAGTCATTATTCATCGTCAAAAACATGGAAATTATTTGCTTTAATATTTTGAGTGGCTCTAAATCTCTGATTGTACATTTGAAATGATTGTACTGATTGCCTGAAATTACCTGAAATGCCGCTTTTGCCCATCTTTCGTAAGCATTCACATAGTTTACCCCTAAGAAGCTATTACATTCTTGACAAAGGGCATAGTACCCGGTTCCTCCTTGCACCACTTTGCCTTTCGGAGGAGTTTTCATTGGGTTATCTATTTTGACATAATCATCAAAGGGAACTGATAAGTATTTAGTATTCCCGTTGAAGGCAATTCTAGGAGGTACATGCTCAAAGCTGAGGTTTTTATTATCTCCGCAAACTCGACATACCCCCATCTGCATTTTACGTCTTGCCATGATGTGTTTTATTGAGATAGTTCAAGTTTTTCCCAGTCGAAAGATTGATAACGCAATGGAAGACCATACATCTTGCCAATATGTTTGATGTAGCTCTTTACCTGCTCATCATGCTTATGTGGCTGCGTAACAATGATTAACTCATCTGCTTTTCGTTTATTCGGCCAGCTATGATATTCAATTATTTGCCCAAGAGCCTCACGTATAGAAGTTCTTAACGAGGTGTATGTCTTTATTTCATAAAAGATGAATCTACCCTTGTCCCGAACCACAATGTCAATGCGGTTCCCTCCATATCCGGCAGGATGCTCACGCTTTACGTTGCCAGCGCCATAAAGGTTTTTCAAATATTTTGTCAATGACTTACTTATTTTGTCATGCAAATAGGTGATTTGAACTGCCTTAGGGGGGCGAGAGTGAATTTTTGTCTTTAGTCCGTTTTCATTATCATCATCCTCGGGTATTTCCTCTTCATTAAATTGAAAAAGTTCGTCCTCTGTTGTTGTAGGAATTCTATATGCTTCTTTTAAATGTGCAAAGGTATAGCGCGACTGCTCGTAAATTTCATGGCCTTCCTGCAACTCAATATAGGGATCGTTGAATTCAATATCTATTGAACGAAATCTTACATTGAACAAATCTACGCCCTTCCAATCTGAAAAACCTTTTGCACTTGCGCCAGACGCAACGATCTGTTGCTCCATTTGCTCAAGCCAATTTACTTCAATGTATTTCTTTTTGATTTCCTCGGCTTTCTTTTTGTTTAGAACTTCGACGTTTTTAATCTCACCAACAAAGAACCGTTTTTTTGACGCACCATCAATTGTATAAAGCCAAACATTATAGAACTTGTTTGAGTATGCATTTTGTTGCTTTCGTATTGGCTCCAGGAAACCGTAATGGTACCCGTCAATGGTCTTACTAATATCGAAAAGCCACTCTTCATGACCGTAACCATGTCTACCTTCATGAGTACCACGGTTGTCACTTTTCCCGAATGAGCCAGATGGCATGACCCATCCGTTTGTATTCCAGGTTAATCTAGCTATTCGGTTTTCAACGGATAGACTTTGTAAATTGCGAAATAAATCAATAAACACTGGGAGGCTTTTGTTTACAAAGTCCACTGAGAATTTAGTTAAAGCCTCCCACGTATACTCGTTATAATTTTGGATCGGTACAGCGGTCCAAAAAGGGCTGCCGTTATTTTGAATAATAGTTTGCTTTAAGTAAAGAATTTGCGATTCATTTAACAGCTTTGGTTTCTCTCTTTGGTAATCAATTTTAATAATTAAAGCATGTTTTTTGCCATCAACTCCAATTGTGAAAAAGAAATCGGGGTGATAATATTCATCAGGATATAAACGATACCAAGTATAATGCTTAAAGCGAAATACACTTTTCCCAGCACTTTCTTTCCAATCTGCCTTTCCTTTTCGTTTCAGCGAAGGGACTTGTTTCATCAATAGGTCCGCCCATTCCCTTGAAGGCCCCCACAGATTTTGGGATATTTTCTTTGAAGCAACACGATGTGTTTTATTGGTACGGTCGTAAACTACGTTACCCCATTGGCCTAAGAAAGTGATTTCGGCGTCTTTGAAAAAATCCATGTTTGATTTGATGTAAATTATTATTAAGACATACTTTCGATAGGCCCATCCAGCATATTGGGTATGCTCTAAGATAATTATTTTCTACCAAACTCTTTACTACCTTTAGTTATAATTTCATAGCTATTTTCAACTACATCGATAAAACATCAAAACTTTAATCAGTAATTCAAGGTTATAGAAACCTTGAGAGGCTCAGATTGGGTTTAAACGTTTAAACAGGCTTTATCCTAGGATATGAAAAAACAGAAACTACCGATTCGGACTTCGGCCCAAAGAAAGGAGGACATATCGAGAAGAGCAATAGAAGCTTTAATCGACCCGTGGGTAGTATGTTCTTGGGAGCAGAGAGATTATGGTATTGACGCAACTGTGGAAATTCACAAATTAATTGGAGATACTCAGAACTCACATCCAACATCCAAAAGATTCTTGGTTCAATTAAAAGCAACGAATACCATTGATATATCGAAAAGTAAATTTCTTTATCCCGTGGATGTCGAAAAAATAAATTATTGGTATAACTCGAATTTGCCCGTCATGCTTGCCGTGTACCATATTTCGAGCCAAAAACTGTTTTTTAGATGGATGAACAATAACAACGAATTGATTAATTACTTTGATAAGAAGTCCCCTGGTTGGGCACTTAAGGCGAGCATTGGTGTTCCTGTTGAGACATCTTTAGTATTTAACAGTAATAGCTCTGAAGGAATTGAGGAATTTGTATTTAATTGGAAGGTGCCCATAAAGAAAATAATTATACCCGGAAATTATTTTGCTTTAAAAACAGATACGGTTAGCAAGATTAATGACTTAGAAGAGATCGCATCTCGGTATAAATTCCCGTTTATTGCTGAATCATTAAAGAATCTAAAAGACCTATCCGAACAGGCCATTTATAGAATTGCGATTACAGGTCCGTCAAGAGTGGGTAAGAGCACCCTGATCAATTCTCTTCTTGAATATGATATTTCACCCGTTGATATGTTTCAAACAACTGGGGTGCCAATCAATTTTCTACCGGGAAGAGAAGAACGAGTTCATATATTTAAAAATGATGGCTCTACAATAACTGATAAACTGTCAGAGAAGAATATTCGAAGATATGCTTCACAGCAGGAAAATCGAGACAATACAAAGGATGTTAAACTTGTTTCGGTATTTCTTCACAATAAAACATTGGAGCGCGGTGTTGCATTATACGATATTCCGGGATTAGATGACCCTAATGATGACATCAGATCTCTTACATGGATGACAGCGATGCAATCAAATGCGGTTGTTTATATGATCGACGCTTCTCCGTTTAGAAACCATGGTTTTATTTTTAGAAGTGATTTTAGATCGGCATTGAGTGATCTCGGGAGTAAATTAGATAAAGTGTTTTTAGTATTAAACAAAGTAGATGATTTGCACCCAGGTCAATTAGCATTGTTGAAAACTAGAATTGAAGAAGAATTAAAGAGATTCGGTTTGTTTACAAAAATTAACCAAAGAATATTTTACTTAAGCGCAAAAAAAAAGAAGGGAGGAGGCAAAGAAGGAGCCGACTGTGTTCTTGATTTGGAGAAGGAAGTTTGGGAATATTTGTTGAAAGAAAACAAAGTGGGTCTTGTTAAGATGAATGAAGTTATTATTGAAACAGGGAATATAGTAAACAACTTTAAATCCTTAATAAATGTTCGCCTAATTGACAACGACCGAAGAAATGAAATTGAGGGTCTAGTTATAAAAATTGGAGAAAAGATCCCGCAATTTGGTAAAGAGATCGGCGGTGAGAAAAAAAACATTGTCCGGACTGTTCATGCCCTAGTGGAGTCCCGAAAAAATAATATTTATGATCAATTATTAAGTTACTTAGAGAGCATTCATGAGGATAAAGATCTTCCTACAAGCACAGAAGTAAAAAAATTGTTGCGTTACAATGTAAATCAAGCGATTAATAGTACAAATATTGATTATTTAGCGCAATTGACTAACCTGAAGCTGCGAATAGATTCTTGGTTACTCGAGAATATTAGGGCTGTTCAAGATGCAATTTCCAATAACCATTCTTCAAGATCTGTTGATTTATCAAATCTTGAAAGATTAGAGTTCAAAAATTTAGGGGATGCATCAAGCTCAGTTGGTATGGGAATATTCACGGGAATTCTAGGGCTTTTAATAGCTCCTCCATTAGCGTTGCTTACTGGTATAGGAGGGTTTATTATGAGTTGGTTTCTTACAAAAAAGGAGCGTCGGGATAGGGCTATAAATAAAATCATGGTTAGTTGCAAATCGGAGTGTAATGAAACCTTTGATTTGATTAAAACTCAGTATGCTGGGCTGCTGGATGACAATTTCACGCAAATGCTTGAATATGCGAATTCATACTTGAGCAAATATTTTTTAGACATGAATGAACAATTGAACAAACTTGATACGGCTTTGCCAAAGGAAGAACTGAAAACATTGAGAAAGTCCTTTGCTGACATTGACAAGCTTTCATTTGAGCTTAAAGCTGTGAAGGATAGGATTGAGAATTCCTATTTTAGCCTAAGCTAGGCATGTTTATTTGTGAGCCGATATTCGCTTAACCTTAGAATTATTGATAGCAGGGTAAGCGGAATCGTTGTGGAATACTCGTCGGCATCCATGAGTCCATGTGCGATATGATTTCTTATATTTAATCCGCCCTTCTCATTTATTAGGTGCTTAATAATAAGAACATCATCAACCAATAAAATATTCTCCAAGCTCTCTAAAAGTTTGCCTAAAGGCTTTTCATCTGTCAAAATTACACCGCGTTGCTCATCATATCTGAATGTTGGAATTCCAACCGTTTTGCACATATATCTTAAAATCATTTCTACTTTGGTGGCCATACTATCAGAGCAAAGAATGAAATTTGGCTTATAACTGCTGTCTTTAGCCCATTGCCCCAGCTCGAAAAATAAATTATCCAAGCCCGGTAAAACAGCATTTAAAAGCACGGTCGAATGGGGTTCCCCGTTTCTTAGCCATTCCAGAGGTTCATTGAGCCAGCTATTTTCTAATTTACTCTTAATGGTGGAATAGGATATTGTGCCTTTGTGTAATGAATGTATTAAGATTTGGAAAGTGATTTGGAGCCCAATTTGATGTGACGTTCCCAAAATGCGGGATAAATGAAAAAATTCTCGTTCTTCTTCAGTCGAGTAAATTCTTATCGTGTTTCCGTATTTGTCCATACTCTGCAGTCTTGCAAAGTTCAATAAGGAATTACTGTTGGCTGCTTTTTGGGCCTCTGCAATTAATGCAGTTCCACTTTTAATGATATTATAACCACATAGAAAGCGAATAATTAGTTCAGAAGAGCCTGAGTCAATGACCTGTTTGATCAGATCGGTTATTGCTCTGGATTCATTTTCATCAGTTTGAACACTAATAGTGGCCGGTTTAAATTTAGCTTTGTCTACTTCGAATTTTTTACTGACCCTTTCTATCCCAACGCTATTTTTCGCTGAATTGTAGTATTTAAGCGCTTCTTCATAATCTTTTATTGATGAGAAGGGGTTTTCTCCTTGAGAAAGTAGATCTCCTTGCCCTTCATAAAATTCGGCCAACTTAAGAGAGTATTTCGATTTGTCATTCGGTTTATACGAGGCACAAAAAAATAGAGCTTTTTCTGAAGTAAGTATTGCTGACCTCATGTCTTGGGTCAAAAAAAAGGCAATCGCTTCATCAAACTTTTTAAGAATATTTGTTGAGTTTATGGATTGTTGCACTTGTTTTTTGCAATCAACGAAATTCAGAGCAGTGAACTGGCATAGAAAAATGAATGACTCATTGTTTAAAGGCCAATCTATGAACCAAGATTCGATTAATTTAACAAAGGAATCTAGCTCCGATTGCATAGAATCGCCGGACCGAACCATAATTAAAAAAACGTCCAGTAGTCTTTGGTGAAATATATGTGAGTGAGTAGCCCATGTAGAATTGGGGTCTAGCAGCTTTGCTTTATAACGCTTTATAAGATTAATCAGGTGAGCACAAAGTTCAAGCCTTTTATTATTATGCTGTAAACGATTGCTGAGAAATAGCAAAAGGCCATACTCAACCTTTAGAAAGATGTTTAGTGATTCATTGTATCTTTTCTCAAAATAGTCATATTCAATTTTTCCATAGAGACTAAAATCCGGCTGCATTATTCGGATCGTCCTTCCGTCTTCCAGAATTCTCTTCTGTTCAAATAATGGAATTAATCCATCATTAATTGATTTTGTAATATTATGAATATCGCTTTCTAGTTGAAGAAATTTGGGGCCCTGTATGTCCTGATGAACCACCATTTTGGATGCATAAGCATCCAATAAGACTCTAATTTCGTTTTGTGAATTTTCGGTATCGAAATCTGACCCATCAATTTCATCAATATAGGATTTGAGTAGCTCTGACATATCACCTTCTTAAGGTTGTGAATATAAGGTAATCATTGAAGAGGTAGGATGGTTTTATTCTTGTCAGAAAATGTTCCTCGTTAATCTAGTTATAAAGAGGTGCAGATGTAGAGTAAATTCCGCTTAAGATGTGAATTTTTAAACACTTTTTTTCTTTTCCTTGAAAGTGTCGGTAGTCCAAATTCCCAAGGCCTTTCTTTTCATGGCGATTTTTGGAGGGAATAGAATGTTATAGTTCTCTCTTATCGTTTTTAAGTATTCCCTCTCTTCATTGATCTCTTTGAATCGATCAATTATTATTTTGCAAGAATCAAGTTCAATGCCAATCCACTTCCTTTTTTTCATTTCTGAAACCACGTAAGTTGTTCCTGAACCTCCAAATGGGTCCAAGATTGTATCGCCTTCTTCGGAAGACATTTCAATAATTCTATCCATCAACTTTACCGAAAGCTCATTTGCGCCTTGTCTCTTTTTGTATTTAGTGTGTCTGACAGGAGGGATGTCGTACCAAACATCAGTCAAATTAATTCCTTTTGGATTCATTTTGTCCTTATACCCTCCGTAATCTTTGGTTTCATTCGAACATTTTCTGCAAATCTCCATAGGAAGTCTGTCAGGATGAAAAGTTGCCGGTTTGTCACCTTTGCAATAGTATAAAAGAGAATAATGAGATGGGTATAATTTGTTTTGAATAGGCAAGGAAAACTTAATGTCTGCCGCGATTAAATCCCTGAATTTTAATCTGTGATTGAGGAACTCTCCGAGGTATAGGTTCCATTCCGGTAGGTTCCACACGAAAATGCTACCACCATATTTTAAGAGCCTAACGCATTCTGTGAGCCATTCCTCGCACCAAAGTATGTATTCAGAGTCACTCAAATTATCATCCATACCAGATGGATATATTTTATTCAAATTAAATGGAGGATCAGCGAATATTAAATCAATAGATTCATCCTTAAGTGTTTTCATTACCTCGATGCAATCACCTTGAAATAATCTTCCCGAATTCGTTCTAAAAACAGGTTCTATTGCTTTCGGCTTTTTTAGTGTAGGTGTTTTAAGATTTTTGGAAATCTTTTTGGCCTCTTTTTGTAATAAGGACTTTAATGAATTGTCGTAAATACCCATTGAGAGCATTAATTCAAATTTAGAAATTGATAGGGCCTTTTCAATTTTCACTAAATCTTCTGGGGATGGGAGAATGTTATTTGTATGGTAATAAAGAAGACGTTTAGAGTCAATTTGCAGAATTACGGAGAGCTTTTTAATAGACCCGTTGCCATCATACTTGAAATTTAATGCGTGAAAGAATTTACTAGAATGTGCTGTGCCCATTTGGAATATTGTTGATTACCAGTATCTTTGAACGGTTATTGAAGTGAGGTAAATATACTTAAAATCCGCTTAAATAGTTTCAAAATAATTCCCTGCTAATTCACCGGTATGAAAATTGTTCACGAAAACTTTCTTTTGAAAAGAGGAGATTTCCACGAAAGTGAGATTTTTAAAACAATTCTTAGTGAAATCAGAACAGCTATTAGCCATGTGTCTTGGCCTGAAAACGAGCAAACTTTTTCCATTCGGCCAGAAAGGATGGGCAATGGAGTTAAGCCTATTAAAAATAAATTCATAAAGCATTTGATAAATCACGGTTGGAAGGATGAGATACGACTTTCCTTGGTGAAGGAAGTCGGTTCTGGTCCAATTGATGCTATTAAAAATACAGATGCAGGAATTTTCGCTGTAGAATGGGAGACTGGCAATATCAGCTCTTCCCATAGAGCATTGAACAAAATTGCAATGGGTATTTTGCAAGATAATATTATTGGTGGGATACTTATACTTCCCGTTTGGAATTTAGCTCAGTATTTAACTGATAGGATTGGAAATTATGAAGAATTAAAGCCATATTTTCCGCTTTATGATTTTTTAAAATCAGAGAAAGGATTGCTACTTGTTATTTCTGTTGATTATGACGACACCTCCTCATCAGTCCCCTTGATTCCGAAAGGGAAGGACGGCAATTCTAAGGGGAAATAAATTTGGTGATTGTAATTGACTACTCAAGATCCAGGGCTCCAGTAAAGAGTGGCGCACTTGTTTTAATTCTCTCAATGCGTACCCTTAGCAATTCCAATATTTTATCTTGTTTTTCTTTCTCCCGAAAAAACAAAATCCCCTGCTGTTCCATCCTTTCAATTAGTAAAATATATTTCTTCAAGCCGCTACCTAATGAGGCAGAGAAGCCTAGGCGTCTTGCATAGTCATCTGCAAAGAATTCACATGAAGCACCTTGATCTTTTGGCTCCTTATTCAAATAATGGCCAATCTCGTGCATAATTTCGGCTCCTATTTCGGTCGGATCAAATTTTAGCAGCTCCCGTGTAAGTGTTTTATCAATTACAATTAGCCTGTTAATTTGCCCTTCTGTTTCTTTGAAGCGAAATTTTGTTATGCACCCAGGGCCTTCAGAATAGAATAAAAACACCCTTGCAGCTCTAATCTTTTTCTGTTCTTCCTCTGGTACCCGATTTTTCAAAATGTCTAATGTCGCCAATAGACCTGTTATGGATGGAGTATTATTATCAATGAAGTGTAAGAATGATGAGGTCATAATTCGATTTTGAGATAACTACTTAATTTATTTGATCTAAATAAATGGCTCAATCAGTTATTCATTTTTTTTGAAATTCCTGAAGCTCCGTTAATATCTTTTGCCTGATTTCAGGCGGCATATCATCGAGTAAGGTCTTCTTTTGAAAATTGTTTTCGATCAGTTCGTTGATGGAATTGAAAATTTCTAGCGCTAATTTACTATCTGTAAGTACAGGATCTTTATTCGATTTGTCAAGATATATTCTTAGGGCGAAGTTGTCTTGCTTTGCTTTAAGTATTTCTGTTGCTTCATAGGTAAGGCTGTTGGCGGTTCGAAGCACAGCTAAACGGAAAGGAATAATTTGCCCAGATTTAATTTCTAATAAGTCATTCTCCATTTTCTCCAGGCGAATATTGAGTCCGGAAAAATCCATAAGATGGACATTAATTAGAGGGATCGTAACCTTGCTGTTGTTCTGCACGCTAAGCATTAAGTTGGGATCTTTTGTTATGCCATCTTCTAAACATTTTTCCCAGATCCAAGCCTGTAATAATATGCGACTATAACGTTTATTGAATAGGTTAGTGAAAAATACGCCCAGTATTGCTCCTAAGACTGCGCCAATAACCGTCCATAAAATTGTATTGCTGCAGATTTCAAACATTTGCTCAGTGGTTATTTTCTGAAAATCCAATATGGTAAAGTGAGTTTTTAATCCATAGTATGAATGACGTGTTTCGCGTTTCTAAGATAGTGGAAAATACTTAGTGAGTGAAATGAGAAGAATTCCATTCTTAATAAATGTATCAGGTAAGAGGCTGAATTGGGATATTCGCTGAATTTTGTTGATTTATTGAAGGAATCCGGTTTGATATTTTCGTACTAATCAGATAATTTTCCGAATGTCTGTGATTCCACTCACCTTTGCTTCAACCAGCTTTCCTGTTTGTTCCCCTTTGCGAGTTATTTGAAGAATAAAAAGAGGATGATGCAATGACACCTGATGCACTTTAAATATATCATCAGGAAGCAATTGACTATTTCTTGAAGAGAGGACTTTAAATTCTGATTTTCCTAGATACTGAACTATTACATTTTTATCCGGCTTGTAAGCCAATTCAAATTTATCCCCTTTCCGAAGATTTTTTGTATTAAGCTCAGTGATTTTCGGTGATGTGTCCTTTGATTGTGGGGCCAAGGTTTCCAAAAGCTCATCATAGGATTCGTGTCCTAAATAGTTTGCGATCAAATCCAGAGAGTGCTGTCTGGGTGATGTGTCCCCTTTTATGAAGCCCAGTAATCTACGTAAGGTTGACGAGCTAACACGATTTTTACATTTTGTGTAAATATCTTCGGCTAAAGCATTGCAGTCCTTGGGATACCTTATCGGCTGTCCCAGTTTCTCTATTATCCTTTTCTTGATTAATTCGCTCAGCATGTCCAAAAATAGCCCACAAACGTGAGTGGAAGTCAATTTGAACTTTATGGTTGAATTGAACTAAATGAATGATTTGAACGGAAAGAATACTTCTCACCTACAACCGATATTTTCCAGAACTTACAGTTGATTAAATTCACAATCAACCAATCCCTATTCGCATGAGAAAAATCATTTCAATATCAGCATTTCTACTGTTTTCAAGTTTGACATCGTTTCTGATCGCTCAAACCTGGTCTTCTTTGGGTACCGGAATGCCTCACCCATCCCTGTCTTTGGAATCGTTTTATAAACATTCCAATGGGAAACTGGATATTGGCGTTTTTCAATTGGGAACTTCTGGAGTAACGCAAGACACAATTTGGAATTGGAACGGTTCTGCATTTGACACAGTAATTAGTCCACTGCCTTCCGGGCCAATTTCAGTGAATTGTGCGGCTGAATTCAACGGATCTTATTATGTCGGGACGGATAAAAAGCTCTGGACCTGGAATGGAGCTTCATGGATAAACCCATTAACAAATCCGTCAATTTCCGGAACGACTTCAATCAATTGCTTGCAAGTTTATGGCTCCAATTTATATCTCTGCTATAATGCGGCAAAATTTCAAAAGTATGATGGAACAACTCATGTAAACGCCGATGTCCAGTTCTCAACGGGAAGCCAATTTAGTTGTATGATCCAATCCAATGGTAATTTGTATGTAGGAGGAAAGATCACGTTCAATTCGGTTGCAGGTTATCCTGTGGCAATGATCTCTGGGTCCACAGCTACTGTTCCGTTCACAAATACCTTGGGCTTCGCTGGCACGATGGGGGTGAGTTGTATGGAGTTCTACAATAATGAACTTTACGTTGGTGGATTCTTTAGCAACGGCTCTTTAGCAAAGTGGAATGGGGCAGCCTGGGTGATAATTCCTGGATTTACAAGCACGTCTTGTGCTCCAAACGCAATTAAAGCATACCATAACAAGCTTTATATTGCTTATTGTGACACTATTTTTTCCACGGATGGCACTAACACACCAACTGTCGTGGGAACTGTTCCATCAGGGTCATCTTCTTTTTCAGCTATGGAAGTGTACAATAACCGATTGTACCTCGGTGGTGCGTTTTCATCGGTAAATGGAGTTACAAATACCACCAATGCTGCGATGTTCAACGACTCCATAGTTGGTGTTACAGGGATTCGTGCAAGTGGTACATTCCTCTCGCTGGATAAAATATATCCTAACCCATTCTCCAATGACTTTACCGTCCAGGTCGAAGCACCGTCAAATCTCAGCATTACGGATGCGATGGGTAGGGTTGTTTATTCAGCAAAAATCGAGAAAGGATCAAGCAATATTGGTTCAAATCTTGCAAAAGGAATCTATTTTGTAGTTCTTAATGGAAGAGTGAGTTCCAAGATGGTAAAGCAGTGAAGTTATGCTGAGCCTGGAACGAATTAGGAAACTATTGAACAAAAACGGGAAATGTTATTCCGATGAACAACTTGAAAAGATTCGTATTTTCTTTGGTCAATTAGCTGAAATCGAATACGAAGAATACATCAAAAAATTAAAGGCAGAAGAAGAAATGGATCGGTTACCCGAAAACAAAGATTTATCCCTTAGATAAATTCATCTGGGCCTGACAGTTCATTTGTTATCACAACAATCCTGTCGCGGGCTATACAAGCGACCTCATACTTCTCTTGTTCAACAAGGGATTCAAGAAGATAACTAAGAGCAGTCATTTCAGTTTGAAGCTCAGCTTTGCGGCTGAGCTTCTTCTTTTTCTGTCTGCTTATATCATAGCGCATAACTCATTTTATTTTAGAGAGGAACGGAGCATATTCATCATCAACCCGGCAATCATAAACCCGTAGCGGACCAAATGAATTTTTGAGTGCAAACAGTTTGGCAAGATCACCAGGATCATTTCCCGAAACATCGGTAGTGATGCTATAAACAGAAGCCTGGTATATTCCAAGCACGACATCAGGGAAGATTTCAAGGAAAGGATTCTTTAGATCTTGCAATTCCGGATAACGGCCCCCACCTCGCTCATCAACAGAGGAATAGAGATGAGCTGAGATAATAAGAGTGACGTCATGCTCTTTACACATCCAATGGACAGTCTGTAGCACTTCAAGAGCCTGTTTCTTCCAATCCTTTCCTGAGGAAAGACTAACCAGACGTTCAATGCCGTCTATAATGATGTAATCAGGTTGTTTCCTTTCTATTGTAAGAGCGAGGCCGTGCTTAAGAGTTTCCATATCCCATAGTTGTTGATATTCAAAATGCACCATAGGGTTTTCAGAAAAGAAAGAGGAATCTTCGATTTGACAAGGAAAGAAGGCAAGACACTTATATGGGTTTTGCTGGATTATTTCTTTTAAATAAGAGGTAACGCCCATGCCGGGTCTGCCGGAGATAGCGCAAAAGGATGCCTTTGGTAAGGAAATAGCCGTAAAAGGAAGTGTAATATCAGAAGGAGTATGTGCTTTGGTTTTCATGGGAAAGAGTTTTGTTTTATATATTCCAAACCCTCATGACTGATTTGTGAGAAGAACAACGGTTTTCATCTTCTTAGCCATATCCAGAAGTTTACTGCACATAAGTTCTTCCGACTTCTCAAAATGTTGAAGCTTATTATTCTTTGCATGCTGCTCCATAAGCTGAATAAAGAGCAGGAGGAGTTTCAGTTCTGACATAAGTTCTCTTTTAACCAGCTTATTTAAAAGATCTACTTTCTGTTGTTCGGGCAATTTTGACCATTCGGGGAGTGGTGTGTTCATCTGATACAATATTGAGGTCCTTTTGATTTTACTTCTGTTTGGTATTGGATCTGTGTTCCACAGAGTGTATTGAGGCATATAACAAGATCGGCACTGTGAAGTGATAATACAGAGGTGTAGTCGTCTTTCCGGTATCCTCCAAAGAGACTAAGAGTAACAGGAAAGGGTTTCTGCCGATACCGGTTTAACTCTTTGAGCCATTCATAGAATATTTTGGAGCAGGTTACCCATTCTTCTGTATTGCATTGGTAACCAAGATCATCTTCGCAATGACTGTCAGCACCATGACACCAAACCAGATAATCTATCTCATTTCGATCAATAGCAATGGAGAGTTTTCTCAAAAGGAATTCCAAATCTTCAATATACTCACCATGTTTACCTTCGGGATTCATGTTAAAACCGGGAGGAACCGCCTTGTTTAAATCCCTTACGAATTCCCGGCTGTCTTCGATACTGTTGCCATAATGTCCATCAAGATCTAACCACGCGCCTCGGAGTCCCAATTCCCGGAAAATCTTAACAGAGGCAATGACCTGACCGGAAAATGTGCAAAAACCGGAACCTTGTCCGGGTGTCGCATGATGAAAGCCGCTTGTCGGAGAAAAGCAGATTGTTTCAGGATTTTTCACGGAATGCCGGATGGCATGGTAGAGACTTGAATTGGTCCAGCATACGGATTGGACAAGTTCCGGACTCCAAGGAAGACAATTTGATGTACAAAGAGGAGATTTGCCTTCAAAAACTGCATTTACATACTCCTCTGTATGGGCAATCAGGAAATTATTCTTCTCAAATGGAAAAAAGTCGCTGTTGATTTCAAAATGGCGAAGCAAATTCTTCTGTTCAAGGTAATTCAACAGCAATTTTGGTTTTTCCGGACTGCGAGAACCGGATTTTGAAATTTGTTTGGTTACTGATTGATTCTTGTTGTAGAATATTTTGATCAAATGTTCGGTATCCATAACTATTAACTGTTTTGGTTATGACAGTGAAAGTAGGCCGAGAATGGGAATGGAAAATATCTATTGGGGTGCTGGGAAGGCCAAATCGAAAGGCGAGGAGTAAATTAAATTTCGGTTGATATTTCTGCCATGCCAGGATGATTTCAGATGAGCTTTCGGCCAATTCTACATATCGTACATTAGAAATGACCTGAAATGAGCCAGAGGAGACCTTTTTAGCTTGTTTATTTTTTAAAATAATGGTCAGATATTTTTTCCTGTTGTTGGATTTGGTATGGGTGAAGAAACGATCATTTTTTTCTTTCGCCTGATTTTATACGCGGAACGAAATTCCCTCTAGGGAGATTCATACTTCATTAAAGTGTGAAATTTGAAAGAAATCAAGGGATTGTTACTGCTACCAAAGAGAAATTGTCATCAATTGCTTTCGTTTTCATGAGAAGCTGAACTTTGGAGCAAAATTCCTTTGAAGTTATTGATGTAATGGAAAGATCACGCATTTCTATGGTAGATATTTTATTATGAAGTCCGTCTGTTGTCAATATTATCCTGTCCCTGGGATTAACTTGAAATTCAAATTCTTGTATGGTCACCCTTGAAGTGGGCATTCCCAAAGCGCTTTCGAGAATATTCTTTCTCGGGTATTTCTCAGCCCCCTCTTTGCTTATTAAACCTTTTCTAAGTAACCTTTTTACCTCAGTGTGATCTTCAGATAATTGTTTTAATCCATTACCCCTTAGAATACAGAGGCGGCTATCTCCAACATGAATCCCTCTTAAAATATAATTACTATCGACCAAAAAACCAGTAAGAGTCGTCGCTATGCCTTTGCAGTCGGGATTTGAGATTGACTGGTTTGAAAGAAAATCATTAATTTCTAAAAGAACTTGCCTTTTATTTTCTACTTGTGAACTAGATAGTGTGATAAATCTTTCTACTGCATAACTTGATGCCATCGCTCCGCATCTTCCACCTCCTACACCATCAGCGATACAGGCTTTAAAGACACTGCCCTTGAGAAAATTGTCAAACCCTAAGGCATCTTGATTTTCACTTCTTGGCCCTTTATCCGAAAAACTATCAATGTCAAAAATCATTAACAAATTTGCTTTAGCGCAGAAACAAGCTCTGGATGGAAATTATTTCTGTTAAAATTAATAGATTTTTCTAAATGGTGGATGGCATGACATACTCGATCTTCTTCCACTCGAAATTCCAATGCCAGTCTTTTAGCATAATCCGCATCCATATTAGGCTTCGTATGAGAGGTGAATTTGTCCTCAACATAAAAACGATTGTGAGAAGTCCCAAGATATAACATTGCCATAAGACATTCGACTTTAGTTTCAATCTGACAATGAGATATGAAAATTTCAAGCCGACTCGCCAAACCATCCGTGTTTGAAAAGGGGAAAGAACTGTTGCCTGTCCACTCTGAAAACAATGTCCCCAACTGAGGTGCGAGAAGAGGAAAGTCAATACAAAGGGAAGTTATTTGATCACTGGAAAGCTTTCTCAAGAGTTCTAAACAATCATCTTCATTTTTGTTTTCCTCAATATATGTTAGTAAGGATTCCCAGGACTCTTTTGAAAGAGGATTGGGGTCTTCCAATATTTTAGCTAATTCCTTCGCGCCAGCGGACTTTATTAGAATGTCACCTTCTGAAATTATTGCATCTCTCAAAGAGTTAACAGACTTGAACCTTTTATTCGGATCAAGTTTCGTGCACTTATGAATAATTGAGCCAAATGGCCCCCGTTCGTTAATTTCTTGAAATGGAACTCGGGAGGCTGAACCAGAAACCATATCGTGCAATATGCATCCTAAAGAATATATGTCAGACTGTGGAGACGCTTTTTTCAATCCGTTTGCAATTTCCGGGGCAGTATAAAAATCCGACCCTTTTTGCATGTCTGTATTTGTGAGCGTCGTAACACCTGCCTCCCTTTGAGACATTAATCCGAAATCTGTAATTGAGTAATAAAACTTAGTTGAATCCTCAGGTTCAGGATACTTAAGAACATTGCCGGGTTTAAGATCCCTGTGAAAGACCCGTAACCGATGGATTGCTTCAAGACCAGCAATAATATCCATGATTACTGTCAAATAATTGCCTCCAATCGTTTTGTCAACTTTAAGGTCAGCTTCTAAAGAGCATATCGCCTGGGGCATTATAAAAAATGGAGGATCTGTTTTTAAATCATGGTCTAGAACTGGAACAATATTTTTATGCTTTATATCGCTTTGAAAAATTGCCTCCCGCCTAAATCTTGCTTTTACATTGGTAACCAGCTCGGGGGGGAGTCTATGGGGTTGATTTTGAAGCGAAAACGTTTTTCTTGCAAAAATCTCACCTGTTTCTGAAATTACTTGATCTACAATTCCAAATCCTCCAGATCCAATATCTTCAACATGAGTGTACTTCATACCAAATTAAATTTTCCAAATCCCTAAAATGGGTATTTATCCAAAGATATGTAGAAATATTAATGAATTGCGGCATTTGTCAGGCGCTTTCAACCAGATAATAATATTCTCCATTGAGTTTAGTAGTTTAATTTGGCCATAAAGCAGGTATTATGCTCATAGATTTATCTAAATACGGAAGTGCCTTCATCAAAGGGCCGGAAGATGTTCGAAAAATGATCAATAAGATTCTTGCCGGGAAGCACCTGTTTGACAGAGAAAAAGAGTTTCTCTTTGCAATTGCATTGAATACTGCAGGACGGGTTAAATACATAGACCTCGTTTCCATGGGAAGTGTTCGGGGGACGGTCGCAGAACCGAGGGAGATTTTCCGATTTGCAATACTTCACGGAGCAGTAAACCTTATTATAGCACATAATCATCCTTCCGGCAACTGCAAGCCCTCTGAGGCAGATAAAAAACTTACGGCAAAATTATTTCAGGCCGGCGAAATCCTCGAAATAAAAGTGCTGGATCATATAATAGTTACAGAGGACGCTTTCTATTCTTTCACTGAAAATGAGTGAATTTTGGATTCCATTCATATTTACTTGAATCTAACCCCTCTTTTGGGTCTTTTTTACCTATTCTATTGGAAACCTATGTTATAGGTTTTAATGGAAATTGTCTTCTGTCATCTATACGGTCTAATTTAGCTTAACCCCTATGGATAGGTGGTTTAAAGGCAACAATTAACCAAACAACCAAACATGAAAACAAATGAAAAGGCGAAAGCCGATGAAAAGGTGCTTGAGTATATCTCAGATCATCCGAAGACAGATGCCAGGACGGTGGCAAAGGAATTAAACATGAAGCCAATTTATGGGGTAGAAAAACTGCTGAAGCAACTCGTCAGGAAAGGTCTGGTGGTTTTGCTTGAAGAAGATGGAGTAATGCTTTATTCGCAAGCCGCCTCAGCTGAGAAATCCGGAGACGAAACTACTTCTGTTGAAGAACCGGTGAAAAAAACTACGACACCAACAGGTAAAAGGGATTTCACCAAATATACTTTGACACATTCAGGAGGTAAAACGGAGCCCCTTTCTAAAGGACGATTGGCAGTTGCAATTGTAAAGGCATTTGTAGGGAAAAATAAAAGTGCCACTCTTGCGAAGGTTCGGGAGATCTTCCCCGATGAAATTGTAAAGAACTATTGTGTCGTTCAACCTTTGGCTGAAGCGAAAAAGAAATCTGTTGCCAGTGGGCGCGACAGGTATTTCATGGATGCCGACTCCCAGATCACATTAAAGGATAAGAAGGTAATAGTCGTTACTTCTCAAATCTCTGTCAATGAGATCAAGCCTATTATCGCCATTGCACGTAAGTTAGGCATGACAATAAAATAGCCAAAATAATTGCCGTGATTGAACTAGGAGCGTCCTGAATGGCGCTCCTTTTTCTTTTATGTAAGAGGGCTAATTGTTTTAGGATCGGCAGCAAGGTTGGGTTCTGTCAGCGATTCGTTAATTTTTTCAACCGTAGCATTAGGAGCATCTGTTTTTGGTAAGTTATTCTGCACTTCAGTAGATAAAAGTTCTTCAATCTGCCCTTCTATTATGGCATTCTCGACGGGATCTAATTTATCTTTAGGCTTGTTCGCCTCAAAAAAATTGACGATCTCCTTTGTCCATAAAGGCGTTTCTGCTTTTTCATAGCTACAATACTCCTTTGAAATTGAGAATTTGTTTTTATCTACAAACTCAGCAATCAAACACTTATCTTCCATTGCGTTTCTGCCTTCGCCTGGAGTTGGTATTAAAATGCTCAAATCGTTTTTTATGAAACTCTGTTGTGCTTGTTCGTTGAAACGAAAAAACGAAAATGCAGTTTTTGTCTCTACGTTATCTATTTGTTTAATTACGCTATCAACTGCTTTGTAAAACTGAGAAGGGTTTAAAACCTCCTCTATTTCTGTTGGACTAACAAATTGAGAATTTATCTGAACCAGTTTCACTTCTTTGTGTCCATTACTACTTTGGCATTGTAATCTTCTAATGATAAGTTTATCTTTTTTGCTTCCGCTATTTTCAATATCCAATAACTGGTTATCGGTATCAACTAAGCAGTATACCCTACCTTTAATGGATTCAAGATTTTGTTTCATGGAAAGGGAAATTGACAAATGCTGATATAAAACCTTTACAGAACAGCAACCGCCTACAGGGAGGATTCGTAGATTTGGAATGTCATCTTTTAAGTAATACTCTAAATAATTTTTATCTTCTGGCCCTTCAACGATCAGCCAGTTAATTTCTCTACTCCTTAATGAAGAGAGAATTGATAAAGCCAAATCAGAAAAACTCTTGAAGTAAATGTCATTGGGGTCGTTTTTCCTGTCTTCAAAATAGTTTCTTGATGTGTATATTCGAATATTTGGCATGTTGTCCTCAACGGGCTCAAAATGATGTATGATCCCGTTTTGCAAAATTGGCAATGACCCATACCAATGAGTTGCAATGAGTATTTGATGGTTTTTAGCTAACTCTTCAATTCTCTCAAATTGAGCATATCTTACTGACATGTCCAGTGAGGCTTCAGGCTCGTCAATCGCTAGGATAATTTCCTTTTCTTTGCTTTCTCTTTGAATTAGAAACGAATAGATTATATCAATGAGGGCTTTTTTCCTTTCCCCTGAACTTAAGTCGGCAATTGACTTGCCATTTATTTTTAATTTTCTTTTGGTATAGTATGCATTAATTATTTGGGCACTAATATCTTTAGTCGTGAGTGTAGCGCCGCCTTCAGCCTGGAACTTATAGCCACTGTCAATTTGTTGTATGGTTTTTTCTACTTCGTCAACGTATGGCTTTAGGTTAGCATTTATTGTATCAAGAATATTTTTCAATTCGCCATTATCTCCGTCAGGAATTTTCTTTGTCGTTAAAATAGAATCTATGTCATTGATAATTTTTTTATCAATTAACTCCTGCATGTTTCTTGATTCAAGTCTGAGAAATTCAGAAATGTTTGTTTCTGTTGGGATATAGATATATGTGAAAATATCCTTTAACTCTGTAAATATTTTATTTAAAGCTAATTGTTCCTTTTGCAGTAGTTTCTCCCCATCGGCAGTGTATTCTAATTTTAGAATTTGGTCTTTTATTATTTGATCGAACGTAGCAAAGGAAATATCGCGCTTTATTTGTGTTTGACTTATAAGAAGCAAATAGTAGTTATCCTGATATTTTGATTTTAGACGATCCTTAAAATTGAAAAAATCAGGGATGAAATTGAAAGAGGTCTTTTGGTCATCCTTGTTGATGGACCATAAAAAATTGCTAATGGCAATTATGTGTTCCTTCGTTTTGTCTGAAAAGGTTGCGATCTTAGTTTTTTCGATAAGAAAAATAGGGGCAACGTATGAATCCGGGGCTTTTGTATTCTGAATCCATTTGCTGGCGTTAAAAAAGGCGTTTAATGCCTCCAATATCGAACTCTTACCAGCTCCGTTTGGACCAATAAACAATTTCATGTTTTCATTCTCTGTTTCAAAAAGAGGAATGAATTTGACATTCTTATAGACCTTATAGCCTTTTAATAGGACACCTGCTAACATAAAAATGGGGATTTGTTAAATGAAAGGTAACATAAAAAAACGAATAATTACAAGGAAACTATAAGGAACAGAACTGAAAACATCCGAGCGGAGACTACCTGGATTTGAGCAACCCCGTCCCCTCTGAACCGGAACTTTAAGTCTGTATGGTATGTAACTTAAGAGTTGTATGGGAAAGCTATCTTTCTGTTTTTCAATTAGTTGATATTCGGCACCCCCGTAATAAGATCACAGATGTAGCTCTCGTAGGTGGAGGAGGAGTACCCCAGCCGGGCGAAATATCCCTGGCTCATAATGGGGTTTTGTTTCTGGATGAGTTGCCTGAATTTAAGAGAACTGTCCTTGAAGTCATGCGACAGCCGCTGGAGGAAAGAGTCATACATATTTCCAGGGCACGTTTTTCGGTGGAATATCCGGCCAGTTTTATGCTGGTAGCATCGATGAATCCATGTCCCTGCGGATTTTATAATCACCCTGAAAAGAATTGTGTTTGTGGTCCAGGCATTGTCCAAAAATACCTCAGTCGTATTTCAGGTCCATTGCTCGATCGTATTGATATTCATGTGGAAGTGACTCCGGTTTCTTTTCGTGAGCTTTCAGGAGAAAATGCTGCAGAAGGAAGTGAAGCCGTAAGGGCAAGGGTGATTAAAGCAAGGGAAGTTCAGGATAAACGCTATTCAAAATCAGATGGAGTGCACTGTAATGCCCAGATTGCTACCCGTGAACTGCAAGCCGTGTGCAAACTAAATGAGGAAGGGCAGCAACTCATGAAAACTTCTATGGAGCGTCTGGGTCTTTCTGCCAGAGCCTATGACAGAATCCTGAAAGTAGCGAGAACAATTGCCGACCTTGCAGGGGCCGAACGCATTGAGAATGATCATCTGGGAGAAGCTATTCAATACAGGAGCTTGGATAGGGAAGGCTGGGCTGGGTGAAGTCAGAGCGAGAATGAGAGCGAGAATCTTTTTTGAAATTCGACCATCCAGCTCCTTTTTAATAAATTTCTTTAGTCAGCTTTCTATATTAAATATTGATAATTCTGATGTTTAACCTAACATTATCTTTTGAAGTTGATTCAAATAAAGATTGAATCGCCTGTTAGAAATACCTAAATGAAGAGGGAGAAGCAGATGAGGAGAGAACTCCAGGTTTTCAAACCTGAAATGGCTACTCTTATTGCGAATCATAAAATCAGTGGTCACAGCTTGTTTCTGGATGAATTTCATTGGTATCGTTAATACAGACGGACAACGTCCCTTTTTCAAAGAAGTGTTTGCGATTTTATTTAAAAGGTGATTTACACCAGAAAGTCTTTCTATCCTTTCGAGAATTAGGCTTCTGTTTAGGGTATAATTCTTCAAATTGGTTGAAATGTTATTCAAACCATTTTCATCAATAGAAGTATTCAAATGCTCCATTAAGCTCCAATCAGAGTATTTCGCATTGAGTTTTTTTGCAGACAAATACTTTAAACGGGATTGATAAATACCTAATTCGATATTTCCTTTAAGTCCCTCTCTCAATGTGGTTGTCAATTGTTTATTTCGGATAAGAATAAGACCTCCGGAGTAGGTGCCTATTGTTTTGGGAAGAGAAATTAATTCATATTGACCGTTATTCGGAAATAAGGAGGAGGAATCTTTAAAAATAGAATCAACAGAATCTTCAATAACAAGAGCTTTGGATTTTTTAGGAAGTTTATAAACTTCAGCCCATTTATGAACCGCGAGGGCAACGTCTACTTTTTCGTTAAATTGAATTGTCGGGTTACAATGTCTTCCAATCGCTTCCCATACACAAAAGGATGAAAATGGAGGTGAATAACAACTGTGCGACCTACCTATCTTGTGATGTTTTAAAAGGAGAGATATTGCCGCCCTGCCGGATGGAACAAGTACAACATTAACATTGAATTCGTCTTCAAAAAAGGATTCTATTTTTTTTGTTGTTAAATCCTGTTTTCTGAGAGAAGTCGTCATTGCACTCTTAAAGGAGGATGGTAGGCAATGATTGGATGGCCATTGATAATCAGTCATTCATATTTGTTATTAAGACATCCTCTCTGGTAAAGGAAAATGGTAATTGCACAGGTTGTGGCAAGACAAATACTTCATGCCCAGTTTCACGACATTTTTTCATCAGACTCAAGATCAGTTTGTCATTAATTTTCAGGTTGGACATCTTCCTGTTCTGGCGGATAAAATCAGTTACATCCTTATACTTGGGCAATTCCTGAACAGTTATATTTTTGTAATTGGCATCAAATTGTGCACCAAAATCAGACATAATAAACCTTGCTTTTTTGTTTACATTAGGCAGATCACCGATCAGAAATTTTCCGAATGGTTTAAGCAGTGGCACAGCGGAAAAAATAAATTCAGATGGCTTAGAGGTGCAATGAACAACCGAATAAGTAAGTATCCGGTCAAATTTTTTGTTTTTGATATCCGTTCCTATTACTGACGGAAAGTTACCCTTAATAAAGCTAATATTGTCAGGTACAATTCCATTTAAAAAATTACTAATTATTGCATCTACTACAGCAGGTATATCTAACAACGTTAAATGGCAACTGTTTATCATTGAATATTCTATTAGTTCTTTTGTCAGGTGTCCATAACCACATCCAATATCTAAAATGGTTTGATCTTTTTTAAGATCTAATTTTTGTTTTATATCCATCCATATATCTATTTCCTTCCCTTCATCAAAAGCATATCGTCCCGCTATTTCGCATAAATTTTCATTTTTCAATGCTAAGCGTGTATATTCTTCATTTGATTTTTGTTGCCTGGAATCCATTTTCTATGAAAGATTTATAGTTTTAGAGAAAGTGTTGCCATCCGATTCGAATATGCTTTTCTTTCTTAAAATAGTAAGGATCAATGTTAATCTACCTAAAGGGCTCTATTGACTCGTTTTTTGAGATCGGTATTCAGTAAAATTAATCAAAATGTAAGTTGATTTTAAGGATTTCGAATGTTTGGTCAATCATTGACAGGTTTCAATGTTGCTAAATAAACAAGTTCCGGATATAGATTGGTTGAAAATCCTCTTTTAAAATTATTAATCTCGTTTAATTTAGAATAAGTATCGGAACGCACATCTATACCTCCTACATTATATTTTTTGAGCCCAATTGACTTAGCATGAATTATGGATTGAAAAATCAGGATAGTGACTTATTGGCAATTTTTCTTTCATTAGATTCCGGTCATGAAGGACAAAGGTAATAGAAGTTTTCCTGCCTAAGGTACTGATTTATTTTGATTTGAAATTCTAGAAATATGAATTGGCGAAGAAGGAGAAAAATAAGTGAAATCAACGCAAGTGAATCTGACTAGATCAAAGGGAAATAATGATAATGTTAAGAACGAGGATTTAGGAGACCTTGTATTCGAAACGGCCTAACTTTCGTTTCCCGAAAATTAGCTGGTAATTAGGAGATCTTCAGAATATCGGTAATCCCGCTCAATCCCGACATGATAATTACTACATGAAAGTATTGGAGGCTATATCATTGGTGCGTGCGGTATCCCATAGAAAGAAATAAGCAGGATGTAGCTAATGGTATATTAATTGTATGTAGCTTGAAATACTCTTAGTTTTTTTTAAATGTATCTTTCCAAGCTGAAAAATCTCTGATGTCTTGTTCAATTTCTGTTTTAGTTGGTAATTGTGGGATTGTTGAAGTTCCGCCATCGTGTTCTGTTATGGAATACTTTCCAAATAAAGCTAAAAGAAAATCAACGTCCGTTTGTTCCGTGATAATATAACTTGATAAGTTACCTTTTTTAAGGTGAATGTTTTTAGAAAATCGTTCGTAAGTTTAGCCTGATAAAACTTCTTCAACAGAACGCTCAAGCAAAATTCTAAATCTTTCCTTGCAGAATCAAGCTTTGTTTCTCTTCCATGTGCATCATTTAATGAAAGAGCATCATGTTCATTCAAGATTCTTTTGATAGAGTCAACTCTTTCTTGAGCGTTTTTAGCTAAGTATGGAATTTCGTCTGAAACAATTCCGCTGATTCCAATGTAATTGTTAATTCCTAAAATTGAACAATCCGTTGTTATGATTGCTTTATGTGTGTCAATAAGCAAACGCAAAAATGATAATTCATGGGTAAATACAATTATTTGTCTATTTTGTGGAAGTTGAACAATTTTGTTTGCAATTAAGTCTCTACTAGAGCCTATGACCGAGTACTTAAAGTAGCCAGAACGATTACCGACCTTGCAGGGGCCGAACGCATTGAGAATGATCATCTGGGAGAAGCCATTCAATACAGAAGTTTGGATCGGGAAGGCTGGGCTGGGTGAGGGGTAAGTTGCTATTGCTGCGACTCAGCCAGCTTATTAAACAAGCGGGTTTGTTCTTTCCAGCGCCGATAGCTTGCTCTTCCGATGGCATAGGTTACTGCTCCCTGCATCCAATGGGTTTCTATGTTGCAGCGTTTAATGAACCATGGAGAAGGATTTTCTGCATTTGATCCCGGATAAGTGGAAAAGAAAAAGCGGTAATTATCCTTGATTAGTTTCATTTCTTTTTTTCCTGTGCTGTACAGGCTGTCGTTCGGAGCACAGTAAGCTGTGATCGGAACTCTCAGTTCTTTTTCTATACGTTGCTTACTGTTGATAATCTCAAAACTTGAATTTTCAGGCGACGAAGCCGAAGAGCATAGTGTATGCGTGTAGGTATGTGCACCAACAGCATGACCCGATTGGATCAATGTGCGGAGCTGTGACCAACTGAGGGCAGAAAAATCTTCTTTTTCTGAATCCACTTCCGGGATAATGGTTGGGCGTATATTCCTTAGGAAAAATTCTTTTTGAGACTCCGCAGGAGAGTCTATGAAACCGGGAATGACAAAGAATAGGGCTTTTATTTTTTCCTGATCAAGAATTTCAACGGCAAACAGATTATTTAATATTCCATCATCAAATGTAAGGAGTATGGATGGAGGGCTATCAGCCATCTTCCCCTCATAATAATCTGCGACCTGAGCGGGAGTGATGAACCGGAAATATTTTCTGAAAAGTGAAAGCTGCTCCCTGAATTCTGGGATAAACCTGCGCTGGGTTCCATGATAATTGACAACGAGAAGTTCCCCTTTTGGAAAATGAAGAGCACCTGTCATTTTTCCGGTTATTCCCAAAATGGATTTCAGAATGTGTTTGCTGTTATGAAGAGAGGGGTTATAGTGCATTTCACCAGGTGTCAATATCACTGCGGTAGAGTTGCCAGAATGATGGATTCAGAAAATATGAAGGATTGGAAAAAGGTTTCACCATGAAGTAGATTTTCCTGTTCAGCCCTTTGAACCGGAGTGATTCAATGATTTGAATCAGCCCTGAAGGATCGGACCGGTTCAGTGCAATAGAAATAAAACTGATGCAGCCACATGAAAAAGCTTTTTTGAACAAATCGGCAAATGCCCTCCGGACAAACTCCGGATTGCCCTCTGAGACGATTATATTGCCAATGATAAGTTCCTTGATGAAAAACTTTTGTACCCGGATTTTCATCGTGAAATGAACCGCCTGACTCCCTTCCCGGTATTCGTGAGTATAATAACGGTTATTGCGCTGGTAGGCATACCTCCATTCGGAAAATGAATGCTCATTCGTCAGGCGAAAGCTGTCCGCTGTGGTGGTTTCCTCGCGCTGGTTTTTGCGAAAGGGAAATATTCTGGAGAGGCGTCCGTGATTTAGCGGAAGAATAAGAGAAAGCGGATTTGAAATTTTTACATACCAGTAAAGGTCAAGGATATTTGTCCAGCCATTCCGTAATAAACTGTTTTTGGAAGCTTCGATCGGAAAACCAATCAGGAAATCAATTCCCAGTTTTTCACGATTGGTTTCAATATACAAAAGTAGTTTTTGAAAAATACCCTCTCCTCTGTAATCAGGATGAACCAGGGAGTTTCCGCTTTGAAAGGAGTTGAAGATCTGTCCGTTTTTCGCATAAGGCCAATAAAAGAAGGATTGAAATCCAATGACCTTTTCTTTATCTAAAGCTACAACACGTATACACTTATTCTTTTGGTAAGGATGGTCATAGAAGTTGTCCATCAGTTCGGAAAATTCCGATTTGTCCACCCCGTATTGTTGCTGAAATAATCCCGCCACCTCGTCCTTCATGTGTTCCTGATACGAAACTATTTCGGCTTCCATTGAGGAATTGTTAGTATTTTAGTAGGCCTTTCAAAGGTATTAATTTTTCCCATGCATGAAATTGCTATTTCTTTTTGAAGAATTGTCGGGTTACTTTCTTGCATGTGTAAATGAGCTCGCTCTAAGTCATGAAATTGAAGTGCATGTCATTCACAAAGAGGTGAATGTTCAGGCTCCGTTCACTTTTTCAAAGACAGACAACATAAATTTATACGATCGTTTGAAGTTTAAGGAGGACGAATTGGCGGCATTTATCCATCAACTTAATCCCGGTGCTATCTATTGTGGAGGCTGGGCAAACTCTTCTTATAAGAAAATTTGCCGGAACTATGTTTCGCACATGCCGGTTATCCTGGGGTTTGACAACCAGTGGACGGGATCATTAAGGCAAAGAATTGCCGGACGGCTTGCCTTTTTTTACATCACCCCTTATTTCAACAGATGCTTTGTGCCGGGAATGTTGCAGAAACAATTTGCAAGAAAGCTCGGATTTCCGGAGAACAGGATTTTTACCGGAGCGTATTCGGCAGACCAGCCATTCTTTGCTTCAATTTGCGAGAAGTATGAGGCAGAAAAAGAAAAACAATTTCCCCGGCGGTTTGTTTTCGCCGGTAGGTATGTGAAGGAAAAGGGAATTGATATACTCTGGCAGGCTTTTTCAGAACTTGCAACGGAGGATGGAATGGATTGGGAACTTTGGTGTCTGGGTACAGGACCGGAACCGGCATTTGAGCATCCCCGGATCAGACATCTGGGATTTGTACAACCGGAAGAAATGTCCGGGATAATGGAACAAACCGGTGTGTTCGTGCTGCCGAGTCGTTTTGAGCCTTGGGGGGTGGTTGTGCATGAATTCGCTGCTGCCGGGTTTCCTTTGATTTGCAGCGATCAGGTAGGGGCTGCTGAAGCTTTCCTGAGAAATGGAGTGAACGGTTATGTTTTTCCAACAAATAATACTGGAGAGTTGAAGCAAGCACTTCGCAGGATGATAAAACAAGATACCTCAGGGCTACTCGAAATGGGGAGGCAAAGTAGCCAGCTGGCAAAGCAGATAACTCCGATGACATGGGCATCAACAGTTTATAAAATGATACAGCCTTCATGATCCTCTTCCACTTGTGGAATTAATTTTTATCTTTAGCTATCCAACTCACTCAAAACAAAACTTATGGGAACTGAAACCGGAATCATCTTTACCGTTCTGTCATCAAGCAGAGGAACGATCAACCGCAACAATGGCGCACTGCCAAACCCTATTCCGTATGTCGACCCTACGCTGGATCAGCAGGGCATCAGGCTCCTTCCTGGAGAACCTGTGAGCTATGACCTCTCCGCCGACGGATCCACGGCGATCAATATTTCTGTGGCTCCGGTGGTCCCGGTAGATCCCGATTTTCCGCCTGATCAGGGAACTGTTATTTCGACCCCGGTTAATGGTGACTTGGTGGTTGCAGCAGGTACCGTCACTACTATTTCTGGCACTACGGTATCTGGAAGTATCACCGTAAAAGGAGGTACTCTGATCCTTAAATCATCTGCACAAGATGGTGCTACACAGGCTCAGGTAACCGGTAATTTGGTTTGCACCACCAATTCTAACCTTACGATATACAAATCCAAAGTAGCAGGTAATCTTTCCTTTCATGACAGCGGAACACTGGCCATTAAGGGAGGATCTGTAGGCGGAGATACCGATATCCACAACTCTCAGCGCATAAAAAACCAGGGATCAGTAGGCGGAGATACCGATATCAAAGGCTGCATGGTGGTCGACATCAGCGGATTTACTGTAAATGGCAAGGGTGCCAAAAGTGACCTCCGGGTGAACAACACGGCAACTACCACAGCCATAGCTAATGTGGTTGTCAGTAATGGAAATGCCTTGATACACAATAACACCGGTTGCAATTATTCCAACATTACCGCTCCCCAGGGCAAAGTAGATATCACGGGTTGTACCGGTTCCTGATACGCTTATGCGCAACATACTACTACTTCTCTGTTTCCTGATCCCCCTTGCTCCATTAAGAGCAGGGGGAGATTTGGATTCACTTCGACAACTCCTCGAAAAAGCCCCTTCCGAATCTGCCAAAGCTGAACTGGAACTCAAGCTCAGCGAACATCTGGCAAAAAATGAATGCAACAAAGCAAAAGAATATGCCCTCTCGGCACTCTCCTTCTATACAAAGGCTGGAGATGCACTGAACCAGGCAACAGCGTTGGAACGCTGTGCCGGCGCCTGCACTTTCGCTTCCGATTTCGAACAGGCCATTGCATACAATATGCAGGCCCTTGGCATTTATGAAAAATTCAACAAGAAAAAATCGGTCAGCTATGTACTCAATAAGCTTGGACTTGTTTATTATCAATTAGGCGATTACAGAAAAGCCCTGGCCTATTATAAGGATGCCATGAATTTTTACCGCGAAACCAATGATCTCGAAGGGCAAGGTTTCCTGCTTAACAACATCGGTAACATTTACGAAAAGGAAAAGAAATACGATTCCGCCCTGGTCAATTTTCAAAGCTCCCTGAAGATCAAAGAAGGCCTGCAGGATAGGCAAGGTATGGCCACCAGCATTAACAACATCGGTAATATCTATTTCCATAAGGAAGAATACCCCCGCGCTGTGGAGTATTGGAAACAGAGCCTGGAGATCAAAGAGAAACTGAACGATAAGCCCGGTATCTCGAATACACTACAGAATATAGGTTATGGTTATCTCTATATGAAACAATACGATGAGGCTATTTCCTGGATAAACCGCGGCCTGGCATTGGCTCAAAGCATTAACAATAAGCATTATGTCAAAGAAGCCTATGTGAAGCTGAGCGATGTGTATCAGGAAATGAAAAACTTTGAAAAAGCTTTGGAATACACGCAGCTTTATGGGGCCATGAAAGATACGATCTACAATGAAAACAGCTCGCGTCAGATTGCTGAAATGGAAACCAAGTACCAAACTGAACAAAAAGAAAAAACATTGCAACTTCAGAAACTGGAGCTAAATAAAAAACAACTGGTGATCTATTTTGTCGGAACGGGGATGGCCCTTATGCTTCTGCTGGCCTTCTTTATTTACCGAGGATACCGGCAAAAGAAAAAGGCTCACCTGATCATCAGTTTACAAAAAGAAGAAGTGGTCAAACAAAAGCATATCGTCGAAGAAAAAAACAAGGAAATGCTGGACTCCATCAATTATGCCCGCCGGATCCAGGATGCCTTACTCAAAGAACAAGATCATGTAACCTCCTACCTTCCTGCTCACTTTATATTGTTTAAAGCCAAGGATATTGTGAGCGGCGATTTTTACTGGGGTGCAGAAAAAAAAGGACATTGGTTCGTAGCCGTTGCCGACTGTACCGGGCACGGTGTTCCTGGCGCTTTTATGAGTATGCTCGGAATCGCGTATTTGAATGAAATCAATGCACTCGAAGCCTTGCTGACTCCTGCTGAGATCCTCGATAAGCTTCGGGAAAAAATTGTCAAAGAACTCAAGCAAGCCGGTAATCCGGGTGAAAGCAAGGACGGCATGGACATCTCTATCCTGCGCCTGAACCTGGCCACCAACGAAGTTCAATGGGCCGGAGCTTACAATCCTTTGTACCTGATCCGAAACGGAGAGTTGACCGAAGTAAAGGCCGATAAACAACCCATCGGGTTTTCGTATAGTCCGCTACCATTTACCAACCATACCGTGCAAGTGGCCAAAGGAGAACATATCTACCTGCTAAGCGATGGATATGCCGACCAGTTCGGTGGCCCTAAAGGCAAAAAATTCAAATACCAGCAACTCAAACAAATCCTCGTCGATATTCATCCCCAACCCCTTCCCTTTCAGAAAGATTTCCTGAATAAAAGCCTTGAAAGCTGGAAAGGATCTCTTGAACAGGTAGATGATATTACTCTAATCGGAATCCGGATTTGATTCTTTTCTTAGGAGATCACCCTTCAGTTGACTGATAACATAGTTTTCCAGAATCAATGCAGGCTGCCTACCTTGATGCCCACAAACCATTGATTAAACGCTCCGGGTGTATATTCGTTATTTCCAAAGCTGCCCGGGGTTGAATTCTGGTAGGTGAGGTATTCATCCTGGAAAGTGAGCCAGATTCTTTTCTTCTTCGTGATTGGTAAATCCAGGTTGAATCCCGAATTGTTCTGGAGGGAATTGAAATTGCTCCAGGCCATTATCACCACTTTATAATAAGGGGAGCCATTTATCTTGTACTCCCCTCTGAGCATGTAAGGATGTGTGACACCCATGAATTTATCACCAGTAAGGTGACTACTTCCCACAAAGGCATCTTCCACCTGAAACCTCATTCCGGCATACACGGCAAACTGGTTGGTGTTATAGCCAAGCAAGGCTTCGTAGCCGAACATAAAGGCTGTGGCTATCCCAAATTCCTGACTGGCGTAATAGTAAAGAGGCTTGCTGGTGAGCTTACCCAAACTTAAATTGCAGTAGAATTCATCGTAGAACATGATGGTATGCTGTTTCTTGATGAAACTGGAAACAATGCCTCCTGCCAGTTTGGTATGGATACCGCTTCCCATGCGTATGGGAATTCCCTTGTATTGAAGGCTCATCTCAGCAAAGGCGATATCTCCACGTATAACATCTTTCTTAATCATAATATATTCATTCCCGAATCTATCCGTTACTATCTGTGATAACATAGAGGAAAGGGAAAGTACGATAAATACGAGGAAAAGAAACAGCTTTTTCATGACAGATGGTTTTATAAGCCGGTTATGTATATAGCTCAGTTAATTGGTCTTGTACTTGGCAATATCTCCATCTCCTTTCGTAAACAGATAGAGAAATTTTCCGTCTTTGGTTAATTTCCATTTCAGATCCCCTTTTTCAAACTCGAAAGTTCCGGTTGTTTTTCCCGTATTGAAATCAAAGCCAATGAGGTTGGTTTTTGATTTGAGAAAGTAATGACCTCCATACAAGTAGAACTCTTCTTTCAGATCGTCAATCGGAGCGATGTAGGCGGTGGTGCCGTCGGAGGTGTTATAGGTACAGACCCCATCCTGACTGAGTACAGCAATCTTCTTATCAAAAGAAAGGAGTTGGCGGGGTTCTCCAACTTTGGCCGCTTTGTGTTTGATTTCAAACGCAGGCACACCTGTTTTGGAATTTAGTTTGTAGAAGAATTCCTCGCTGGCCACATACAAGCTGTTGTCATCAGCAACCAAATTGGTGACAAGCCCTTTGAATTTTTCGCTTTCCCAAATCATTTTCCCGCTTTCAACGTCAAAGGCTTTCAATCCGAAGGGGCCTTCCCATTCCCATTTGCTTCTGGAGGTAACCACTCCATTGTTGTGCTCAATGCTTTGACGATTTACGTATCCTCCAATTTGAGCAACCACCATTCCGTTTACATATACCAGTTCGGGGATAATGGTTTTCCTGCCATCGATTTCTTCGTTTGTCCAGATCAACTTCCCCGTGTTCACATCAAATTTTTTAAGCACTTTCTGTTTCCCCTTGGGTGAAAATTCCACGATATATACTTCGTTTCCGACAATTAGGGGATCTGCGATGGCATTGTAAACCTGAACCTCGCTATTGAAGAGGAGGTGTCCTTTGTCCAATGACATGTTAAGGTCTTCGCTCCAAACGCTCGTTCCTGTTTTCAAATCAAATACCTGCAAACCGTCCAGTTCAACCAGTATCTTATCTTTTCCCTGAGCCAGCTGCCAGCTCACAACCGGGTCTTTGGTGACTATCTTTGATTCCACCACTCCTCTGTATTCAGTCGTCCATTTCACCTCACCTGTTTCGGCATTGATTAGCATGAGCTGGTTTTTAAATCCCGCAAAAAGAGATTTCAGAGAAACCGGACGGTAGTTGAGCAGGAGTAGTTCCTTGGTGTCTGTGAAATACATCGATTTGGCAATGGCTCCGCTGAAGCGGGTGACAGACCATTTCAATTTCCCTGTTCTGGCATCAAGCATGTCCATGCCTTCTTTGAGGTAAATACCAAAGGCGCTTAGTTCGGGCAGGTAAATGAGGTTGTTTCCTGTAACTCCTTCGTATTTTTCACTTGTCCAAAGGGCTTTGCCTGTTTTGGTATCAATACAGGTCATCTGATCCGCTCCTCTCTTTTTGTTGAATACAAAGATTACTCCAGCATCTTCCATGTAACGCTGGTAGTCGGAATCCGTCATGCCGGCAATCTTTTCAAGATCTCCGCTCCAGGTAATCTTACCATCGACACCGTTCAGAACACAGATCTCTTTCTTGGTGGTGGCCACTACTTCGCCTCCATCGCTTGCACAGGTGGTGAGAAAATTTGTCTTGTTGTCGGATTTCGACTTCCACACAAGGGGGAAGGTAATATTCTGACCGCTGGCCGTGCCCATCCACAATGCCGTGGCGAGGGTTAAAGATTTTATTTTAAGTGAAAAAGTCATCAGGGTTCGGGTTTTAGGAATTTATTTATTGTTTGATAAACTTGGAGGATTCTGTTTTGCCAGCAAAGGTGACTCTGACAAAATATACGCCTGCTGGAAGTGCTGCAATGTCAATGAGGGATTGATGGGATGTAATCAACATATGTCCGGTGATGTTAAACACCTCCAGTTTAATTATGGGTTGTTGATTGAGCACATGCAGTTCGGTGGTGCAGGGGTTAGGGTAAAGCTGAAAGCTGAGTGCCTTCTCCTGCTCGGTGATTCCGCTGGCAGCAGCAACCTGCCAAAGGGTAACTCCGTTGTTGTCGCCCTGTAAAACGGGATATACTGGAGAGGCATTCCACCAAAGCGCCTGGGAGGTTCCTGTTCCGTTGTCTGTGCTGTAGTCCCGTATCAGGCCGGTTACATTACCGCTGGGAAGGGTCAGGGTTCCGAAGGAATCGTAGATATGGGTAATTGTAGTGGCCGACTGCCCGCTTTTCTGGTAGGTGTCCGTATTGCTCATGTTAAAGGAGTACGGAAAAAGCAGGGCTGTACGATAATCGAGAAAGGAGGTGGGATTGGAAGTTCCCACATTGTTGGCCACTTCTTCCAGTACGGAGGAGGTAAGGTTAAATAAACTGTATGTGATGTTTGTTCCAACCGTAAACTTCATTGCAAAGTTGGCAGTAGGATATACTGCCGCGTAGGGTGTACTGGACATGTCCTGAAAATCAGCTGTGCCTATCAATGTGGCGTTGCTAGTGCTTAAATTCCAGGTGACATTGGCGCCTGTCATGGTTAAGCTGGAAGGGGTGACATTGCCAAGCGTATAGAGGTTGAAATGCTTTCCGGTAGTTAAATCCGAACTTTGAAGTGTGGGTTGTGCACAAAGAGCGGTGCACCATGTGAATGAAAAAAGGAAAGCTTGAAGAGTAAGTTTGTTCATGTGGGAGTGTTTAAGTTTATGCAGCAAAAGTCAGAATAGACAAGGAGTCTGACAATACTACTTAAGTAGTAAACTATCCCCGTGGACCGTACACTTTGTTCAAAGCTTCAGTCCTCGATTTGACTTCCAACTTCCGGTAAATGTTGCGGACGTGCGTGCGGATGGTTTCTGTACTCACATGAAGGGAGGCAGCAATGTCTTTGTACCTTAAGCCATCGGCAAGTAAGGGAAATATTTCTTGTTCGCGAACGGATAAATCGGCCCATAAAGATTTTTTCATACAGTGTGCGTTTGCAAGGAACAAACTTCGCGTTCTCCCTGACGGCAATCAATCACACTTTAGTAGTAATCTTTATTTTTTGAAAATCTTGTTGAGGGCGTCGGTACGGGAATTGACCTGAAGCTTCTGGTAGATATTGCGAATGTGAGTACGAATAGTTTCTGTACTCACCGAAAGGTGATCGGCAATTTCCTTATACCTCAATCCCTTGGAAAGGAGGAGAAGAATTTCCTGTTCACGCTGGGACAATTTCTGAAGTTCATTATTCTCCTGAACTCCTTGAAAGGAAGCCACCACCTTGCGAGCAATGTGGCTGCTCATGGGAGAGCCTCCTTTGTAAACCTCCGTAATGGCATCCAGGAGTTTGGATGGCTGGGTAGTCTTGGTCATATAGCCGGTGGCTCCGGCTTTGAGGGCTTTGAAAACAGATTCGGTGTCCTCGAAGGAAGTACACATGAGAAACTGAGTATCGGGGCAGAGGGGTTTTAATTCAACGATGCACTCTATTCCTGTTTTATCTGGCAGATGTATGTCTGTTAGAACCACATCCAGGTAAAGGCGGGGAATTTTTTCAATGGCCTCTTTTGCTGATTCAAATGTATCCGTGCAGGAGAACCCTTCACTTCCATTGATCAGGAGCTTCAGGCTTTGGGCTATTTCCCTTTCATCTTCTATAATTCCAACTTTGATTTGCATAACACAAAAGTATAAATAGGCTTTACTGTCGGGATAACAAAAAAGTAGTATTATGCTTTTTCAATTGCTTTAAAGGTCACGAGTAAACAGACGCAAGTGCCACCTGTTTTCACCGAGGTCATTTCAACAGTTCCTTTGATTGCACCTGCTCTTTGCCGGATGTTGTTCAGTCCTTCACCCGGGCTAATCAAGTCAGTGGAGTATCCCTTTCCGTTATCGGTCAGCATCAGTTTGAGCTGATTGTCCCTCAGGGATATGCTTAAGTTTACCTGTGTGGCCAGGGCATGTTTGACAATATTCTGCAAGACCTCCTTTACGATGAAGAAAATATTCCGGTGTGCTTCCTTACTGAGTTCCATGTCTGGAATGGATTCGGAGATGTTGATAGTCAGTTGGATTGGGAAGTCCCCGAGGTAATCGGTGCTGTATTCCCGGATACGCGCAATCATATTCTCCAGCTTTGTGTTTTCGGGGTTTAAGGCCCAGATGAGGTCACGCATGTTCTCCACCAGAAAGGTGGAGGTCTCGGAAATGGATTGTATTCCTGTCTTTATTTCTGGGCTGTTGTCCGATTTGGATGAAACCAGTTCAGTCATGAATTTTATTTTGGAGAGGCCAGAGCCCAGGTCGTCGTGAATGTCCTTAGCCATACGTACCCGTTCGCTTTCCTCTGCCTGTCTCACGGCCTCCTGCTGCTTTTGCAAAGCATTGATCTTTTGTCTCGAAAAATAGAAATACCCGGCCAGAATCAGGGCAATAATCACCACCGCGCTGGCAGCAAGGAGAAATTTTCTTTCCTGCAAAACGGTCTGTTGTTCCAGCAACTGAAGGGATTTAATCTCTTCCCCTTGTTTTAACGAGGTGATTTCCGATTCTTTCTTTTCGGTATCATAGAGCACCCGCATATTCGCAATATCCTTGTTGTAACTTTCATTGGCCATGGAGTCCCTCAATTCTGCAAACTGATAATAGGAGGCGTGTGCTTTTGCAGGATCGTTTAACTTCTCGTAAACGTTCGACAAGCCAGCATAAGCTTCCATCTGCCATTTCTTATGTCCTATTTCCTTGGCCACTTTTAGGGCTTTCTCAAAATGAGATAATGCCTCGGGGTTCTTTCCCATTTTCTGATACAATTCACCGATGTTAATTTCCAAAGCCGCCTGACTGGCTTTACTCCCCAAGGCTTCGTTGATCATAAGACCGGCCTTCAGACTGTTCAGCGCCTCTTCATACTTGTTCAGGTCTTTGTAGGTGAGCCCAAGATTGCTGTAACATTTGGCTAACAGATAATTATCTTTTAGAGGGGCTGCAAGGGCAAGAGCTTTTAACTGAAAGTCAAGCGCCTCGTTGAATTTTGTTTGATCTGTAAGCGCAGAGGCGATGTTGATGTAACAAGCAGCAATACCCCTGGTATCATGCCTCTTCTCCCGGATAGACAAAGCCTTCCGGTTATAGGTAATGGCCTCTTCATAACTTTTCTGAGCCTGATAAGCCAATCCGAGATTAGAATAAATGGCCGACATGCGAGCTGAATCACGAAGGGTTTCTGCTGTTTTCAGAGAGGCCAAACAGTATTGAGTTTCCAGTAAGTGATTTCCCAGGTCCTTGTAAACCACACCTATATTGGAATTAGCAATCATCAAACCCTTGAGATAATGTGATCGTTGACTTACTTCCAGTGCTTTTTTGTGATAGTCCAGAGCAGCTCCTAAATTGCTTTTTAAGTAGCTTATACTGCCAAGGGCCGTATAGCTGTCAAAGATTCCTTTCTCCCAATGTGCTTTTTGGGAAAGGCTCAACTCTTCCATACCATAACCTTCTGCCTGTGAGGGGTTATTATAAACGACTTCCCAGACCAGGTCATTCAATAGTTTGGCCCGGACGGTATCCGCTTGTTTGGTTTTCAACAAACCAATCAGACTGTCGGCATAGCGATTCTGTTGTGCAGGAATAAGAAGTGGGACAAAAACAAGGAAGAAAAGGAGAGAGGTAGTTTTTTTACCCATATGCACTAAAGCTTGCCGCAAATATAATTTATTATTGTCAAGCTATATAGTTTGTAATAGAAGTTTTAATGCAGTTTGTCCCTAGAAAAAAACAGGAAACAGAATCCGATTTTGGATATGGAAGAAAGGCAAGGTGAAATCAGAGCGAGAATGAGAGCGAAAATGAAAATAGGAATGAACTTGCGGGATACCCATTTTCCTCATTCTCATTCTCTCTCTGAGTATATCGGGGGTTAAATATTATGACTAATTTTGCTGAAAATAAGCAACATATATGTCTGATTCTGTCAAAGCAGCCCTTGGTGCAGGTGTGAGAGCCCTTACATTGAAAGACCAGGCTCCTGATTGTGAAATCTATGTCAATCAGTCCATTTACGAACTAAGCGATCTGGTAAAAAACAAACGAGTCATTGATATCGGATGCGGTTATGGCAGAAATAAGGCTCTGGTCGAATCTCTGGGTGGAACGTGGGTTGGTGTGGAGCCTTTTGAAGGTGGAGCGCATACGGTCGTTGCCAGTGCAGAAGATCTGCCTTTTGAAGACAATACCTTTGACGTGGCTATCATGGATGCTGTACTTGAGCATATCCCACATGTAAGTCTCGCATTTGCCGAAGTTGCCAGAGTATTGAAACCCGGAGGAGTATTTGTGGGTTACTCCGCATTCATGGAATGTTTTCACGAAATATCTTATTCCCACCTTAGTTTTAAAGCCCTGGAATATTATTCTAAAATCAATGGAATGACATTGGAGAAAATTTCTGGTGGTGGGGCATTTGGAATAGACTATCACCTGCGGGTCATTGCCTATCCGCTTCCATTCAAATTCATTAGGAGAGTCATTGCTTTCTTAATCCGGCGAACATTCAGACTGAAATCCAGATTCGCTTATCTCGGACTTCGTTACAAGCGAAAATTGAGTGCATTGGAAGCCCGGGAACTGGCAAGCCTCTATTATAAAATAGAATGTTTAAGACAGTCGAATGGATTCCAGTTTCAGATCCGCAAAAACGCTTGATCTTGGATGGTCAGGGTAAACTCAGGTCAGGCGACTGAGATACTTTTTAAGGGTAGCGTAGTTATAGGCGTCCTTATCGAAATTGATATGGTTTCGTTTCAGAAGGGAGGCGAATTCTTCGGTATCAAAGTCATAAAAAGTTCCACGTTCTATCACTTCTTTTTTAGCCTGTTTGTTTAGAATTTTCTCAAACAAACTGACCAGATCCGGAACACGCGCTGCATTTTGATAAACCAGATTGAGCACCTTTCCTCCTTTACCATTCTCTTTGATAAGCAGAGGTACAAATTGAGAAAGGTCTTCGGCATCAAAAATATACCTCCAGGCATTTTTATAGACTTCTAATCTTTCCTGATTCAGTACCCGGTTTGCGATATAATTATAAAAGGTATTCTGATTAGGAGTATTGGCAATCAACAAGGGCAGGCGTAAAATCAGGTAGTTTGGGAAGGTCTTGGCAATAAGTGCCTCCATTTTCTTCTTGTGAATGGTATAAGCACTGGTGGCAGCATCAGGATCGAAAATGCTGCAGGTGCTGAAATAGACAAGTTTAGAAGGAGTATCTTTTACAGCCATCAGAAGCTGCTCTTCTTTATCATAAGCATGCTGATTCTTCTCCCCGGAATTGGAAACTCCGGAGGCAAAAATAAGTACCGATTTATCATCTTGAAAAGCCAGTAAATTATTGGCAACCAAACCGTTTCCGAGAATCATTTAGAACATTTTTATAGTGGAGATGCGGAATTGTTTTCTAATATGTGCTCGTAATATCTTCCAAACATAGGGATTCTCTCATTTAGATTGAACTCCTTGATCACTTTTTCTCTATTTATTTTTAAAAAACCCATTGCTTGTATATCATGCATCCGTTTCGCCAAATGGTCTACATCGTTTTCTGCAACGAGATACCCGTTTACTTCATCCTCTACCAAATCCGGAATTCCGGCATGCCAGGTTGATAAGACAGGCATTTCCAGTGCCATCGCTTCTGCAAGAGCAGTAGGGATCCCTTCTGTTTGACCATTGATGGTACGGCTATGCTGTACGAAGCAATCAGCCTCGAGCATAAGGGAGAGAGATTCTGCCGGGGTCAGCCAATCTCTAAATTCAATGCGGTCGGCTACCCCAAGCTCTGCAGGAAGCTTTCTCATCGCGACGCATGTGGCATCGTCATCTCCTCCGGCAAAAATCAGTTTAAAGCGAGTCCGGTCTTGTACCTTCTCCATCATCCGGGCAAAGGCTCGGATCGCAATTTCCTGCCCTTTCCGATAGGAGAAAGAAGCAATCTGTAAAAAAGTAAATGCTTTATTTTTTGGATAAACTCCTTTACGATCGAAGAAATCGAGTCGTACCCCACTATGCAAAACTTTATTTTCACGAAAAAAGATCTTCTTTGCTTCCAGATTCTTTTTAAGAAAATGATTGTTTGAAGTGGCATATACATTCGGGAGTTTGGCCAGTTTAATGAGCTTCTTCACGTAGGATGGCCGGCCCAGATGCAAGGAAGCATCATACCCCAAAAAATTAATGACCAAAGGTATCTTCCTGTTCTTTGAACTTAAATTGTCGGTCAGCTTTAAAGCTTCAATCCCAAAGTTGCATTGAATAATATCCGGTTGGAAGTCGTCTATGATTGCATTTATGCCTTTCGCAAAGGCTCTGTTAGAAAAGTTCAGATACCAGCCTTTCGTTTCAAGTATGAAGTGAATCTTGGTGCTCAGGGCATTCCTCGAAAATTTTACAGCCACTGCATCGTGGTATTTGAATTTACCTACAGTATCGAATTGAGCGCTGAGATGCTTTACCGTATGTATTTTGGAAAGCTCTAGGAGGTCATTCTGAATGAAAGTGGTGGTGGGTCCTCCGAAATTCTCACAGTACATTAAAATCTTCATGGAGACAATCGGATTGCTCACCTAAAAAGGCAGGGAGGAAATTTGAAATATATATTATTATGCAATATTACTAGGATCTGGGTCTTGTACAAATTTACTAATTAATCGCTTACTTAATTATTTCGAGGAATCTCATCGAAAAAACATATTTTTGTAAAAATAACCTGAATTTCAAGCAAAAAGCAGAGCTCTTAGGAGGACATTCTGGCTGATTATAATAAATTAGAGAGCCATTATATTTAATTTCCATTCAATGAAAACAGTGATCATTACAGGTTCAAACGGACTGATCGGAAGTGAGGCGGTGAAATTTTTCCAAAAGCAGGGATTTCGCATTATTGGGATTGATAATAACATGAGGCAGTATTTTTTTGGGGAGGAAGCCAGTACCTTAAAGAATAAGATCAAGTTTGAAAAGGAGTATCCAACCTATGTTCATCATAGCATTGATATTCGGGATGAAGCGGGCATTAATGCGCTCTTCGCTAAATACAATACTGATACCACCTGTGTCATCCATACTGCCGCACAACCCTCACACGATTGGGCTGCCAGGGAACCCATCACCGATTTTACCATCAATGCCAATGGTACGCTGAACCTGCTGGAAGCCACACGTAAGCATTGCCCCAAAGCGGTTTTTATATTTACAAGCACGAACAAAGTATACGGAGATACCCCTAATTTTCTCCCCCTGGTAGAGTTGGAAACCCGTTGGGAGATTGACAAGACTCATCCTTTTTACAAGGAGGGAATAGATGAGAGCATGAGTATTGATAATTCCAAGCATAGTATTTTCGGTGCCAGCAAACTGTCGGCTGATATCCTGGTGCAGGAATACGGTAAATACTTCGGTATGAATACCGCTGTGTTCAGAGGAGGTTGTCTCACCGGACCCGCACATAATGGAGCGGAGTTGCACGGCTTTTTGGCTTACCTGATCAAATGTGCAGTGCACAACCGGCCTTATACTATTTTCGGATATAAAGGGAAACAGGTACGGGACAACATTCACAGCTATGATCTGATACAGGCATTCTGGTTATTTTATCAGGCTCCCCGTCAGGGTGAAGTTTATAACATGGGTGGAGCCCGTCATTCGAATATCTCCATGCTCGAAGCTATTGCTGCGATTGAACGGATAGCGGGTTACAAATTGAAGTATTCCATTAGTCCCGATGCCCGTGTAGGTGATCACATCTGGTACATCAGTGATGTCGGTAAATTTAAAGCTCATTACCCAGCTTTTAATTTCAGTTATACCATGGAGCAGACGCTCTCCGAAATGATCACTGCTGCAGAAACCGATTTGATCGTTCAAAGATGATACTGATCAGGCCAACCGGGGGAATGGGCAATCAGATGTTTCAGTATGCTTTAGGAACCTTCCTGGCAAAAAAAAATAAAACTGATCTGAAAGTCGATTTGACTTTGCTGAATGACCGGAGCCAACCTCATGAAATAGTCACACACCGGAATTTCGATCTAGACGCATTCCGCATCCCCTTTCAATTTGCTTCTGAAAAAGAAATCGCTCATTTCAATGGGAAATCGTATTCGCATCTCGCCGGGAAAGTTATGAATAAAATTTTCTGGGAATTAAGCGCAAAGAAACGTTTGGTGGTGGAGCAGGAAAGGAATTTCCAACCGCAAATCTGTGCTTTGCCCGATGATCGTTGTTTGGTTGGTGCGTGGCAATCTGAAAAGTATTTCAAGCCGGTGGAGAGTGAAATACGGAAATTATATGCGATGCCGGGACCCCTTCAAGGGAAAGCCTTGGAACTTGGGAACAAGATCTTGTCTGGTAATTCCCTTTGCGTGAACGCAAGGAGAGGAGATTTCGTCACTAGTTCCGTTTACAACAAGATGTTGGGTGCCATGCCGATCTCCTATTTTCAGAAGGCATTTGAGAAAATGAGTGGGCTGGAGAAAATTGATTCAATATTTGTTTTCAGTGATGACCCGGATTGGGCAAAGGAGAATCTGCATTTTCCTGTTATGACTGAGTATGTTGGAAAGGAATATTTTGGACCCAAATACATCACATATCTCCATCTGATGACTTTATGCCGGCATTTTATAATTCCCAATTCCACCTTTGCCTGGTGGGCGGCATGGTTGAATACCAATCCCCAAAAACGGGTGGTTGCTCCTCTTCAATGGTATCTGGATCCTGCTATGGATTCTTCCGATATTATTCCTGAAACCTGGCTTCGGGTTTGATTCATGCTTTATGCAGAACATCTGCGATTCTCTCCACTTCCTGCTCAGGCAGACTTGCTTCTGTCGATATTTCAATAAAGGAAGGAGCATGCTTCTGAAAATTTGGGTTCTTTTCAAAGACTTCCTTCCCTAAATGCAAGGAGGAATAAAGAGAAAAGAAGGGAACCTGATGTTGGCGTAAATAATCCAGAAACGAAGATGAATTTATTTTCAGTATCAATTTAAAATGGAGCCCTTCCCCGCTTGTAGCAACTTCGGTAATCCTTTCTGATTTTTCTATTGCACTGCACAGAAGGTTGTAATGCTTATTCCGTTCCGGTTGCAACTCCTTCACTAATTTCATAGCCACTACGGCGGCGTTCTTTTGAAAAGAACTCGCCTCTCTGATTTCATCATCTTGCTGAAGGGGTCCGACAATTTTCAACAACAATTTATCCAACCAGCCGAATGTATAGCTATACAATCTGGATTTCAAAAATAAAGAAGCCCGGAGCGATTGAAATGGACCCGGCTTTGCCATCTGTTCTCCGTAAAAGACCTCCGTAATTCCCTTAACAACAGCTCCACCAGCGGCTGTGGAAGATTTTCCGGGACCAAAGGAGTAAACGATTCCGGAACTGTAGGAAAGCTTTGTTTCATCCAGACCGAAACTCTGAGCAGCATCATGCAGGAGCGGAAGTTTTCTTTCTTTGCAGAAGTCCATCACCGCATTGGTATCGGGGTGAATGAACCCATAGAGGTGAACGAGAATGACTACGGAAACAGAAAGCCCGGCCAGTAAATCCGGGTGATAATCCGACCAAAAGGTCCCGTCGCCTTTCAGGTCAAGGTATACCGGTGTGAGCCCTTCCTTCAGGACTGCCGTTTTAAGTGAATCACAAACAAATAAAGGGAGGGCAACACGAGCGCCTTCGGGTAGATCATAGCTTCGGAGCAGGAGCCGGATTCCATTTTCCCCGCTGTTTACTGAAAAAGGAAGATCGGAAGCAGATTCAACGCTTTGAAAAGAAGGGATTATGGAGGGAAAATAATAAGACATGAAACAAAGGTAGGATAACCCTGAAGTAATCCCGCCTGGCGGCGGGATACTTCAGGGTAAACAAAGAGGGGGGATGATTATTTTCCTCCCAGAGTGATATGGACACCGATGTTGAAACCGATAGAACTGAATGGTGCGTTGATAGAGGCTGCCTGTTGAGCAGTGCCTGGACTAGCAACAGTCGCCTGGTTGGTAGTCACAGTGTAGGAAGAAGAATAATCCGTCTCCGTTTGGCTGGTAGTCAAGGTGCTTAATTTGTCGGATCCATTTACAGTATAAGTGGTCAGCACTTGTTTGGATGGATGAGCATTCTGCAGATTAGCAGAAATTTCACCGAAAATACCAATCATACCGCTTACCGCATAATTCACACCAATCGAACTGTGCAGACCCCAGCTCATGCCCCCTGAAAAAGTACTGATTCTATCGGTAGTGGTTGTAGCCACTCCGGTTGATGATACAACTTCATTTGATTCATTCGTTACTTTTCCAGCCACTCCGATGATAATTCCAACGGTTGCATAAGGCTTAATTTTCTTTTCTCCAAACTGCATACGCAGGCCAGGAACCAGACGTACCATAGAACCTTTAATAGTAGTAGTCGTCTTGTCGTCAGAGGAGCTGGACCCACCACCGAAGTTCAGGGTGGTTGAAGATATGTCGCTCGTTCCCACGCTGCTTCCTCCAATGAGGTAAGCAATGCCCAATTCGGCGCCAAGATTTTTGTTGAACATATAACCTCCATAAAGGCCAATGTTCATACCTTTTCCTACAGAGAAACTTCTGGCATTCCAGGTTTCCGTTTTAGACCAAGTATTAGGGAAGGCTGTATTATTGTTGCTGGTAGTGGAAGTATAGTCCGCTCCCATATCCTGTTTCCCGGCAGCAAAACCGTATCCTCCTCCTAAGCCAAAATAAATTTGGGCAGAAGTGCTCATTGATAATACCAGGCCTAATCCTAAAAGGGCCATTCCGATTTTTGTTTTTTTCATTTTAATAGTTTTAGTGTTGGTTTGAATTGAAAGGATTACAATCCGGAAATTCTCAAAGTATTCTTCCCGTTTTAAAGGCTAACATTTAATATTTGAATGTTAACTTTGATTGAATGGGTCAAAGGTATTGTCCAACCCTTCCCTTCTTCCACCTCGTGTTTTTATGTTATCAAATGAGATATTAACAATTCGGTAAAATAGAGCCAGTTCTTATTGATTATCAGTTAGATGTGAGGGCTGTTGTCTGCTACTTGAGGTCAGAATTGCACACGGTTCTTCTCTTCTTCTTTATGCTTAAAGAGGTATTCTTTCCATTAAGATACCACGAGAGGATGCTTCCATTGATACTTTCTTATCTATTATGCTTCCTGCAGGAGCTAAGATTTGGTCTTCGTTTAATGCAATTCGTTCCCGGCAAGTTACGATAGGATCTTTTTTTGTTGGAATCTGTCGGATGTCAGTTATCATCTCGGCTTCTTTAACTGAAAGACCCATTTCTTAAGTTGATGTTTGGTCTCCATTCATTGCTAAACGTATTTCTTAAGCTTACGTTTGGTCTCCTTTGATTGCTAAACGTATTTCTTAAGCTTCCGTTTNNAAACGTATTTCTTAAGCTTGCATTTAGTCTCCGTTCATTGCTAAACGTATTTCTTAAGCTTGCATTTGGTCTCCGTTCATTGCTAAACGTATTTCTTAAGCTTGCATTTGGTTTCCTTTCATTGCTAAGCGTATTTCTTAAGCTTATGTTTGGTCTCCATTCATTGCTAAACGTATTTCTTAAGCTTGCATTTGGTTTCCTTTCATTGCTAAACGTATTTCATAAGCTTACGTTTGGTTTCCCTTCATTGCTGGGCATAAGAAAAGAAGTATTGTTATTAATCCCCTTTATTCAAGAGGTTCAATGTTCTTTGTTTATTTTATATTATCATAAAGTAAATATCATATAAGAAATATAATTATCTTTACCTTCGCAAAGATCGGAAGGGGGTGAATGCGGTGATCAGGATGAATAATAGTGGGCAAGAATACATTTTAAAAAGAATAGCTATGGGTAAAGCAATTTTTAGAAAATATCAGGTGGTACTGGGTCTCCATAACCAGAGTAATGTGGAACGAATTCAAAAAGCAATCTCTATTGTGGAAATGATGAGTACGAATGTATATTTCCCTTCTCCTTTAGTTCCCTATGCCCAGGTCAGCGCTCAGATTCTGGCTGCTCAAGATGCCTATACAGAGCTGTTAATAGGGGGGAAGGGAAAGGCGAGTATTATGTATAATGAAATGAGCCGACTGGAATATCAGCTGAGCGGACTTCAGGCCTATGTGGAAAATGTAGCCAGTGCCAATCAAGATTATGCTATTCCGATTATTCAAAGTTCAGGGATGGAATTGAAGAGACCACCGGACCGGAGCGCGAAAACATTTTCTGTAAAAAAGGGGAATGCCCCGGGCATGGTGATTCTGAACACCAAAGCAAAACGATATGCAGCTTATATTTATGAGATGAACCTCAATCCTGCTGATGCTTCAGGATGGGTTAAGGTCTGTGTTTCCCAGATCTCCCGGTATGAACTGTTTGGACTCACTTCAGACAGGTATCACTATTTCAGAGTAGCCCTGCTTACTAAATCTGTGCAGGGGCCCTGGAGTGTTATTTTGAAAGTGATGGTTAATTAACTTCCGTGTTGGAATAGTTGCAACGATTAATTACCTTTTTTTTAAGTTTGTAACAAACCTTACTTTTTGAAATCTGTCCTTAGAACTCGAATAACAACTCTTCGGTTTAACATTCTCATTTGTTCTCTCTCTTCTTCTGTTTTTAGATTATTAATCTCGGTATTGCTAAATTTTGGCATCGACGATCCATAACCCTTCCCAACAAGCCTCTGCCGATCTCCTCCAAGGAGAACGAGCATTTGAACGATCATATCAGCTCGCATAACCGATATTTCTTGCGGAAGACTCTCCTTCGGATCAGCGTGTCCACAAATTTCCAGAACAATTCCTGGATTATCATTCATTATGCAGAGAATAATAAGAAGAACGGTGTCGGGATTGTTCAATAGTTCCGAATGCATCTGAAGACTATTTTTTTCAAATGCCAAATAAGGAAGCCGTAATTCCCACCTAATATCCATCGGTTGCCCATCATAGCGAAGGCTATTGATGGTATCCAATGCTCTTTTGTTAAAGAGTCCTGTGATTATCATTGGGGTGCCGTATAAAATCCGATAGCATATGGATTGATCCTTTTCTACAACTTCATTGAACCTCAACACTAAGTCTTTTCCGTGAATCTTAGCTCTAGGAACTATGAGGATATAATTTTGAAAACTATCCGTGGTTGTTCTCATAATTAGAGAATCGCCGCCAGTAACTCTATAAGTAAATGCTACATCATATCTAGCATGGAGGGAGTGAGAGTGCCCATCTGCAAAAACATGTCCATAGATGGCAATATCCTGTTTCACTTTGTTTTGGGCAGGCATAACAAGGAAGGTGATCCAAAAAAAACAGAGAAATAAATAACTTTTGGGATTCATTTGAAATTGTCCGATTTAAATTTTAGCGCCCCTTCAGATCAAAAAAAATCAAACAGATATGTCAAGCTAGCCGTCAACGATTCTCTCTTATCTTATATATCTATAAATACAATTTATTGGGATTCAAACCAGATTGGGAACATCAAAGATACTCTAGCCGGAGTGCCATCATTTAATCTAGGAACTGACCAATTTGGCATCCTTTCAGCTATTCTTTTTGCCTCTTCACTAAGCTTGTCATTAGGGCTTCTGACTATTTTTCGAAATGTAACCTTTCCCGTTTTTTCTATGATAACTAGAACAAACACATTCTTTGTGGCAGGTGTTTTCTTTATAGATGTTGGAAGTTTTGATTCACCTTTTATATATTCTTCAAGAGAACTTCGTGTTATCCCAAATTCAGGCATCGTAGGGACCATCGTATAGATAGTTGTGTCATTCGCGCTTGTTGTAGTGCTGTCTTTTTTGAGAGTTTCTTGTCCAAATGCTGCGACTATCGAGAAGCTAAAAATTAAAGTAATGAGTTTTATTATTTTCATGTCTTATGATTAAAATTTAATTCTTTAAACTTGATGATGAGGAAGTAATTCAAGTTTAACGAACGAAATGAATTTAATTTATGAAAATCGCACTCCATCTTGCACACCTCTCAAAAAAACCTTTATCAACACGCAAAGAGAGAAGGCCTATTTCAATTTTATGATTCGTTTTGAATATACATTTCCATCAACAGTCCCTTTTAATAAATAAGTTCCTTCAGCAAGGTCATACGAAGTCAGATTGATAGTCCAACGTTGGTAGCCAGCTTCAGCCTTCTTTTTACCAACAGACGTAATCCGCTTACCCAGTAAATTATAAATTTCAAAATCAATATCCGCCGGACTTGTCAGTGTAAATGCAATATTGATTTCATTGTTGAATGGATTCGGCATCACCAGTATGTTGTTGGAGGAGCTAGCTGGGTTACTGGTGTTGGTGATTAAAAGTGAATCCGGGTAGATGTGAACGGAGTCAATCCGATAGTCCAGATTGGGAAAGGCAGAACTTCCGGTTATGGTACGTGTATAAGCCTTGGTCATACTCAAGCCGGGAACATCTATCCAGACTGAGTAAGAACCGTTTGGAATATTTCCGATAGAATAGTTTCCGGCGTTATCCGTTGTAGTACTGGCAATAATACCACCCGGAAGGTTCTCCAGGTTTACATGAACTCCTACTGCAGGGTTACCAGGAGCCAGAATGCTTGGGTCTCCGCTTCCTATTCGGGCCACATATCCAGCACCCTGGGTGATGGTACCAGAAATTGTTCCGGTACCGGAAAGTGGATTGATTTCAATGAGCTGAATGTTTCCAGTATCGGCAGTCACGCAATTTGCCTGAATAACCTGGGCGTTAATCCATTGGTCAGACTGAGCACTGTAGGTTCTTACACCATTCGGATAAAGCGAAGGGTTCGCGACCGCATACACAATAAAAGGGCCTATTGAATCACGGAAGGAGTAGTGTCCGTTCTGAATAGAGACACTATCGAGAATAGGTATCTTTCCATGTGTGGTGTCAAAACGCATTAAATATACCATACCTGATTGAATGAGTCCCGAAACTGTTCCGGTTACAGTACCAGAGATAGTATCCATTGACGTTTGTAGGATAAGAACCGTAATAGGGGGACTTCCACACCCTAAAGCATCTGTTGCTGAGCAGGTGTAAGATCCAGGGGTCAGCGAAGTGGCTGGGTTTGTTCCTTGGCCAGAGAGGGGCACAGGTGTCCAAGTATAAGTATATGGTGACTGACCATTAGATGCGATGACTGTGGCAGCCCCGTTGCCTCCATAGGGACAATTAGCATTCGTCTGGGAAACGAATGAAACGATAGTCCCCAGATTGCCAATTGAATTGACAAGAGTATCTAAACAAAGATTAGAATCGGTGACTATCACTGTATAGGTACCAGGATTCAGCTTGGTTGCAGTATCTGTTGTTGATCCATACATTCCATTCGACCAGGAATAGTAGTATGGAGTCGTACCTCCGCTTACAGAGACGGAGTCCATTCCATTTGGTAAAAAACAATGAGCAGGTCTCGAAAACAAGTTTCCTGTCAGTTTAGCGGGCTCAAGGATTGCTCCGGAATCTCTAGCCTGACAACCGTTGGTATCGATAACTGTTACGTAATACATTCCTTGACAAAGGTTTGAACATAAGAACCCGGCGCAAGATGTACTCCAGGAATAAGAATAGGGAGCTGTTCCTCCTGTAGGAGTCTCCCATATAGTTCCGTCACAAAGTCCGTTACAGCTAATATTGGAAGCGGAATTACTCGTCACAAGCGCAGTAATTGGCTGAATGACAGAATCGATTTTAATCACATTACACCCTTTCGAATCCACTACCGAACAGGTAAAAGTTTCTGGAGGGAGGCCAACTATAGAATCAGAAACACTAGGGTCCACCGACCAGGAATAGGTAAATGGAGAGGTTCCGTTTGTGACTAACACTTTAACTTTTCCATCGCTCATTCCATAGCAACTCACGTTTTTAATTGCGAAAGATAAGAATGGTAAATTGGCATAAGTAATGGAAACAGATTGGGAAACTGAACATTTATTTGAATCGGAAAGAGTCATGGTGTAGGTTCCAGGATTGAGTCCTCCAGCGGAAACTGTTCCTTGTCCTGTTCCTGGTGCAGGAGACCAGGAATACGTATAAGGGAGTTTTCCTCCACTTGGGTGAGCTATTGCTCCTCCATCTGAACCAGGTGAACAGGAAGCTTCAGAGGAAGTGACAGTAACCAGGGGAGAAGCTGGATTGCTGACTATAGTTTTGCCAAAGGAAGTACAACCACCAGGTGTGCTTACAAAAGCCGTATACGTTCCGGCTGTTAAGGCGGAAACCGATGCACTTCCCTGGCCAGCTCCGGGAGCAGGTAACCAGGAGTATGTATATGGCCCTGTTCCTCCGCTCGCGACTACTGCTGCTGTGGCTTCATTTCCAGGTATACATGATTTTTCGTTGGTGCTGGTCACGGTCAGGGTGGGGGAAACACCACAGGAAGGGGGTAGTACTGGGTTGACACAGCTTATCTGACAAGGGTTGGTTATCACATAAGCCAGCTTCTCAGTATTTGCAATACCTACGATATCCAGATTTCCATTGTTGTCCACATCTCCTCCTGCAACAAGCACGGGATCCGTCTGAAATCGGATCACCCAATTCTGCGAAAAAGCCAGTGATGCGCAAGGGTCCTGTACAAATACTTGAATTGCTTTGTTAACACCTATCTGGGTCAATACAACATCGAACAAAGAATCCCCATTTACATCATAAAGGAATGCTGACTGAATGCTTCCTGTTACAGTGGTTGATGTTGTTCTAAGATTGTGATAATCGGTCACCTCATAGGCTCCATTTGAACCGATTGAAACCAAATCCAGGAATCCGTCATGATTCATATCCTTAATCTTGTAATCTAATACGGGTCCAGTACCAGCATAGGTCCAATTGTAGTTCAGGTTACCATGGGTGTCATTATAATACATATGACCATGCCCATCCGTTGCACTGACAACAAGGTCTGGATAGGAATCGTTGTTCAGATCAATTGGAAATACGGCGTTGGGAATTCCAAAATTCGCTGCCTGGCTTACAGGGTTCCTAAAGGTTCCATCTCCATTATTCATTAGCAGATTAAAATCTTTGGAAGTTGCACTAGCTGAAATAATATCCGTGTGCCTATCAAGGTTAAAATCCGCAGTATTGAGATCCACAAGCCCAATTCCTCCCTTATAAAAAACAGGCACAGCGAAGCCCCCACTTTGGTTGTTTAAGAACACGGCAATACTGTCAGCGGTTTTGTTGATGGTTATAAAATCCATAAAGCCGTCATTGTTGAAATCAGCACAAGTAATCTTCCCCGGCTTCCAGGCTAAAGGAATGGTTGAGCCTGTTGTGAATTTATCGGTCGAAGTGCCAATCATGGTCACGATGTTGTTAGTGATACTGTCTGACATGATCATATCGAGAAAGTGATCGTTGTTAAGGTCAACTAGCTTTATATTAAAAAATTGTTTTGTGGTAGAAACAGAATCCAGAGGGGTAAAACTGCAAAATTCTTTGGGTTCACATAAACGCAGCGTTTGGTTCGAACCAAAGTTAGAAGCGCCACTTGATAGGTTACAATGGCCAGTCGTAAAGATGTTGCCGGAATTATCCACACAAACGTCTGAACCTTCATTATACCCATAAGTATAGGTAGGATACTGGTATACCCACCTGAATTTTCCATGATAATCGAACTGTAACAAGTTTAAAATGTAGGACCCTGAGCTTCCTGTACTGCCAATATAATAGAGGTTATTTCCCTGATCAATGGCTGCACTGCTGATCATGAAATCGGATTGAATAGGCTGGAGTGAGCGCCAGAGAAGGGTGCCAGTAAAGGAAAATTTAAATACTTCCACGAAATTATAAACATCGTAAGTTGCCAAATAAATCTCATTAGTGCTATTCGCAAATAGTCCGCTTACTGTAAGTCCTGCAGGTTCTAAAAAATCCCAGATTGGGGCTCCTCCAGAAGAGGCATTAAAACAGTAAAGACCTGTTGAGGTTGATTCTCCAGCCAGAAAAACTTTCCCATTAACATACTTAATATGATTGGTCCCCTCGTCAAGCAACATCACCGGATCAATACGGACACTGTCACGCCACTGAAGGGTTCCAGCTGAGCTATACTTCGCTAGATGACATCGGGTATAGGAACAATTATCCTCAATATATCCACCTACATAAACATCCCCTTTGGAGCCGAGATCAATGCAGGTGGCTTGATTTTTTTCTCTATGAGTAAAACATCCGCCCCCACTCAGAAATCTTTTCCAAAGAATTTGACCTGTGGGACTAAATTTGATCGTTGTGAAGCGGCTATACAATGAGGCTGACTTTGCCTGGTCGGAAACCCCACAAACAATAATATTTCCAGTGGAATCAATAGTAAAATCGGCAGGTATATCATCCCCCAGCAAGGAATCCGAATAAAAGACCTCCCACTTCCTTTGTCCAAGGGTGTCGTACTTAAGCAACTCCCAATCCTTATGGGTAACGGAACTAACTTTATTATAAGTAAAAAGAGCATAGACATTCCCAAGTGGATCGTATTTTACTTTTACTGGTATTGCGTAAGTAATGGTGTCAGCCCAAATAATGGCTCCTGTTCCGGCATTATAACGAATAACTTCCCCATTGATGTCTTCTGCACCGATTGTGTAAATACTATTTTTTCCATCATGAATCAGCCCAGAACCATAGGCATCATAATTATGTGAGCGAGAGTAGCGGTCGTCCCACGTAATAGTTGAAGGTTGAGCCCGAAGCCATAAAGGGAAAAGACTAATTAGAAGGAGGGTGCCTAGTATTATTTTATTCATGTTCGGATTAATATAAAGAGTTTTGCCTGAGAAAACTTTGTAGCTGTTCACGAACGCTTATTCGTAATAAAGCTAATATATAAACATTCCTTATAAAAACTACTATTTTATGTGATATGCATAGAATTCATTCGTCAGGAATAAATTGTCTTGTTTCCTTCAGGTCAACTGGGTGGAAATGAGGCGCAGGCCCAAGCGTTTGGTATACTTGCCTTCCTTTTTTACCGAACATTCAACTTGTGGGATAAACCCAAAGAAAACCCCATTTCACAGTTTTTCCTCTTTATTATCACTACCTTGTAGCTTCAAATCCCAACAACACTCCCCATGAAGCCAATCTACACGATCATCCATAAATGTTTCCTGTTGCTTATAGTAGGTATTGCCTGGGCCGGAACTGTAGAAGCTGCATGTTCGGCTAATTTTACCTGGAATCAGTCCAGCCCGAATACAATAGCCTTTACCAGTACATCAACCGGCACATCCGCTTATACCCAATATTTCTGGACCTATGGTGATGGAAGCCCACAAGGCAGTGGAGCCAGTAACAGTCATGTATTCAATCTTCCAGGTAATTATGCCGTTACCCTGACCATTCACGACAGTATTTCCGGTCCTTGCAACAGCACCGTAACAAATACGGTAACCGTTACCGGAACGGTGATCTGTGCTTTAACAGCTTCTGTAGGTTCCCATCCTCCAACATGCAATACCTGTAGCGATGGTGCAGCGAGTGTTATGGGTGTTTCAGGTGGGGTGGCACCTTTTTTTTATAGCTGGAATGCTGGAGGCAGCCCAACCAGCATGCTTGATTCCGGTGTGGCTTCTGGCAATTATACGGTAACTATTACGGATGCCAATGGATGTCATCTAACCCTTACCGATAGCGTACCCGCTAATCTTTCAGCTTGCATCGCTTCCTTTACCCATACTCAAACGGCTGCCAATACCATTCAATATACAAGCACTTCAACAGGTACAAGTTCGAATACAACCTATTCCTGGAATTTCGGGGATGGGAACTCCGGCTCTGGCAGTCCATCCAGTCATTTTTATAATCTTCCTGGGCATTATACGGTTACCTTGTTTATATCCGACAGTATTGCAGGCCATTGTTCCAGTACCCATACTGATACTGCAAGTGTTACCGGCAGCGTGGTGTGTGCAATCACTGGAAGTATTTATCAGGTCAATGCCAGCTGCACTACCTGTGCAGACGGCAATGCCAGCGTAAACATTAGCAGTGGAGGTACGGCTCCCTATACGTATTCCTGGAGTGGAGGGACAGCCCCTACAAGCACTTCGGCTACAGGACTTGCACCGGGCACTTATTCGGTTCTACTCACGGATGCGAACAATTGTCATTTTTCCCAATCCTTTACCATTACATCCAGGGATACCAATTGCCATGCGGCCTTTACCAAGGTTCAGTCGGCCGCGAATACTATTCAATTCACCAGCACTTCTCTCCACGTAAGTTCCAATACAACCTATAATTGGCAGTATGGTGACGGAACAGCTTCCGGCTATTCTTTTACAGCCAATCAGAGCCATGTGTACAGCGCACCGGGTCTTTATACCGTATGTCTGCTCATACAGGACACGATGAATGGGGCAGGTCAGAGTTGCGCAAGTCATCTATGTGATACGGTTCATGTAAGTGGTTCGGTTATTCACACTTGTAACGCCAGTTTTTACCTGAGAGCCGATTCCCTGAACGTTGGCGATTACTTTGCTATCAATAGCTCTTCCGGAACCGGCCCCATTCACTGTAACTGGGCATGGGGAGACGGCACGAGTGATACCACAACGAACCCTGTTCATACGTATCCAACTGCAGGCCTCTATACCATATGCCTGACCATTACCGATGCCAATGGTTGTAGCTCAAACTTTTGCGATACACTAACTGCCGCCCGTTTACCTTACTGGATAGCGAGTCATCATACTACGATCAAGGTTATCAACCGCATGGCCCTTACCGGTATCAAAGAAGCAGATGCACTGGATACCTGGAAACTTTTCCCGAATCCTTCCGCTGGTGACGCAACCATTACTTACAGCCTTCACAGTGCTGCCCTTATCAAAGTGGAGGTGTATGATGTGAGTGGAAGAATGTCATACCGAAGCAAGAGCATTGGTCTGCAAGATTCCGGAAGCCATAGTCTCAATCTCGACTTAAGCAGCTTGCAGGCGGGAACTTATTTTATCCGGATCTATGCCAATGACCGTGCTGAAACCAAATTGCTTAATCTGATCCGGTAGTTTTAATTCACACACTGTCAATGCTGCCTGAAAAATGGCATAGGTACCTTACATTTGCGTTGCGCTGAAATCGAAGGGCCAACCAGGAATTCTTCGTTTAAAGAATCAATTCATGGGTCTTCCATCATGTATCAGCATGTAATTTTCAATCCCATTTAAAGTCGTCCGATACATATAAACTTCACCGAATATTATTTTCATATTCTCAAACAGTTCATCCATTTCCCCCTCTTGTACTGAATTTCCTACAATTTTGTTAAAAAACACAGTTCCATGAGGTTGCAATAACTGATTCAATCGATCCAGAAATTCTTTCCTATGAAATCCTTTAGGTACCTGATCTTCAACAAAGAGGTCAACTACAATGAGATCGTACAAGTTCTTACTGGATTGAACAAATTCATTTGCATCCAGACACAAGATCTCTAAATCTTCAAACCTTTCTAAATTAAAATAGCTTTGAGTGAGTTCAATGACGGCCTGGTCCTTCTCAATGCCGGTGATGGAGCAATCAGGATTGTATTTTTCCTTTAAGATGGATGCCACACTTCCTCCACCAAAACCGAGGATAAGTACATTTTTCACATCTTCTTTCTTTAGACCAAATCTTTTAAATGTTTGATCAAATAAGCTATGCAAAGAACCATAAGAGTAATTGACCTTTGAAGTATTCAAGGTCCGCCTCCCGTTTTCAAGGCTTATTTCCAAATAGGAGGAAACCTGACCCCTACATTGCTTTATTACCACAGGATGCAGATAACTTATAGCAGATTTCAGCTTGTTAATCAAGGTTGCTGTTTGTTTGATATTTCATGTCTCTGGATTGGAAAGACTTATCTTATTCCATTGTAAGAATTCAGATTGAACCCCACAAGGATGAATATTACAATTACACTAGTTTTACTCGCTACTCGGAGTTTGCCGGGTTTATCAACAGGAAGTCAAATTAAGAGCCTCTGGATATGGAAAATCTTAGTTTTGCTCCGATAAAGATAGTAAGAAAGAGAAGCAATTTTAAATCCTTTATAAAAAAATACCTATTTGGAATTCTAAAAAAAGTTGGGATTAGCTTCACACGAGGCCGTACGACCAATCTACTCCAGCGGATCGTAGTCAATAACGAGTCTGGTTCTTTCAAGACTGACATTTATCCTTCTGCTATATGACCAAGGTCATACTAATCTGAACTAGTTATCTATATGTTTGCTTAGTGTAATTCAATTCGAATTTGTTTTGAGGTAAGTTAGCCCCGTAAGGCCTCTGAATCAGGTAGAAGAGCAGGTCCCGTAAGATGTGAAATATAAAAGAGCAAGCTTTGTCCAACCCCGTAAGGTTGGCTTCTTGCTTAATAAGCCGATGAAACTGCCTTCTTGCAAAGACGTAGTTTTAAATTGTAAATATTGCAGAATAAATTTCTCACCTATTTATAATTTCTAATTCTATGTGCTTTTCATCCAATGCAAGTTTCGGAGCAGGTGTTGTATTATCTGTTATCGGTGTTGCCTCCATAAAAAAGGCTCAAACTTCCTCCCAGGTTTTCTTTGCGAGTATCCCTTTAATCTTCGCAGTTCAACAAATTACGGAGGGCCTCTTATGGCTGGCCCTTCCTAATCCAGCTTATTCCACTCTGCAGTCGGTCACCACTTACATCTTCCTGTTTTTTGCACAAATTCTCTGGCCAATTTGGGTTCCGCTTTCTATATTGAACTTAGAAACCAATGCAAAGCGCAGAAATGTGCATAAAGCATTTGTTGCAATTGGCACGATCGTGTCTTTGTATCTGGGTCATTGTTTGATATCCTTTCCTGTTCAGGCAAAAATAATTGGATACCATATTTCCTACGGACAGGAGTATCCTGCAGGTTTAAGCGGATATGGTGCATTGCTTTATATGATTGCTACAATCGCTCCCCCCTTCTTTTCCAGTACAAAGCGCATGTGGGCTTTGGGCAGTACTATTCTTATTTCCTACATTATAACCGCTATATTTTATACAGGTTATATAGTTTCTGTTTGGTGTTTCTTTGCTTCAGTAATAAGCATAGCTGTACTTGCAATTATGTACGAAATTAATAAGTCGCATAAAGCACTTCCCATTCAGATCCCCTATAAACTCATATGAGAACATTCTTTCTGGCGGATATGAAGCGTATGCCTGAGTGCTTGGGTATCCCCGCCTTCCCATTCAATATATTGAGTATATTTGATTTACTCACCTGTTCTCTACTCAATGAAGTCCTTTCTGCTCTTATCCCTTTTTTCTTTCAGCTTCCTTTTCTCTTTCGGGCAGCAGAATAAAATAGATTCTTTAAACGGGCTCCTGAAAGCAGATAAGGATGACACGACAAAGGTCAAACACCTCCTGAGCCTTAGCAAACTGTATGAAAAGCGAGCCGAATATGAAAAGGGCCTCTCCTGCGGGAACGCTGCCTTGCAGCTCTCAAATACCATTTCGGGGAAGAAGGGAAGAGGCTGGCCTGACGGAATTGCCCAGGCGAATAATGTAATTGGTCACCTCTATCAGGATCAGGGGAAATACGATTCGGCACTGGAACATCATTTCGCAGCTGTTAAAATCAGTGAAGAATCGGGGAATGAAAAAGAACTCGCTACAGCGTATGATGACATCGGATTGACTTACGGTGAACAAGGCGATAACGAGAAAGCCCTTGAAAAATATGCCGTCTCTTTGAAAATCAGAATCAGGATAGGCGACAAAGAGGGGATTGCCCAGTCTTACAACAATATCGGAGTCATATACCAGGAACAGGGCATGTACGATAAAGCCCTCGAAAATGCTTTTGCAGCACTCAAAATACATGAAGAAACGGGGAACAAAAACGGAATAGCGCTTTCGTATAACAACATCGGGATTATTTACGATTACCAGGGGAAGAACGACAAAGCCCTGGAAAACTATTCTTCCAGTCTCCGGATTATGAAAGAGATTGGAAGCAAACGAGGCATTTCCATGTGTTACAATAATATCGGGATCATCTGTCTCAATCTGGGGCAGTACGACAAAGCCTTAGAAAGCTACACCTTCGCCCTTCACATGAAAGAAGAAATAGGGGACAAGAAAGGTATTGCTCATGCATACATCAATATCGGAACCGTTTATGAGAAGGAGGGTAAGATCGACAAGGCACTGGACAATTATGTGCGAGCTCAAAAAATAACCAGGGAGATTGGAGATAAAGAGAGTGTGGCCGTTGGATATAACAATATCGGGATCGTCTACCTCAAACAAAACAAAATTGCGGAAGCAAAGAACCAATTGCAACAGGGGCTGGATATTGCAAAACAGATAGGTTCAAAGGAATGGACCCGGGAAATTTACAAGGCGCTTTCCCTATGTGATTCGGCTTCGGGCGACTGGAAAGGAGCCTATCAATATCAAAAACTTTATAAGCTTTATAACGATTCTGTTTTCAATACCGAAAGCTCCAAAAAAACCGCAGAGATGAATGCACGGTATGCAGGGGAGAAAAAGGAATCGCAGATTAAACTCCTGCAAAAGGACAAGGAAAAACAGGCGGTCCTGTCGGCGGAAGAAAGGAAAAGGCAATTCCTGATTATTTATACGGTAGCTGCCGTACTCCTGTTGGTTGCCATCTTTGCTTTCGTCATGTTTAACCGTTTCCGGATCACGCAAAAACAAAAACGGATCATTGAAAGGCAAAAAGAGCAGGTAGAAGAACACCGGAAAGAAATTATTGACAGCATTACCTATGCGAAGAGACTTCAACAGGCCATTCTTCCATCTCTGGAACAGATTAAAGGTTACTTCCCTCAAAGCTTTTTGCTTTACAAACCCAAAGACATTGTTGCCGGAGATTTCTATTGGATGGAGCATCTCGACAATGTAACCTACATCGCTGCAGCCGATTGTACCGGACATGGGGTTCCCGGCGCGATGGTGAGTATTGTTTGTTCCAATGCACTTAATCGCTCTGTCAAGGAATTCAACCGTAGAGATACCGGTATGATATTGGACAAAACGCGTGAATTGGTTCTGGAAACTTTTGCGAAAAGCAGTAGTGGGGTAAAGGATGGTATGGACATCTCCTTATTGGCAGTCGACAGACTCCATGGAAAAGTGTTTTGGAGCGGAGCAAACAATCAGCTGTGGTACATTGAAAACGGGGAATTAAAAGAGGTCACTGCCAACAAACAACCCATAGGGCAAGTCGACAACCCCAAGCCCTTTACAACCCACACCATCGAATTAGTTGCAGGATCGACCTTTTATCTGATGACTGATGGATATCCTGATCAATTCGGCGGCCCGAAAGGGAAGAAATATAAATACAAGCCTCTTCAGGAACTGCTCTTGGCTAATTGCGCTTTGACCCCCGAACAGCAGCATGTGCTCTTGTCGACTTCCTTTCAGGAATGGAAAGGCAATCTGGAACAGGTGGATGATGTTACAATTATCGGTATTTGTATTTAACAAATACCTGATAATTGTATCCTTTAGGGCACGATTATCGGAATTCGTATTTGACGAATTCCGATAATATAGTGAAGATATGCTCTGGGATAGTTACTTCCCATGACAACTCTTATATTTCTTACCGCTGCCACAAGGACAAGGATCATTTCGTCCAATCTTAGGATCTTGCCGGACTACCTGTTCTACCTTTTGTCTTTCCTGTGGTTGGCCTGGTGCAGGTGCTTCACTCCGGCTGGTCTGCAGTTTCTGTTGTGCTACGGGTTGAGGGGCTCTTACCTGTGGAGCATTATTATCCTGCTCATTCCAGAGGTTGGCTTTGTTCAGGAAGGAGGAGATATCCTTATTTGTTTTGGCCACCATTTGTTTGAACAATTCAAAGGATTCGAATTTGTAAATAAGCAAGGGGTCCTTCTGCTCATATACGGCATTCCGTACACTTTGTTTCAGATCATCCATTTCCCGGAGATGTTCTCTCCAGGCATCATCGATTAAGGCAAGAATAATTCCCTTTTCCATCCCCAGAATGAGTTCTCTTCCTTTTGATTCGTAAGCGTTCTTGATATTGATATAGAGTTGCAGAGTTCGGATCCCGTCGGAGAAACGGGTTTCGATTTCGCGATACTGTTGATTCGGATCTTCATACACATTCTTGATGATCGGGAAAGAACGTTCGGCAATCATTTCGGATTTAACACGGTAATTCTCCAGGGCACGGTGGTAGACCTGTTCTGAAATTTCTTTGGGTGCAAGTTTCAGGAAATCGGCTTCAGATACCGGCACTTCCATGCTGAATGAACGGATGAGTTCGAGTTTAAAACCTTCATAATCACTTACGGCATGGAATTCATTCACAATGTTTTCACTCACATCAAACATGGTGTTGGCAATGTCTATGGCCAGACGTTCACCGAACAAAGCATGCCTTCGTTTCTTGTAGATCACTTCCCGCTGCGCATTCATCACATCATCATATTCGATGAGCTGTTTACGGGTGCCGAAGTTGTTCTCTTCCACCTTTCGCTGTGCGCGTTCAATAGATTTGGTAATCATGCTGTGCTGGATCACTTCTCCTTCTTCAATTCCGAAGCGGTCCATCATCTTCGCAATACGGTCGGAACCGAATAGGCGCATGAGGTTATCTTCCAGAGAAACAAAGAACTGGGAAGTTCCAGGGTCACCCTGACGTCCGGCACGACCCCGGAGCTGACGATCCACACGCCGGGATTCATGTCTTTCTGTACCGATGATGGCTAGTCCGCCTGCATCTTTCACTCCTTCACCCAGTTTAATATCCGTACCCCGTCCGGCCATGTTGGTGGCAATGGTTACTGTTCCGGCCTTACCTGCTTCAGCAACGATATCGGCTTCACGTTGGTGTAATTTGGCGTTGAGTACATTATGTTTGATCCCTCTGAGCTTAAGCATCCGGCTCAGAAGCTCGGAGATTTCAACAGAAGTGGTACCTACCAATACCGGTCTTCCGGCTTTGACCAGCTTTTCTATTTCCGTAATTACGGCATTGTATTTTTCCCGGGTTGTTTTGTAAACCAGGTCTTCCATATCCTTTCGGGTGATGGAACGGTTGGTTGGAATAACCACAACATCCAGTTTGTAGATCGACCAGAACTCACCGGCTTCGGTCTCTGCTGTTCCGGTCATACCGGCCAGCTTACTGTACATACGGAAATAGTTCTGAAGCGTAACGGTGGCATAGGTCTGTGTAGAAGCCTCAATCTTTACATTTTCTTTCGATTCAATGGCCTGGTGCAGGCCGTCGGAATAACGTCTTCCTTCGAGGATACGTCCGGTTTGCTCATCCACAATTTTGATCTTCCCTTCCATCACTACATACTCTACATCTTTTTCGAAGAGGGTGTAGGACTTCAGAAGCTGATTCATGGAGTGGATCCGCTCTGCTTTAATGGCATAATCACGGAGGAGTTCATCTTTCTTTACGAGTTTCTCTTCATCACCGAGTGCGCTTTTTTCAAGTTCCACCATTTCCGATCCGATATCGGGAAGGATGAAAAACTTTTGGTCATCGGCTGAGCTGCTGATCAGTTCAATTCCTTTCTCGGTAAGTTCAATGGTGTTGTTCTTCTCATCAATCACAAAGAAAAGCTCGGCATCTACTTTATGCATTTCCTTGCTCTGGTCCTGCATGTAGTGACTTTCGGTTTTCTGGAGCAGGGCTTTTACACCCAGCTCGCTCAGGAATTTGATCAGTGCCTTGTTTTTAGGAAGGCCCCGGTGGGCACGCAGGAGCGGGAGTCCGGCATCTTTTTCATTTTTCTCACCGACCAGCTTCTTGGCATCTGCAAGGATGGTGTTTACATAGGTACGTTGAGCATTGACGAGTTTCTCAACCTTGGGCTTCAACTCATGAAAGAGGTGATTATCTCCTTTCGGGGTAGGCCCGGAAATAATCAGGGGTGTTCTTGCATCATCAATGAGGACGGAGTCAACCTCATCTACGATAGCGTAATTATATTTTCGTTGCACCAGATCATCCGGAGTGCGAGTCATATTGTCGCGCAGGTAATCGAAACCGAATTCATTGTTGGTACCATAGGTAATATCTGCATTGTAGGCTGCTTTCCGTTCATCGGTACCCGGCTCATGCTTGTCAAGGCAGTCAACTGTCAATCCGTGAAATTCGAAAAGTGCACCGTTCCATTCCGCATCCCGTTTGGCGAGGTAATTGTTTACAGTCACTACATGTACCCCTCTGCCAGGAAGAGCATTGAGGTAGAGTGGGAGGGTAGCTACGAGGGTCTTTCCTTCACCGGTAGCCATCTCCGAAATTTTTCCCTGATGCAGCACAATACCACCGATCAGCTGCACATCATAATGCAGCATATCCCAGGTAATTTCTGTTCCTGCAGCTTCCCAGGTATTATGCCATAAGGCCTGAGTTTCGTTTATCTCCACATTCTTTCGGATAGCGGATAGAGCATGGTCGCGGTCGGTAGCAGTAACGGTAATGGTGGTGTTTTCTTTAAAACGACGAGCCGTTTCTTTCATCACGGCAAATGCTTCGGGGAGGAGTTCGTTCAGGAATTCCTGGATTTTTTCAGTAACCTTCTTTTCAATCTGGTCAACCTTTTCATATTCCAGCTCTTTTTGTTCAATGTCTGTACCTGGTTCCTCCGCTTTCTTTTTTAGTTCTGCAATTTCTGCTTGTTCCGGACTGATATGATCGGCAATGCGTTTTTTGAATTCTGCGGTCTTAGCCCGGAGCTGATCATGGCTCAAAGAACTCAGGAGGGCAAATTCCCGGTTTATTTCTTCAACGATTGGGTTAAGGACTTTAATATCCCGGTCGGACTTATTGCCGAACAGGTTGGTAATGCTCTTGGTAAGGAAATCTAACATGATGGAATGATCAGTTTTATTTGTAAAAAAAGGAAAACAAAAGTACTTTATTTATAGCATACTATGAAATAGACCTGGCCTTGAGAATGAAGTGATTACCAGACAAAATTCAGGCCGCAACAGAGATACTGCCAAAATGTCTATAAAGCAGAAAGGAGCCATTGGCTCCTTTCTCTTGTATAAAATTAAACAGGGGTTAGCTGATTAATACTCATCTTCATTAAAGAAGAAATCTTCTTTGGTAGGATAATCAGGCCAGATCTCTTCGATAGACTCATAGGCTTCCCCTTCGTCTTCTATTTCCTGAAGATTTTCAATCACTTCCATAGGAGCTCCGGATCGGATCGCATAGTCGATCAATTCGTCCTTAGTCGCAGGCCAGGGGGCATCTTCGAGGTAGGAGGCAAGTTCCAGGGTCCAATACATATTATATAGGTCTTTAAAGTGTTAGAACGAAAAAAAATTCTGCTTGTTACAATAGAGAGGTAATAACGGGATCCTTTCTTTCACAGCAATTTCGTGCAAAAGTAAAAATTTATTGATAGCATCAAAATATTCCTCGAAAAATTGTGAATATCTTCAAACAGCCTTTACATCCTTGGTTTCCAAGGTATTTCTGTAGCCTTTAGTTCCTGGCTGAAGAGGCGGGACAAGACGAAGAGGTAATCGGAGAGGCGGTTGAGGTATTTGATGACCAGGTCGGCTACAAACCCGGTTTCTGACAGTCGGAGTGTGGCTCTTTCCGCTCTCCGGCAAACACAACGGGCAATATGGCAATACGAAACAGCCGTATGTCCTCCGGGAAGGACAAAAGACTTCATTTCTGGAAGGGATTCATTCATCTTGTCCATTTCCTGCTCTAAAAGAAGAACATCCTCTTCTTTCAGATCGGGAATCTTCATTTTCGATTTTTCAGGATCCGCGGCCAGAGAAGAGCCAATCGTGAACAGCCGGTCCTGGATCTCTATCAGGATCTTGGAGGAATGAGCGGCCGCAGGCTGATCACGAATCAGACCGATCCAGGAGTTCAGTTCATCAACAGTTCCATATGCTTCAATCCGAACATGCTGCTTAGGAACGCGGGTGCCCCCTATTAGTGAGGTTTGACCTTTATCACCGGTCTTCGTATATATCTTCATCCTTTAAGGTTCTATACTGTGGATGTACAAAATGACCCTTACAATGCCTCGGCTTGAGGTATCATCACTCGGGTAATATCTTTATTCAGGGTATCGGATTCAATCAGTCCATCTTTCAGGCGGACGATCCGGTGCGCGTACTTGGCAATATCTTCTTCGTGTGTCACTAATATGATTGTATTTCCCTTCTGATGGATTTCTTCAAATAATCCCATGATTTCAACAGAAGTTTTTGAATCCAGATTTCCAGTAGGTTCATCGGCAAGGATAATAGCCGGATTATTAACAAGTGCTCTGGCTATAGCCACACGTTGTCTCTGTCCACCGGAAAGTTCATTGGGTTTATGATCCATTCGGTTCCCCAGTCCAACCTGTTCCATCACCGCTTTCGCTCTGATTTCCCGATCTGTTTTCTTCATGCCTGCGTAAATAAGCGGAAGGATTACATTATCCAAAGCGGTCGAGCGGGGGAGGAGATTGAATGTTTGAAAAACAAATCCTATTTCCTTGTTTCTGATTTCTGCAAGCGCATTGTCAGTCATTTTAGCAACAGAGTGTCCATTTAAAATATAATCTCCGTCAGAGGGTGTATCTAAGCAGCCCAGCACATTCATCAGTGTTGATTTTCCGGAACC
>PLYR01000147.1 GCA_003153435.1 Bacteroidota bacterium
TATTACTACATCGACGACGTCTATGTCGGAACCTGCGATACCATAAAGCCCCCTCCTGTTGTTTCTTCCTTAACAATCCCAAACATCTTCACTCCAAACAATGATCAGCAAAATGATGTTTTCAGCATTTCTTCCTATAATATTCAAAGCCTGAACTGCCAGATCTTTAACCGCTGGGGAGTTAAAGTATGGGAACTAACAACTCCTTTGGAAAGTTGGGATGGACACGATAAAACAGGAATACCTTGTTCAGAAGGAGTTTATTTTTATGTCCTCAATGCTACAGGCACAGATTCCAGAGTATATCATCAGACGGGGTTTATACAGCTGAGCAGGTAAAGTTTAATTGATATCCGCTTAATCTTTAGCAGCGGTAGACGCGCTGGTCTTAAACACCAGTATCTTCACGGATATGCCGTCCCGATAACTATCGGGACGACCCCGGCTCTGGGTACAAAAAATCAGTGTGAGTGTGAGTGTGGCGCAGCTCACACTGATTTTTTTCTTCTTCACGGACACTCACACTTTTAAATTTCAATAATCCCCGTTAAGCGTAGCCTCCAGGCTACGTTTGATTATTTTGGTGGCGTCGACGCTATCAAAATAATCGGACGAAGCGAGGACGCTTCGCCCAGCGTCATTTTTACTATCTTGCGATGCTACACCCAGCGGGGTTAAAATTATCATCATTGACGGTAAAGTGTACTTAAAAAAGTTTTTATTGCACCTACTGTATCAGAATCGTCTTCGACCGGGTTTCTTCTCCGCAGGTGATCTTCAGAAAATAAATTCCTGCTGATAGATCGCTAACCTGATAACTTCCCATGTAAGGTCCAGCTTCCAGACTTTTGCTTTCCAGCGTGCGGATCAGTGCTCCGTTACTGTTGAACAAACCTACCTGCAAAGTACCTTCTTCTTTCAGATTGCATTTTATATTCAGGATATCCCGTGTAGGAACCGGAAAAGCACTGACAGAAAAAACTTCCGCTTCTTTCTCAGGTACGGCAGTTACCAGGGGGCTGAGCTGCTGGTGGATGCTATATACATTATCCGGTCCATCAGAAGCCCCATTATTATTGCTTGCGTTTCCACAAAGGTACATGTTAGCGGTGCCTGAGGAAGGTGCGGTCCAGTCGAACGTAAAGCTGCAGCTATTGGTGGCGTATCCTCCGGAAGAACTATGTCCAAGCGACAATCGTCCGGTGCCAAAAGCCTGCCAGGTACGGGTATTTACAGCATCAGTAACCGTGAGGGTGCCCAGGGTATTATTCACATGCCCGTTGGTGCTTCCGCTGTTATCCAGCATTTCCATTTCAAATCCAAAGTGAACTTTACCGGCTTCGGCAACGGTCACGGTCATATGATAAACCTGACCCGGTGCATATTGGTTCCACTGCATGGCCGGAACAGAGGTCCAGGTTACACTTCCAGGCCCGGCATTGTCGGCTAAGCCTCCGCTTCCTGCTCCATGACAACCGGAGCGGGAGCATGTGCCCATTTCACCCGGACTACCTACTGAACTAGCCTGACCCTGGGCACTGGCTACCCCATCTTTTACGCCGGACTTCAGAGAACAGATATCATTAGGCTCTGAGTTAAACGAACATAATGGAGCCAGAGCAAGGATTCCTAATAAAAAAGGAGCGGTTCGGAGTATTCGTTTCGTTTTCATAAGCTGGGGGTTTTTATATATAGATGCAGGAATTAGACCCCGGGTTGCATGGATACATAAAATAATATCATAATCCGAAATTCCGTGTATTTTTACTGTCCATGCAACCTCAGACCCCTGATCTGCATCTATAATGGTGTAGGATCAGGCTTAAGTGAACCGATTTGCCAGCGACCGACGAAGAATTGATAAACGGCTGTAAAGCCGGGGAGCGGGATATGCAAAAAGCCCTCTATAAGCGCTTCGCTTCGAAGATGCTTGGAGTGACCCTGCGCTATACCCGCAACCGGGAAGAGGCGGAAGACCTGCTGCAGGAAGGATTTATCAAAGTTTTCCGAAGCATCTCCCAATATACCGGCCCCGGATCATTTGAAGGGTGGGTGAGGAGAATATTTGTGAATACCGCCCTGGAAAGTCTGCGTAAAGCCAAAATGAAATTCAGCAACGAAGAGGTACAGGATCTCAGAAATGAACACCACCAGGAAGCAGATGTGATGAGTAGTATAGGCATGAAAGATCTCCTGCGAATGATCCAGGGACTCACCCCAGGTTATCAGGCTGTTTTTAATCTCTATGTCATAGAAGGATATCAACACCAGGAAATTGCAAAACTGCTGGAGATTAGTGAAGGAACATCCAAGTCACAGCTCGCAAGAGCCCGGATGATTCTGCAGGAGAAGATCAAACAGAGTATGATTCAGAAACAGATCAATAAAGAATAAGAACCGTGTTCAACCATGGATAACAAAAAGGAACCTAATCAAACAGACGACCTCTTCAGGGATGCATTTGCAGACCTGGAAGAGACTCCTTCTCCATCCGTTTGGGATGGGGTGGAGAAAGTCCTGGATGAAGATGGACGGAAGAGGCCCGGTATCTGGTGGCTTTCCGGCCTGGGCCTTGCCTTGTTTCTTGGCATTGCAGTCTGGTTCTTCTGGGGTTCTCCTAATCGTTTCCATCTGGAAAACCCAGGGAAGATGAAAATGGAAAAGCCTGTTGCTTTTAATCCAACAGATTCGGCAAAGAAAAACACGACTCTCTCTCCTAAGCCAGCTCTTTCAGATTCTATGAGAAAAGATTCTCTTGAACTGCCTACATCCGGGCAAGAAGATTCTGTGGCGCGGTATGATGCAGCACCCCAACAAATTGCCCTGACCGCGCAACCTCCCATCACTACCAACAATCCCATTGCAACTCCAGGCAAGAGCTCCGGTGATCAGCCTTCCGTGGTTCAACCTAACGCTTCTTTAACTGAACAGAAAAAAGTAAAGGCCCAGACCAGGACTTCTGCTCCATCCGGAAATGCAGGACAGACAGCAGGGATACCCGAAAAACAAATTAATTCTGCGAAGAATAAAGAAAAGCAAGACACCGACAGAAAAGAAAAAGAAGAGGCCCGGAAGAAACAAGAGGAAGAAACACTGAAACAACAGCAGGAACAGGCGAGAGTTAAAAAAGAAGAGGAAGAAACTGCAAGGAAGAAGCAAGAAGCCGAAGCATTGAAACAGCAAGAGCAACAAGCTCTGATTAAAAAAGAATCAGAAAAACGAAAAGCAGATTCTATAGCCGCCGCTACTGCAGCAAAGAGTAATATACCCGCTGCTGCTTCGACGCAAGACCAAACGGCGGTACAACAAGGGAACGCCCCGACTAAGACAGACAGCGCATCGTCGGCCAGACAGGATAGCACTAAAAAGAAAGCAGAGAATGATAGTCTGAAGAAGATCATCGGTCAGTTGCCGAATTTGACTCCTGCCCCGGGGAAAGATTCTTCAAGCGTCTGGGGTTTTAGTGTCTCCGCATTCGCTTCACCTGAGATCTATATGAATAAAATGAAATCCTATAATGGAGCTTTTGATGTAAAGAGTGAAAAGACGAATCCACGTGCGGGAGGAGGAATCCGGTTCGGAGCCGCTTTCCGCGATAAGGTGGAGGTGAATATAGGATGCTCTTATTCACAGATCAATTCTGAATTCAATTCACATATTTTATTCTTCCCTAAAAACATTTCCCAGCCTTATGTATTCAATACTTCCCTGGGCGATCTGTCGGTGCCGGTTCAAACCATGCTTTCCTCTTTCAATCCCTTGGCTCCGGTAACTGATTTTAAATGCAACTATCAGTATACCGAAACCGTGCAGTTTCTGAATGTTCCGATCAATGCAAGGATAAATTTCAGAAGCAGAAAATTCTGTGGTTATGTTTCAGCTGGAATAAATATTCAGTATGCATTCAGCTCCAATGCAACACTCGAGCTGCTCAAAGAAAACGAAACCGATCGGGTGGATTATAACACCCTTGATATTCGTAAGCTGAATTATGCAGCTTGCCTTGGGGCAGGGGTTGAATACAGGATCGCGAAAAAGCTTTCCGTTTTCCTGGAGCCTAATGCCCGTCTGAATCTTCTGCCTGTAACAAACTCTTCGGCAGTCCAGTCTTCTGCTACTTATTATGGAGCTACTGGGGGGCTTCGCATGGGTTGGTAAGCCATTAGCACATGCTTACGATGGCGTGGATACCCTATCTCATAACAAACTCTGCATATTCACGTCATTGGGGTAAAAACGCCCAGGACACTGAGCGGAGTCGAAGTGTCCTCAATCATACTACCAGTAGAAACAAGATCAGCGGTCCCCGAGCGGAGTCGAGGGGCTGGCTTCGACTTCTTGTGCTGAGCGAAGTCGAAGTGCGCTCAACCACCCATCAGAGATTGATTTTAAAACCCATACTTGTCCTGTTAAGGCTGCATTATTCCTGCTTTTTTCTTATATTTGATTGGGTAATACTCATTTAAAGGAAAAGATGAATCGGGCAAAGACCTCCCCTATTTGGATCCGGACTCTGCTGGTGCTGATCATGCTTGCACCGATAGGTTTATCTGCGCAATTTGTGGTGAATGGAAGTGCTGTAGCTACCGGAGGAGGTTGTTATGAGCTCACCCCGGATGCAGGGAATTCGGGAGGGTCCATTTGGTACACGCAAACTTTTAATCTCACCAACCCATTCACCATTCAGTTTACCATTAACCTGGGATGTAAACCCTACTCGGTAGGAGCAGATGGGATCGGTTTTGTTTTTCAACCGCTGAGTACGAATGCAGGAAGTGTTGGAGGAGGGATGGGATTCGGAGGGATTTCACCGTCACTGGATGTTGAATTTGATACCTACCGGAATGGATGGGATCCAGGGTTTTGTCATATCGCGATTGAAAAAAACGGTGATGTGGATCATTCCGTAGCTGCCGACCTCCTTGCAGGCCCGGTGCAGACCAGCCCTACTGGTGCAGGCTTACCCGATTGTACTTCTCACTCTGCCCGAATCACCTGGGATCCTGTAGGAAAGACCCTGAAGGTCTGGTTCGATTGCAGTCTCCGGATAACCTATACAGGAGATATCGTTGCCAATATTTTCGGAGGAAACCCGAATGTATACTGGGGCTTCACCGGAGGAACCGGAGGGGCTTCCAACTTTCAGGGAGTCTGTATTGAAAACACCTACCTCAACAACTTAAGAGATACTACGGTCTGTGCCGGTGCCCCTGTGCAGCTTAATAAAACCGGTGGAAATACCTACGCGTGGACTCCTGCAGCCGGTCTGAGTTCAACCACGATCGGAAACCCGGTTGCCAGTCCGGTAGTGACCACAAAATATTATGTAACCGTAACAGATACCTGCAACTATGTGACAAAGGACAGTGCTTTGATTACAATAATCCCGGTTCATGACACGATTGAAAATGTAACTAATATTCTATGCAACGGAGCAGCCACAGGAGGAGCCACCGTTGCTCTGATCGGAGGCACTGCTCCATATACTTATTCCTGGTCCAACGGTCCCACTACCGCAGCGGTTACCGGCTTATCTGCCATGACCTATACCGCACAGGTTACCGATACCTATGGTTGTAAAGCCACCGCAACGGTTACACCCACTCAACCCACTGCTCTGGCTCTTACAGTCTCCGGGGTAGCAGCCACGTGTAAAGGGTTGTGCAATGGGCAGCTCCTTTGCATTCCTGCCGGAGGTGTGACCCCTTATACTTATTCCTGGGCAGGAAGTTGTGCCAATGCCAGTTGCAGTAATGTCTGTGCGGGCACCTATACACTAACGGTAACCGATGCCAATGCTTGTACGGCCACCGCTAATGCAACGGTTGCAGAACCCGCTGCTGCACTTAGCCTTACGAAAGGGGCGGTGAACTCTCATTGCAATCAGCCAGATGGAAGAGATTCCGTGATTGTATCTGGTGGTTCTCCCGCTTATACCTATAGCTGGTCGCCGGGAGGTGCGACTACCGCCACCGCTACCAATCTTACTCCGGGTATGTATACGGTTGCGGTAACCGATTCTCATTTATGCCTTCTCATCGACTCACTCGCTGTTCCCAATACACCAGGCCTTACAGCAAGTATTTCAGGCACAGCTCCTGTAACTTGTTTCCGGGGGAATAATGGATCAGCCACGGCAGCAGCCACAGGAGCAGTGGGAGCGATCACTTATTCCTGGTCACCTATTGGAGGCACCGCCGCTACGGCCGTTGGATTGCCGGCAGGTAGTTTTATCTGTCAGATTACCGATGCTGTTGGATGTACGGATCATGCTGTGGCCCTCATTCTTCAACCGACCCAGGTAAATGTGACTCCAATGGCTTCTGCTACGATCTGTATTTCACAGTCCATTCCATTAACCGCTACCGGATCAGGAGGAACTCCAGTTTATACTTATTCCTGGAGCAACCCGGGCGGTCCAGTAACGTCTCCTGTTTCTCCGGCTGTGACAACCACTTACACGGTGATCTGCACGGATGCAAACGGTTGTAATTCCCTCAGTCAGTTACTCACCATCTTGGTAAGGCCGCCTCTGCAGGTTTCGGTGTCGGCAACAGATTCTGTTTGTACCGGTTCCTCTGCCAACCTCACCGCTACCGGTGGGGGAGGAGATGGAACTTATACCTATACCTGGACCCCGGTTGGGGGACTTAGTAATCCGTCGATTGCCAATCCCGTTGCTACGCCTGTAGCCACGACGATATACACTGTTTATGTTAATGATGGTTGTGGCACTCCACCAGATAGCAACACTGTCAAAGTAGTGCTTTACCCGGTTCCGGTGCCTGTGTTTACCTCCAATGATACGGGAGGGTGTGCGCCCGTTTGCATGAAATTCAGTGATGCTTCCTTTCCAAAATGCCAGAGTGCCATCTGGACCTTTGGTGATGGGAACACCGGAATTGGTTGTGACAGCATTCATCATTGTTATACGGCTGCAGGAACATATACCGTTAAAATAAACATTACCGATATTCATAATTGTAAAGGAGCAGCAACACGTGCGAACTACATTCATGTATTTCCTTTGCCGGTGGCTCAATACACCGCTGCTCCTCAGCCAACAACCATGCTGAGCCCGCAGATCACATTCGGTGATTCCAGCAAGGGTGCAGTTTCGAGGAACTGGTATTTTACTGAACTTCCGGGAGCAGGTGACACTGTTGCCAATCCTCAATATACCTATCCGGATACCGGCTGTTACAAAGTGACACTTGCCGTTCAAAATATATTTGGATGCGTGGATACAGCGCGGGGGCCGGTTTGCATATCACCTCTTTTTACGTTTTACATTCCGAATGCTTTCACACCCAATGGAGACGGACTGAATGATATCTGGCTCCCTGGTTCGGAGGATGCAGATCCGAATCATTATGAAGTAAGCGTGTTCGATCGATGGGGAAACCGGGTGTTCTACAGCACTAGCTTAGCTAAGGGCTGGGATGGAAAAGCAAATGGAGGCCCTGCCATCGCCCAGGAAGACACCTATGTTTATCAGATCTTTGTACGGGATTTTAAAGGGACTAAATACACCTATCGTGGAATCGTGAATCTGGTGAAGTAACCATCACGTTTGATGCCGAATTGAGCAGAACGACTACTTCACGTCTATCTGAAAATAATCTGCAATATCTTCAATCAAAACCTCCACCTGCTTCAGCTTCGGATCTTGTTTGGTTTTGTTCAAGACAGCCTGAAGTTTTTCGAGATACTGTTTACGGTTGCTGTTGATCCACTGAGAAGCGTAGTACAAACACTTGACCGTTAGGTCATTTTCCTGATTTTTATTCAGGCCTGCAGTTAGTTTTTCGTAGCGCTTGTAACATTCCTGAATAGCCTGGTGATCCTGAATAAAGAAAAGGCCTAGCACCAATGTTGCAAACAGCGCATCATATAAACGGTGAAAAGGGATTTGCTGAAAATTGACCAGCAGAGCTTCCAGGTTGGAAATGGCCTGACGGATGTCCTGCTCTGTTCCCAGAATAAGGAAGGCACAGTATATATTCTGTAGATTGATATAACGTACGTGCAGCCCTTCCTCCCAGATGGGTTTGTTAAGCATCTCCACACAACGCTCGCGGTAATACGCAATTTCCTCCTTCATGGAGGCAGGAAGATTTTTGTTGTAATCCTTCCGGTATCCATGATTGTATTCGCTCAGGAAATAACTGCATTGGATGCTCAGGAAAATAATTTCGGGAGTGTTTACGTAGTTCTTCCAGAAACGGAGAGCCTCTCGTTTCTTGATCAGGTGTGCGGATTCTTTCTGCAGCTCTGTATTATCAAGCGTATACATGAGGTGCTTGAGCTTGAGATAATCTACATTGAGCTGGATATCATCGGAGAAGGAGAAGATGACAAAATTATTCCGGTCTAGTTCTTCACTGAGTTCATTGATTTCGGTTAGTATTTCCTTGCTATAGAACCTTTCATCATTCAGAAAATTCAGTGAATAGAGCCAGGCATACCGGCTGAGAAGGCTTACACTCATCGCTGGATGGGTTCTCAGTTTTTTCAGATTGACCAGGTAGTTGACCATCTCTTTATCACTGAGTACACTCTTTCCTTTGAAGTTGAGGTTTTGCCGGATATACAGATAAAGCTCGTTCAGGGTAGATTCATAACCGAGAATTTCTTCGATGCGTTTATGGTGCCTGACAGCACTGGTCTTATCTTCGAGGATATAAGCCTGCTGAGCAAGGAATTTAAGCACCGCACAGGCTCCGTGAAAATCTTCTATCTTTTCTGAAACATCAAAAAGAATGCTGGCGAGCTCATTCGCTTTTTTGAGCTCTCCTTTATTAATAAGGGTCTCCAACCTGGTGATATTATGGGTCAGGTAGGATGGATAGTTCCGGCTGAGGTAAGAGGTAAGCCGGAAGGTGTGATGAACAAGCTGGAAAAATTTCTTTTTTGATTTCTCATCTTTCGAACCGTAAACACTTTCACAAAGTTCGTCTGACTCCTGTGGGACCGCCATGTTTCCGCGGATGGCCTCAATAAGCTTCAATGGAAGTTCAGCCTTGATTTCTGTCAAATGATTTCTGAATTCCAGATAATGAAAATCAGAGGTTAGCAGAATGACCTTTTGAATGCTGAGCATTTTGAAATGATGAAAGAAAAGTAAAATTCCCTTTTGTGAGGGGCGAAATAGTATTCTGCATTTTTATGTAGCAAGACAAATTAACAAAAGGGAATCGTCAAAAGCAAATGTAAGGTGGAGGCAGGGATGCTCTGAATATAGTAGTAATTGGGATTCGGGCGATTAAGATGAAGTTGGGCGCGACAAAACTCGGTTCTGCCGCGGCATATTTGTGCAGGCTGATGTTTAGCGATCCACCCTCCAGTCGATCGGATCCAGTCCTTGTTCAGTCAGAATCTGATTTGTTTTGGAAAAAGGTTTGGAGCCAAAGAAAGCTCCTCTGGCAAGCGGGGAGGGGTGTGCAGCTTTCAGAACAAAGTGTTTACTGGTGTCTATAAGCGGTTCCTTGCTCTGTGCAAATTTACCCCAGAGGAGAAAGACTATTCCTTCTTTTTTAAGGGAGATCGTATGGATCACCTGGTCAGTAAATGTTTCCCAGCCCTTCCCCTGATGCGAGGCAGCCTCGTTCTCACGAACGGTGAGTGTAGCATTGATGAGCAGGACTCCCTGGTCGGCCCAGACCGTAAGATCTCCTGATTTAGGGTAAGGAATCCCGAGGTCATTCTGAAGTTCTTTGAAAATATTAACAAGGGAAGGAGGATGCCGGATACCAGGGCTCACCGAAAAACTCAATCCGTTGGCCTGACCGGGTCCATGATAAGGATCCTGACCGAGGATAACCACGCGTACAGCAGAGAATGGACAATGGTTAAATGCTGAAAAAATAAGACTGCCAGGAGGGAATACCTGGTGCTTACTCTTTTCTGTAAGGAGGAATTGTTTTAATGCCGTGAAGTAGGGCGCAGAAAATTCCTTTTCGAGCGCCTTTTTCCATCCGTCTTCTATCTGAGGTTGTGTAACTGCCATAATGATTATTCAAACAAAGTTATCCTGTTTTAATCCTTTCCGGACCCAAATATTTTTCATGTGTGTAACTTTTTACCTTTCGGTTGCGTAATAAAGTCAAGAAAACATTCCCATTTCTGTTGTTTATGTTATGGAATTTTCTATTTTTGTATCCCGTTTAAGAGAACTGAAAATCAATTCGATCTAAGCCCTAAAACTCAAACAATGAGAAAAACTTTCGCCGTTTCCTGTCTGGTTATCTTCGCAATTGCCTTAATTTCTTCCTGCAAAGCTCCGCATAAGTGTGAGGCATATAGCAAGGTAACGATCAAAACAGCAGGGGCGAATTCTTAAATTCCTCCTTTGTTCTTCAGTTCCAAAGCATTAGCCCCTAAAGAAGATTGGATTATTCTTTGCTCCGTGGAGCAGGTGAATGACCTTATCCTGCAATCTCACTCCAACCCTGTTGCAATCCTGAAACATAGCACCCGCTGCTCTGTAAGCCGTGCTGTTCTTAAACAGGTAGTTGCCGAATGGGAAGTTCCGGTGGGACAAATTCCGTTTTATTACCTGGATCTGCTGCAATACAGGGAAGTGTCCAATTACATTGCCGAGACCTTCCAGATTATCCACCAGAGCCCGCAGCTCCTCCTAATCCGGGAAGGGAAGTGCGTATATAACGAGTCTCATGGGGATATCTCCGTTTCCGGTCTTCTTCAGAAATAATTGAACCTGATATCTTGTTTGATCTCCGGATGCAGGCTTTGAGCAACCGGGCATGCCCTCGCACTGTTTTCAAGAAGTTGTCGCTCCTTCTCGGAAAAAGCCGAATTGGAAGGGAAGTATACTTCAATCCCTATTTCACTTACCCTTCTTGGGCTTGAAGCCATAATCTTAGTCACCACAGCCCTGGTGCCGTCTATTCTGATCCCATCCCTTTTGGCAATAATTCCCATGATAGTGAGCATGCAACAGGCCAAGGAAGTAGCCAGCAAATCCGTAGGAGAGAAGGCCTCTCCTTTGCCATTATTATCAGGTGGAGCATCTGTCCTGATTACATTCTTAGACAGCAGGTGCACAGCTTCCGTGCGAAGTTCACCCTGGTATACGACTTCCGATGTTTTCATAGGGAAAATTTTTTACGAAGAATTTTATAGTTATATTTGTTTCAGCAAAAATACCTGAATGATTCAGCGTTTTTTCATCTTTTCTTTATTTATTTTCCCAACCACCCTCTGTTTTGCACAGACGGTTCCTGATTTACTACACCCTGCAGAATCTACCGCACCAGCCGGACGGCAGATACAAGGGATGGGTGATGAAGTCAAGGTGCTGTATCGTAATGAGATGGTGGGTGGTTTGCTGGCTCATACCTATTCTGGTTTCGGCTTGAACCTTAGGCGGGCAAAGCATGTAACCGGTACCCGTAAAAGGGTTACAGAAGGAGAGTTTACGTATATCCGTGACCCTAAAGAAGTAAAGACCGTCAATCCTTCTTTCGATAATTCCAAAGGCTTTTACTTTGGTAAACTGAATACCCTGATGGTGCTTCGGCTTGGAACCGGGTTTCAAAATGTCATCTACAAGAAACCGGAAAAAAGCGGCGTGGAAATACGATATGTTACGATGATCGGATTTTCGCTCGGCATTGCCAAACCGGTCTACCTTGAAATTCTCCATCAAACAGCAGCCAATACATATACCCTCTCTACTGAAAAATACGATCCGGAAAAATATACCATAGATCAGATCTACGGAAGGGCGCCTTTTTTCAAAGGCTTTGGAGAATCCAAACTATACCCGGGAGGATATGCCAAGCTGGGACTTAATTTTGAATACGGATCTTATGATGATGCTGTAAAGGCCATTGAATGTGGGGTTGTGGTGGATGCATATTCGAGCGTGATACCGATCATGGCAAACGAAACGAACCGCCAGGTTTTCATTGGGCTCTACATCAACGTCCTCTATGGACGAAAATGGTTCTGATGAAATCCACAAGATGAGTGCAGAGGAGATAATTGCGCAAGACCTTGCCCCAAGGCTTAAAAAACCGGACTGGCTCCGGGTAAAATTACCCACTGGTAAGGAATATCTCCATGTCAGAAAATTAGTTGACGATCATAAGCTCCATACGATTTGTGAAAGCGGAAATTGCCCGAACATGGGTGAATGCTGGGGTGCCGGCACAGCAACCTTTATGATCCTTGGAAATATTTGCACACGAAGCTGTGGTTTCTGTGCAGTTGCCACCGGCCGCCCTCTTGCTGTTGATGTGGCTGAACCTGCAAGGGTAGCAGAGTCTATCAGGCTCATGAAGGTAAAACACGGTGTAATTACCTCCGTTGACCGCGATGAATTGAAAGACGGAGGATCCATCATCTGGGCAGAAACAGTGAGGGCCATCCGAGCTGCAAGCCCGGAAACTACCCTCGAAACTCTGATCCCCGATTTCGCTGGTAAATGGGAAAATCTTCAGCGTATTATCGATGTCAAACCCGAAATCGTATCTCATAACCTGGAAACAGTGCGTCGCCTGACCAGGGAGGTGAGGATTCAGGCAAAATATGACAGGAGTCTGGAAGTGTTAAGACGACTGAAAGAAGGCGGAATGAAAACGAAATCAGGCATCATGCTCGGCCTTGGTGAAACCAAAGCAGAGGTTCTGGAAACTATGGATGATCTGAGAAGGGTTGGATTGGATATCCTTACGCTGGGTCAATACCTTCAACCTACAAAAAAGCATTTGCCTGTAAAGGAATTTATACACCCTGATCTATTTGCTTTCTATAAGGAACAGGGCCTAAACAAAGGATTCAGGTACGTGGAAAGCGGTCCCCTGGTAAGGTCTTCTTACCATGCAGAAAAACATCTTTTTTAATTTTTTGTACAGGTGTTTGGATATTGAAATAAATAAAGTATATTTGTTATAATTACATCCCCCCAATTACCCACATCCCCCATTTTTATTCTCTGAATTAAGAGTTCATTTTTTGTCTTTATTCAATTATTTAGTAGTTTTGGAATCTTCATAATGCACGTATATAAAGTACACCTCATAATCCGATTATAAAAGATGAACAACGGAAAATTACTCCTTGCTTCTGCTTTCATTGCAGGAACAGTTTTAATCACAATTCCCGTACTGAAAGATAATTATTCATCCCTGTATCAGCCTCTGGTTGAGACTTCGGTGGGTCATGATAAAGCTGCAGAGGCTTATGGAGCGGCTCAGTGGTGGTTTAGTCTTCAGAAAGATGAAACTGGTCATATGAATCTCGAACGCATGATGCAGGTGCGCGAACAGGTGATGACGGAAGCGAGAAAGAAAAAACGCGGTATGGCATCAACCTGGACACTGAACTTTCAGGAACTCGGACCNNCAATTTGATGTATTGACCGTTACCAGTATTGCTCAGGCAGCTGATGGAAGCTGGTATTTCGGTACAGGTGAGGCACTTTATTATCCCTTATATGGAGATGCCACCGGCGGATTTATTGGTGGTGGTGTTTGGAAATCAACCGACAATGGAAGTAGCTGGAACCGATTAGCTTCTACCGGCCCGGTATCACCAGGCAGCCCCTCGACCCGTTGGTCGGGTGTTGGCAAGATCGCCTGTGATCCAAC
>PLYR01000104.1 GCA_003153435.1 Bacteroidota bacterium
AGTGCAAAAAATATGCACCATTTCCAGAGCTTTTTTCCCTGATCGTTTTCTGTAAGCTGGTCTTTCAAATCTTTCTGACTCATCTCGAGCAATGAGAAATTAGTTAAGCCAGCGCTGGCAAAGCGGGTCTTGATTTCGTCTGCCTTACATACTTCGATGTCTGACTCTTTACGATCGTAATTGAAAGAAATGCCCTCGAGGGTTTCTTTGTCTTTTTTTAGAAAATAATTCCCGGCATCCTTGATCTGGTTTCGGATATAGATACTGGTCTTCGCATCCGCTATCCGGTGCTCCGGTATAATATCAAAGGTGTTTTCGGGAGACACGATGTGAAACACCGCTTCTCCTCCTGCTGGAGCACCACTCAGTTCTATGGCTTCATCTCTTCCGACCGTGTAGAACAGTCTGTTCTGAGGAGTGCTGAAAAAAGCGATCTGCAGAAGGGTCGGTACAAAGAGTGCATGCTTTGCAAAGTTGCTTCCCTCATTTGCAAGCGTAGCACTGCACAAGTAGATCGTCCCTTTTTCCAACTCATAACGTGAAAAGAAAGGGTCGCTATTCCGGAGCCTCATAATCAGTTCCTGGCTTGAATGCGTGTTCCTGCTCATCTTATAATGCGAAAAGACAACCGGTAAATCAAGCTGGGTATTGGCAGAAAGGGCAGTTCCGTTCTTACGTTCAAAAACTCCTTCCCGATAGATCTGTTGTTCAAAGTTGATCATATCAACCTTCGATCGGGCGGTGTCTTTTTCGGTGAAGACATTGGTATTCATCCCCTCCAGAAAAGAACGATAAGCATCCAGATCAATATTCAGGGCAGGAAAGAGCAGGAGGGATCCTCCTTTGCTGACAAAGCGTTTGAGCTCCTGACCCAGTCCGGAGGAAATAGTACTTAACCCATCCAGAATAATCAGATTGTTCTTCCCCAGAGCTCCGTAATCAATTGCATTCTCGCTGACTTCTGAATAAACAAAGGATGAGTCCTTGCGGAACAGGTTCCCAACGGATTTATTCGGGCCAGCCCCATTCTTTATTGCCGGCTCGATACAAAGCACGGGTATGGTTTTACTGATTTCGAAAGAGAAATAGAATTTGTCATCAAAGGTAATCGGGCTGTCTGTTATTTCTACTCTTCCCTGCTGCCACCCCGGTTCACGGATGGTGAATGCGATGAGGGTATCTACCTTTCCGTTCGGAGGGATGCTGAAGCTGGCCGGAGTTCTCATCTGCCCGTTGATGAAGAGTTTCATCGGAATGTTCGAGTATTCCTGGGAAGAAGCATTCCGTATTCGCACATGAATCCCTTCCGGCTGATTGAGCTTTCTCACCGGTGAGTCAAACCAGCAGGAGTCTATATAGAGGTTCTTTCTTTCTTCCGGTACAACAGGCAGGAGTCGGACTTCAATAGACGAGTCATTCTTTATTTTCTCCGGGTCTGTGATCGTTTTCTGATAATCGGTGATGAGGAAGGACTCTTTGTTACCCTTTGGTGCTCCGCTGTGGTTTAAGACATCGGCTTGACGGGAAAAGACTTCAGATAAGGTTCGTACGGCAGGTGAGATTTTCACTTCTTCCAGACTCTCCAGAAATTCTTCCCGGTTGAGGAGTCTCTGATGCTTTCCTTCAAAATCGTTCGTGAGGAGCTGGAACTGGTCTGTGGGCCGGTAAGCCGCTGCAATATCCCTGGCATCTTTTTTGGCTTCGTCAATCAGTCTCCCGCTTTTGTTTTCAGCTTCCATGCTGAAGGAGTTGTCGATATACACGCTGATGGCCTTTCTTCCGGTCAGGACCTTCTTTTGGTGAAATGGGATATAAGGCTGTGCAAAAGCAAGGACCAGGAAAGTGATGGCCAGAATACGGGTCAGGAGAACCAGCAGGTGCCGGAGCTGTGACTTGCTTTGTGTTTCCTCTTTTACCTCCCGGAGAAACCTGACATTGGTAAAATAAACGGTCTTAAACTTCCTGAAATTGAACAGGTGGATAATGATCGGGATGCTGATGGCGGAAAGGGCGAAGAGGAAGGAGGGGTTGACGAATTTCATCAAGGCCTAAAGGTACACATTAACCTTGAATCCTGAATAATAAGTTTTTCAAAAGCCTTCAAAGACTCCCAAACCAAACAATGCGAAATCATATTTCACCGGATCAGCAGCATCCATTCTACGGAGCGAAGTGGTGAGTTCCATAACCGCTTTCCAATCGCTCTGGGTCCTTTTGAGCAGTCCCAGCTTCCTGGCCGTGTTTCCGGTGTGCACATCCAGCGGGATCAGGAGTGCAGAAGAAGGGATCTTCTTCCAGATCCCGAAATCAACCCCTTTCTGATCATTCCTCACCATCCAGCGCAGGTACATATTCATTCTTTTTGCAGCAGATCCTTCTGCAGGATCACTCAGATGTTTACGGGTCCGGGTAGGGTGGGGGAGTTCAAAAAAATGATTGCGGAAGCGTCCGATGGCTTCGCCCGCATCTGAAGCTTTAAAAGGAATGCCTCCGGTAAAAGCTTCCTCCATGGAATCATGATGCCGGTATATATTCCTCAATGCGGAAAGAAAATAAAGACAGTCGGTTGCATTGAACGTACGATGAACAAATGTTCTGAACGGTTTCAGCTCCTTTGCCGAATGATTCAGAATAAACTCATGCGGACTCTCGTCCATCCAGGCTAATAGCCGGTTTGCATTGCGGATGATGGTGGTTCTTTGTCCCCAGGCTAACGTAGCCGCCAGGAACCCGGCTATCTCGATGTCTTGTTTTTTGACAAAGCGGTGTGGTATGGAGATCGGATCGCTTTCAATGAAGCCTGGCTTGTTGTAAAATTCGACTTTCTCGTCGAGGAAAAGTTTCAGCTCTTTCCGGTTCATCTTCTTTCCAGTAGCACCACATTCTCCACATGGTGTGTATGCGGGAACATATCCACAGGCTGTATTCGGGTGACTTTATACCACTCATCCAGCAGCATAAGATCTCTTGCCTGAGTGCCGGGGTTACAGCTTACGTAGACAATCTTTTCAGGCTGCATACGGGCAATGGTCCTTACCACATCCTCATGCATCCCTGCACGGGGAGGATCGGTGATGACCACATCGGCTTTACCATGCTCCTGAACAAAAACATCGCTCAGCACATCTTTCATGTCGCCCGCAAAGAAAAGGGTATTGTTGATCCCGTTGAATGCTGAATTGATTTTTGCATCTGCAATAGCTGGTTCTACCTGTTCAATCCCTATCACCTTCTTTGCTTTCCCTGCCACGAAGTTGGCAATGGTACCTGTTCCGGTATACAAGTCATACACAATTTCTGTTCCTTTCAACCCGGCGAAATCTCTTGCGATCTTATAAAGCTGAAAGGCCTGATCTGAATTGGTCTGGTAAAACGATTTGGGCGAAATCCTGAATTTGAGATTTTCCATCTGTTCAAAGATCACCGGCTCACCCGAAAAGAGATGCACCTCCTGATCGAAGATGGTATCATTCTTTTTCTCGTTGATGACATAGTGCAGGGAATTGATCTGTGGAAATGTTTTCTGCAGATGAGTCATCAGCCCGGCAATCGCATCTGCTTCATTTTTAAAGAAGACTATAATCACCATCACTTCTCCTGTAGAAGTGGTTCGGATAATCATATTCCGGAGTAACCCATGCTGATCACGGAGATCAAAGAAGGTGAGTCCGTTCTCCAGGGCATATTTTTTGACTTCCAGCCGTATCGCATTGGAAGGGTCGGCCTGAAGATGGCAATGGTTAATATCCAACACCTTGTCGAACAAACCCGGAATATGAAATCCGAGTGCATTTCGGTTTCCACCGGGGCCTTCTTCAAAGCTTAGTGATTTATCATTGATCTGTTCCTTGGTAAGCCATTTCTTGTTGGAGAATGTGAATTCAAGCTTGTTCCTGTACTCGTAGATTTTTGCAGAACCAAGGATAGGGGTGATTTCCGGAATATCCAGCTTTCCGATTCTCACCAGGGCATTATACACCTGCTTTTGTTTGAAGAACAACTGAGAGTCGTATTTCATATTCTGCCACCGGCACCCTCCGCAGGTTCCGAAATGTTCGCAGGGTGGTTCTGTCCGGCGTTCCGATTGTTTGTGAAAGAGAATCACATTCCCTTCTCTGAATTTGTTTTTCTTGCGTGTCACTTGCACATCCACCAGATCTCCGGGTATTGCACCTTTCACGAAGACCACCATCTCATCCACTTTTCCAATACTCTGTCCTTCTGTTCCTGCATCAATGATGTCGACGTTCAGCAGGATGGGTAATGGCTTGTTGTTTTTCATAAGCTGCAAAAGTACTAAAACGGAACGCTGCCAACTCAAAAAAAAACCGTAATTTAGTAGCTTATAGATGCCAGGTAAGCAATACATTAAAGCACACTCCTATGAATACCGTTATGTCTAATAAGAACGCCACTTCCAGAGCTATTGAACTAGAGAACAAATACGGTGCTCATAACTATCACCCCTTACCTGTTGTTTTGGAACGAGGGGAAGGGGTCTATGTATGGGATGTGGAAGGCAAACAGTATTTCGATTTTCTGTCGGCATACTCTGCCGTCAACCAGGGTCATGGGCATCCGGTCATTCTTCGTGCAATGATGGAGCAGGCACAGAAGCTGGCACTCACTTCCCGTGCTTTTTATAACGATTGCCTTGGTGAATATGAGAAGTTCATTACTTCCTACTTCGGATTTGATAAAGTTTTACCAATGAACACCGGAGCCGAAGCGGTTGAAACTGCAATTAAACTGGCTCGCAGGTGGGGGTATGAGAAAAAAGCTATCACCACGGATATGGCTAAAATCCTGGTTTGTGAAAATAATTTTCATGGACGGACCATCACGATCGTTTCTCTTTCTACGGATCCTGAAGCATACACCAATTACGGACCTCAGACTCCCGGTATACTAAAAGTGCCATTCAATGATTTAAATGCCCTTGAAGCAATGCTCAAAGCTGAACCCAATATTGCAGGGTTCCTGGTAGAGCCCGTCCAGGGTGAAGCAGGGGTTGTGATTGCAGATGATGGATACCTGCTCAAAGCCTTTGAACTTTGTAAAAAACATAATGTACTCTTTATCGCAGATGAGATCCAATCCGGACTTGGACGCACGGGTAAGCGACTGGCATGCGATCATGAAGGAGTCAGACCGGACGTGCTGATTCTTGGAAAAGCTCTTTCCGGAGGATTGTATCCTGTTTCAGCCGTTCTTGCCGATGATGAGATCATGCTCACCATTAAACCCGGTCAGCATGGTTCTACCTATGGCGGAAATCCAATTGGCTGTAAAGTGGGGATAGCTGGATTAACAGTATTACGCGATGAAAAACTTTCTGAGAATTCCGAGCGACTGGGGAAGGTTCTCCTTGCGGAGCTTGGTAAGATCAAAACCGATTTCCCTCAGATTGTTAAGACCGTGCGTGGCAAAGGCCTCTTTGCAGCTATGGTGATCACCGAGAAAGAAGGAAGGAATGCATGGGATGTATGTATGAAGATGAAGGATCTGGGTCTGCTTGCAAAACCGACCCACGGCGATATCATCCGTTTTGCTCCCCCTCTGGTGATCAATGAAATGCAGCTGATGGAATGTGTTGGAATTATCCGCAAAGCCCTGAGCTCTTTTTAGAGCAGAACCTTTCTTAAAGAGATCATCCCACTTCATTGAAAGAATAATCATTCTCAGTTAGAGATGGTTTCTATCCCTGGAGACAAGATTAACGTTCAACTGAAGATCGTTATCATCTCTGCTTCCATAATCGCTTTTTTACCTCGGATTTTATCAGTCTTTAAAGAGATGATGACTGTTCCTTTCTGAACCGCAACGATCTCTCTAGATGAGATCATCGTTCCGTTGAGAATCGTTTTCGTCTCTAAATGTTTAATGATAATTCAACGGAGAATAATAACAATCTCTTTCGCTATTGTGATTGTGTTTGTAGGAAGAGCGATTCTTCTTTTAAGAATGATCCATGTGCTGATTGCGGAGAAAAACACTCAGGGATTGCTAATCTGTCTCGCTTTCGCTTCTTTGAAAGCAATGAACATCTCATTGAACCTCTCCAAAGCCTTACGAATGAAATCACTATCCATGATCCTTTCGATCTCTTCGGGGCCTGTCACTTCTCCTTCAGAAAACTTAAAGACTTGCTCCATAGGGCCGGCTTCCAGCTTAACAATGAATTTTTCATTCATATGAAAGATGCTGATCCGGATGGAAGGATGGGGGATGGTGGCTATGATTCTCATAATGCATATTTAGGCAATGACCCGGAAGCAGGATAGATTCCGGATTCGGATCGTCAGCGTTGAAATTTATGGGCTGCTTCAAGATCTCCCTGCTGCCCGTCGTCATTCAATTTCTGAATGGCCTGGGCCAGGATCAAATAAGAATCCAGCTTTTTGTCTCTAAGTATTTGTGCTGCTTGTTTATCTCCGGATGCAGCATGAGAAGTTAGTGCCCAGATGAGCACTTTGTTCTGCATCAGCCATTCAAAAGCTTTTTTATCTCCCAGGACTGAATTTCCGAAAGCTGCGAGTTCCGGATAATTATTTTCCAGAAGCCAGCGCATGTCTTCTTTTTTTCCACGGATGAGGGAAGCCAGAACGATCAGTTCTTTATAATTCTGTTCTGCCAGCCAGTTGAACGCAAGCGTATTGCCTATAAGGCTTTCAGCCAGTTTACGGATCGGCTCCAGTGGGTATATCTTCATCGGTAACCTCGTCGGTTTACATCGGAGGCATCGGAGGAGGAACGCTTCCGAAGACGGAGCTCAGCTCAGGCACCTGACCTGCTGCTATCCAGGCAGCCATACCGGTCTTCCACGCCAGGGTCTCCCTTGTTAGCTGTCCGCTCTGCACCATTTCTGTGAGCTGTTGTGTATTGAATGGACCCGCCTGCGCACCATTAACAGCCAGGAAATACTGGATCTGAGGAGGCATCGGAGGAGGAGTGTTCATTTGTTGGTTCTGCTGATTCTGCTGGTTCTGGTTTGGTAGCATGGTATTTCCAAGCACATTGGTCATCAGATTACCCATGCCCATTCCCATGCCCATACCCATACCCATTCCCATAGTACCACCACCGTTTTCGGCAGCGATTTCAATGGATTTGGCAGCTTTCATCTGGGCCAGTTTACCCATATCGATTTTATTCAGACGGCTATACTCGAAGATTTCCTTCTTGAGTTCATCAGGCATGCTCACGTTTTCTACCAGGAAACGCATGATGCTCAGACCATAATCAGCAAAATCTGTATTCAGCTTTTCCTGACCTATTTTGCTCAGGTCTTCCAGATTGGCTGCGAATTTCTCGATCGGGAAATTTCCGTTGGCTGCTGCATTGGTAAATTTGGTAACGATCAGGCTCTTCAGCTGACCGACTATTTCATCTACCGTATATGTTTTTTCAGTACCGGAAACTTCCTTCAGAAATTTTCCGGCATCGGTTACTTTGAATGCGAAAGATCCGAAGGCCCGGAGTTCAATCATTCCGAAGCGTTCGTCATCCAGGGTTATCGGGTTCTTGGTTCCCCACTTCTGATCAATGAACTGGCGCGTACTCACAAAGAATACGTCAGCTTTGAACGGACTGTTAAAGCCATATTTCCAACCTCTCAGCGTGGAAAGGAGGGGCATATTCTGTGTTTCGAGGGAATACATACCGGGCTGGAACACATCGGCAATCTTACCTTCGTTCAGAAACACCGCCACCTGGCTTTCTCTAACGGTAAGCTTGGCTCCCATCTTAATCTCACTCTGATAACGAGGAAAATGCCACACGATCGTATCGGTAGTATCATCCTGCCATTCAATAATATCAATGAATTCCTGTTTGAGTTTGTCAAAGAGTCCCATGGGAGCTGTTGTTTTATGTTAGAAATAAGTTGAAAGCCGAGAATCAAACGTACGTGATTTTCACGGAACTCCCAAGTACCTGATGAAATTTAATCGCTTCATAATAAAGCCCCTTCTTGCCTGGTTTCCAGACCCGGAAAAAGAGAAACAACCCTGGATTTCACGAGAACCCATAATTGCTTAAAATTGCAGACGAATGAGCAGGCATTATATTGTAATTGGAGGGGGGGCAGCCGGATATTTTGCCGCTGTGAACCTGAAGCGCCTATGTCCGGAGGATAAGGTCACCATCCTGGAAAAGGGGAATAAGGTCCTATCCAAGGTCAGGATATCGGGTGGGGGACGCTGTAACGTGACCCATGCCTGCTTTGAAAATGGCCTGTTGGTTCAACACTACCCCCGGGGATCCAAAGCCCTGAGAGGGGCCTTTAGCCGCTTCAGTGTCGCCGATACTATTGCCTGGTATGAGGAACGAGGGGTTAAACTGAAGACCGAACCGGATGGACGAATGTTCCCTGAAACCGATGACTCTTCCACAATCATCAACTGTTTAATGAACGAAGCCGATAAGTTTGGTGTGGAACTGAAGCTGGGAGCCGATGTAAAGAAAATCATCCCTGCCGAAAGCGGGTTCAGCCTCGAAATGAACGGAGGGGGAACCCTCCATGCCGACAAGCTGCTCATTGCTACCGGAGGGAGTCCTAAGCTTGAATCGTATAACTGGATGAAGGAGCTTGGACATCAGATCTCATTCCCAGTACCTTCCTTGTTTACTTTTAATACGCCTCAATCGCCCCTGACCAAGCTCATGGGCCTCTCTGTTCCAGATGCGCAGGTGAAGATTGAAGGCCTTCCTTTGGTCTCCAACGGCCCCTTGCTGATTACTCATTGGGGTTTCAGCGGCCCTTCGATACTTCGTCTGTCAGCACTTGCCGCCAGGGAGCTTCAGGAAAGAAACTATATTTTCGATATCCGCATCTCGTGGACTGGTACAAAAAAGGAAGAAGAAATAAGACTTCGTTTTTCAGAGGTCAGGATGATCTGGAACACCAGACAAATTGCCGTCCATCCCCTTTTCGACCTTCCGAAAAGGCTCTGGGAGTATCTCGTTGAACAGGCCGGAATTGAACCGGAAATGAAGTGGGCCGACCTTCCTAAAAAAAACATGAATAAACTCATCAACAGCCTGCTTCATGATACATACACTGTGAAAGGAAAAACAACATTCAAGGAAGAATTTGTGACTTGCGGTGGGATTGCTTTGGAAGATGTGGATTTCAGAACCATGGAAAGCAGGAAGTGTAAAAACCTCTACTTTGCAGGGGAGATGTTGGATATAGATGGCATTACCGGCGGGTTCAATTTCCAATCGGCCTGGACTACGGGCTGGATTGCAGCCCAGGGCATGGGACAGGTGGATTAAAGCATTATATTAGTCTGTCGAATATTAATCTTGCAGGAATTATTTTAAATAATATCTTTGAAAGATATGATACGCCCGTCTGCTCTCTTTTTAATATTTCTTTTTATAGGTTTTGCATCCCATGCGCAGACGAGCACGGGTAAGAAGAAGAAATTCCTTGCCGATGATGCCGATCACAAAATATTTGATAAAGGTGAATATTACTTTGATCAGGGCAACTATGCACTGGCCATGGTTGAATATAAAAAACTCGAAGTTGAATTTCCGGAAGAAGGAGTGCTCATTTACAGGATCGGGGTATGTTATGTAAACTCCCACGGAGAAAAAGAACGGTCACTCGATTATCTCGGAAAGCTGGATCCCGATAAATTCAGAAAAACAGATCTTCTTTTTTACCTGGGCAGGGCCAATCACCTGAACTATCAGTTTGACAAGGCAATAGATTTTTACACCCGGTTCAAAGAATCCAAACGTGGAAAAGAAAAGCAGAAAGTATGTGATCGGCTCATTGAAAACTGCACAGCTGCCAAAGAACTCTATGCTCATCCGACCAAGGCAGAGATTGTAAACATCGGCCCTCCTGTGAATACCCAGTTCTCCGAATATGGGCCCACGGTGTCTTCTGATGAAGCTACCTTGATCTATACCTATCTCGGACCCCGTTGCAAAGGCGGGTTACAGAAAGAGCCCGGAGTGGCTGATTCTGCCGGACAATATTTTGAGGATATCTTGGTGTCCCTGAAAGACAGTGCAGGGCATTGGACTTTTCCGGAGCCTATCGATGAGATCAATACCAATGGACCGGATGCTGCCATCTCGCTCTCAAACGACGGACAAAAATTATTGGTCTTTAAGAATTCAGCAGGTGATGTAGGCGATATCTACCTGAGTCGTCTGGAAGGCAGTAAATGGTCCGAACCTGAACCTCTGCGTGGAGATGTTAACACCACAGCCTGGGAAGGTAGTGCCTCCTTCTCCCCGGATGAGCACACACTCTATTTTTCAAGTGAGAGACCGGGCGGATTCGGAGGGAAAGATATTTACTCAGCCACCTTGCAGGATGGCGGCAGCTGGGGAAATGTCAAAAACCTGGGTCCAACCATCAACACAGAATATGATGATGACAGCCCGATCATGCATCCCGATGGGGTTTCTCTCTATTTCAACTCGGTTGGACATACCAATATGGGAGGGAATGATATTTTTGTTTCCATGTTAAAGGAAGACAGCACCTGGTCAGAACCCGAAAACCTGGGCTACCCGGTCAATACTCCGGATGATGATTTGTTCTTTTTTCCGGTAGGTAATGGCGACCGGGGTTACTATTCCTCAGGTCAAAAAGGAGGTTTTGGACAACAGGATATCTACCGTGTGGATGGTCTGGGAAGGAAAGTAAAATTTGTCATGGTTAAAGGAGTCGTTACCGTAGATGATAAAGCAGTAGATGCGTCTATTATCGTTCTGAATGAGAAAAAAGGAACTCAGGTTGCTTTTCATTCCAACTCTGTGACCGGAAAATATCTGGTGAATCTGGCACCCAATACAAGCTTCAAACTACAATTTAAAGCACCCGGTTTTGAAGATCAGGTCAAAACCATGAATACGTTGAATGTTGATTCTTTTATGGAATCGACTATGGATGTTCAATTTTATACAGAAGCATTTAAAAATAATCTCAAGCGGATACACGATTCCATTTCTCTTGTTAAGGATACTGCCAAAGCCAAAGCAGGTACAGCCGGCATGAGCCTCGCTGAAGTGATTGCGAAATATGGCGACTCGAAAGTAGAAGGGCTGGAGTTCCGGGTCCAGATCGGGGCCTTTAACTTAAAAGATAATTTTAATTACGGTGGCTTATTGAAACTGGGTAAGGTTCAGAAAAACAAAGGAGAGGATGGCATCACGCGCTTCACCATTGGGCATAAAGCCACACTCAATGAAATCTATACCCTGAAGAAAAAAGTGATTGATGCCGGTATCAAGGATGCTTTTGTGGTGACATACTACCAGAAGAAACGTATTTCCTTAAGAGAAGTCATCACTCAGAACTTATTTCAGAAGCCCTAGACCTAACGGAAGCTGATGATCAAAAAAATCCTTTTCCTGATCTGCTTCCTTCACAGCATCCTGATTCATGCTCAAACCATTTATTATGTGGATGGGGCAGGAGGAAGCAATAGCAATACCGGCACTTCTCTCCTCCAGGCCTGGAAAACAATCCAGAAGGCCTGCGACGCTGCTACTCCGAATAGCATTGTGGAAATCAAGGCCGGGACTTATTATGAAAATCTGGTTTTGAATGTAAGTGGCACAGCCGGAAATCCGATTACCTTCCGGAACTATCAGAATGACTCTGTTTTTATTGATGGTACCGGCACCGCCGGCACCACCCTGATGAGCATTACTGATCAGAATTATCTGACTTTCGATAACCTCGTTTTTCAGAACCTTACCGTTAATAATGCCCAGGGAATTCTGGCTCAGACCAGCACTTCCGGAACTTCCACAGGGCTCCGTTTTCACAACCTCATCATCAGGCATATCAATTGGACTGCGAATGCATCCGCTATTCCCAATTCGAACGACAATGCCCAGGCATTTATTGTTTATGGTCTGGCAAACGGAATGACCCATTTGACTGTTGACAGCTGCCAGGTATACAGTAATATTCTTGGATTCAGCGAGGCCGTTTCAATCGATGGGAATATAAATGGGTTTACGGTTTCGAACTGCCTGGTCCATGATAATACCAATATTGGAATCCTTGCCGCTGGAAACTATGGAACCAGTCCTAATCCTTCCACTGATCATGCCCGGCATGGATTAATAACCCGAAACACCTGCTTTAATAATGTATCTCTTTATGCCACATCTGCTGGAATTTATATAGATGGGGGATGGAGTGTGGTGGTGGATGGAAACAAATCCTATGGAAATGGATCGGGGATAGAGCTGGGTTGTGAACAGAATGGCACCACCGATAGCATTACCGTGAAGAACAATATAATCTATAATAATCAGTATACAGGACTCGCCATTGGTGGTTATACCACCGCCACTACCGGGCAGGTGACCAACAGCCTCGTTAGGAATAATACTTTCTTCCATAACACCTTACCTGCCAATAATACCGGTGAGATTGAAATGTCTAAAGCTTCGAACTGTACGATTGAAAATAATGTGTTTTACACCGATCCCCAAAACATTCTCTTTACAGCCGACAGCATTGCCCCTCAGTTAAATAATACATTCGATTATAACTGCTGGTTCACTCCTGGAAATGATTCTACGAACATCACGGTGCAATGGCTTCAAACAAACTATACAACGTTTGGTGCCTATAGGGCAGGCACAAGCTTAGAGGCACATTCTTTCTATGCTGATCCCCTCCTTTCGAATGCAGTGCTTCCTCAGCCAGACTTACATCTGGTAAATCTCAGCCCCTGCATCAACCGGAGCAATCCTGCAACCGTCATTAGTGCAGGAGAAACAGATTTCGATGGAAACCCCAGACTAAACGGAGCCCGGGTGGATATAGGCGCCTATGAGTATGATTTGATTTCGGGGATGAAGGAAGATTATGTTTCTCGGGCGAACCTGGAGCTTTATCCGAATCCGGCTTCCGCGGCGATTTTTCTGAGAACTGAATCATCTATCAGAAATATCCAGCTTATCAGTATGGAGGGGGTTGTGTTGAGAGAATGGAATCATGTACCTAACCTCATTTCACTGGATGGGCTTCCGTCGGGAATCTATATGGTTAGATTGATAACCAAGGAAGGAGAAATTATCTGCCGTGTGTTCACCAGGCAATAATGGATGAGCAGTCTCAAAACGCAGTCAGCTCGGCATAAAGTTCAAACATAGGAAGCCCCATCACATTGAAATAGGTTCCTTCGATTCTTTTTACACCCACCAGTCCGATCCAGTCCTGCGCCCCATAAGCCCCTGCCTTGTCGAATGGCTTGCTGTGCAGGATGTAGTGCTCGATCTCGGCATCCGATAAGTCTTTGAAATAAACCTTGGTTTCAGCGGTAAATACTCTTGTTTTTTCAGTACTCATCAGACATACTCCGGTAAAGACCTGATGCATATTGCCAGATAACATTCTGAGCATCCTGACCGCATCGGCATGATCTTCTGGTTTGTTGAGTACTTCATTTCCGATCCATACCACTGTGTCTGCAGTGATAATAAGTTCTTCGGGTTTCAACTCGGGGCGGAAAGCCTCGGCTTTCTTCTTGCAGAGGTATTCCGGAATTTCTGCTCCTTTTAAATGCAGGGGGAAAGACTCATCGGTATCTTTTGTTCTCACTTCAAAATGCAATCCCAGCTCTTTCAAAAGATGCTGACGTCGGGGTGATTTGGAGGCCAGGATAATCCTGTGTTTAATGAGCTCCATTCTTCAGGAGGTTGATGGAGTCTTCTATGAGTTGCATCTGCTCTGCCCGGTACATAAAGAGGTAACAGATACCGGCCAGCATAATGATTTTGGTGAGTCCACCGGAAAAGGTAAAATGTTTTTTCTCTTTTGCAGTCAGGAGCCTTGCTACCAGTGCAAGAAAAGGGATCTGCAGGCCTATCGTAAAGTACCAGAATGATTTGTAATCGCCTGCACCAAATTGCCTGATCTGAAGCATGGCCAGCAGGAACATCACAAATAAAGCAAGGAAAGCGACGAGCATTTTCGACTTGCCGGCTCCTAAAGTTATCGCCAGCGTCTCGCAACCATTCTCTTGATCTCCTTCCAGATCTTCAATATCCTTGATGATCTCCCGCATCAGGGTCACGATAAAAGCAAATGCGGAAAACACTCCTACCACTATAAACAAAGGAATAAACGTGGTTTTGGCCAGGGTCAGGCAATAGCCGTTGGCATGGGTCTGCAGTTTAAGTTCGAAGAGTGCCACGATGAGAGGGACCATGCCGGTAAGAAAGGCCACAGCCAGGTTTCCGGAGAGAAACATGCGCTTCAGATTGGTGGAGTAGAACCAGAGGATCACAATGGAGATACCGAAGATAAAGGTGCCCGGGTAAAAGAAATCATATTTCCAGGAAAGGCCAGAACCAATGATGAAAGCAATGATATTGATAACCACATGAGCCCCCATCGCTACCCGGCGTTTGATCCCTTTATCAATCACCATCTGATCCGGTTTGTTAATCCGGTCAATTTTAACGTCAAAATAGTCGTTGATGATATAACCGGCCGCAGCAATGAGCACTGTACTGAGGGAGAGAAGAAAAAAGTCAAGGTCATTGACCAACAGCTGCAACCCTTCTGAAGGCAAGGCCATGCAGTATTGGTTCAGCAGGAGCTCCGTCCCTTTTAATCCGGGATAGAGAATGCAATACCTGACCATGTATTGGGTAAAAGCAATAATCAGGAGATTGGGGAGGCGGATAAGTTTCAGAAATGCGATGAAGGATTTCATATACCTGCAAATTTATACTGAAAAACGGTTTGTTGAACATTAACTAAACTGAACCCATTTATCCTGGGCTTTTAGAACTTGCTCAATCACATCTCTGACGCAACCTTCCCCTCCTTTTTTAAGGGAAATATATTGGCACATGGCTTTGATTTCGGAAGCAGCATCAGCCGGACAAGTCCGGAGATCACATCGTTTCATGATTTCAAAGTCGGGTATGTCATCTCCCATAATCAGGATTTCAGAGAGTGGAATATTATGAGTCCGAAGAAATTTATCGAATGCTTCCCGCTTATCCCGGACGTTCATATATACATGCTGGATACCCAGAGCATTCAGCTTCTCCTGTAAGAGATCCGATTTTGCACCGGTGATCACTGCAATCTGAAAACCTTTTTCTATTGCCAACTGGATCGCAAAAGCATCACGGACATTAAACTGTCTCAGCATCTCTCCGCCGGGCAGCAGGGTGACAGATCCATTCGTAAAGACCCCATCGATATCGAAAACGAAGAATCGAATTCCTCCGAGCATCTCTTTGTAATTCTTCATTTTTCCCGGATGCTTTTACTGATGGATAGATAGAGTTGCCGGAAATTTTTATCATCCGACAGCATTTTAAGATGTTTCTTGAGGGTCTTGGTGTCCTTTCTGGAAGCAGGACCGGTCTGCGCAGCCACAGGGCCTATATCTAATGATTTGAGCGCGGTTTCAAGGATTAAGGGGTGGAGCAGGGTGAAAGGAATCTTTTTCTTCTTCAGTAGCTTTTCAGCAATGACATACATCTGATTGCTGAAGTTGCTTGCAAAGACTGCCGCCAGATGGAGGAGCCTTCTTTCTTCTGTATTGATCCAGACCACTTCGTTGCTCACTTTTCTGGCTATCTTTTCGAGCAAACTTTTTCCGGCTTTGGTATTGGCTTCCAGACAAAGGGGAGTTTTTCTCCAGGTTATTGGTCTTTTGACAGAAAGTGTTTGCAGTGGCCACAATACACCGATGTTTTCAGAAGCCGGTTTCAGAGCGTCTATACCCACCGATCCGGAGGTATGTACTACCAGACGGTCTTTCAGCTTCAGTTTGGAAGCGAGCATAGCGATGGCATCATCCTTTACAGCAATGATGTACAAGTCGGCATTTTTCTCGATTTTGTTTATCGCCGACACCGGCCTTGCTTTGAGCTGAGAGGCCAGGGCTTTCGCATTTTTGGAGTGGGGGCTATAAACCTGGGCAATATGAAGTCCGTTCTGACGAAGTGCAAGTCCAAGCTGGGTTGCCACATTCCCGGAACCGAGCAGGATGATTCTGAAATAAGTAACACTGCTCTTCTTCTGCATGTGTCTTTATTTATTTTTTGCGTAACCGCTCCCTCAGGGCCAGCACTGTTCCTGTAATCATAACCAGGCAACCGATCCAGAGTACATTGATCCAGGGAAACAACAGTGCTTCCATGACAATGAAATCCTTTTTGTTTGATTTATGCTCCGATACATAAACAGAAATCTTCTTACTCGCCGGATCAACTTTTACAAAATTAAGCCGGAGGCCAAGATCGTTGAGCGTATCCTCTATAGGTTTACTTTGGTTATTACGGATGGTAAAGACAGGTTGAGCCAAATGATGTCTTCCATGATCATCGATTGCCGAAAAATTAGCCTGAACGGCCAGGATGGAATCAGATAAATGATACTTCTTCCGGTCAAAATGGGTCGTCAGAGAATCGAGCACCAGGAAGCTGTTGCTTGTGAAAATAGTATCCTGTTTCCCCACCGTCTTTTCAACAGGAGTAGAGTATTCGTCAGCCCCGGTTCCGATGGAGGGATCGAGGTCGGCTGTGGCCAGATGGGTGTAGATATCACGAAAGAGGAAATGCTTTGTTGAAGGTTCAAACACATTCCCCATTCTGTCATTCCGTTGAACGAGCGGGCTGAGTGTAAAGGCATGTTCATAATGCCCGTCTTTAAGTTTTTTCAAATATTCCACATCGAAATACAGATAGAGCTTGTTCTCTCCAACTCCATTGTGTCGTCCCAGATAAGTCACAAAATAATCCCCCATCGGCAATGTATCGCCTTTAGTCAGCAGGATGTTTGTAGCGTTTGAAAGGTCTTTGTCAAGCGTTCTTAAGTCTCCTCTGATATTCTGCGAAATAACTTCCTTTTTGGAATTAGAGAGCAAAGCCCCGATGAGGATCAGTCCAAACCCGATATGAGCTATGGAAGAACCTGATTTGGAAACTTTTCCTTTTCCAACTTTTCGCCAGTATTCAATATTGGAGCAGACCGCAAAGAGGGAGCAGAAAAGAAGAATCTCGTTAAGAACATATTGCAGGGAGTTGTTATTCGGAAGGCCGTATCCAATAATGCCGGTAAGCAGTCCTGATACAAGAAGTGGTATAATCAGATTTCGTGCGAAAGCCTTAAAAGGAGTGTTCTTGTATTTCAGGAACTGACCGAAACCAACGAAGAAGGCAACGACCAGTGCAAAAAGAGCTTGCCATTTGTTATAGAATGCGATCGCATTTTTTTCTGTAGCCAGCTTACCAGAGGCAAAGTTGGCTAAACCTTTAAAGTTAAACCATTGCACCATTTTATTGTGGATGCCCTGAATAATGGAATGGATGAAATCCACCTGTATGATTTTGTTCAGAACAGGGAATGAGGTGTATAGTATAATCTGAAAAGATGCGATGGTCAGAACCAGGGAACCGATAAACATCCAGAATTCCCGGCTCCAGAGATCTTCTTCTTTTTCTTCTTTTGGAAAGTGATTCTGATACCCCAGGATGAGCACCAGCAGCGACAAGACCGAAAAGGTAAATACAAATGCAGTTTTAATGCCTGTCAGGATTCCCAGCAGGAGCAAGGAGAAAGAGAGCAGGGTATAAACTATTTTGAGCCTCTTGTTCATTGCGAGGAGGGTAACACTCATCCAGACAAAGAAGAGCATATAGAGCAGCAGTTGGCCCGACATGCCCAGGTCTGTAAATGCATGCACAGAAGTATTTCCAAGTATTCCACTTCTGGTCAGGAAAGTAGAATAGAGTACCAGCAGAAAGGTAATGATGGTCAGAAAAAAAGTGGTGAAAAGGGAGATTTTGCGGTTTTTGTTGACCAGCATCACGTGTCCTGCTCCTACAAAACAAAGCCATGGAACCAGAGAAGCATTTTCAACCGGATCCCATGCCCAGAATCCTCCAAAGGTAAGTGCCTCGTATGCCCAGGCTCCGCCCATCAGAATTCCGGTGCCCAGGATCATAATCCCGAAAAAGGTCCAGGGCAGGGCAGGGCTCTGCCACTCATTTAGTTTCTTTTTCCATAAGCCAGCTATAGCATATGCAAAGGGAACAAGGGTGGAAGCGAAACCGAGAAACAGGGTGGGAGGGTGAATGGTCATCCAGTAATTCTGGAGTAAGGGATTCAGTCCACGTCCGTCCTGGAAGTATGGGATCTTAGTCAGGTAGTCGGCCAGCTTGGTCCACGGCAGTCCAAGGTTCTCCGGTAGCTGTCTGACCAGCAGAAAAGGATTGCTTCCAATATGCAGACTGCCTACATATATTCCAAGGAGCATGGAAGCAAGAAAGATCTGTACAAAGGAGAATACGGTCATCACCGGTGCTTCCCATTCTTTTGAATATCGGATCAGTATATTTCCAAGTACTACGTGCCAGAATGTCCAGAGGAGGAAGCTGCCTTCCTGTCCTTCCCAGAAGCAGGAGAAAATATATTTCATGGGCATCTCCAGATTGCTGTGCTCCCATATATACTGATATTCAAAATAATGATTGTAAAGCATGACAAACAGAGTTGCCATGATCCCTAGTACGGCCAGAGAATGAACACGGAAGGCAGTTCTCCCTAACCGTTTCCAGGAATTATCTTCAAGTGGTTTGTTTGCGGTAATAAAATAGGACACGGCCGAAAGGATGGCCCCGGTAAAAGAAAGGATGATGAAGAAGTTGCCAATTAAGCCTGCCCAGCTATGTTCCCCGCTATAGTGTATTTCCATAATATTATTTTGAGGCTTGCTTCAGGCAGGTGCTCGGCGAAGTTACTGAACTGGTTTATTGTTGTTATACTTTGAAGGGCATTTGACAAGAGTTTCAGAGGCAGAGAAATCTGCGCCCTTCATTTTCCCGATCACTACCACTTGTTCTGATTTTTCGAAATCCTGGGGCTTGCTGTTATGCAGGCAAACTTTACGTTCTGTTCCTTCCTGATCAGTCATAAAAAAAACAAAGAGGTTAGGGTCTTTTTGTGGATCGTAGATTGTTCCTTTTTCTTTATCCCACTTTCCAACAATGTGAAAATCAGATTCGGGGCTCTTGGCTGATTCGGAAAAGGTTGCATACTTGCTGGTGCTTACCAGAGAAGACATAATCATCCCGATGGCCAATGCGATGAGAATGATGCCTATGATATGGGATCTTTTCATGAATTAAATGCTTAGGGTGTTTGTTTTTTTTGAGACGCCATTTCTTTCTCCAGCCTGGAAATTTTCCGGTCGATGGTTACGAGGTAAACAATTAACCCGCATAGGACAATGGCGGCCACGCAAACCACTACATATATTTTGCCAGAGGATCGGAGGGTGTCTGCCATTTCAGGACGTGCGTCCTGAGCAGACATGCTGATAACCGTCAAGACGAAGAAAAGGAAAGTTAATATTCTTTTCATAGGGTAGGATGATCAGTAAAAGTGGGTTCGTGTAATTGGTTTTCAAGTGTGGCAATGCGGACCCGGATGGTCATAATCCAGACACCGAGGAGTATCCAACCAAGAACAGCAGGGTAAAATACCATTCGCATTTTACTGTCCAGGTCGTATTTGCTAAATCCAGGATTTCCTCCGTTGCCAGGGTGGAGAGAGTCTTCCATTCTTGGAAGAATCATAATGAATACCATCATCATGACAAAGGCAAAAATGCTGTAGACCGCCGAGAGTCTGGCTCTCTTTTGCTCATCTTCTACGGAGCCCCGGAGGACGAAATATGCGAAATAGATTAGCATGGTAATCGCTGCACCGTTCAATTTGGTGTCTGAGGTCCACCAGGTACCCCAGGTATATCTTGCCCAGAGAGAACCCGTGATAAGACCCAGGATTCCCATCGCTACACCGGCATGAGCTGATTCTCTTGCGATAAGATCATCCCTCATCCTACCATTTCGGAGGTGTCGGATCCCATAAATAACTGAAATGAAGAGAAGAGTCATCATCCCGAACCACATAGGAACATGGAAGTAAAGATTTCGGATGGTTTCGTTCAGAATTTCCCGGGCTGGAACTTCTCCTATAAAGCCTTCAATTACTGTATATAACAGGCAAACAGAGGCCAGGATTTTCCACCAATTTTTTTTGATATTCATGCTAGCATTAATCCTTCCAAAGGTACGGAAATAAGAGATAACTGAGAACCCCGGTAATCACATTTATAGAGGCCAGAATGAGTAGGTATTTGTAACTTATAGCAGGATCAAGACCATCCAATGCATTTTTTGATATTTTGAGAACAGTCATTAGCAAAGGCAGCAAAATCGGAAAGCTCAATACGGCCATAAGGGTAAAGCTGTTACTGGTTCGGGAAGCGATAGCCGACATAGTAGTGAGTACGCACGAAAATCCCATACTCCCCAGTACCACATCCGCAAGGAATAAGGGCATATTCTGAATCGGGTTTCCTCCAAGAAGAATAACATATACCACAAAACCGATGATTGATAATAGCAACATCAGAAGCATGTTATACAACACTTTAGCAATAATGATGGCTTGAGGACTTGCAAGGGTATACATATATACAAATCTGGCCCTGGAGTCCTGGATAAAGCTTTTTCCGGCAGCATTCACAGAGGCAAAGAGCATGATGATCCAGAAGAGTGCATTCCAGGCTGCCGGCTGAGGAAGCGACCGGAAACTCATTTTGCAGACAAAGATGGTTGAAACCAGGTAAAGAATGATTCCGTTAAGGCTTTGCTTTTGCCGGCTTTCCAGCATGAATTCCTTGTAAAGCAATAGCCTTATTTCTTTAAGCATAATCCTGGTTGATAAGCCCCCCAATGGGGAGGGGACAGATACAAAGATAAGGTTTTCTTCTTCCCGGATCTTTGGCATCTGTCCCTCCTTAGGGTTAAGGACCAGCTTTGAGATTACTTCACTGATGAAGCAGGAGAAGGACTCTCTTCTCCTTTTGCTTTCGGAGGGAGATGTATTTCCTGTATCACAATTTCTGTAAAGTAACGCTTCACTCCCTCTTTGTCTTCATAAGTCTTTGTAGTCAGTCGTCCTTTAATGGTTAGCTCAGATCCTTTTTTGGTTAGCTTTTCCAAAATCTCAGCCTCTTTTCCCCAGGCAACCAGGTTATGCCACTGAGTTTCTGTAATCCACTCTCCTTTCGCATTTTTGTAATGATCCGAGGTGGCCATGGTTACCTTTGCCATTTTCTTGCCTCCTTCAAAACTTTTAATCTCTGGATCCCTTCCGAGATTTCCGATCAGTTGTACACTGTTGCAGATTGTTTTCATGTGTTTGTTTTTTTATTTGTTTTCCTTGCTCCTGTCCTTTGACAAGTTTCTTTTTTTTTTCAACTTTGATCCGCTGAAATGGATGCAGCTGAATCAAATTGATAAGGCAAAGGTGCTGCTCACCGGTGCTGTTATTCGGTTGATAAACATTTACATCCGTATGTAGTCGTTTGTAAGCGTTTACAAACGGCTTTCTGTCTGATACCGTTGGAAACCATGAGCAAAGTATGTGCAGCATGTGGGGAACTCTTTTCGGGCCGTACCGATAAAAAATTCTGTTCTGATTCCTGCCGAAATTTCTTCCATAACAAGCAAAACAGTGAAGCAAGCAATTACCTTCGGAGTGTTAACAATATCCTTCGAAAAAACAGGAGAATCCTACATGATCTGCTCACAGAGAAGGATACCCTGACTTGCTCTCGTGCCAAACTCCTGGAGCATGGCTTTGACTTCACTTTTTTTACCGGAACATTTACGAACAGAAACGGGGACATCTATTTCTTTTGTTACGAATTCGGATACCTGCCTTTGAAGAATGATTATTTTTGCCTGGTACGCAAACGGATATCCGATTGAAAATTCCTTTCTATCTTCTTCTATACCCTTCCGGGCCTGGGAATGACCTCGTGCTTAGACTGAAAAAAGAACTGAGTGATACCCAGGCTTATAAAAACAATTCGTTAAACGCCCCCCCTCACTGGACCTTATGCAGCTTTGCTGTGAAAGCCGGACAGGAGCAGGAGCTTCTGGATCAACTCGATCAGCTGGCCCCAACTGTTCAGGGGCTGACAACTCTTACCGCCGGAATTTCTTCTTTTCATTCAACAGGTACACTGTACGTTGATTTGAAGGAGAAAGAGCATTGCATGGCCCTGCAACTGGAAATCGTTCAAGAGTTAAAAAAACGCTTGCCTTTTCTGAAAAGAAATATGCTTATCGCTTCAGTACCCCATCTTACCATTATCCGTGGGGTGAAGGCTGACTTGTTGGAAGAGATTAAGAAGGAGCTGAAAAACGGTTACGAAGAGTCAGTTTGTAATTTCAATTCTTTATCCCTTCTTCAGGAACAGTCTGGAAAAATGAAACTGCTAAAGAGTTGGAACCTCCATGAGAAGTAAGGTTTTATTGGACAGAATTTCTTTCCAGTTCTTTTAAAACCTTTCTGGATCGCGCCAGAAAGCCTGGGCTTCCGTGAACAGCTTGTTCTTTCAGAATCAACTTGAGTTCTTGTTGGAGATCAGGTTCCGACTTACATAAATTGGCCAGTACGGTCATGCTGAAAACTTTTACCGCTACCGGTTCAGAAGAGCTTTGAAGGAAGTGGAAACAGCTTTCTGCCAGGAGTCCCTGTAGTCTTGATGGGACATTCATAAATTGAAGAATTCGAACCGTATTTCGCTTGACTGCATCCGGAAGGCCGGGCTGAGTTAAGTTGCGGATGATTTTTTCAAGCCATCCATTCAATAGGCCTGGGTAAATACTGACACAGATATTCACTACGCCGGCAGCCCGTTGTGTAACCCGGTACTCCTTTCCCAAAAAAAGCTTCATGAGTTCTGAAAAACGTTTTTTATCCTCGCCGATAAAATCGGCAATAGACATCATTTGTTTTTTGGAGTGTTCTTTCAATAAGGCTTGACGGATATCCATTGTGAAAAGGTATAAAGAAAAAAGGCTGCTCACATTGAGCAGCCTTTTTATTAAGAATAGATCCTGAAACTATTGGGCAAACCAAACCGGTGTGCTCAATGGAATAAACACCGCATTTGAATTGGCTGCTTCTTCTGCCAGGTCTGTTGGGAGGCGTTTTGGAATGTAATTTAACGCTGCTCCCGGACGAATTTTCAGCATAGGGAAACCAGTTCTCCGGTAATCCGCATAAGCTTCCAAAGGCTGACCGAACATCGCTTTCCATTTCTCAAGCATTACCGTATGCACCGTTGCAGTAAGCGGTGTGTATTTGGTAAGTCTGTAATAGCCTGTAGTGTCTCCATTTCTTACCGCGCTTACGCTTGCAAGGATGGCATTGTTCAGCACTAAAGCCGTGGTAGGGTCGCTGGTACGGGCAAGAGCTTCTGCCTGAATGAATAAGGCTTCAGCATAGGTAACCAAAGGTGTAGGCAGGTTTTCAGCCGCGTTGTAGAGATAAGGTCCTAAAGCAGATGTACCGTTGGAAGTACCAAGTGGGCATCCAATAGGTCCAGTTCCGCTTGTACCGGTAGTGTCAAAGTACCATGGAGTACGTGGGTCGTTCATATTACCCATGGAATCGATGAGGGTCTGAGCGGCGAAGTTGTAACCACGTCCATCCTGAAATGCTGCCCACTGATTAGGGTCCGAACTGGTATGCAAAGTCATACAGTTGTCAGCATTGGATGTCATAGCGTTAGCCAGATCCGCAAGCACATTGGCAGAAGCATTAGGGTCTCTTCTGCTCAATAAATTGTGGTAACGTGCCTTGAGTGTCCAAGCGGTCTTTATCCAGGCAGCTATATTACCGTTAAAAATCAGATCATCTCCAGCAGGAACAGCCTGGTTGGCTGAAACCGGTTTGTTTAGGTCGACAATCGCCTGATCCAGTAAGGTCTGAATACTTCCGAAAATATCGCTCTGAGCATCCATCTTTGGCTGGGTTACATTTCCTTCCAGATTGAATGCCTGGGAATAAGGAACATCTCCCCACAGTTCAGTAGCAATTCCCAGGTTGATAGCCATGTTTATTTTCGCAATACCCGCATGGTAAGGATAGGCACCTTCATATTGGGTATAGAGAAGTTTGGCGTTCTTCATGGCCCCGACATAGAGTCCGGTCCAGTAGTTGTCCATATCAAAAGCACTGAGGATATACTCGTCGTATGCAGTAGACTGAGCCACGCATCCGCTTTGATACTGCATTAAGATAGCTGAAATTCTACCTAAACCGGATTCATAGTTATTGGTAGTATTTGCTTCAACTCCGGTCAGCATGGAAGCTGGTGTGGCTGTTGCAGGTTGGTTTGGGTTTTTGTAAAGGTCATCACCTTTTCTGCAACCACTTAAAGCTGCAACTGCAAAGGCAAGAATCAATATATTTTTTGTTTTCATGTTTCTATGTTTTGGAATTGAGCTTGATTAAAGACCTACTTTTATGTTAAACATATAGGATTTGGTATTGGGGTTATTGAAATAATCCCAACCATTGATCTGAGAACCTGCACCGGTAAGGCTGGTTTCAGGATCCACTCCGGTATATTTAGTGAAGAGCAGCAGGTTTCTTGCACTCACTCCGAGTTCCACATACTGAACAAAACATTTTTTCTCTGGTTTAGCCAGATTGAAACGGTAGCTCAGATTAACAGAACGCAAACGTACCCATCCACCATTCTGAATACTGTTCTCTGCAGGACCGTTTTGTCCAAGATAATCCGAGAAGTAAGTTTTAGCATCGATAGAGGTAGTGTTTTGTGCACCTGGGTGTGCTGTACCTGGACCATATACTCCATCAACGGTGTAAGTCTGGTTACGAGCATCGGATGCATCAGAACGTCCGCGGGAGTTCAAGCTGGAAAGTGTTCCGTTCCAGATCATACCTCCGTGACGAACATCCCAAAGGAAGCTGAAGCTAAGGTTTTTGTACTTTAAGATGTTATTCATACCAGCCAGCCAGTCAGGGTTGGGGTTACCAAGCACCTGTGGGTTTGGGTTCAGCATCGGAACTCCATTGTCTCCGATCTGAAGCCTTCCGTTAGCGTCACGCAACCAGGCAGTTCCATAAAGGGTACCTACTGCATGATTCGGAAGAGCTACTGCCTGAGGATCTCCAAAACCTTGTTCAATATTGATGAAGTTAACCCCGGTAGGGAGTGCACCAACAGAATTCACGTTTTTGCTCCAGTTGGTCATGATGGTCCAGGTGAAATCTTTCATCTTGATTGGAACAAGGCCCAGGGCAATTTCAGTTCCTTTGTTATCAATCTCAGCAAAGTTGGTGAATTTGTACTGATAGCCTGTGCTTGGTGCTTCTGGAAGAAGGATCAGTACATCTGTTGTTTTTCTGGAGTACAAAGCAAGGTCCAAAGTAACACGAGAGTCAAAGAAACGAAGGTCAAGACCGCCTTCAATTTCGTTTGTTTTCTCAGGCTTCAAAGCTGGATCGTTGAGTGCATTGCTGATACCGAAGGCGGTATTCCCGTTGTAAGGGAAACCAAGTCCGTTTGTCCATCCGTCCGCAATAATAGGAGTTGCATAATTGGTCAATGTAGAGTAGGGTGCAGGAGCTTTACCAACACTGGCAAAAGAAGCTCTAGCTTTTCCAAAGGAGAACCATTTTGGAAGCTTAATGGTTTCACTGAATACCCAGCTCAAATCAGCTTTAGGGTAGAAGAAGCTTTTGCCGTCCCGTCCGAAACTGGTGTTCCATTCGTTACGAGCTGCTACATCAAGATAAATAGCGCGTTTGTAATCAACAGAAACATCTGCCAGAACCGCATCCGAATGTTGGTATTGTTCGTAGTTGCTGTTGTATAGGGTTGCAGCATTCGAGAAGTTGTAGAAACCTGGGATCAGAAGGCCTCTTCCGCGGGCAAATACCGAGGAGTACTGATCGTAGAAGAAGTTGAATCCGGCCATAGCACTGAAACCGATGTCTTCGGTGAGCTGCGTATTGAATTTACCAAGGATATCCTGGTAAATCTGTCTGCTGTCAATGTTGGTGCGGTTTACCTGTCCAAGTTGATCATTCAGGTCATCTCCCATGGAGCCTACAGCAAAAATCTGCTGGTTGCTGGTATGGTAGGCATCAACCCCGGTCCTTGAGGTCAGTGTGATCTTTTCGGTAGGGTGAAGATTGAAGAAGATGTTACCAAACATACGGTTGGTCTCATCCGTAAAAGGATTTTCGTTGGTAGTGAACCAGGTGTTATCGTAGGTACCATAGTACTGACGCTGGGTTCCGTTTGGCAGCAGATACTGGCTTCCGTCGAAATTGATCGGCATACGAAGCAAAGAAAGCATGGTTCCGGAAAGATTGGATCCGTTTTGTGGCTTTTCAGTTGCTGTATTCGCGTAAGAAACACTTGCACCAAAGTCAAGCCATTTGTTCACCTTGTGATCTGCATTGATATGCACACTGGTTCTGTCCAGTTTTGAAGTTGGAACGATACCGGTCTGGTGTGTATTACCAATGCTCAGACGGATTGATGAATTGTCATTTCCGGAAGAAATCGCTACGTTATTATTAGTAGTAATGCCGGTCTGGAAGAAATTTCCGGGGTTATCATAAACCTTTAAACCGGGAATTGTACTTGCAGCAGGGCCCCAACTGTAACCGGTACCAGGAGTCAATACGGCATATCCGGGTCCCGGTCCATAAGTAAGAGGGTGGTATGCTGCGGTCGACTGGCTGTTGCCAGCCCAGGTTCCCTGAACATAATCATTTTGCAATCCAGGTAATTTATTTACCTGATCCATAGCAACGGAAGAGCTGTATGTAACAGACATTTTACCTGGTTTGCCACGTTTAGTAGTATAGATGATAGCACCGTTGGCTCCTTTGGAACCATAAAGTGCAGCAGCAGCTGCACCTTTGAGAATAGTAACGGATTCGATATCGTCCGGATTGATGTCCAGTCCACGATTGGACTCGTTTACACCAGTCAGATTCGCATTATAAGGGTTATCCCCTGCGCTTACGTTATTTACGCTGTTGTCAACTGGAACTCCATCTACAACAATCATAGGTGTATTATCCAGAAAGAGGGAGTTTGTTCCACGAATCTGAATTTTGGTAGAAGCACCAGGAGTTCCTCCGGAACCTGTAACCTGAACACCCGGAGCCTTAGCAGCAAGAGCTTCTAAAGCATTGGTTTCACCCGATTCCCGTACAGCATCACCGCTTACAGTCGAAACCGAGTATCCAAGGGCTTTTGTTTCCTTGGTAACACCCAGAGCGGTTACAACCACTTCTTTAATTTCAATTCCCACTTTCATGCTCACATTCACCTCACCGGTTGTTCCGGCAGGAAGAGTTTGTGTAGCCATACCCACATATGAAAATACAAGCTTCGCATCCGCCGATGGCACATCTATCTTGTAAGCTCCATTGACATCTGTAACTACTCCTTTAGTAGTACCTTCTACTTTGACGACGACACCAGGGAGTGGCTGGCCATCATCACTAGCTTTCACTACACCTTTGACAGAAGTCTGGGCGAAGGCTCCAGTTGCCGTAAGCAACAGAAATAGTAAAAACACTTGCCATTTTTGTTTCATTTGTTTCATTGTTTATGTTGATTTTTATTGAACTGATTGTATTTATTTAGGTTGAAGATTTACGAAGGGAAAAGGTTTCATTTTTAACATTCTTTAGCAATTTTTCGGGGTAAATGTATTCAAATTATATCACCCCATCAATGGACGGTTAATTATCCGGACAGGCGGCCAAAAGTAGTAAAAAATTAATGATAAGATAATAAAGAGACTTCCTCCAATGAATTGGAAGAAATCAGATGGCCATTCGTCACTGAAATTTGAATATTGATCGAAACTACCCTTAATCTTGTCTTCAAAGACCTCCCTGTTTCTGCTCTGTTAATTTGGCATAAATAAGACCCGGAATGGATCCGGACACGAATGCTTTCATCTTTTTGGAAAGTTTATAAATAAGGAGGATGCTTGATCGAAATTGCGCTTAAATTTGCCATTCGGTTTAAATCTATATGATTCAGGAACTTTCAATCTCTAATTATGCACTGATAGACCAGCTGGATATTGTTTTTCAGCCAGGTCTTACCATTATTACAGGGGAAACCGGTGCTGGAAAATCGATTCTCCTGGGTGCTCTGGGATTAATTCTGGGACAAAGAGCCGATACCGGGAGCTTACAGGATAAATCCAAAAAATGTACTGTTGAAGCCGTTTTTAGTATTAAGGGCCTGAACCTCGAAAGCTTTTTCAGCCTGCATGATTTGGATTATTCGGAAGTTTGTACCATTCGCCGTGAAATTAGTATCGAAGGAAAAGGGCGTGCATTTGTAAATGACACTCCTGTTAATTTGCAGATACTGAAGGAGATAGGATCGAATTTGATTGATATTCATTCCCAGCATGAAACTCTAACCCTCAGTGATTCCGCCTTTCAACTCGCAGTATTGGATGCTTTTGCAGCAAATGAAACGTTGTTAAAGGACTATCAGACTATATATCAACTTTACCGCAAGCTTGAGTCGAAGTTCAAAAGCCTGATCGAAGAAGAGGCTGCCTCCAAAAGGGATCTGGATTACTACCAGTTTCAATTTAACGAACTGGAGCTTGCTGCTTTGGATAAACTGAATCTGGAACAACTGGAATCAGAGCTGGAAGTACTAAATAATGCAGAGGAAATTAAAATTCACCTCAACCGGGCTTCCTCTTCTCTCAATGGAGGAGAAGTAAATTTGATTACCTCACTGAACGAAATCAAAACAATTCTTAGCGGGCTATCCCGGTTCAATTCGTCTTTTGTGGAGCTCTCCGGGCGAATTAACAGTTCTTTTATTGAACTCAAAGATATTGCATCTGAGCTTGAAACTCTGGAGCAAGGTGTGGTCTTCGACCCTGATAGAGTAGGGGAGTTGAATATTTGCCTGGACGCGGTCTACCGCCTCTTTCAGAAACATCAGGTTAAAAGTATACCCGAGCTTATTGTTATTCGGGATGATTTGTCTGGGAAACTTCTCAGCATCGCTTCTCTAGAATCAGCGATTAAGGCTTGTGAAAAGGAACTTCAGAATTGCAAAAAAGCTCTTTTAGAGAAGGCTTCTACGCTGTCTATAACCAGAAATAAATTCAAAACTATCCTGGAGAAGGAACTCAAACAACTACTCACTCAATTGGGTATGCCGGATGCTTCGATTCAGGCAAGGTGTCTACCGCTTTCTGAAAACGAAATGAATACTTATGGGTTGGACCGTCTGAATTTTTTCTTCTCTGCCAATAAAGGAGGTGAGATGAAGGAATTGAATAAAGTTGCATCCGGGGGAGAGTTGTCCCGGTTGATGCTTAGCATCAAGTCTGTCATTGCAAAAAAAACATCACTTCCTGCCATCATCTTTGATGAAATTGATACCGGGGTCTCCGGCGATATCGCTGATAAAGTGGGTTCTATTATGGAACAGATGGCACTGGGAATGCAGGTGATAACCATTACTCATTTGCCTCAGATAGCCAGTAAGGGAGCTACTCATCTTTATGTATATAAAGAAATCACCGCACAAAAAACATTTACCCGGATCAGGCAACTGAAAAAGGAGGAGCGTATTCAGGAAATTGCAAAGATGCTGAGTACTGGTCAACCTGGACCTGCGGCATTGAAAAATGCAAAAGAGCTTCTGAATTCCTGATCTGCTTGGTTAATCTCTTATATTTGTCTTCTATCACAATTACTTTTCACGCAATAACTTAAAAAAAATGATTTTAAAAGGTAAACGCGGAATTATCAGCGGCGCTTTAGATGCCAATTCAATTGCCTGGAAAGTAGCGCAAAAAGCACATGCACAGGGCGCCAAAATTGTGTTGACAAATGCACCTGTAGCGATGCGGATGGGAGAAATAAAAAAGCTTTCGACCGAAACAGGAGCAGAGATCATTCCGGCTGATGCAACCAGTATGGAAGACCTGACGAACTTATTCACAAAATCGCAGGAGATTTTGGGTGGGAAAATCGATTTCGTCCTTCACTCTATTGGGATGTCACCCAATATCCGCAAAAATATTCCGTATACAGAACTTAATTACGACTATTTTATGAAGAGCCTGGATATCTCTGCTCTCTCTCTTCATAAAATGCTCAGTGCCGCCTATAAGATAGACGCCATTAGTGAGTGGGGCTCTGTGGTGGCTCTTTCCTATATAGCTGCACAAAGGACTTATCCATTCTATACCGATATGGCTGATGCAAAAGCGGCACTTGAATCTATCACCCGGAGCTTTGGTTATCATTATGGAAAGGCGAAAAAAGTCAGGGTTAATACGGTCTCACAATCACCCACTAAAACTACTGCCGGAAATGGAATTAAAGGATTTGAAAATTTTTACAACGTCGCAGATTCCATCTCTCCACTAGGAAATGCCAGTGCAGATTCCTGCGCTGATTTCTGCATGACTCTCTTTTCTGATTTTACCAGAATGGTTACCATGCAGAATCTGTTTCATGACGGGGGCTACTCCAATACGGGTATCAGTATGGAGCTCATGGAAATCTTTGAGAAGGGGGCAGGTAAATAATTTTACTCTTCCGGGTAATAATTAAGGCTAAATACGGTTATTATTCACAGGATGCTTGGTAAAGCTTAAATCTCTTTTCCCTTGTCAAGACAAATCATCATAGGTATTTTCCTGGCATTGATCACCTCTGCAACCTTTGCCCAAGATGCAGGAAATGACGAAGATGTCAGAAAGGCTATTTATAGCCCCTACCGACTGACGCTCCGAGGAAACGGCCTCATTCCGCATCCGATGTTTAATCCGGCCTTTAAGAGAAGCTTTGATGGGATCTATGATGCCACTTTTTCCCTCGATCTTGAATTAAAAAAAGGATTTAACATCGGCTTGATGTACAAGAACTCAGGATTTCAGACACCGGCCGATAAAATTGCCCAACTCAATACCAAGCAGCAATATAATGTTGGAGGAATCAGACTTGGCTATGATTATTTTATGAGCTCTGTTTCCGTATTCTCCATGGCTGTGAATGCAGGTCAATGCTACATCACTTCTTATGATATCATCCCGCTTAAAGAAACACACCCGATTGTAAACCACAACCAAGGGGTATATGTCGAGCCGGAATTATCAGTATCATTTTATACGGATGAACAGTTTGCGTTGGGTTTTAACCTCAGTTATGAGATCATCGGCGTACAATTCGACCCTTACAGTCTCGGGCTGGATCAGCATGGGATCAGTTACTCCGACAGCGATCTTCATGGATATACCCAAAATCTGAGTATAGGATTCCACTTCGTATATTCATTTTTGAAAAAGAAGAAAAGGAAGTAAAAGGTGCTTAATGCAAAAGCTCCCTGATGCATCAAGCAACAGGGAGCTTTTTAGTTATTTCAGATTCAAAATCCTTCTTTGGAAGAAGCCTTCTGCTCAATCAGCAATCCTACACAACCTCCATCAACTTCCTGGCTGCTCTTATTCTTTGCGGTAGTGTTCTTTTCTGCAGTTTTCTTGTTGTCATTTCCCTTGGCGCCTCCAGAAGGTGCTTCGCCACCGGCAGTTACTGTAACGATCACATTTCTTGTGGTAGCACAGGTGAATTCGATATGCTGAGCCCTATCGTCAGTAGCGTTATCATAGATCACCTCTCCAGTCTTAGCATCCTTGATGGTGATCATTAATTCTCCTTTGCCGAGAGATTTTTCATTGCACATGCTCAAGGAGTAATCATTGTCTTTGTAGATCACAATCTTTATTTCGGACGACATCCCATATTCAAAAAGTCCGCTTTTTGACTGGGAATTGTACACCCAGCCCTGATCAGCTCCTGATTTGCATGCTTTCTTGTGATAACCCGTACAGGATTGTCCAAAGACTGAACCCGCTGAAAGGAGAAGGGCTGCGAAAAGGATGGAGAAAATTGATTTGTTCATGAGGAATGAATTGAGTCGTGATTAGTTCTGAGTAATAGATTTGCGAATAGCAGAAGTCTTGTCCACAATAACCTTATAGAGTTCGGACGTTATGCCAATCTTTCCAGTACCACCGCCCAGGACACGTTTTCCTTTTTTACCGCTCAAAGTGACTGGCCCTTTGGGATCTTCAATTTTATCAAAATCTGATTTTAAATCAACCAATTGTTTTAATACAGAGGCTACGTCTGCATCGCTCTGATATTTTTTCATAAAATCGATCAGATTATCCAGCGTGTATTTCTGTTCAGCTACACGGGTAATCACTGGACTGTCTTTTTTATAGGTTGGCTCCATACTGGTCACCATGAAAACACTCTCAATCCACCCTCCAGCCATAACCAAAGCAAGCGTGTTTCCTCTTTCATTGCTTTCCAGGTGATCAAAAGTTGTGAAGTATAAATCATTTGAAATTGCAGCAAGTGAATCAGGAGAACCGATATTGGCTGAGATACGAGTGGCAGTCTGTTCATTGATGGCAGTTGAAATACCAATTTCATCTCCCAGCTTTTTGATATCCACAAAGTATTTCAACGCTTCTGCACCGTGATTGAAGGTGCTGCAAAACAACAGATCGGCAGAATAAACACCAAAATTCAAGGAGCGAGATTTATTATCATTGTATTTTTTCTTGTTTTCCGTGCTATTGAGTTTGGATACGTCATCCACACCCTTCGTTCCCAACTGTTTAATAAACGAAAACATTTCACCTGGAGAAGGAACCTGAGAATATTTCTGGACTTCTCCCGGGTTTTTAGGGGTAGGCTTAGAGGCTGTGGTATCTATTGGGGTCTCCGTGTTATCAGAAGCAGTTTTATTACCACATCCGAAAGAAAGAAGGGAGGCAGTGATTAAAACAGGAGCGATTTGTGAGAAAATTGTGACCTTCTTCATGGCGGTTCGGGATTATAATGCGAGCAAAAATAGAATAATTTTCAATTCTTAAGGCTATTTATACAAAATCATATCATAAATGTACCGAGCAAGGGTCACTTCCAGGTAAAATTTACTGCGCTGCGGCTTTCAGTGCAGATTTTAATGCATCTAAGTTTGATTCTTTCAGGCTGACTTTTTCTTTAGCTTCGGCTGAAGTGGTAAATTGCTCTGAATAAAAATAAATCTTGCCTTCTTTTTCCCCATAAACCACCAGAGAAGCCTGCTTCCCAAGAGGCAAGTGAGGGAATAATAGTTCTTTGGATTCGGGTACCAGCACAGCATCTAGCACCTTACTTTCCCCACCTACAATGATCCTGGCAGTTACAGGGAAGTTAGCAGAAACTTTAAGAGAAAGACTTCCTTTGGCAGGTGCTTTGTCTGGAGCAGCACAAGCAATCCAGTGAAGTACAGGGGAGGAGATCGTATACTGATGATCAACATGGGCCGCAGCGTTAATAGGGTCAAAAGCATGCAAAATAAGCAGACCATCTGTCAATTCTCCGGTATATAAAGCAGCATCGCTCAACTCCTGAGTGTTCTGGAAGTTAATACTGATCATTTTGCCTTTTTTTAGTCGGACTTCCTTATTTCCACAAATGGCCTTTACCCATAAAATACCGGCAGCATTCAAACTTTCATTATCACTCATAGTAATCAACCCTCCACCAGAGATATCAGAGAGTTTCGGGAATTCCTGGATCTCTAATTTAATATCACTGACAACGGCCAGTCCATTCTTATATTCAAAGGAGCCCGGAGTGAATTTAAGAACCGTTCCTCCAGCACAATTAACTGAAATATCCTGGAGGGCTGAAGGGAAAGAAAAAACCTGTTTGGCCGGATACTGCAGATCCAGCTCATTGGCCCTGGAATACTGAGCTGTGCTCAAGGCTTTGTATACTTCAATATCATATACCAAAAGGTTCTTCATATCATCACTGATGAACCCTTTAACTTCCCTGCCTGGAGTCTTGATTACTTTTAAATTGGAAGCAGGAATTCCTTCCTGCAGAAAAAAGTTAGTAATTTCTAAAGAACGCTTCCTGTTCAGCTCATTGATCAATCCCTTATTTTTCGCCTCGTCATGAATTAGGATTCGGATTGAAATTTTGTCCCCCGCATGCATCCCATCCAGGCATTTTTGAAGCAAATCAACATTTTCATTGCTCAGTCTGAAACTGTCAATCGGAAAATACAGATTTCTTGCCAGTGTTTGACTTGTAAGCTGAAGACAGGAAAGAGCCAGAACCAGTAGGAAAATAAGACGTTTCATAGAATGGAGCTGATGGATCTGGTCAAATATATGACAAAATGTTCAACCGGAGTTTATGGAATCCTGTTTTCCAGTGCATCATAGGGGAAAATCCGGTATTCACCTTCTAAAAAAGAAACCATGACCAACAACGACATCTTCCAAAGAATCAGTATTCCAGAGCCCTGCCATGAGAACTGGAACCAAATGACACCCGATCAAAAAGGTGCTTTTTGCAAGGTTTGCAATAAATCTGTTCATGATTTTAGCCAGAAAACGGCCCTCGAAGTGGAAGAAATATTAGTAAAAGAGGGAGAAGGAAAAGTATGTGGACGGTTCAGCACTCACCAGCTCGCACCCCCAAAGGATTTAGAAATACCATACAATCTGCTACCTAGAAATATCTCTCCATTCAGAGCATTTGCATTAGCAGTATTCCTTGTTTTTGGTACAGCTTTGTTTGGAATCGTTGATGCGTCCGGGCAGGAATTGATGGGAAAGGTTTGCATTCGTAAGACTCCTCCGGAGCCTGTCAAGAAGACGGAGCAATCAGAAATGATCAAGGGAGATGTCAAGCGGATTGAAAAAGTAAAGCCAACGGAAGAACATACCATGAAAACAATGGGAGTTGTTTCCAGGAAGCCTGTTGTTCCAAAGTCAGAGGTTCCATTGATTAACACCGGTGATAATGATACAGTCAGCACAAAGAAAAAAGCTATACTAGCAGTACAACCGAAGACTGTATCAGATCCCATCATTGGTTGCGATAATTATACGGTAGGCGAAATGGTTATTCAACCCTTTAAAAAAGACACGGTTATAGCTCAAAAAGTAATTGAATCTGACAAGAAATCTATAAAAGACTCAATTCCTGCGGAAGAGAAGGTCCGGAAAGTGGAGGAGCCTAACATGGTTCCTGATGAAGCATCTTTAGCAATCTCCTGTTTCCCGAATCCAAGCAATGGCAACGTTACTCTTCGCTACTCGGTTACTGATCGAACAGATGTTACCGCTGAGCTAGTGGATGTTCAGGGACGACTCGTCAAAACCCTCTTTCGTGTTCCAGGTCATTACCAGGGAATCTATAATGTAGCGCTCGACTTGAATGACCTGCCAAATGGTGCTTACCTGGTTAGGGTAATTATGTTGAATCAAACCCTTACTACCCGGTTTATCTTAAATAAATAGGAAAAGGCTGGGCCGGATCGGAGGATTTAAACTTTTGTTCGGCCCACTTGCTTTTCTTACCTTTGTTTAGCGTCCCCGCAACAAAGGAAAAAAATGAAACATCTTACCAGATTATTAATTGGGACGTGGCTTTGTATGGCCGGCATCCTGCCTGCCAAAGCAATTTACACCACTAATCCTTCTTCTCAGCGCGATTCCGTAGTCCGAATTTCAGTAGGAGGAGGGATGGTATTCTCCACTGTAAATGTTGGATTGGAACCTGTGGGGGAAATCAAATCGGCAATCAATGGAAGGTTGAATGTAAAGTTTAGAAGAAGACTGGGGCTTTCAACCGAGTTTACCAATCAATTCCAACATGATGCCCTCCCGGCCTGGGGGATGATTTCTTCCAGAACCTTCGATTTTAACCTAAACTACATGTATTTTCATGTGGCTCAAACCAGTTCCATGTTCTATGGGCTGATCGGAGCTTGTTTCCAACAATGGAAGGGTACCTATCTGGGTACTCCTGCCTTTGCCAAGGATATCTATGATTACCATATTGGGGAACAGAAAAGCTTTAATTTCCCAAGCGTTAACCTGGGTATAGGGTTTGAACGTTTCTACAAACATGTAGGGATATTCGGAGAGTTTAAGTTCAGGTTCGGCCAGAACTTTGTTTCTGATTCATTTGGTATAGTCGATGTCTGTGTCAGCCTGGGGACTAAAATCAATCTTATTACCGTTGATCCCAGGCCCAGAACATCCTCTACTTCTAAAAATCGTAACCATAAAATGAAGATTAAACCCAAAATTTATCACTGGTTTTAATCAGTTGTGTGATCCAAATAAACTTCCCGGTTTACCACTCATCAAGTATTTCATCCCTTTTTTGTAATTCTTCTACCTTTGGTGAAGTCCAAAACTTCCACCATGAAAAACATTTCCTATTTCTTCTTGTGTTTAGTGTCATTCCCAATCCATGATGCCCTTGCGCAGACTAAAGGACCAGGCAAGCAGCCGGCCTCCGAAGTATCAGCTTTTAACAGCGGGACTTTCGCAGGTCTAAGCTTACGGAATGTTGGCCCAGCGGTCACCTCCGGCAGAATCCTGGATATTGCAGTGAATCCGAAGAAACATAGTGAATACTACCTCGCAACTGCAGGCGGAGGAGTATGGAAAACCATTAATTCGGGGATTACCTTTTACCCTGTATTCGACAAAGAAGCTTCCTTTTCCATAGGCTGTATCAGCCTGGATCCTTCAAATCCAAACATTGTCTGGGTAGGAACCGGTGAAAATAATAATCAAAGAAGCGTCTCTTATGGAGATGGTATTTACAAATCCGAAGATGGGGGAAAGTCCTTTAAAAACATGGGGCTTAAGAATTCAGAGCATATAGGCATGATTACGGTTGACCCACATAATTCCGAGATCGTGTATGTTGCTGCCTATGGCCCACTTTGGTCTTCAGGTGGTGACAGAGGGATTTATAAAACCATTGACGGAGGAAAGACCTGGAAGCAGGTGCTCTCCATAAGCGAGAATACAGGATGTAATGAGATTCACTTAGACCCCAGGAATAGCCAGGTGCTTTATGCATGTGCCCATCAGCGTAGAAGACATGAATGGACCTATATCAGCGGTGGTCCGGAATCATCACTTTATAAGAGTATAGACGCAGGACAGACCTGGAATAAGATAGTGAACGGGTTTCCTTCAGAGGATCTTGGTCGTATTGGCCTGGCAATTTCACCGGTGAATCCAGACTTCCTTTATGCAATTGTAGAAACAGCAGGAGATAAAGGTGGGGTTTTCGTTTCTACCGACAGGGGTGCGAGCTGGGATCGTCGAAACCCAATGTATACAGCAGGGAATTATTACTCTGAAATTATTGCTGATCCAGTAAATCTGCACCGCATCTATGTTTTGAATACAATCAATCAGGTCTCGGATGATGGGGGGAAAACTTTTTCTGCCCTCGGTGAAAAGGATAAGCATGTTGATAACCATGCATTATGGATTGATCCATCCAATACTAAACATTACCTCGCCGGATGCGACGGGGGGCTTTATGAAAGCTATGATGGTGCCCAGAACTGGAATTTTAAAGGAAACCTGCCCATTACTCAGTTCTATAAAGTGGCCCTCGACAATGCAACTCCATTCTATAATATATATGGTGGAACACAAGACAATAATAGTCTGGGTGGCCCTTCCAGAACCGTAAGTGCTTCCGGAATCATTAATGCCGATTGGTTCGTAACGACTGGGGGAGATGGATTTGAATCTCAGGTTGATCCACAGGATCCGAATATAGTTTATGCTCAATCTCAGTATGGAGGCTTGGTGCGTTATGATAGAAAGAGTGGTGAAGCTATTGATATTAAACCTATAGAAGGTGCCGGTGAGCCAGGTCTAAGATGGAACTGGGATGCTCCTTTGCAAGTAAGCGCCCATCAACATACACGCATTTATTTTGCAGCTAACAAACTTTTCAGAAGTGATGACAGAGGTGATAATTGGCACGCCATTAGTCCCGATCTGACACGGCAGCTGGACAGAAATAAACTTCCGGTTATGGGTAAAGTCTGGAGCATAGATGCAGTAGCCAAAAACCAAAGTACTTCCATTTATGGAAATATCCTGGCATTCAGCGAATCACCAATAAAAGAGGATCTTTTGTATGCCGGGACTGATGATGGATTAATTCAGATTACTTCAGATGGAGGAAAGAACTGGTCGCGAGTGGATAAGTTTCCAGGTATACCGGAGTATAGCTTTGTTGGATTTTTGCTTGCTTCCCAACATAAAGAAAGTGTGGTGTATGCAGCGTTTAATAATCACCGCATGGGAGATTTTAAACCCTATATCTTCAAGAGCACCGATCAGGGTAAAAGCTGGATTAGTATCAGCTCGAATCTCCCTGAAAGAGGATCAGTGTATAGCATTGCAGAAGACTTTGTAAACCCGGACCTCCTATTTGCAGGCACTGAATTTGGATTATTTTTCAGTGTAGACGGCGGAAAGAAATGGACCCAATTGAAAGGAGGAATGCCTACTGTACCCGTACGTGACCTTGCTATTCAGAAACGTGAAAGCGATTTGGTTCTGGCCTCTTTTGGTAGAGGATTCTATGTGCTTGATGATTATTCACCCCTTCGTACTGTCAATGCGGAGTTACTGAATCAGGCAGCATGCATCTTTCCAATTAAGGACGGTTTGATGTTTATACCATCTACTCCCTATGGTCACAGGGGAAAAGCATTCCAGGGTGAAAGCTTTTATACTGCCGAGAATCCTCCAATCGGAGCGATATTCACATATTACCTTAAAGACAATCTTAAAACACTGAAGCAGACCCGGGAAGAACTGGAAAAGGAAAAAATTAAGAAAGGAGAACCGGTGGATTATCCTTCTTTTGATGCCATTAGGGCAGAGGATAATGAAGAGGCTCCGTACCTTCTCTTTACCATCACAGATGAGAACAACAAGGTAATCCGTAGAATAAAAAGTGAAGGCAATAAAGGAATTAGCAGAATTACCTGGGACTTCAGATATCCAAGCCCAAGTCCTTCTACCTACCCTGAACCTGATCTTAGTAATCCTTACTCAGACCCGGATCAGGGTCCGCTCGTATTACCTGGGAAATATGCCGTAGCACTTTCCAAATTCGAAGGGGGTAAATTCACTGAGCTTGTTCCCGCTCAGAAGTTTCAGACACAAGGACTGAATTTTGCCACCTTAGCTGCTCAGGATAAAAAATCTGTTTTGGCTTTCAACCAGAAAGTTGCAGAATTGAAAAGGGCGTTTAATGGATCAACCGCATACATGGAAGAGATGGAGAACCGGGTTGCTAAAATGCAAAAGTCAATCCTTAACAGTACTATAGCATCCCTTGCTATTTTGGATGAAACCAGATCCATTTCGATGGGACTGAAAAAACTTGAAGTAAAAGCACAGGGTGATAAGAGTATTGCGAAGCGCGAATTTGAGGTGGCACCAAGTCTGAGTAACCGGGTTGATAACATTGTCTACAGTGCCTGGTTTGCTTCTTGTGATCCAACAGGTACCTGCAAAAAGTCATTTGAAGTTGCTAAAACAGAATTCAGGACTTTCCTTGATGAATTGAAGGCTCTGGATACCAGACTCGGTAAAGTTGAAAAAGAACTTGAGCAAGATAAGACCCCATACACACCCGGAAGGTTCCCTGAATGGAAAGAGGAATAAGAAAAAGAAAATTGGAATTTATGTCAATTCCTTAGATTTATTGAGGTAGTGGTCCTGTATAAGTCATACAAGGAATTCCTCCTGTAAAGCAAGGGAAGTGGAAATTGATGTTCAGGTCTGATTTATTGGCATTCGTTACATCAAATGTCATCAGGCATTTATCCCACCATTGCTGAAGGCAGGATTCATCCAGCTTTAGGTTTTTTGTTGTTTTGTTTTTGAAACTTTGAATGTCCAGCGCTTTTACCTGGTCCTCCACTACTACGCAGTATGTTCCGGCGGGGAGCTGAATACTAAAATATCCAGAGCTGTCTGCCGTAAATTCCCTGATGATTGACTTTTCCGTTGAATTTGAAGTTCCGGACCTTACAAAAAGTTTCTTCCCAGAGTAAGGTGCCGGGGTATTTAATTTCTTCAATAGGTCTTCAGGAGGTCTTGCCCCCCCACAATAGGAATGAGTTTGTGTGATTCGGCCTGAAACCTTAAATTCAAGACCAGTTTGGGAGGCTGCTTTAGGGCCACATGCAATGATAAAAGTCAATGCAGTGAATACAAGAATCGATCTCAGTGAATGTGCCATTTGAATATACCTTATTTTGTTTTATTAAAGCGAAAGTAAACTATTTTAAGTCAATATACTTCCATATATCAGGCCACAATTCTCAATAATTTATGCCATTTCTTTCTTTTTCAAGATTAAATGATATTTTTGAAGAGGTAAACTTCAAGGTATGCCCCAACGTAATGAAACCGATGTTTTATCCGAAGTCATTGATAATACGCGTGAACTTACTTTGTATTATCTAACCAAGCTTAAAGGTGTTGATATTTATAAAACCTTTACTGCTGGTAGCCAGTCATTCAATAGTGCTTTTTGGATTATGTGTCATATGGCCTGGGCACAAGATTTTTTACTTCTGAAAGCAACCAACGGACCAGACCTGAAAATCGCCTGGTTGAACAAATTCAGTATTGGAACATCGTTACCTCCCAGAGAAGAATGCCCTCCGATTAATGAAGTTCTGGAGGCGATGCAATTAATTCATTTAAAGGCTGTTGCCCACCTAAAGACCTTAACCGGTGATGAACTTAACGAACCCAATCTGATTAACCTCAAGTTTGGGACAGATAATAGCAAGCGGGTGTGCATCCTTCACTGCATTCGCCATGAAGGAGTTCATATGGGCCATCTCAGCTGGCTTGCGAAAATGCATGGCGTTAAGTAGCAGGTCAGGCATTGGTCAGAACTGACAATAAGTTTTCCAGCTCTTTTACTTTGGAAGGATAGCCAAGCTTCTCATAAGCGAGAATCAGGTTCCGGAACACCCTTTTTATAATATCCGCATTTGAACAAGGCTCATAGTAAGCCTGTTCCAGAGGAAGTTTTAACTGTTTCAAAAAAGCATCTATCTCCTTGCTACTGAAAACGGCTCCTTTGCTAAATGGGTTGATGTAAAAAAGAACTTTGTTAGGACTCTCACCATAAACAGGGAAGTGACTTTCTTCATCAATGTAAGCAAGCACGAAATGTTCAGGCAGGTTAACACCGTAAATAGGTATGCTTTGGTCTTGTGTGATTATCAGATAAAGGATAGAGAGAGAAAGAGGGTTTCCTTTTTTTGATTCGAGAACGTTATTGATGTATGAATTCTGAGGTGCATGGTAATTTGTTGTATTCCCACCAAAGCCGTGCACATCAAACAGGATATGGTTTATTACCCTTACTTTTTCCAGAGCAGTAAGGTTATTATTCAACTCAAGCCAGACGTCCTGTTTGATCTGATCTATCTGTTTGATGATTTTAGACTCATCCAGGTCTGGATATTGATACTTAGCCACCAAGAGAATACCTTTGAGAAGATCTCCCTGTTCAACTCTTGCCCAGTTCACAAGCTGAGCCTCAATATTATCGAACTGAATCTTATGAATGATGCCTTCAATCCGGTTCTGAAAGATGGGATCGAATGAATTTTCCCAGGCATGCTCCAGAAAGGGAATGACATTATGCCCGAGGGAAAGCAGTTTTGCCTCTATCTCCTGGTAAACCGTTTCATCCGGGTCATCTAGCAGGCTTATCAACGCATTTAATTCCTGATCTTTTAGCATACTGATGCATTCAACTGCAAATTAAACGGTTTATTCGGAGAATTGGTTTCCCGGTGCTTGAAGATTTCAACATCAGGCTGTCAGCCGATTTAAGACCAGTGAAATCATTTTATCAACCGTTATCTTATAGTCTTTACTATAAGTTTTCGCAAGTCTGTTCGCAATAATTGAACAAATGGTGAGGGCTTCATGTCCAAGATGCTTCGATAAGCCATAAAGGGCTGAGGTTTCCATCTCAAAGTTAGTGATCCTCTCACCTTCATATTGAAAGCTTGTGAATGCATCATTCATCCCTGGAACGGCAAGAGGAATGCGTAAAACCCGTCCCTGAGGGCCATAAAAACCGGGAGCTGTTGCGGTAATTCCCGCTTTCAGGCCTTTTCCAAGAGTTGCAAGCAACTTATCAGAAGCTTTCACGATGTATGGATAAGGTAACCCAGCCTTCCATTGGGTATGCTGCTGAAATGCTTCAACCATTTTTGTTTCCACAATACGCTCGAGGTTTCCGTAATAATTTAACAGACCATCCATTCCAAGTCCATAACTGGAAACGAGAAAACTATCGGTATCAATATCCTTCTGCAGAGAACCGGAGGTTCCGAGCCTGATCAGCTGAAGGGATTTTGTTTCTGATTTTGCTGTTCTAGTTTTAAGATCAATATTGACCAGAGCATCCAGTTCGTTTACAACAATGTCGATATTATCAGTTCCAATTCCCGTAGATAAAACACTGATTCTCTTCTTGTTATACACTCCAGTATGGGTAATGAACTCTCTGTTTGAAACCTGATGTTCAATCTTCTCAAAATGCTTGGAGACACTGGAAACTCTGCCAGGGTCACCTACCAACAGTACAATATCAGCCAGTTGTTCAGGTTGAAGTTTGAGGTGAAAAATACTTCCGTCAGGATTAATAATTAGTTCGGAATCCGGGATTTGTCTGTTTGTCATAAAGTTGGTGCTAAATATAACTTTGAATTAAGGATAGGAAACTCTACTATTGTACAACCATATTGCCTTATCCTTATGCAATTTGGATTGTGAATAAAGGTAAATAAAGATTGAAGAGCTGAACCATTCCCAATTGTTTTTTTTATGGCGGATAAAAATATAAGTCGGGTTCTCATCGCATTTGACTTTGAAGATCAGTCGCTCATTGCACTTGCCCAGGGCTTGAATTTTTCAAAGGCGATTGGAGCCGAAATCACACTCGTACATGTTATTGAGGACGGTGGCATCCTGGGGAAAAACCTCACTGACGCTCAATATGACGAAATTCGCAAGGATGTGGATAAACGACTTCAGGATCAAATTGGAAAAATTTCATCTACCTATAAAGGGATGAAAGTAAATTCATTGGTAGCGCGAGGCCGGGTTTACGAAAAAATCATAGAAATAGCAGAAATGCTACAGGTCACCTTTATCGTGATGGGTTGTAATGGGGCAGGCGTGCTAAAGCGTAAGTTTATTGGCTCGAATGCTTTGCATGTTGTGAGAGAATCAAAGTGCCCGGTACTTACTATTAAAGGCAAGCAACACCGGAACGGGTGCAAAAATCTGATTTTGCCCCTTGATCTTACAAAGGAGACTAGAGAGAAGGTGTCCAAAGCCATCGTTTTTGCAAAGCTGTATGGAGCGGCTGTAAGGGTGGTGTCCGTGATTTTTACGAAGGATGAATTTATAGTAAACCGTCTTACACGTCAGCTTTCGCAGGTTAAGGATTATCTGGAGAAGGCCAAAGTAGAGTGTACTGCTGAAATCATCAAGGGAATTAAAGGAGAAGAGAACCTGGCACAGTGTGTTGTAGATTACGCCAGTAAAGAAGATGGAGATCTGCTGCTCATTATGACTCAGCAGGAGGTAGATTTTACGGATTATTTTATTGGCTCCTCGGCACAGGAAATTATCCTGAGAGCGGAGATGCCTGTTCTAAGTATTATCCCTGATTCCGGCAGGGGAAGCGGGGGTAAGGTTCCGAGAAAAAAGTGATGCTGATCATTATGGAGATTGATTCTCGTCATTTACAAATATTATAGTATCGAATACTTTTATAATCCATTTAACCACAACAACCAACACACTACATTTATGACAACATTCAAAATCAATCGAATCTTAATACCAACAGATTTCTCTGAAACCGGGCGTCTGGCAATTGAACATGGTTCATTTATGGCACGTTTATTTAAAGCAGAACTTTACATCCTGCATGTGCTGGAGGTTAATGAATATACGTATGATATCCCGGAACCAATCCTCCGCCTTACAAATCTGGAAGCATTGCAAGGCATTGCTTTGAAGAAACTGGCAGAAATTGCAGAAGGAATCCGCAAAGATTTCGGAGTCGTTGCCACTACGATGAGCAGCACTGGAAAGATTGCCTCTGAAATAGTAAACTATAGCGAGGAGAATAAAATCGACATCATTATTATGGGCACACATGGAGCCAGTGGCTTTGAGGAATACTTCATGGGCAGCAATGCTCACAAAGTTGTAACCAGTGCCAGCTGCCCGGTTATTACCATACAAAACCAGGCCAAAAAGGTTGGATTTGTGAATATCGTTGTACCGATTGACAATAAGTTTCATTCCAGGGAAAAAATTAATTATGCAATAGAACTCGCTTCCCATTATGCTGCCAAAATTCATATCCTTGGATTGGTTGAATCACATGAAGACCATGATGAAGAGAAATTCAATATAAAGCTGGATTCGGTCGAAGAGCTTGTAAAAAAAGCCGGTTTGCCTTATACACGAAAAACAGTAGACGGATCGAATCTTGCGGTAAGTGCAATGGAATACTCGAAAACAATCAATGCAGATCTGATCGTAATCAATACAGATCAGGAATCGAATCTTACGGGAATGTTTATCGGCCCCTTTGCAAAACAAATTGTGAATCACAGCCGTATCCCTGTTATGAGCGTGAAGCACTCTGAAGGGGATTTCGATTCCTTGAACCTCGGTGGAAATGCCCGCATCTATTAAAAGAGGTGTAATGGATAAAAAAAAACAAAGGGATTGTTCGCCGGATTAAATATTCTATTATTTTTGACCAAAACTCCCCCTATGAAAAAAATCCAACTCTTTTTAATGATTTCTTCGGTTGCAGCATTATTTGTTTCTTGCGGACCGACCAAGAATGATGCTATTAAGTACAATGATGCGTTAATAGCGATCCAGAAGTCGCTTTCGCCAGCGTATAACGCATTTATCAATCAGATTGACGGTCACAACAAAGACTCTCTGAAGCTGTCTTATGCCTCTTTCTGCTCCAAAGCAAAGAGCTGCCTGGATGAGTGCACTGCACTGAAAGCTTTTGGCGGAAGTACAGAATACAAAGATGCGGCCCTTGATTATTTCAAAACCATTAACACGATGGCCGACAATGAAGGAAAACAGATTATGGATATCGCACTGATGGACAAAGAGAAGATTACAGATAAAGAAGTTGATGCCATGAAAACGGCTTCTTCCAAGTTTGATACTGAAAGTGCCCGTGTTCTTCAGAAGGTTGGAGAAGCACAAGTGGTTTTTTCAACAAAATGGAAGTTCGCTATAGCGAAAGACTAGGTGATCCGGTGCGGTATGAAGCGGCTCAGGTTGTCAGTTATTAGGGAATGGCTTTCACGGATTCCGATCCCAGCTGATTTTCCACCGATGATCCAGGATCCAATTACCGGATAATTGCCGTTGAATTCAGGAAGTTTTTGAAGCTTTTGGTAAATGAAGCCTTCTTCCCCATATTCACCTCCGGTTTCAACTTCAACACTTCCATTCTCTACAATCATAATATTAGCCCCTTCTCTGGAAAGAAGGGGCTTTTTTACATAGTTTTTCATACCACCATCCTTTCCTGAATAACATTCCAGGAGATTGGGATGATCAGGAAAAAGCTCCCAGAGCACAGGCAATATGGCTTTGTTACTTAGGATCATCTTCCATGGAGGTTCAATCCAAAGGGTATCTGCCTTCAGGATGTGCGGGCCAAACTCTTCATGCATAATCCATTCCCAAGGGTAGAGTTTAAAAATCGTTTTAATCGGCTCCTCCTGCAAATCGGTAAACCCGGAACCGTTCCAGCCTATGTTTTCAACGGAGATGAACTGGGTTTGCAATCCGGCCTGAATAGCACAATCCTGCAGATAGGTCATGTTCATGAAGTCTTCTGCATTTCCATTTAGACTGGAAAAATGAAGCTTTCCCTTTTTTAGATAAATCTTGATTTGTTTAAACCATGCAATCAGTTTTTCATGCATTGAGTTAAACTGGTCAGCCTCCGGAAATACCTCTTTCAGCCAGAACCACTGGATCACAGAAGCCTCCAGCAATGATGTTGGGGTGTCCGCATTAAACTCCAGCATTTTAGGGGCAATGTTTGGATTTCCATCCCAACTCAGGTCAAATCTTCCATAAATGGATGGGGTTTCACGCTGCCAGCTAGATTTAATGAGCGGAATCCATTTAGCCGGGATATGAAACTGTTCAAACAGATTGTTACGGATGACATAGTCTACCGCTTTGAGACACATTCTGAAAAGCTTATTGCTGACATTTTCTAAAATCTCAATCTGCCCCGGAGTAAATGAATAATATGCGCTTTCATCCCAATACGTGACTCCATCAGGGGTGTGATAAGTAAACCCAAGCTCCTCCACCTTCAGTATCCAGTTGTCCCGGCATTCAATCTTCCTACGTTCCATAAAACAGTATTTAGGGAGTACAAGACAATTCGCCTGCCAAAGAATGGAGAGCAGGGTTAGAAACTAATTAAAATGTGTGGATCATTCTATTTTCCGGATCCAGAAAACACTGTTGGTCTTATAGCCAGCCCGAAGTTCGACCTGATCCCCTTCACCAATTTGCAGCTTAGGAAAAGCAGCTAAATTGAAATCATATTTACCGATCATAATGGTATTACCAGAGGCCTGATTGACTTTTCCTTTTGCGGCTTTCACCTGAAAATTCGTAAGATCTTTATTGTAGCTCATTAGATCACTGATCCCAAGCCGGAGGGGGAATGCAGCTATCAAAACCAACACCACGTTCCAGATTCCTCGTCTGGTTTCGTCCATATCAAAACGCACATCATTCGTATTTATAACCACGAGTGCGCCGATAGAAAGCAGGGAAATCGGGAGGATAACAAGTAATTTACGTTTCAGGGGTTTCCGGAGAACGGTACGCATCAATTCCCGGTCTTCTTCAGTTGTATTATCGGTCCTTACTTCGGGAAGGGTGTTCATAGATGGGCTGTTCAGAAGAACGAATGTACGCATAAATTTTAACGGCTTCCGCGGCATGCTTCACATCATGCACCCGGAGAATATTGGCTCCGTTCATAAGCGCAATCATGTTGGCAGCCGTTGTACCGTTCAGTGCATCTTCCGGTTTGGTGCCAAGCACCTTGTTAATCATAGACTTGCGGGAAAGGCCAGCCATGACAGGGTATCCCAATTCAGAGATAGACCGAAGTCCTGACAAAAGTTCGAAATTTGATTCTACTGTTTTCCCAAATCCAAATCCCGGATCAAGGATGATTGACCCGACACCAGCTGCCTTCAAGAGGCCTATTTTTTCATGGAAGTACGATAAAACTGTTGACAATGCGTGGGAGGCAAGCGGAGCATCCTGCATGCTCTCCGGTGATCCGTATAAATGCATCAGAACATATGGGACCTGAAGTTTTCCCAGGGTAGAAAACATATCTGAATCCAGGCTTCCTCCGCTGATATCGTTGATTATATCAGCCCCGGCAGCGACAGCTTCCCTGGCAACAGAAGCTCGGAAAGTATCCGCAGAGATGACAGACTCCGGAAAATATTTGCGAACCGCCCGGATGGCCGGCAGTAACCTTAACAACTCCTCATTGACAGGCACCATTTTGGCTCCCGGACGGGTAGAAACAGCCCCGATATCAATAATTGCGGCACCTTCTTCCAGCATCTGTTCTGTACGAATCAATATCGCTTCTTCCTGACGGTAACGCCCTCCATCAAAGAAAGAATCAGGGGTTACATTCAGTATGCCCATGACCGCCGGAACAGATAAATCAAGCCGGCCACTTCTTAAAAAAACGTATCTTGTGCTCACATTTTCTGGTTATTATGGGAAAGACCTCCGAACAGTTTGATAATGCGACACGGTCGTGCAAAGATATCTTTGTAAAAAAGATGAAAGATTACGGCAGCGCCTGGCGTGTGCTTAGAACCAGCTCTATTACCGATCAGATTCTTATCAAGGCTCAGCGAATCCGTAGCATTGAAGATAAAGGTACGCAAAAAGTAGACGAAGGTGTACAAAGTGAGTTCATGGGAATTGTCAATTATGCGGTAATCGGGCTTATCCAACTCGAGCTTGGCGAAGACCCGAGGATGGAGCTATCAGAGCCGGAAGCATCAAAGCTTTTCGAGAAATATATATTTTCGGCAAAGAGTTTGATGGAGAACAAGAATCACGACTACAATGAAGCCTGGAGGGAAATGAGGGTGAGTTCCCTGACGGATCTTATTTTAATGAAGCTCCTGCGTGTGAAGCAGATAGAAGACAATAAAGGAAGCACTCTGATATCAGAAGGTATTGATGCCAACTATTTCGATATTATTAATTATGCTATTTTTGCACTTATCCGTTTGGGAGAATAACGATTATGAAAATCTTTGAAAACAAGATCGTGCGTTTCATAATATCTGCCGGGATAGCAGCGTTGCTGTACGCTATTTGTCCTCCCTGCTTGAGTAAACTGATTCTAGGTGCTGTTCTTCTCACTTTATTGGTCTTCATCAATGCCTCTTCTTTTTTCTCCCGTTTCTCCTGGCTTACACATGGCTCCAGAATTCTCGTAGGCTGCCTTTTCATCTTTTCAGGCTTTATCAAATCAAATGACCCGACGGGATTTTCCTACAAATTGGAAGAATACTTTGATGTATTTGCAGACGATACAGCCAATTGGAGTTTTATTGCAGGCTTCTTTCATGGATTGAAATCTCTGTCTCTCTTTCTTGCAATATTTGTTTGTGTTACGGAAGTTGCACTTGGTTTTATGCTGCTTGTTGGGGCAAAAGTAAGGCTTACTCTTTGGCTTCTCCTGTTGCAGATCGTATTCTTCACGTTCCTTACTTTCTATTCCGCCTGTTTCAATAAGGTAACTCACTGCGGGTGTTTTGGTGATGCAATTCAACTTACACCCTGGCAGAGCTTCGGAAAAGATCTTGCTCTTATGATTCTGATTACAGTGCTTTGGGTCGGAGAGCAAAACATCAAACCGCTTTTCGGATCCTTTGTTGGCAACCTGGCAATCGTTTTAATCATAGCAGGATCGATTGCCTTCCCGCTCTATGCCTGGTACTATCTTCCACCGATAGATTTCAGGCCTTACGCCCCGGGTAAAAACCTGTGTGAAGAGATGAAACCCGGTCCGAAGTACAAGCCGGCCAAGGTTGAAACAATTTTGACCTATAGGAATCTTCAAACAAATGAAAAGAAAGAATTTACCCAGCAAAATTACCCTTGGCAGGATACTCTTCACTGGAAATATGATACCATTGTGAACAACATTCTTGAAAAATCATTTGACGAACCTAAGATCACGGACTTTAAAATAACCGATCCGGAGACACAGGATGACCTGACGGACTCCATACTCCGTATAAACGATTATTATTTTCTTCTCGTTGTGAATGAACTGGGAGAGAAGAAAAAGGATAGATTCGAACCAAGATCCTCCTACCTAAAGGTGCAGGGCAGAATCAATGATTTTGCGGCTCTTTGTGAAAAGGACAAGAAACATTTTTATGGTTTGACCAGTGCATCCAAATCCGAAATATCTGATTTCAGACATGAGGTTCAGGCGATGTATCCATATCTGAATTCTGATCAGACCGTACTGAAAACGATGATCAGGTCAAACCCTGGACTGATGCTAATGAAAGGTTGTGTGGTGATTGCAAACTGGCCGTTTCATTCGCTGCCTTCGTATAACGATGTGAAGGAAAAATATTTTAAACAGGGCAAATAGAAGTAACGGAGAGAGATCATTTAATATAGAGGGTTTTGCTGAAATTCATTACAAAGAGGTTCCTTTACGGGGTGTTGGTTATGCTGGGTGTAATCACCGTTATTTTCCTGCTGTTTAATGTCCTGCCAGGAGATCCTGCCAGGATGATGCTGGGGCAACGTGCGGATTCCCTTTCGATTGCAGCCATTAACAAGGATCTGGGAAGGGATAAGCCCTTGATGACACAGTATATTATGTACCTGAATGATCTTAGCCCGATTTCCTGGTACAATATCAAAGACGAGTCCAACACTTTTTACCTGGATAGTACAAAATATGGACAACCCTGGAAGATCAAGATGGGAGCATCTGCATTGGTCTTCAAAGCACCTTACCTCCGGCGTTCGTATCAGACCAAACGAAAGGTTACAGAACTGATCAAAGAAACCATGCCTGAAACCTTTGCATTGGCGTTCGCGTCCATGCTTATTGCTTCGGTCCTTGGGATTGGTTTTGGTATTATCGCGGCCATTAAAAAGAACAGCTTCTTTGACCGGGTTTCATTTATAGTCGCTATTATTGGTATGTCCGGCCCTTCCTTCTTCATAGGGTTGTTACTCATGCTGCTTTTCGGTTTTGTGTTGAGCGATTATACGGGTCTGAAAGTAGTGGGAAGTCTCTATATGGTGGATGAGTATACCGGTAAAGAGGTCATGCATCTTCAAAACCTGATTCTGCCCGCCATAACGCTAGGGCTCAGACCGTGGGCCATTGTATTGCAGCTTACACGAAGTTCTCTGCTGGAAGTATTGTCTCATGATTATATTCGTACCGCCAAAGCAAAGGGGCTGAGCTATTACAAAGTAATCTTCAAGCATGCCCTTAAAAATGCCTTGAACCCTGTCATCACTTCCATTTCAGGTTGGCTGGCGGGACTTATGGCAGGAGCTGTACTCGTCGAAAGGGTCTTCGACTGGAAAGGTATTGGGAGTGCGGTCGTGGAAGCATTGGACAATTATGACCTTCCTGTCGTCATGGGAAGCACTTTGGTTTTCGCAACTATTTTTATTGTAATTAATATTTTAGTAGATATCACTTACGGAATTCTCGACCCTCGGGTTCGTGTTCAATAATTTATTTCCTGCTATCCGTTTTATATGAGAAAAAAAATAGTCGCAGGCAATTGGAAGATGAACAAAAATCTTCACGAATGCATTCTTCTCGCTGATGACATCCGGGCTGGCCTGGAACCACTACCGAAAAATCAGCTTCCAACTGTTATACTAGCTCCGGCATTCCCTTTTCTTTATGCCGTTTCTCAGACCCTGGGTGTTAATCAAAGTATAACCACGTCTGCACAGAACTGTTCTTCTGAAAAATCCGGTGCTTATACCGGTGAAGTATCTGTTGATATGATCCGCAGTACGGGTGCCAAATATGTCATTATCGGTCATTCCGAAAGAAGGTCTCTTTTTCTCGAGACAGAAGATTCTATTCGAAAAAAATTGATGGTCTGCCTGGAGGCAGAACTTGCTCCTATACTTTGTATCGGGGAAAAATCAGAGGAGAGAAAAGAGGCGCGGCATTTTGAGGTTGTTAAAAAACAAATTGATTCTGCTACAGGTAACCTTTCACCTGAAATACTTTCTAAATTGGTTATTGCCTATGAACCAGTCTGGGCGATTGGAACGGGGGTTCATGCAAGTCCGGCTCAGGCTCAGGAAATGCAGGCTTTTATTCGCCAGTCTTTTGCTCAAAGTAAGGGTATGGAATTTTCCCAAACTTTGCCCATCCTCTATGGAGGGAGTTGCAATCCCGGAAACGCAAAAGAATTATTTTCCTGTAAGGACGTAGATGGTGGACTAATCGGGGGGGCTTCCCTGAATGCATCTGATTTCCTCTCCATCATCAAGGCGGCGATGGACCTTTGATTTTCTAAAACAAACAATCGCTTGTCCTCTTATCTTGAATTTGATTTTAAAGTGAATCCACCGATTCCAGGAACGGACATACTCATTTCCGAACTAGCTGACGCTGGCTTTGAAAGCTTTGAGGAAACGGATAAGGGTTGCAAAGCCTGGATTCCGGCCGAAAGTTATGATGACTCTCTATTCGATATCATTGCAGTTTTCAAGTCTTCCGAATTTCACATTTCCTATGAGGTAAAGATGATAGCCCCTCTTAACTGGAATGCGGTATGGGAGAGCAGTTTTGAGCCCGTTATTACAGACCAATGTATCATCAGGGCTCCCTTTCATGTAGTTGACAGAAAGTTTGAATACGAGGTGGTTATTTTGCCTCAGATGTCTTTTGGAACCGGTCATCATGAAACGACATCCCTTATGGTAGCGAAATTATTAACAATGGACCTACAGGAAAAGGACGTACTGGATATGGGATGCGGAACAGGAGTCCTGGCTATATTAGCCTCCATGAAAGGGGCTGCAAAAGTATGGGCGGTTGATAATAATACCAATGCAGTCGAAAATACACTTGAAAATATTACGTTGAATAAAGCAGAGCGAATTCTTGTTCATAAAGGGGATGCTGCAATTTTGCAAGGCAATGTATTTCATGTTATTTTCGCTAACATCAATAGGAACGTCTTATTAGCGGATATGAGAAGTTATGCCGGGGCACTAAAACAAGGGGGCTCCTTACTTTTAAGTGGTTTCTTTGAAACAGACATCGTACAGCTTCTAGACTGTTGCGGACAGAATGGTCTGACAGAAAAAGAAAGAGCTCTTAAAAACGGCTGGGCTCTGCTTGAGATGAGAAAAGATTGAACGATAAGCTATTAATAAATCTACTTCATGCAAATTATCAAAAAGACTCTTCTTTTTTCCCTGATCTTCCTCTTCTCCGGATTACATATGTCTGCCCAAACGCAAGCAAAATCATTTACTGAGGACCCTGTCGTTTTTATTAAGGAACTGGTCGATTTTTTCGAAACCAGTGAAAAGAAGGAAGGAAAGACTTATATCAATGAGGTCTTCCAACCTGTGTGGCTGAAGATGGATGATTCAAAAAAAGCTTTCGTTTATAAGATGTGCAACGCAATGCTTAAAAAGCGAATGCATACCCCTGAGTTCAGGAGTTTGCTCAACGCAGTCATGGCGTTCGTGAATGGCAGTCAGCCTGAGAAGAATTTTACCGAATGGCAGAGCTGCCTTGACAAACTTATAGCCGGCAAGGTTAGTAAGCCTTTTGTTGATTTCGTCGGCATGAGTGAGAACCTGTTTTCTTCAAACACCTTTTACAAATCACCTACTGCAGAGTGGAGGACAGAATCCAGTGATTACCAACTCTTTTGTGACAGTATTCCAAGGATTATTTTCAAAAGTCTGAATTTGCATGGTTACTCTAAGGGTGATAGCACCGTCATCCTCAATACTTCCGGAACATATTTCCCGACTCAGGGTAAGTGGGTTGGAAATGGAGGGAGGGTGACCTGGAAAAGATGCGGATTGGATGAAAATCAGGTTTATGCCGATATCAAGCACTATACGATTGTCTTGAAAAACCCAAGTTATGTAGCTGATTCCGTGACTTTTTATAATCAGATTTATTTCAAAGGAAAACCGCTCTTAGGCAGGCTCACAGAAAAAGTAGTTTTCGATGCTACAGAAAAAAACGCTGCTTTTCCGCGGTTTGATTCCTATAGCTCGAGGTACTCTATCAAAAACTTGTTCGAGAATGTTGACTTTGATGGAGGGTTTTCTCAGGCCGGAGGGCGTTTCCTGGGATCAGGATCCAAACAGGGTGAAGCCTCCGTTGTTTTTAAAAGAAAAGACAAAAAGTTTTTGGTAGTTCATTCCTCCGGATTCGTGATCACCAAAGAGAAACTTACCAGCGCTGATGCTGCTGTTACTTTTTATCTGGATAATGATTCCATCTGTCATCCCGATGTGAACTTCAAGTATATCATTGCTGATAAAAAAGTTACCCTCTACAGAAGTGATGAAGGAGCCTCCCAGAGTCCATTCACCAATTCATTCCATAATATCGATATGTGGTTTGAGCAGCTCACGTGGAAAATTGAAGAGCCAAGGATAGAGATCAGTGCTGTGCCAGGAAGCAGTACAAGTGAGGCAACTTTCCGATCCAAAACCTACTTCAGACGCCTCATTTGGGATAAATTTCAGGGAATCGGTACGGTTAATCCTCTACCGTTAATCAAGGATTTCGTGGTTAAAGGAAATGGTGGGAAAAAAGATTTTACGATTACTCAGTTAGCCGGTTATTTGAAGCAAAATCCTCAGGATCTAAGGATTGAGATGCTAAAGTTTTCTTTTTATGGACTGGTCTCGATGGATCTGGAAACAGATAAGGTGGTTGTGAGAGACAAACTCTTCAACTTTATTTCCAATGCACAGAACAGGCTGGACTATGATATTATAGAATTTAATTCCAGTGTTCCTCCTTCTTCACTGAATGGAAGTATCAATTTGCTCAACTATGATATGACTATCAAGGGTGTTGCGCAGATCCAAATGAGTGACTCTCAGAATGTGGTTATATACCCGAAGAACCGAGAAATTATCCTTAAGAAAAACAGAAATTACACTTTTGCTGGTAGGGTAGAGGCTGGAAAATTCGAATTTTTCGGAAAGGAATTTTCATTCGATTACGAGCAGTTTAAAGTTAACCTTAACAACGTGGATTCCCTGAGGATGATTGTAGACGGGAAAGGAGTGGATGCTTTTGGAAAGGCTATCCAGGTTCCCTGTAAGACGGTGGTGGAAGATATTAACGGAGATCTGCTGATTGACCATCCGGGAAATAAGTCGGGTATTTTTAGTGCCAATCTTGCCCAATATCCAATATTTAACAGCAAGAAAGAGTCATTTGCTTATTACGACAAGAAAAATATTCAGAAAGGGGTTTATAAACGGGAGAAATTCTACTTCAAGCTGGAACCTTTCTCAATCGATTCCCTGGATAACTTCTCGAACTCAGGTCTGAACTTTAAAGGGAAAATGACATCCGGAGGAATTTTTCCGGACTTTCAGGAAGCACTTACATTGCAACCCGATTATTCTCTCGGTTTCGTCAGATCAGCGCCTCCTGGAGGGTTTCCGATGTATGGAGGCAAGGGTAAGTTCAATGATCAGATCCGATTGAGTAATGAGGGGATGAAGGGGGATGGAACCATTGATTATGTAACATCTACCACTACATCCAAGAATTTTTTATTCTTCCCCGACTCCACCAATGCCGCAGCAGAAAAGTTCGATGTAAAGGAAGTGAAGGGTGGGAAAACAGAGTTTCCAACGGTTGCCGGGAAGAACATCTATATGCACTGGATGCCTAAAAATGACGTGATGCAGACCTTTGACAAGGATTCCACATTCAGTATGTATAAGGCACAGACTAAATTCCATGGAAGGCTTGATCTCACTCCAAACCTCCTTTCAGGCGATGGAAGAATCGATTTCGGCAATGCGGAGATGAAAGCCCCTCTGATGAAATTCAAGCAGAACAAGTTTGATTCAGATACGGCTGATTTTGCACTTAAATCGGACGACTTCAAGGCGCTTAGTTTTGAAACAAACAATGTCAAATCCCATATCGACTTCGATACCCGTACCGGAGATTTTTCTTCGAATGGAAAGGGATCTATCGTAAAGTTCCCTGTGAATCAGTATATCTGTTTTATGGACAAGTTCCGGTGGTATATGGATAAGGAAACGATCGAACTCAATGGTGGAAAAGCAGCTCCCAAGGTTGGGGAATACACAGACCTGAATCTGGAAGGGCCTGAATTTATCTCTACTCACCCCAAACAGGATTCTTTACGTTTCGTTGCTCCTTCTGCAAAATATGACCTCAAAAACCATATCATTTCAGCCAAGGATGTGGTTTACATTAATGTGGCCGATGCGAGGATCTATCCTGATAAAGGGGATGTAACCATTGAAAAGGATGCTTATATCGAACCCCTTACCAATGCCAAGATCCTGGCTAATACGGTTACAAAACACCATAAAATGTACAACGCGAATGTCAATATTTTCGCTAAGAAGAGTTACTCAGGTTCCGCTTCCTACGATTATATAGATGAAACCAAAGCCAAGCAGACCCTTTATTTCTCGAATGTTCAGGTAGATACTACGGCACAAACCTATGCAGAAACAAAAGTTGCAGAGGATGCAAAATTCGCGCTCAGCCCGCATTTTGATTTTAATGGAAAGGTTAAGCTGCTTGCCTCTGAGGAGTTCCTGATTTTCGATGGGGTAACACGGATACAGCATTCCTGCGAAACGGTTAACAAAACCTGGTTCCAGTTCAAGGCTCAGATCAATCCGACTGCCATTCAGATTCCGATTAGCGCTGACCCGGTTGATAATAACGGAAAACCAATTGCCGTAGGGGTAATGAGTACGACCGATTCAACACATGTCTACTCTGCATTCGTTTCCCGCAGAAAGAACAAGAACGATGTGGAAGTACTGACTGCCGACGGGTTCCTGATCTTTGATAAGAATACAGGGGAATATAAGGTATCCAATAAAGAGAAACTGATCGAAAGAAACCTCCCTGGAAACTATGTGAGCCTCCATGTAAATACCTGTGTGCTCTATGGTGAAGGAAAGATGAACCTTGGGGCGGATCTTGGAATGGTAAAGGTGACACCGGTAGGTACAGCCACTCATTATCTGGTTCCTGATTCTACTGCCTTTGACCTGATTGTTGCAACAGATTTCTTCTTTGACGACGGGCTAATGGATAAGATTTCCGATGCCATAACGGCCAAAACAGACCTAACCGCCACGGATTTTTCAAGGCCGGTGTATGAGAAAGGGCTAAGGGAACTGATCGGAAAGGAAAAAGCGGACAAGGCCATTTCGGATATCAATCTTTATGGGAAAATCAAAAAATTCCCGGATGAGCTGAAGACCACTATTTTGTTTACTGATGTCAAGATGAAGTGGAATAAGAAGAGCCGGTCTTTCATCTCCACCGGGAAACTGGGTATAGGAAACATCAACAAGAATCAGATTAATAAGCTGATAGATGGAAAAATAGCGATAGAAAGGAAGAAAACTGGGGATATTCTCCATATTTACCTGCAGGTTGAAGATGGAAAATGGTATTATTTTGAGTATAACCGAGGAATTATGTCCGCAATTTCATCTGATGAGGCCTGGAATCAGGTTATTAAGGACATGAAATCGGATAAAAGAGAAACCAAGGGGGATAAAGGGCAGAGTTACCGCTTTATTCTGGGACAACCCAGCGCTCCTAAAATTTGGCTTAAAAGAGTTGGATGTGATGGTTGTTAGGTAGTTAGATTATATTATATGAAGTATCAGTACACAAGAGTGAAGTCTTATTAACAAATAATTGTTATCATATTTTTAAGGATAGGTTGCCCTATTTTTATCAAATTACCCTATATTTGAGTTATAGGAAGTATTGTCGGACCTTAATTTAAAGAATGATCACACCAATTGCAGTTTCTGCATTGATTTTTGCCTACCTCCTCGGTTCAATCCCTTCTGCAGTATGGGTTGGTAAAATCTTTTATAAAGTGGACGTACGGGAGTTTGGCAGCGGTAATGCCGGTGCCACGAATACTTTCCGAGTGTTGGGAAAGAGAGCTGGGGTTCCAGTCCTCATACTCGATATTCTAAAGGGATGGATTGCGGTAAGCATGACTTATTATCTGGTAGATGACCTCCCTGGAACAGAGCCATTTGTAAACATGCAGATTGTTCTCGGAATCGCTGCTCTTTTTGGCCATATCTTCCCGGTATTCGCAGGGTTTCGCGGAGGAAAGGGGATTGCGACTCTTCTTGGAATTATGCTTGCTATTCAACCTGGAGCTTCTTCCATTGCAATCTTTATCTTTTTAGCAGTATTCCTTATTTCCGGTTATGTGTCGCTCAGTTCCATGGTTGCCGGTTTCAGCTTTCCTTTCATCATTATGGTTCTTTACAATACCAGCGTAGTGCCTTCCCTACTTATCTTTTCTTTCCTTATTGCTATCCTGATCCTGATTACTCACCAGAAAAACATCGAGCGCCTCATTAAAAGGCAGGAGAGTAAAACACGCATCCTACGTAAAAAAGACGGAGTGCTTGTAAAGTAATCGGCCTACCCTGTAATTATGGAAAATCCCTCTGTTCAGCATCTTTGCATCAAATTGCCTAACTTTGTTGGACTCATTAGACGCACAACAGGCCGTTTCGATTATTGATGTGAAATGTATGAATAAAAGGATTTTTTCTCATATCATTCTTTTGTGGGGAATTATCTTTTTCTTACAGATTCCTCTTCATGCCCAAAATGATCTGAGTTCAGAGGAAGCGCTTCGAAAGGAAGCCCAGAAAGTCTTTGATGATGAGGACTACCCAACAGCCCTGAAATACTACCTGCGCCTTCTAAGCGCCAATATTAAAGATCCTCTCTATAACTACCGCTATGGGGTTTGCCTGCTCGAAGCCTCTGCCGATAAAGAAGAGGCCATAAAATATATGGAGAAGGCTGTTAAAGACCCTTCACTCGACAAAGAAGTTTTTTACTATTACGGTCGTGCGCTCCAGCTTAGTTATCGTTTCAACGACGCCATTAACGCCTATTCCAAATACAAATCACTCGTTTCAGAATCCAAAGCAAAAAAACTGCAGATCGATCATCTCATCGAAACCTGTCATAACGGGAAAACCCTTCTTCGAAAAATAACTGATATTCAAGTAATTGATAAGAAAAATCTGGAAGAAAAAGATTTCTTCAGATCCTACGACCTGTCTGATATCGGCGGTCGCTTGCTCATCAAGCCGGATGATTTCCGCACCGGGCTGGATAAAAAGAAAAAGGATAACTCCATCATTTTCCTTTCTCCCGATAAGAATGAAATCTACTTTTCCAGCTATGGAAGCAGTGACGAAAACGGGAAAGACATCTATGTAATTACAAGGCTACCCAGTGGAGAATACGGCAAACCGGTATCTCTTGGATATCCTATCAACACGGAATTTGATGAAGATTATCCATTTCTGCATCCCAATGGAATGGTGCTTTATTTTGCCTCCAAGGGACATAACAGCATGGGTGGATATGATATTTTCAAATCTGAAAGAAACTCTGAAACCGGAGCCTGGGGAAAGCCTGTCAACCTTGATTTTCCAATCAGCACCCCGGATGATGACATCCTTTTTGTTACCGATAAAGACGAAAAGACGGCTTATTTTGCTTCCCGTAGGGCGAGCGAAAAAGGGAGGATCGATGTATACCATATCAATCTCCAGCGAAAACCGGTGGATGTTTGTGTCTTTAAAGGAACCTTCTTGCCATTGGATGGAAAGAGTAAGGCCGCAAAGATTACAGTCAAAAATGTAGATATCAACGAAGTTGAAGCGGTACTAAGTGCGAGTGAAGCGCTGGGGGAGTATACCTACAATCTTCCTAACGGAGGAAAATTTGTAGTCACTGTGGAGACTGCAGAAGGGGATATCCAATCGGATGTTCTGATGATTCCTCAGCAATTTGAAACTGTTCCGATCCGTCAGGAAATTACATACATCGATGGAAAGCTGCATGTAAACACCTTCTTCGGGGAAAACCATGGGGAAGATGATAAATACAGTTTGGTTACAGAACTGATTAAGGAGAAGGCCAGGATGGATGTGAACCTATCAAAAGCGGCAGTTGAAGCTACACAATCAGCAACTGAAAAAGCGGACTCTGCACGGGTTGCAGATTCAACGCTCACTGCCTCCAAACTTCCTCAAAAGCATTTGTCGAACGAAGACCTTATAAAAATAGCTGATCAGGATGCAGCGGATCTGGACAAAGAGGCTAAGGATTTAAGAGAAGCGGCTGATAAGGCTCTACAGATTGTTAATGACAAGAATATCAAAGTCCAGGACGAAGGTAAAAAGCTTCAGGAAGCGAATGATGCTTTAACCGCCGCTACCGATGCAGGAGATAAACAGATTCAGGCAGCCAGGGTGGATTTACTGCAAAATCAGCGAAACAATGCGGAAATCGAAGCTGTGGGTGCCAACAACTTTTTCAATACACTCGATTCAGAAGCTTCCCGGAAGAAGAAGGAAGCTGATCTGAGTAAACAATATGCTGCTGATCTGGCAGCTGCCATAAAGTCGAATTCAAAAGATGCAATGACAAAGCTGGATGCACAAAAAGAGGAGCTGGACAAGTTTACTGAAGATAAATCAAAAGAGGATGACCCGGTGACAGCCATCCGCAAAGAAGCCGCCGCCAAACAGAAAGAAGAGAACTCAGCCAGAGAGGAATCAGCTTCTATCAGAGAGGAAATTAAAGGTATGGAAGCGGAAGTAGAAAACCTGGGCAGAGAAGAAGGGGCCACCACCAATCCTCAGCTCAAGGAAGGGCTAAAGGGACAGATTAGTGGCTTAAAAGAAGACATCATTAAAAAGAAAAACGACCTTACTACGAATGACCTGAAAGTTGGAAAATTGCAGAAAGAAGCAGAAAACCTGAATAGTCAGGCATCGTTAGTGTATCAAATGAATGAACAGATCAAATCCGGTCAGGTGCCGGTTAGTTCAGAGGCCATTGATAAAGATAAACTCAATCAACAGATCAGTACTTATCATCCCAAAGTACTTTCAACCACTGTTAACTCTGACCAGGCTCTTGTTCATGATACTTCCAGAGTCATTACAGAAACACCAGGTGATAGTACTTTAAGATCTTCAGTAGTAAAAGAGGATAAAGTCAAAAAGGACTCAGAAAAAGACAGTCAGGGTAAATATGTAGAACAGGAAGCCTCCTTTACCAAGGCCATTGCTGATGCCGATAACAAAACAGGAGATCTCGAAAAAGAACAGGCCAAAGCAGAGGCTTACAAACAATGGTCTGATGCAATCAGTCACCGTATAGAGGACAAGAACACCGAACTGAAAGCCACCACAGACCCAACAAGACAAAGTCAGTTGAATGAGGTCATCACCGCACTCACCAAGGAAAAAGAAGAGAAACAACACCAGGCAGATGAAAGTCTTGACAAAGTAAACAAACTTAAACAGGCTCCACCGGTTGCGGCATCCGAGGCTGATTATGCCCGTCATTACGAAAACAGAATCGCTACTCTGGATTCTACCTCTGGCAAGCCGGCTCAAGCCCAGGCAAAGGCCGAAATCTATAAAGATTGGGCCTCTGCGATCCGGAATGATGCTACCAAGAAGAAGACGGAGATGGAAGCAAGTAAGGACCCTTCCGAAAAAGCTAAACTAAAAGAAGAAATTGCCCAGCTTGAAAAAGATGCAGAAACAAAAGAAACAACCCAAAAAGAATTACTCGCCTCTGTTCCTGTAAAACAAAAGGAGGAAGACCATCAAACAGAAGAGCCTGCTACTGTAAATGCCGCAGTGTATAAAAACAAGCTCACTGCCGTGGAGTCCTTGCCAACACAGGAATCTAAAGACTCCGCCAAGGCACAGATATACCAGGAATGGGCGGCTTCTTTAAATCAGGATTTGAAAACCCGGAAAGAAAAACTGACCAGCATCATCGAGCCCGACAAGAAGAAGGCAGAAGAAAAGGCAATTTCTGAGTTGGAAACGGAAGTAACAAGTAAAAACGAAGAAGCAGCCAGATTAACGGAAATTGTGGCCGATCGCAAAACACGCCCGGTGAATACGACTGCTCTCGCACCGACCGACACTGCATCTCAAACAAGAGCCCATTCTACCGAACCGGCTGTAACCAAAACGGGTACTGAGCCAGCCGTAGTTAAAACAACAGCAGTCCTGCCTCCGGTTAAGAAGGCCGTTGACCCTTCTTATCCCTTAACCTCCCCGTCTTCCGTTGCAACCAATGAAGAGCGGAAGCAGCTTGAAACGGAAGCCGCAATTCTGAAAATCCGGGCCGACACAGCAAGGGCCCAGGCCGATAAACTCTCAGGCCCGGAGCATGATGCCAAACAAAAGGAATCGGAAGATCTTTACAAGGCTTTCAGCATGAAGGAGTATGATGCTTCCAATGCAGGGGCTAAGGTGAGCTTGATGGAATATGGGGCTAATGAACAGAAGCTGAATCAATATGAATTAAAGACCAATACCTCCACAGATCCCGCACTTACCCAGGCGGAGACCTTTACAGATGCAGCCAAAGCATTTTATGCTAAAGCCAAAGAACAAAGAGAAGCTGCCCAAAAAACGGATAACCCGAAATTAAGGGAGGAGAATATTAAGCTCGCTGAAGAAAATGAAAACCATGCCATAGAGAGCCAGTCGAAAGCGCTCAAAATATACGAATCGTCCTTTCCTGATCTGGTGATTCGTGCCGCTGCTGAACCCCGGCATGTCCGTGTAGACAGCACCCTGGATGATGATGCAATCATTGCAGCCAGAGTAGCTGCTGCTAAAAAAGAACATGATGCCGCAACCGGTCACAAAGATGAGAATGGGCATAAGGATGATGTTAAAACAGCTCCCGTAGTCGTTGCTAGTCATACAGACGAAAACAAGACTGGAGTAGGTACGGATCACACCGTAGTTACGACTTCGCATACGGATGAAAATAAGAACCCCGGTCACACCGAAGCGGTGGAAACGAAACACACGGATCATACGGAAGCTTCAGAGCCAAACCATACAGGGGGAAGCGACAGCGCTAAATCAGAACATGCCGCGATTGTTGTACCAAGCCATACAAGAGAAGAAGATTCCGTAGCAACAGCAAGGAAAGTGGAAGTAACTGCAAAAGTAGCTACTCTGAAAGCAGAAGAAGATGTTTTCCTGGAAGCAGCTACAGCTAATAATCATCAGGCCGATGATGTTCAGATTGAAGGACAGCGACTGGCGAGGGAATCGGGCAAAATGAATAATGACAATTCGAATATGCCGGATGATGCAAGCAAGGAAGCGGCGAGGACACTATCGAAGGAATATGAGGAACGTGCAAAGCAGAATTTCGCTAAGGCAGATTCTATCAGAGCGGTAGCGCAGGACTTTAACCGAAAGGCACAAGAGAAAAAGAAAGAACGGGAAGACCTGATGGTATCTCTGGATCCGAACTATAAGCGATCAACACCTGTCAAAACGGATAAGACAGAAGTGGGTTCAATAACAATAAATAAGGAAACACCTGTAGGAGATAAAAATCCCGTTTCGGAACCGAGAACAGGCACTAAACTGGTGGGTGGCTTGGTCAAGGAAACATTCCTGATCGCGACTTCAGCGTCTGTGCCAAAGCAGATCGAGCTGGATCCTAAGATGCCCGAAGGTCTTGTGTTTAAGGTACAGATTGGGGCTTTCAAACGTACACTGAGTGGTGATGAATTCAAGGGGGTGCGCCCGCTTACCGGGGAGACCACTACCAAAGGATTTATCCGTTATACCGCCGGCCTCTTCTCCAAATTTGAATCAGCCGATAAAGCTAAAAAATCAATTCAGGCACTTGGATTCAAGGATGCCTTTGTGGTGGCATTCCTAAATGGAAAACGCATTTCTGTTGCCGATGCGCAGACGATGATCAGGACCGGAGAAATTCCTGCATCGGTGCTTGGAGGCGGAACTACACCTCCGGTTGCTGATGGTGGTAATCATACTGTGGCAGATGGAGGCAATCACACTCCAGCAGTAGAAAGTCATCAAGGGAATGATCAGCTGCCGGCAGTCACCCATACAAACCCGGGTGCTATTGCCAAGTCGACTCCGGTTACAGGGGTGAGTGGATTGTTTTATGCAGTTCAGATCGGGGTTTATTCCAAACCGGTGAGCAATGAGAAAATTTATGGGATTCAGCCTTTGAATACCGAAACGCTGGAAAATGGAAATCTAAGATACACCAGTGGTCAATACGCAGATCCTCTCAAGGCAGAGGAAGCTAAGCGGAAGATTGTGGAACTGGGCATTAAGGATGCATTCGTGGTGGCTTATAAGGATGGGAAACGGGTAGGGCAGGGAGGTGCAGCAAGAGCGGTGACACCTGCTGCTGTTCCTGCGAAGAAATCTGAAACGGAACCCGGTGAAGTAAAACCGAATACCCCCGCCATAGATAAAAAACTTTCACACCACAAAAGCGTTATTCCAACGGCATCTACTGTAACCGATGTTAAACCTGGTGATTTCAGCCGTTATGATAACAAAGAAATTCCGATGGTGAAAGGGGATACTGGTGTTGTGTTTAAAGTTCAGATCGGTGCATTCAAGGAGCAGGTTCCGATTGAGATTGCTAATAAATTCATTTTACTGGCCAAAAGAGGAGTCAAAAACTTCACCGATGAAAACGGGTTAACTGTTTATACCATCGGCATCGTAACCAGCTATGATGATGCCGTCTTCCTCAAAGAAGAGGCTATAGCCAAAGGTATTCCGGATGCCTTCATCCTGGCCTACAAGGACGGGAAAAAGGTATCTGTTTCCGATGTGAAATAAGTAGTACCGGAATTTTGAATTTTGCCTGAAGCCGGGTAATTTTGTACCTGCAAACAGCTGATCAGGAGATTATGAAAAAGCATCCTTTCTTCCAAAACCCTGCTCCGGAAGTTGAGCTTCTGGAGAAAGAAGAAGTTGCAGTCAGTCCTCAGCATGCCATAATCCTCTATAACGATGACGTGAATACCTTTGAACATGTCATCGAGATGCTTATTACCTATTGCGACCACCAACCTGAACAAGCCGAACAATGTGCCTATATTGTTCATTATAACGGAAAGTGTTTAGTCAAAAACGGATCGTATGATGATCTGGTACCGGTGTGTTCTGCCTTGCTCGACCAGGGTCTGAGCGCCAAGATTGAAGCCTGACCTTTCTGCTTGAGTAATCTTTAACTATCCAGGGTTCTTTCAGCTTATAGCCTTTAAATGGAGGTATCTGTTTGTGAATTACTAGGTCTAATATTAATTTGAATATTGGCTTCAAAAAGTTACTTTTGAAACTTCTTCACAAAAACAATCAGCTATGAATATTCACGAATATCAGGGGAAAGGAATTCTTAAAGGATTTGGGGTGGCAATCCAGGAAGGTATTGTTGCCGATACTCCGGAAAAGGCTGTGGATGCTGCCAAAGAACTTCAGAAGACAACAGGTACCGGATGGTTTGTAGTGAAAGCACAGATCCATGCCGGGGGCAGAGGTAAAGGTAAGATCGTCGGATCCGAACAACGGGGTGTAGCACTTGCTAAATCTGTTGATGCGGTTAAGGAAATCTCCACGAACATCCTCGGTCATAATCTGGTAACCGCACAAACCAGTGCAACCGGAAAACTGGTAAAGAAGGTCCTCGTTGCTCAGGATGTTTATTACCCGGGTGAAACGCCAACCAAAGAATTTTATATCAGTGTACTACTGAATCGTCAAAAAGGGCGAAATATAATTATGTACTCCACAGAAGGAGGAATGAATATTGAAGAAGTTGCAGAGAAGACCCCTCACCTCATTTTTAAGGAGGAAGTGGATCCGAAGGTGGGTCTCCAGGCTTTTCAATGCCGTAAGATTGCATATAACCTGGGCCTAGAAGGAGAAGCCCTGAAGAATATGGTGAAGTTTGTGGCTTCCTTGTACAAAGCATACGAAAGTATTGATGCTTCTCTTTTCGAGATTAACCCGGTACTGAAAACATCCGACAATAAAATCATTGCGGTTGACTCAAAGGTATCGCTTGACAATAACGCTCTTTTCCGTCATCCTGATTATGCAGCACTCCGTGATGAATCTGAAGAAGATCCAACAGAGGTTGAAGCAGGGAAACATTCCCTGAACTATGTTAAGCTGGATGGAAACGTAGGTTGTATGGTAAACGGAGCCGGACTGGCTATGGCCACCATGGATATCATAAAACTTTCCGGAGGAGATCCTGCGAACTTCCTGGATGTGGGAGGTACCGCTAACGCAGCCAGGGTAGAACAGGCATTCCGTATCATCCTTCGGGATGAGCATGTGAAGGCCATTCTGGTGAATATTTTTGGAGGGATTGTCCGTTGCGACCGTGTCGCCCAGGGAATCGTGGATGCTTATAAAAATATGGGCACCATTCAGGTACCTATTATTGTAAGGCTTCAGGGAACGAACGCTGTAGAAGCTAAGAAAATCATTGATGAATCAGGTCTTAAAGTTTTTTCCGCCATACAACTGCAGGATGCTGCAGATCTGGTGAAGAAAGTCCTGAATTAACGCAAGCATAGAAAAGCAAAAAGGCTGCCTCCAATAGGGGCAGCCTTTTTCGTTATGAGAGATTCTTTCTTATTTGATCAGTGTAAGTGATTGTTTAAGACCAGAGTTTTCCATAGAGAAAACCATTTTGCTGGCACTCAGTTCTACTACTTTAGAAACGATACCACCTTTTTCTTTCGCTGAATCTTCAACGAGGGTCATTTGTGTAGCATCATCACTCAAAGCCCATTTTCCTTTGGTTTGGTTACCCATCATTTTAACAGCGTAGGATCCGTCTTTGTTAAATTCGAAAGTGCAAGACTTCTTCATTTCTTCACACTGAGCCTTGCTTTGTACTTCCAACACTTTTTTCAGTGAATCCGGAAGTTCTTTAGGAGCTTCTGAAGACATGTCCCCAACCTTCCAGGCTCCGGCAACAAGATCTGATTTTTTTCCACTGCAGGCTACCAGAGTAACCACTACAGCAACGAAAAGGATACTGAATACTTTTTTCATTTTCTACTTAGTTTTTGGTTGAGGTTAATTTGAAGTTCAAATATAGGAATTAAGTGATTTGCAGCTTGATCTTGTGTAAAATATAGAATCAATTGGTCAATGGGCTTTACGATGAGGGGGGCGGCTGGAACCTTGCTTGCTGCCAGAATGGGATGATCCCGATCCTCCGCTTCCTCTGGATTGTCCTTTCCCGCCCTTTCCGAATTTTGAACGGGGTTCATAAACAGCACCTGCTTCTAACCCTTCGGGGAGGGGTATTTTCTGAACAGATTTCTCCAGAAACTTTTCAATGCGCTGGAATTTTTCACGGTCCTTGTCATTCACAAAAGTGATTGCAACACCGGTTGATTCAGCCCGTGCGGTACGACCAATGCGGTGGATATAGTCCTCCGCATCACCAGGCACATCGAAGTTAATGACCAGGCCTATATCGTCAATGTCAATACCACGGGAAACGATATCCGTGGCCACCAATCCCTGAATCTGACGGCTCTTGAACAGGCGCATCACATCTTCCCGTTCGCTTTGCTCCAGATCGGAGTGTATAGATCTTACACTGAGTTTTTGTTTTCTAAGTTCTGTTTCAAGGCTCTTCACCGTTTCTTTGCGGGAAGCAAAGATGATTACGCTCTTGAGCTCTTCTTCTTTTCCAACCAGCAGTTTCTTGATGAGGGAAACCTTCAGAGAGTCATAAACCATATAAGCCCCCTGAACCACACCTTCGGCGGGTTTGGAGATTGCAATGCTGATTTCAGCCGGATCATTCAGAATTTTACCGGCAAGCATGCGGATTTTGGCCGGCATCGTAGCAGAAAAGAGAAGAGTTTGTCTTTGCTTAGGGATGGTATTTACAATACGCATGATATCNNATATTAGCACCTTTGGAAAGGGCTGTTTTTTCTTGTTCAAAAGAGATACCATCACCACCACCGTAAACAGACATGGCACTGATATTGGTGAAGTAGGAGAGTCCATCCATCCACTGCACAATCTGAATAGCCAGCTCACGGGTAGGGACGATGACCAAAGCCTGGATCTTATTGGTTTCTTTTTCAAGAAGCTTACTCATGACCGGGAGTGCGAAAGCAGCTGTTTTTCCGGTTCCGGTTTGTGCGCAACCGATAATGTCCCTTCCCTGCAGGATAATGGGGATACTCATCTCCTGGATTGGGGTAGCCTTCACATAATTGGCATAACCAATGGCCTCGATGAGTTGGGGATTTAGATTCAGTTCGCTGAAATTCATTTATTTCTATTTAGTCACAATGGCCGTATGCTCAGCTCAAAAATCAACCTCTTGGTTGTATCTCCGGAGCTCTAGAAAGAAGCAATCTTCTCAGCCATGTATTGACCGGATTTCAACTTTCCAACAATTTTAGAGAAGCATTCGATAGTATAAGCTACATCCTCCATAGAATGGATTGCTGTAGGGATAATGCGCAGGATGATCATTCCCTTGGGAACAACGGGGTACACCACCATAGAACAGAAAATATTAAAATTTTCACGGAGGTCGTATATGAGATTAGTCGCTTCAGGGATGGAGCCATTCATGAATACCGGAGTAACCGGAGAGTTGGTGACCCCGATTTCAAAGCCTGCTTTTTTCAATCCATCCTGAAGGGCATGGGTGATCTTCCAGAGATTCGCTTTGTACTCCGGGTGATTGCGCATCAGCTCCAGACGTTTCAATGCACCCACTACGATTGGCATGGGTAATGATTTAGCAAAGATCTGAGACCTCATATTGTACCGGAGGTATTCCACAATTTGTGTTTCGCTGGAAATAAATCCTCCTATGAGCGCGAATGACTTTGCAAAAGTTCCGAAGTAAATATCAATCCCATCCTGACAATTTTGTTCTTCTCCTGTTCCTCCACCTTTAGCGCCCATGGTTCCGATACCGTGAGCATCATCTACAAAGAGGCGAAAGTTGAATTTTTTCTTCAGGGCAACGATTTCCTTTAGTTTTCCCTGATCTCCCCGCATTCCGAAAACACCTTCTGTAATTACCAGAATAGAGCCTCCGCTGGTTTCCGCCAGTTTAGTGGCTCTTTCGAGTTGTTTCTCGCAATCGGCGATGTCGTTATGCTTGAACACATAGCGTTTACCCATATGGAGCCTTACCCCATCCAGGATACAGGCATGAGATTCGGCATCATAAACTATCACATCATGACGATCAACCAGGCAATCAATGGCTGAAACCATGGCCTGATAGCCAAAATTACAAAGGATGGTATCCGGTTTATGTACAAATTCAGAGAGTTCTCTCTCAAGTTGTTCATGCTGGTCGGAGTTTCCGGACATCATTCGTGCGCCCATGGGCACCGCTAGTCCGAATTGGGCTGCCGCATCCGCATCAGCCTTTCTGACCTCAGGGTGGTTTGCCAGACCGAGGTAGTTGTTCAGGCTCCAGTTGAGCCTTTCTTTTCCACGAAATATCATTCTGGGAGACACATCCCCTTCCAGTTTCGGGAAGGTGAAATATCCATGAGATTCCTTGGCATGCATGCCAATAGGTCCCCTGTTGGCCCTAATCTTTTCAAATAAATCTTTCATTTTTGGATTTTTGAGCATGAGGCAGAAAAACGAGGTGCAAAAATACTCTTTTTGGGCCTTTCAGGCAAATGCTTTTTTGTTTCGGATAATACGTATCTTTGCAAGCTTTATGAAAGTAATCGCCAAGATAGCCTGTTCAGGCCTGTTTCTTTTCCTTTTATCCTCCTGCGGGGAATATGCCAAGCTCAAGAAGAGCACCGACTATGAGCATAAATTGGAAATGGCCATCAAATACTACGATTCCGGTGATTACACCAAAGCACAGCTTCTTTTCGAAGAACTCCAGAACGTGTATAAAGGAACTGAAAAAGCGGAAACGGTCTTTTTCTATAATGCATACACGAATTTTGAAATGGGTGATTACCTCCTCGCTGGTTTCATGTTCAGGAACTTTGTGAGGACGTTTCCAACGGCTAAGAAGGCTGAGGAATGTGCGTATATGACCGCCTATTGCTATTACCTGAATTCTCCTGAATACGCCCTTGATCAAACAGATACCTATACAGCGATCCGCGAATTTTCATTTTTCCTGAAACAATACCCTAAAAGTGAACATATTCCTGATTGTAACGAGTATATAGACAAGCTCCGGGGAAAGCTGGAAATGAAGTCGTATGCCACTTGTATCCAATACTACCGGTTATCCGATTATAAGGCTTCTATTGCCGATATCATCGTTCATAACAAGGAATATCCTGCCAACATCCATAAAGAGGAGCTTGCACTGACCACCATCAAGGCCTATTATCAGCTTGGATTATTGAGTGTAGACACGAAAAAAGCCGAAAGAATGAAGCTTGCAATGGATAATTACATTAAATTTGTCGATACTTATCCAAAAAGTGAGTTTTTGACAGAGGCCCAGACGATCTTTGACAGTGCTTCGAAGATTAAAAAGCAACTGGAAGACGAAGAAATTGCACGCCTGGAAGAACAAAAGAAACTGGAACGGGCAAGAGCTGCTGATAAGCAAAAGAGAGAAAGCAAACAGTCGAATTAAATTTAATATACCTGAAAATGGATTACAAAAAAACAAACGCAGAGCCAACTACAATTACCCGTGATGTACGGAAACTGGATGAAAAAACAGGTAATGTTTATCTGAGCGTAGCCATCATCAGCAAAAGGGCTAACCAGATCAGTTCTGAAATTAAAGAAGAGCTGACCCAAAAACTCAATGAGTTTGCATCCCATACTGATAACCTTGAAGAGGTATTCGAAAACAGGGAGCAGATTGAGATCTCTAAGTTTTATGAGCGTTTGCCAAAACCATCTTCTATCGCAACTTCTGAATTCATAGAAGACAAGATTTATTTCCGTAACCCTGCAAAGGAGACTCCTGTATCTCAGAACTAATCCGGGCCTGAGTCCAGATTTAGTCATACAACTCCTTCTCAGTAAATCGAATCAAGGTTCAATGTTACAGGTCAAGTCTTGTGGTATTGAACCTTTTTCTTTTAGTATCCTGCCTGAATGTTGAAAGGAAAGAACATAATACTAGGTGTTACCGCCAGTATTGCTGCTTATAAAACAGCCATACTGACCCGTTTGCTGGTGAAGGCCGGGGCTTCGGTTCGTGTGGTCATGACACCTGCTTCTAAAGAGTTTATTACCCCGCTGACCTTGTCGGTACTCTCCAAAAGCCCTGTTCTTTCTGAATTCACCAAAAATGATCAGGGGGAATGGAACAACCATGTGGAACTAGGGTTATGGGCCGATCTGATGGTCATTGCCCCTTGTTCAGCGAATACCCTGGCTAAGATGTCGTCAGGGATCTGTGATAACCTCCTGATGGCAGTCTACCTTTCTGCCCGTTGCCCGGTATTCGTGGCTCCAGCAATGGATCTGGATATGTTAAAGCACCCATCCACTACCGAAAACCTTTCCAAACTGAAATCCTGGGGTGTTCACATCCTGACTCCGGGCTTTGGTGAACTGGCGAGTGGATTGATAGGGGAGGGGAGGATGGCCGAGCCGGAAGAAATCATTTCCGGCCTTGAAAAAGAACTCAATCCCGAGAACCCTTTGAAAGGGAAGAAAGTCCTGGTTACGGCCGGACCTACGTTTGAAGCTATAGATCCTGTAAGGTTTATTGGTAATCACAGTTCCGGTAAAATGGGATTTGCACTTGCTGAAGAGCTGGCCAGGAACGGCGCTGACGTGAAACTGGTTTGCGGGCCCAATAACCTGCATACTACTGAAGCACGGATTCAAAGGGTGGATGTGACCAGTGCCGAGGAAATGTATCAGGCTTGTATTTCTGCATATGCCGAAACAGATGTTGCTATCCTTGCTGCGGCAGTGGCTGACTTCAGGCCGGTACATACTGCCACTACCAAAATCAAGAAAAAGCCAGGGCAGGCTCCCGTTCTGGAACTGGAACAGACTACGGATATCCTTGCGGAGCTTGGTAAACGTAAATCAGGCAAACAGATTTTGATTGGATTCGCCCTGGAAACAGATTCGGAAATAGAGAATGCCAAAGCCAAGCTGGAGCGCAAAAATCTTGATTTCATTGTTTTAAATTCTCTGAGAGATCCGGGAGCTGGGTTTGGTACCGACCAGAATAAAATTTCAATTATTGACCGGAACAATAATCTGAGCAATTTTGAGTTAAAAGATAAGTCAGCTGTAGCCGTGGATATAGTAGACCGAATCAAATCCCTTCTTTCGTCCCGCTAACCGGGTCGAAGGAGTTTTTATTTTAAAGCCATTAGACTATGTTTCTTCGTTTGAATAAAATTTCATTACTCTGCCTGGCTTTACTGGCCAGTTTTCTAACCGGAGTCTGGAGTAAGGCTTCGGCGCAGGAGTTGAACTGTACGGTCCAGATTCTGGCACCACAGATTCAAGGAACCACAGAAAAAAGAATCTTTGAAGCGCTGAAGAATTCGGTCTATGAGTTCATGAACAATACACACTTCACAAAGGATAATTTTGCGGCTACGGAAAGGATTACCATGAGTATTTTAATCAATATTACGGATGAGCTGGCGGTAGATCAGTTTAAAGGCACGTTTCAGATTCAGACCAACCGAGCTGTTTTTAAATCATCTTATAACTCCACGATTCTGAACTATAGCGACAACGATTTTCAATTCAATTATATAGAGGCCCAGCCGATGGATTATGTGGAAACCACATTTACCAATAACCTTACGTCCATGCTGGCTTTCTATGCTTATGTGGCCTTAGCGATGGATTACGACTCCTTCTCCATGAACGGAGGCACTGTCTATTACCAGAAAGCCCAGCAGGTGGTGAATAATGCACAGAATGCAGCAGAGCATGGATGGAAATCGTTTGAGAGTACGAGCCAGAAGAACCGTTACTGGCTCATTGAAAATGCCTTAAATCCGGCCTTCGCACCTTTGCGGGAATGCCTGTATAAATACCACCGTCAGGGTCTGGATCTGATGTATAATGATGCCGCCACAGGGAGAGCCAATGTGTATGAAAGTCTCCTTTTGGTTCAGAAAGTCTATGCCGAAAAGCCAGCCTCATTTAATCTTCAATTATTTTTCAGCGCCAAGGCAGATGAGCTTGTGAATCTATTCTCCGGAGCTTTTTCGGATGAAAAGGGAAAGGTTGTTCCTTTATTAAGTTCTATCGACCCTTCCAATGCAAATAAGTATGCTAAAATACTACAGGGTAAATAAGGGGGGAAGCAGGCACAGGGACTGATTTGTAAGTTTTCTTGTTAAAATGGTATGTTAAGAGCATTTTGGGGGTTGAAATTCTTAGAACTTTTAACCAAATTTTCAACATATTGAAAATATGCTTGCTAAAAGCAAGTGTACATGGTACATTTGCATAAAATCTAAATATTTTTGAATATGAGCGAAGAGAAAACAATAGTTCATCAGATTACTGAAGAAAAGCAAGGTCAGGTATCCAATTTCTTCCTCGATGGGGAATTGATTCTGAATGTAGATCATAGCAGCCGTTTGGTGGCCACATCTAATCAGCAGAGCAGGAAATTCGAATCTTCAACCGATCTGGAATCCTGGGTTTCCCAGTTCAACCGTAGTGTGCTAAGAAAAAGAAAAGCCTACCGTCCGGAATTCGGGAACACACTGATAGTAGACGAGTGTTTCCTGGAACTGAAACGTAATTCAAATTAAGACGCCTTCTTACGTTAAGTAAGTAGATTCTGTTTTTAAGAATAAAGGCTTGATCTAGCCTGATAGAATGCCTTCTTCAAAGAATAATCACGACCTGAGCCTCCTAACGGAGGCTTTTCAGGTTAATAAGCACTCCTAAGAAAGGAACCATCCCAGTTTCTTTATCCCGAATCATTCTTCCTTTAAGCGGAATCATCATTCCTTTGGAGGGTATTATGGTGCTTTTAATCCTGATCTCAATCCTGATAGCTTTTAATACTGTTCATTAAAAGATGACAGACATTGCATCTCGAATAATTATTGTTCTTTTAGAAAGGATATCCATCCCTATAAGTTTGAAAACTGTTCATTTGGATAAGGTATCAGTCCTTAAAGAAACAGCCATTTTTCCACAGGAGAAATGCACAGCCTGATTGAAAACCGTTCGATTTTTTTTAGCAGGGAACCTAATTGCATTCCGGATCGCGATTGTTCTCTTAGTCATGATGATTCTTCTGTTAGCAATGATCAATTCCGGTCTAATAAGAAGCCTGATTATTGGCTTTAAAGGTTATTTATCAGTCAGTTAAGCTATAGCTCAGGTATGAATAATCAAACCATAATTAACATTATGTTAAATAGTATTTAACTGGATACCTTCCTAGATGGATGCTTTTAGATAAAACAAAAGCGCAGGATCTCTCCTGCGCTTTTTAACTATTGAGGAACCCTGTCCTGCCTATTTGGTGGCGTCCAATTCGGCTTTGATTTTGTCATACTTGTCCTGCTGGGCAGTCTTTGCATATAACTGCTTCAGGGAACGCATGGTGTTCTTATCCTTTGGGTTTACGGTATGCGCCTTTTCCAGGTATGGAATGGCCATCTTAAAGATTTCATCAGCCTGATTGCCCACTTTATCAGCCTCTGCCTTATTCTTTATGTTGTTGGCCTTGTTGTAAAGTATAACTCCCTGATTATTATATAGAACACCTAAGTTATATAAAGCATCAAAGTATTCAGGTTTGAGCTCAATAGCCTTCTTATAATAGCTTTCGCTTTGAGTGTAATACTGATCATATTCAGCTGGCTTGGGGAGTTCTTTATCATCTGCATCCTTAGGATTGGCCATATTGTCGAATACACTGGCTACTACCAGGTTAAGCTGGGCATCATTGGGGTTCTTTTCGATCACCTGCTTCAGGTTGGCCAGGGCTTCCTTGTTCTTATGGGCCATGAGGAAAAGGTTTGTTTCGGTAGTCAGGAGCTCCATATCCGTAGGATATTTCACTCTTCCTGCTGAAATGACCTTACGGGCCGCAGCGGTGTCTTTTTCATTGATGAGCAGGGTTCCCAGGATGGAAATGGTCTTTCCTTTGCCATAACCCAGATCAATCAATTTCTGGTAGATGCTCTTGGCCTTGGCGGCATCTCCACCTACCCGGTATGCAAGTGCTGCGTAATTCAGGGTTGCGGTGTCCATTTTTCCGTTCAGAACAGATATCTCGTAGCATTTTTCGAAAGATCCTCCGGCTTCGAGAGCCTTCTTGTTATTATAATCCGCACGGCCCTTGTTCTCGAAATGGGTTCCGATGATGAAAAGACCTTTGTTGATCTCATCGGTGTAGATTTTCTTCTTATCCAGGTCTTTGGTCTTTACGTAAGACTCGTAAGCGGTCTGAAGATCGGCGATGGGTACATTGACGTAGGAAACCATGTTCTTTTTAGCCCCATCCTTTTCGTCTTTCTGTTTCTCATCTTCACTGAGGAGAGCGGCAGCATAGGCGGTCAGGTATATTTCACCCCTCATATTCCAGGTCTTTGCTTCCACACCGGTTTCCGCATGCTGGGAAGCCATATCAATAAAATCCTTGGCTTTTTTGAGGGAAGCCGGGTCTTTATCTCTTTTAAAATCCTCCAAAGCATTGTGGGCGGAGGTTCTTTTACTCGATTGTGCAAAGCTCATTCCTGTAGTCAGGAGGAGGATAAGCAGCGTCTGTGCTGTTCTTTTCATAGGGTTAAACTAGTTTATATAAATACTCGATTATTCTGTTTTATCAGTATCAGGAGTTTCGTCGGATGCTGTTTCACCTGCTCCGGCTGTTGCATCGTCTGCGCTTCCAGCTCCGTTCATTCCATCAACCGTGCCATTTTCCTGTTCGGAGGCTTCCTTTTCGGCCGGGTCCACTTCCACTTTGGCTACAGAGGCGATTTCATCGGTATCGCTCAGATTGATAAGACGCACTCCCTGGGTAGCGCGACCGATAACCCTAAGATCACTTACGGCCATACGGATAATGATACCCGATTTGGTAATGATCATCAGATCGGTATTGTCGTCCACATCCTTGATAGCGATCAGAGCTCCGGTTTTATCGGTAACGTTAAGAGTCTTCACTCCTTTTCCGCCCCGGTTGGTCACCCGGTATTCTTCAATATCCGATCGTTTTCCGAATCCTTTTTCAGAAACAACCAGGACATTGGTAGCCGGGTTTTCGATGGTGATCATTCCGATGACTTCGTTGTTTGTTCCTTCTTCATCATCCAGATTAATTCCTCGTACACCCGAAGCGTTACGACCCATAGGCCTTACTTTCTCTTCATTAAACCTTACAACCTTGCCTAGTTTAGAAGCCAGCATGATTTCACATTTACCACTGGTCAGTCTTGCTTCCAGCAGGGTATCTCCATCACGCACGGTAATGGCATTGATACCATTGGTCCTTGGACGGGAATAGGCCTCCAGACTGGTTTTCTTGATAATACCATTCTTGGTACACATGATGATGAAGTTGTTCTGGATATATTCTTCATCATTCAGGTTCTTCACATTGATATAAGCCTTGACTTTATCCCCCTGAGGGATATTGATCAGATTTTGAATTGCTCTACCCTTGCTGGTCTTGTTTCCTTCCGGAATTTCATAGGCTCTCATCCAGAAGCAACGCCCTTGTTCGGTAAAGAAAAGGAGGTAGTTGTGGTTTGTGGCCACAAAAAGGTGTTCCAGGAAATCCTCATCACGGGTGGTTGATCCTTTGGATCCTTTTCCACCTCTGTTCTGTGTACGGTATTCGGTAAGCGGGGTCCGTTTGATATAACCCATATGGGAAATGGTGATCACCACTTCATCATCGGCGATCATATCTTCCATGCGGAAATCACCGGAAGCGTACTCGATAACAGTCTTACGACCATCTCCATACTTTTCCTTTATTTCACGGAGTTCATCCTTGATAATTTCCATACGGAGAATCTCGCTGCCCAATACTTCGGTGAGGTAAGTGATCAGTTGCATCAAATCGTCATATTCAGCCTTGATCTTGTCACGTTCCAGACCGGTAAGGACCCGGAGTCTCATTTCCAGAATGGCCTTCGCCTGCAGTTCGCTCAGGGCGAAGCGACTGATCAGTCCGTCTTGTGCTTCCGCAGGAGTTTTAGATTCACGGATAAGCTTGATAACTTCATCCAGGTTATCCAGAGCTATCAGATAACCCTGCAGGATATGAGCTCTCTTTTGAGCCTGATCCAGTTCAAACTTGGTTCGGCGGATCACCACTTCATGTCTGAAATCGATAAAATGGGAGATCAACCCTTTCAGGTTAAGCATGACGGGCCTCCCTCCTACCAGTGCAATGTTATTGACACTGAAGGACGTTTGTAAAGCCGTGTATTTAAAGAGGTTATTAAGAACCACATTGGTAATGGCATCTTTCTTTATTTCATAGACAATGCGCATCCCGTCGCGGTCGCTTTCATCTCTCAAGGCGCTGATCCCTTCAATCTTTTTCTCATTGATCAATGCAGCCGTGTTCTCAATCATCTGGGCCTTGTTGACCATGAAGGGGATCTCGGTTACAATGAGTCGTTCCCGGTTGTCGTGGACTTCAATATTCGTTTTGGATCGCATCACAATCCGCCCTCTGCCGGTCTCAAAAGCATCTTTTACACCCTGGTAACCATAGATAATACCCCCTGTCGGGAAGTCAGGCGCTTTGACATATTGCATCAGTCCGGCAACATCAATGTCCTTATTATCCACATAGGCGATACAGGCATCCACCACTTCCGAGAGGTTGTGAGGAGGCATATTGGTGGCCATCCCAACGGCGATTCCGGAAGCTCCGTTCATCAGGAGATTCGGGATGCGGGTTGGAAGGACGGTTGGTTCTTCTAAAGAGTCGTCGAAGTTTGGCCTGAAATCAACGGTGTTTTTTTCGATATCACCGATCATTTCCTCGGCTACCTTCCGGAGTCTGGCTTCCGTATAACGCATAGCAGCCGGAGGATCACCATCTACAGAGCCGAAGTTACCTTGTCCGTCTACCAGCGGGTAACGCAGACTCCATTCCTGAGCCATACGCACCATCGCGTCATAAACGGAGGTGTCGCCATGCGGGTGATACTTTCCAAGCACTTCCCCTACGATTCTGGCAGATTTCTTGTAGGGACGGTTGGACATAACCCCGAGGTCGAGCATACCGAATAAAACCCGGCGGTGTACCGGTTTCAGGCCATCCCTTACATCAGGCAGGGCACGCGACACAATGACCGACATCGCATAATCGATGTAGGACGTTTTCATTTCGTCTTCGATGTTTATCGGAATTATTCTTTCTCCTTCAGCCATATTGTCATTTATTTTGGGTTCAACAGAATTCTGGTATGGTACTTGAACGGTTTACAGGTAGCTTTCAAAGGGTCCGCATACCTATAACCCCGGCGCTCATTTTACGTATAAATAGGTGTTTTTGTATACTGTTATTTAAGGCGACCGAAGGTACTTAATATCGATGTAGAAAGGACTTTTTTGAATTCATTAATTATTAACATTTTATCGTGCAAAAAATAGCAGATATGAACAGGTCTTCCGATTATTATCCTGTAATTTTGTAAAGCCGCCGGAAATCTGTAAATTTCTCAGTTATAAGGGGCTTGCAGACACACTAACCAGAATGCTCATACACACACTATGGAAGCGAAATTTTCACCCCGGGTTAAAGATGTAATTACCTTCAGCCGAGAGGAAGCTCTGAGGCTGGGGCATGATTATATCGGTACGGAACATCTTCTGCTGGGAATCATACGGGAAGGAGAAGGTATGGCCATCAAGATCATGAAAGCTCTGACTATTAATCTTCAGGACCTGCGCAAAGAAGTGGAAACACTGACCGGTATAGGTAGTAAGAAAGTTAATGTTACCTTGGGCAATATTCCGCTCGTCAAACAAGCGGAAAAAGCTCTTAAAATAACTTATCTTGAAGCTAAAATTTTCAAGAGCGCAATGATCGGGACGGAGCACTTGCTTCTTTCTATCCTCAAAGACGAGGACAGCATTGCCACCAGAGCCTTACACAAATTTAACATCGATTACGAAACCATTAAAAACGAACTTGAAATGATGAATGCTGACCCCAGGGCCGAGTTTCCTCAGAACCCCGCCGATGATGAAAATGAAGATGACGGTGGAGCTTTTGGAAGCGGTACCAAGAAAATATCCGATTCTAAATCGAAAACCCCTGTACTCGATAATTTCGGAAGGGACCTTACCAAAGCAGCTGAAGACGGCAAGCTGGATCCTATCGTAGGCCGGGAAAAAGAAATAGAACGTGTTTCTCAGATTCTTTCCAGAAGAAAGAAAAATAACCCGATCCTCATTGGAGAGCCCGGTGTCGGTAAATCAGCTATTGCTGAAGGACTGGCCCTGCGCATCACTCAAAAGAAAGTAAGCCGTGTGCTTTTTAACAAACGGGTGGTTACCCTGGATCTTGCTTCTCTTGTAGCAGGTACCAAATACCGTGGCCAGTTTGAAGAACGGATGAAAGCAGTCATGAACGAGTTGGAGAAATCTCCGGATGTGATTCTGTTCATTGATGAGATCCACACCATTATCGGTGCCGGCGGAGCTTCCGGTTCTCTGGATGCTTCCAATATGTTCAAACCAGCCCTTGCTCGCGGAGAAATCCAATGCATCGGAGCAACTACACTGGATGAATACCGTCAATACATTGAAAAAGACGGTGCTCTTGAGCGTCGTTTCCAGAAAGTAATCGTAGAACCCGCTACTCCGGAAGAAACGATTCAGATTCTTCAGAATATCAAATCCAAGTATGAGGACCACCATAACGTCATCTACACGGATGATGCGATCAAAGCCTGTGTAACCCTTACCAGCCGATATATCACCGATCGTCACTTGCCAGACAAAGCTATAGATGCTTTGGATGAAGCCGGTTCACGGGTGCATATCAATAATATTAAGGTGCCTAAAAACATCCTTGAAATTGAAAAAAAGATCGAAGAGATCAAGGACGAGAAGAACAAAGTGGTGCGTTCTCAGAAATACGAAGAGGCTGCACGCCTCCGGGATACTGAACGTCAGCTTCTCGAACAACTGGAAGTAGCCAAGAAAGCCTGGGAAGAAGAAACAAAGACTCATAAAGAAACCGTGAGTGAAGATAATGTAGCCGAAGTGGTTGCTATGATGACAGGGGTGCCGGTTCAACGTATTGCACAGAATGAAGGCAGCAAGCTCGTAAATATGGGTGCTGACCTCATGGGCAAGGTAATTGGACAGGATGAAGCGGTTAAGAAAGTGGTGAAAGCCATTCAACGGAACAGGGCCGGACTGAAAGACCCGAACAAACCCATCGGAAGCTTTATATTCCTGGGTCCAACCGGAGTCGGTAAAACCCAGCTTGCCAAACTGCTTTCCCGTAACCTCTTCGATAACGATGATGCACTCATCCGCATTGATATGAGCGAATACATGGAGAAGTTTGCGGTAACCAGACTGGTTGGAGCGCCTCCCGGTTATGTAGGATATGAAGAAGGTGGACAGCTCACTGAGAAAGTGCGTCGTAAACCTTATTCGGTGATCCTCTTGGATGAAATTGAAAAAGCTCANNAGAACACCATCATTATCATGACTTCCAATATCGGGTCACGCCAGCTTAAAGACTTCGGTCAGGGTGTAGGATTTGGTACTACGGCCAAGAAAGAAGGCGTGGAAGATCATACCAAGGGAGTGATTGAAAATGCACTGAAGAAAGCCTTCGCTCCGGAATTCCTGAACCGTATCGATGATGTGGTACTCTTTAACTCCCTCAGCAAAGAAGATATCTTCAAGATCATTGATATTGAACTTGAA
>PLYR01000124.1 GCA_003153435.1 Bacteroidota bacterium
TCTCCCAGAAAATGGCTTCTTCTTCTTCTTCAACTTCGACTGCCACCGGAGGCTCTTTCTCTGAAGAGACAATCTCCATTTCCGCCTTCTCCTCTTTGAACGTATTCATCGCAATTACTTCTTCCTCTTCATTGTTTGCAGCAATTGCAGGCTCTTTTCGGCTGAACCAGTTAAAAGAAAGATTTACCGCTACGATCAGCCAGGTAAGCACACTAAACACCAGCAGACAAGCAGTACCAATCTTACCCAGCACGGCATTCAGCCACTTGCTCACCTCATACCCAAAAGCACCACCGGGAGCAAAGAGGTTATCGGGAAAGATATATCCAAGTGCAATGGAGCCGACGACAATCATCACTACCGAAAACTTCAGCGCTTTTCCGAAAGGGATGAGTTTTACTTTGAAAAGAATTTGAAGTCCGCCAATAAAAGAAAGGAATACAAAGAGGAAGGAGGTCAGTCCAAATCCCCGGTTCATAAAAGCATGGGCCATGAGGGCACCGAGTTTACCCAGGAGGTTGTCTACTTCTGCATTCTGAAGGAAAATCAGAGAACCCCCATACTGTACCAGATAATAATCATGTTCGTAGGTAAAAAGGTAGGACGCAAAAGCCACTGCCAGGTAAGGAGTCACAATGAACAATAAAAAGGCCCCGGTAATCTTGTGAAGTCTTTCGTCTGTTTGGAGATACTCTATGAATGGAGCAAGCGGGTTCTTCCAGGGTTCTTTAGGAGCTTTCTCTTTCTTTCCGGTCGACTGCCGGCTCTCTTTTTTCTCTGCAGCAGATGTGGTCTCTTGCTTCTGTCGCGATTTTTTCGGGGTAACATCTTCCTCAATATCGTTGGGAGCAAGCTTAGCCTTCGATCCACGTGGACGGATCTCTTCTGGTGCATCCTTCTCTTCTTCGGGAATGGGATCCCGCAGGGTGTTTTTGAGAGGAGGAATATTGCTGTCTTTTCTGGCCATCTGTACCTGTTCCGTTAATCAAACAAAATTAAGAGAACAGAGGCTGGAATAAGGGGTGCCCGGGGAATGTTTTAAACGAAGTAATGTGTATAACCGCCCAGGACTGACGGAATTTCAGGGTGTTGTTGAAGTGCCGGGTTCAGGTATCGATTCTTAATGCCCCCCTTGAATCATCTTCGTAAGATCATCCTGAGTAACTTCTTTGTACTCCTTGGTATCGATGTTGAATTTAGCATCATCCACCTTATCGAGGCTAACAGATTTAGCCAGATAGGTTATCTTCATCCCGCCCTGGTTGATTTCGAATTGGAGGGGGTAGCCTTTGATCCCTTTAATTTGGGAGTTATAACCGTTATTGGCAATGTCATCGGTATAATAAACGGTCACAGGTTCATTCTGCCCACCCATGGTGAGTTCAGCTTTCTTGCATTTGTAACCAGCAATCTCTTTTGTTTCTGGGAGCTCTTTTACTTTTACTTCAGGTGTTTTGTCTTCCGCTTTGTGGGTGATCTTGAGCTTTTGACCCATGAAATCCATCAATACGAAACTGGTCTTGGTCTTAGCATCGGCAATAGAGGTAGTCTTCTGCATGGTCATGTTCACATCGGTCCGTGCTTTTTCGCCTTTCATGATCACGGTCATTTCGCTTCCGGCCATCATCTGCTTTGCTTCCGGAGGAAGACCTTCTCCGCTGAAATCAAGGGTATAAACAATGGTACCCTCAAATGTTTTCTGAGCAGTGGATACTAAAGAAACACAAAGGAGACCTGCACAGAGGATGCGTGAAATAATCGATTTGGTCATGAGGGAAAGAATTTTGGGATTTTGGATTTTTGAATTTTGGGATTTCTATTTGGTATTCATAGGGTTGATTAGAAGCCTTCGAATTTCTTGTCCATTTCCCGTTTGTTGATGATCTTATAGTCGGACGGAAGTTGAAAAAGGCTTTCGTCGATGCTGGCCTTGCTGACAGAGGTACAGGTGAAACGGAGTTCGAGTCCATAACGCTTCAGCTGATATTCCAGCAACACCCCGTCGATATCATGAAAAGGATTGCTCCAGTTCGGGTTCTCAATGTTCAGTTCCTTGGTATACCAGATATCAAATCCAGGAATGCTCTTGTCTGCATAGCTGATGCGGGCTCTTTTGCAGGTGTAACCTGCAATCACCTTTGTTTCGGGGGTCTTTTCAATGATGGGTTTAGGATCTGAATCGACATCTTTTTTTACGGAATCACCCGCAATAACCAAGGCGAATTTCTGATTGATAAGCTTAACCAGATTAATGAACTGTTTCTTCCCAGGGTCCGAGATAAAAGAGGTGGAGAAGAGTCCCATGCCTGCAGTCATTTCCGCCTCGGTAAAATTATCCTTGAACTTGACAGTCATTTTGCTAGGTGCGAGAGCAGCCATGGAATTATCGGGATCTACCGGTGTTGCTTTGTACTCGATGATGCCTTCAGAAATAAATTTCGGATTGGTAGGGTTGGAGCAGGAATCGAAAAGAAAGGAAAGTATAATAACAGTAAGGGTTACCGAAAGGCTTTTCTTCATAATTTTCAGTTCAACTGTATTAAATCGTTCCCTTAATATTCAAAAGGAAGTCCGGATTTAAACTTTTCCTATATAATTTGTTTGGATTTCGGTTTTCCGATTGCAAATATTGAATTTTTTGCCAGAAATGCAAAATAATCAACACATTATTATTGGGAACTGTTAAAATAAGGAAAAGAATCGATTTTCAGGATTTTCTTCCCTTTGCTTGCAGCGAGGAGCATAGATCATGATAATATTAGTACCCCAATGTTTTCAACATCGACTTATAGCTTTGCTCCTTCGCAAAGAGTTTGGTAATCATTTCCCCTTCTTCATCCCGGTCTATAATGACATGCTTGGGTGCCGGAACGAGGCAGTGCTGGATCCCGCCATAACCACCCAGGCTTTCCTGATAGGCTCCCGTATGGAAGAACCCTATATAGAGAGGGTCCTTTGCTTTTAATTCTATCTTAGGCAGAAACACCTGATTGGCATGGGCCTCTGCATTGTAATAATCTAAACTGTCGCAAGTGGTACCCCCCAAATTGACACGCTGATATTCCTTATCCCAGTGGTTAACAGCAAGGAGGATGAAACGCTGGTTGATTCCCCAGGTATCAGGTAGGGTGGTAATGAAGGAGGAGTCTATCATATACCAGAGCTCCCGGTCGTTCTGCAGCTTTAAGTCGGTTACCTTATATAACGCAGCCCCACTTTCGCCTACGGTGAAGGAGCCAAATTCCGTGAAAATATTAGGTTCCACGATATCGTTGTTTTCGCAGAAATTCTTGATTTGAGAGATAATCTCCTCAATAATGTATTCATAATCGAACTCAAATCCAAGGGAAGTGCGGATTGGCATGCCTCCACCAACGTTCAGGGAGTCGAGCGTAGGACAGATCTTCTTCAGTTCCAGGTATACATTCAAGCATTTAGCGAGCTCGGTCCAGTAGTAAATAGAGTCTTTGATCCCGGTATTGATAAAGAAATGGAGCATTTTCAGCTCGAACTTGGGGTTATTCTGAATCTTTTCCTTGTAGAAATCGACGATATCTTTGTAGCGAATACCTAATCGGGAGGTGTAAAATTCGAAGGAAGGCTCCTCTTCGGAAGCGATCCGAATACCCATTTTGCACTTATTCTTGATCCCTTTATTATAGAAATCGATCTCATTCACCCCATCCAACACCGGCATAATATTAGTAAAACCATCATTGCTGAGTTCGCAGATATAGTCGGCATACATCTTTTGCTTAAAACCGTTACAAACGATGAACTTTTCTTTATCCAGTTTCCCTCTTTTATGCAGGTCTTTGATGATCTGAAGATCAAATGCAGAACTGGTTTCGAGGTGTACATCATTTTTCAGGACCTCCTCTATAATGAAAGAAAAATGGGAGCTTTTGGTGCAGTAACAATAAGTATAAGTACCTTTGTAATCAGCCTTAGCCATAGCTACGTTGAAAAGCTTCTTCGCTTTTTGAATCTGGGCGCTGATCTTAGGCAAATACGTGATCTTGAGCGGAGTGCCATATTGCTTGATGATGTCCATCAACGGGATCTCATTAAAATAGAGTTCGTCATCAGCGGTGTGAAATCCTTCCTGTGGGAAGTTAAAGGTCTGATCTATTAGTGTGGAATATTTGTTTTCCATCATAGCAAATGCCCTATCCGGGTGAGTTAGATTAATAAGAAGGATGCAAAGGTAAGTAACTTGAATGTAGAAATAACTATCAACACTAAAAATTAACATACGTGGTTAGCGTTAAATTTATAGAAGTCAAATCCGAAATAGGTGCAGGTACAAGAGGGGCCAGCATGGGGGTAGATGCCCTGAAGACTGCCGCCTTGGACCTTGGTAGTTTCATCTTTAACCGCATCCCTTCGGTAGAGATTAAAACCGAAAATCAGCTTTTGTTTGAAGCTCCCAAACATCCTTATGCCAAGCAGGCTCAAGGGGTGCTAACAGTTTGTGAACGAGTTAGTCATGAAGTCTCCTCCTGCCTGAAGAAGAAAATATTCCCTATGGTGCTCGCAGGTGACCATAGCACCGCTGCAGGAACGATAGCTGGAATCAAAGCAGCCTACCCGGATTCCCGTTTGGGAGTCATTTGGATCGATGCTCATGCCGATCTTCATTCGCCCTATACAACTCCTTCCGGTAATATGCATGGAATGAGTCTTTCGATTTCCCTTGCGGAAGACAATAAAGAATGTGCCATCAATAACCCTGATAAAGAGAGTGTTGAAATCTGGAACAAACTCAAGAAGATGGGCGGGATAGAAGGAAAGTTCTTGTATTCCGACCTGGTATTCATTGGATTACGCGATCTGGAGCCCGAGGAGACCTATATTCTGAAGAAGAATAAGGTAAAAGTATTTAATGTCCCGGAAATCAAACGGAATGGGATAGAGATGATTGCCAAGGAAACCCTTCTTTATCTAAATACCTGTACCCATCTCTATATTTCTTTTGATGTAGACAGCATGGATTCGGGTATTTCCAAAGGCACCGGCACCCCGGTTCGGAACGGAATTACAGAAAAAGAAGCCGGAAGCTTGTGCTCCCGACTCATTCAGAACGAGAAAGTTTGTTGTTTCGAGATCTGTGAAATTAACCCCACCCTGGATACCGAAAACCTGATGGCTGAAAACTCTTTTGAGATCCTTCAACAAGCAGTCGCTCGTTTAACTTACTAACCTCAACCCGACTTTAGCTCAAACTCGTTTTGCCCTGTTTTTATGACCCATTTAGATTCCCTTCTTTCCCAACAAATCAGTCTTGCTTTATCCTCTTTATTTACTTTAGATATTAAGCCTGAATCCATTGTTTTTCAGAAGACTAATATTGAGTTCAAGGGCGATATCACCCTGGTTGTATTCCCTTATACCAAGGCTACCAAAAAAAGCCCGGAAGAAACGGCCAAGCTGATTGGGGAATACCTCAAGAACTCGGTTCCAGATGTGGAAGACTATAATGTGGTCAAAGGATTCCTGAATCTGGTTATTGCATCTCCTTTCTGGCTCGGTTTCCTGAAAGAAATCCTCCCTCTGGATGCATATGGGTTCAAGAAGAAAGGAAGTTCGGGGCGGACGATCATGCTCGAATACTCATCCCCCAACACCAATAAACCTCTCCATTTAGGTCATATCCGGAACAATCTGTTAGGCTCATCGGTTGCTAGTATCTTAGAGGCAAACGGAAACAAGGTAATTCGGGCCAATCTGGTAAACGACCGGGGGGTGCATATCTGTAAGTCTATGCTTGCCTGGAAGTTATATGGAAATGGGGAGACTCCGGAATCAACTTCCATGAAAGGAGATCATCTTGTTGGCAAATATTATGTAGAATATGAAAAGCATTTTGCCCCTCAATGGAAAGCCAATTTAGCCGACTGGAACGCCGGTAAAACAGATAAACTGAATCCAAAAGAGCTGGAAAAGCTCCATACCCTCCTTAAAAACCTGGAAATAGCTTCGGAAAAGAAAAAGGACCGGGCCCAGGACGAACTAACTGACTTTGCAAAGGAATTGACGCCTTTGATGCAGCAGACTAAAGAAATGTTGCGGAACTGGGAAGCGGGGGATCCGGAAACAATTGCGCTTTGGAAGAAGATGAACGATTGGGTTTACGCTGGTTTTGCACAAACATACAAGGCGCTTGGGGTTACCTTCGATAAGATGTACTATGAATCAGAGACCTATTTACTCGGAAAGAAGATCGTTGAAGAGGGTCTGACCAAAGGGGTATTTCTAAGGCGTGAAGATGGTTCAGTGTGGATTGATCTGACCCAGGACGGATTGGATCTGAAGATCCTGCTGCGCTCCGACGGTACTTCAGTCTATATGACTCAGGACGTGGGTACCGCTGCGGAACGTTTCCGGGAGTTCCCGGAACTAAGCCAATTGATCTATACCGTAGGGAATGAACAGGATTATCACTTCAAAGTCCTCTTTCTTATATTAAGCAAGCTAGGATATACTCAGGCCAAGAATTGCTACCACTTGTCCTATGGTATGGTCGACCTTCCGGAGGGGAAGATGAAGTCAAGGGAAGGGACCGTAGTAGATGCGGATGACCTGATGCAAGAGATGATCGACACAGCCAGGGCCATGACTCTGGAGCTGGGGAAAGTGGATGACTTCACCCCGGAGGAAGCAGAAAGCTTGTATCGTCAGATTGGGATGGCTGCACTTAAGTACTTTATATTAAAGGTTGACCCCCGGAAGCGGATGGTATTCGATCCCAAGGAGTCGATCGACTTCAATGGCAATACGGGTCCCTTTATACAATACACCCATGCAAGGATTCAATCCCTCCTCCGGAATGCCAAAACCAAGGGATTGAATCATGAAGGGAATGATCTTGATCCTGGAAAGATTACCCTTCTGCCCGTGGAAAAAGATCTGATCAAGGCCATTTACAATTATCCGGATGTGATCCGCCAAGCTGGAGTGGAATATAACCCCGGGGTCATAGCCAACTATGTATTTGACCTGACTCAGCATTTCTCTACCTTTTATCAAAGCACTCCTATTCTTAAAGAGGAGAATCAGGAGCTCCTGATCTTCCGTCTGAAGCTCTCCCGGATGATCGCCCAAATTATCCGGAATTCTATGACTTTGCTCGGAATTGAAGTTCCGGAAAGGATGTAGGTCTGTTTTATTAACTTTGTCTCTTCGCAAAACAATAGCTAAAACATGTTTGAGAATCTATCCGATAAATTAGACCGTGCCTTTAAGATTCTTAAAGGACAAGGGAAAATCACCGAGGTTAACGTTTCGGAAACGCTTAAGGAAGTCCGCAAAGCCCTACTGGATGCCGACGTAAACTTCAAAGTAGCCAAATCATTTACCGATGAGGTGAAGCAGAAGGCCATGGGACAGAGTGTCCTGACGGCTGTTTCTCCTGGACAACTGCTCATCAAAATCACCCACGAAGAGCTGGCCAAGCTCATGGGAGGAGAGAAAAGTGATATTAAGCTTTCCGGAAACCCTACCGTTATCCTAATGAGTGGACTTCAAGGTTCCGGTAAAACCACTTTTACCGGTAAGCTCGGTCATTATCTGAAAACGAAGAAAGGCAAAAAGCCATTGCTTGTGGCCTGCGATATATACCGTCCTGCTGCGATCGACCAGCTTCATGTACTTGGTGAACAGATTGGAGTGGATGTATTCTCCGACCGCGAGAATAAGGATGCTGTTTCCATTGCTAAAAAAGGGATCCAGCATGCCAAAGATAACGGGAACAGTGTAGTTATCATCGATACCGCCGGCCGTTTAGCGGTGGATGAGGAGATGATGAATGAGATAGAGGCTGTGAAAAAGGCAGTCAAGCCCGATGAAATACTTTTTGTGGTGGACGCCATGACGGGGCAGGATGCTGTCAACACCGCCAAGACTTTTAACGACCGCCTCGATTTTGATGGAGTGATCCTTACAAAATTAGATGGTGATACCCGTGGGGGGGCAGCCTTATCGATCCGTTCTGTGGTCAACAAACCCATTAAGTTTGTAGGTACAGGAGAAAAGATGGAAGCCCTCGATGTATTCTATCCCGAACGGATGGCCGACCGGATCCTAGGCATGGGTGATGTGGTAACTCTGGTTGAACGGGCACAAGAGCAGTATGATGAGGTAGAAGCCAAACGCCTTCAGAAAAAAATTGCTAAGAACACTTTCTCTTTTAACGACTTCCTCTCCCAGCTTGATCAGATCAAGAAAATGGGTAACCTTAAAGACCTGGTAGGCATGATCCCTGGAGTAGGGAAGGCTTTGAAAGATGTAGATATCAATGAAGATGCCTTCAAAAATATAGAAGCCATCATCCATTCGATGACCCCTCACGAAAGGGAAAATCCGGATGTCATTAATGGGAACCGCAAACAACGCATTGCAAAAGGAAGCGGTACCAATATCCAGGAAGTAAACAAGCTCATGAAACAGTTTGAAGATACCCGGAAAATGATGAAGATGATGAGTAATAAAGATCAGATGATGAAGATGATGCGTAATATGCCTAAACAAGGAGGAAGGTAAAACCAAGCCTAAAGATGATTATTATAGACGGGAAAAAGACTTCCGAAGAAATTCAGAATGAGATTGCAAAAGAAGTTGAAGCCATAAAAGCTTCAGGGGGAAAGGTGCCTCACCTGGCCGCTATCCTGGTGGGTAATGACGGTGGCAGCGAAACTTATGTGGCTTCCAAAGTAAAGACTTGTGAAAAGATTGGCTTTGGATCCAGCCTCTTCCGCTACCCGGATACCATCACCGAAGCTGAACTCCTGATTAAGATTGATGAACTGAATAACGACCCGGTGGTGGATGGATTCATCATCCAGCTCCCTCTACCCAAACATATTTCAGATCAGAAAGTTATTGAACGTATTGCTCCCAAAAAGGATGTAGATGGTTTTCATCCAAGTAATGTTGGACGGATGGCCTTGAATATGCCAACCTATATCTCCGCAACCCCTTACGGGATACTGCAACTTCTTGAGCGTTATAAAATTGAAACTTCTGGTAAACATTGTGTCGTCATTGGTCGTAGTAACATTGTAGGTTCTCCGATGAGCATCCTCATGGCGCGAAATGCTTACCCCGGAAACTGTACCGTAACACTTACACACAGTAAAACAAAAAACCTCCAGGAACTCTGCCTGCAGGCCGATATTATCATTGCCGCTCTTGGCAAAGCCGAATTTCTTACCGCCGATATGGTGAAACAAGGAGCAGTGGTTATTGATGTAGGGATTACTCGAATCAAATCCGACAAAACAAAAAGCGGTTGGAAGCTGTTGGGGGATGTTAAATTCGATGAGGTAGCACCCAAATGCGCTTTCATCACTCCGGTCCCGGGTGGGGTAGGACCGATGACCATTGCCTCTCTGCTGATGAATACCCTGAAGGCCAGTAAAGGCGCAGTCTACAAGTAATTGATAGGTAGGGTTATCTAATTATTATAATCAAACCGGGGCCTCTTCCTCATCTTGGTCTTCCGTCTGTTATGACCAGGTCCGAAGTTTGAATTGTCGTTCCTCAATGGGGCATGATACGCTGGCGTAGAAGCAGCCGTTTTCTTTGGGGCAGCTTTAGGGGCATCCTGAGCAATAGCACTGTTCAGAAAGAAAAACATCAAGGGTAGGGCGGCTATTTTTTTCATGATCATTTCAAAATTAGGCAATTTCTCAATCTTTCTTATTTTTGAAATAATTATCCTGTGACTTATGAGGAAAGCCTTCTTTTTTGCCGGATCATTCCTTGTGGTCTTGATCAGTTCCTTGTTCTCCTCGGGAAATCTGCTTGCCGGTAATGATCATCACAGCCATAAGCCAGGCAAGCTTTACATACTCAGGGATACAGTGATCGTAAAAAGTGATACTACCGACACTACAGCCACCCCTAAGCACCGCACATTCACTCCAGGAGTAGGGTGGGCCAGCAACAATACCTTTATGGGAAGGAAAGATTCGGTTGATCATTATCTGATCACTCCTTCATTTGCCTACGAAGGGAAATATGGGTTCAACGCATCGGTCACCGCATCCCACTCTTCCACACCTGCTCCGGTAACCCGGAAAGGAATAACAGGGAAGCCTGCCAAACAACCCACATTTGATGAATATGATATTGCTGCTGGTTATGATCATGACTGGAACGACCACTTCTCATCCTCCTTGCTCGAAACACATAACTTTTATGATTCAAAGACGTTAAGACTCAAATCAACCATAGACAATGACCTTACCCTGGGTTCCAGCTATGATACCAAATATCTTACCGGGGAAGTAACCGGTGATTGGGCCCATGGACGTAAGACTACCTATGGGCAGTCGAAAGACTATTTTTACACCTTCATCCTCTCCCATTCTTTTGCCTTCGAAGAAATCTTTCACAGCAAATGGGAGATGGATATCGAGCCTAAAGTTGATGCGGTTTACGGTACCCAGAATTTTTATAAAATCTATACGAAGGGAAAGCCTATTGATTCTACTCAGGTCAAACAAGTTGATTACGAAAAGAAACTGGCTGCCTACAACTGGCTGAACACGGAAACAAAACTGATTGTAACCTTTACGAATGATAAATGGAGTTTTGCACCTGAATGGGATTACGAAGTGCCTATGAATACTCCCAAAGGAGCATCATCGTTACCTTTCTCCGTTTATACCATCAATCTAACCTACACTTTTACAACCAAGGATCAGAAAAAAGTAAAAGTCCCCTCACATCTGTGAGAGGACTTTACCAACGATCTTTTTTAAAAGAATCAGAGTTTATTCTTTCCGGTATCACTTAACCGGGTCATGCCGATCAACTGGTTCATTGATTTCTGCATTCCATCGGCTGATCCGTCCAGGAAAATGACATTGCCTTTTCCATTTTCGGAGAAATGCTTGATGGCTTCTGTCCACATTGAGAACATGATCATCGAAGCATCCAGATTGGCATTCTGCATTTCCTTTGCTGCAACTGACATCCCTTTGGCCACTTCTTCACGGAATAGAGCAACCCCCTGACCACGCATCTGTGCAGCTTCCCGCTCGGCATTGGCTGCAATCTTGATGGCATTTCCTTCTGCTTCTGCAGCTTTTGTCTTTGTGATTAAAAGAGCTTGCCCTTCGTTTTCAGCGGCAGCTTTCAGGTTATTGGAAGCCACGACCTGGCTCATAGACTTCATAATGACTTCGTCAAAAGTGATATCATTCAGCTGCAGATCCTGCAGGTGATAACCCCATGTTTCGAGGGTTTTGTCGATTTGTTCTTTTACATATTCCACAATATCCCGGCGAAGGGTAAGCACTTCTGCCTGCTTTCGTGTGGCCACAAAGGAACGGATACTGCCTTCAACGGTTCTGATTAGAGCCTGCATCAGGTCTTTTTCTCCCACAAATTTAAAAGCCACATTTTTCATAGTTTCCTCATTCTGGTTCAATACCGAATAAAGGAGCATGGCTTTGAAATAAACATTGGCCTGATCAATGGTTGTAGCCTGGAACTCCAGTTCTACCGATCGGTTCTGAATAGAAATCTTCTTGTAGATGGCCTCAATAAAAGGGATCTTAAAATTCAAACCGGGTAGCATGACCCGGCGGAATTTACCGAATACCGTAATGACTGCAATAGTACCCTGCTGAACAGTCACAAACGATTTAATGATGACTAGTGCCGCAAGAAACAAAACAATTAGAGGGAAAATTTTGGCTGGATCCATAGAAAAATGGTTTTGATTTGCGTCGAAGATACTAAGAAAGGCACATCCCTCGTAAACTAACGTAAAACATAACAGTGAAGGGCAGGCGACATAAATTCAATTAAAATCCAATTTTAAAAGAAATTCACTAAATTTGTCGCTTATAAAGGTTACGTAGCTCAACTGGATAGAGCATCTCACTACGGATGAGAAGGTTAGGGGTTCGACTCCCTTCGTGACCACCATGAAGCAGAAAACCCCTGAATTGATCTTCGATCTGATTCAGGGGTTTTCGCTTCATGGTAGGCCCTGAAGTTAATGAGCGGAGAGAGTTCTACTTTAGGATCACTGATACAGAGCGTGAATGAGAGCGATCATTCTCTTTTTTTAATTCTTCATTCTCATTCTCATTCTCATTCTCGCTCTCATCCCCATTCTCATTCTGTCCTTCCTCAGATCCTTGGCTCGAACACCTGAGCAATCAAGGAGTCCATATTCGAAAACGATAAGTAGATATGGGTAGATTTCTTCGTTGAGAAAAGGTAATTCATTCCATCCGGATTATATTCTAACTGATCAAGTCTTATCAAAGCCTTCTCGTTGATCAGATAAAAATAATAGCCGTTTTCCTTCATGATCCGCTCTATCTCCAGATAATAATTGTTTTCAAAATGCCCTTTGATGCCTTCTGCCTCTGGAAAGAGAATCTCCATGATAATAAGCGGTTTGTCACTTTTTAGTAAATTTTTCATTCCCTTCAAAGCTTCTACTTCATGGAACTCGCAGTCGATTTTGATAAGATCAATCCTTGGTATTTTTTCTGTTGATTTGAATTTGTCAAGAGTAAGAGAAGGCACTTCAATCTCGTCAGTAGCAGTTATCCAGCCTTTTTTAGTCGAACCTGCCAATGCAATTTCCTGACCCGTTGGCATATAAAATTTAATTGGGGTTTCAGAATCGCCCACAGCGGCGTTGATGAGCCGGGTGTTTTTTAATTTATTTAGATCACAGTTTTTGGCAAGTCTTTTATAGATGGAAGGAACCGGTTCAAATGCATAAATCGTTGCTTTGCTGTTTGCAGAAGCCCCAATAAGTGTATAATAGCCCACATTTGCCCCAATATCCATGACGACGGAAGACTTCTGAGCGAGGTAATAAAACAGCTTTATAGAGGGTCCTTCATAACCTTCATAACCTTTCCAGTACACCAGTGTGGAAAGATAATCATCTCCCCTTGAGTAAATTTTAACGCTTTTTTCGTTGGGCAAATGAAAGCTGATAACGCCATAAACAGGCCAGTGAAGAGAAAAGAATGCAAAGACCCGATTGCTGAAATGGTATAAACCCTTTACCAGGTATCTAACCGGGCCATTGAACAGAATTGAACCCCGCAGAAACTTGAGTATTTGTTTGATCATGACCGCTCAATCTAAATGGGAAATAAAGCAAACCGAATAAGCCATTGGAGATAGGTTTGTTGCTGGCCAGATACTAAATTACTGAAAAATGATAGGCAAGCCCTAGGTTCTCATAACACTGGAAGATTTAAGCATGAATTCGAGCTTGAAATGCAGTCTAAAATGGAATCCTGCCAATGAAAATATCCTTCATCATGGTGAAATCACCTGCAAAGCTATAGAGGGGATAACGAAAGGTAGCGGGTTTGTTTTTTTCGAAAAAGAAATGTCCGATAAATCCTGCTCCATAACCCATAAGGAGAGAATACAAGAGATTCCAATAGGCTGCACCGGAAAACAAGACATAAAACATCCAGATCACTGCACATAAGAGCCCGATAAAATGGAGCCTCCTGGATACCTTGTCCTGGTGTTGTTCCAGATAGAAAGGATAGAATTCCCGAAATGAATTGAATTTTCTCATGAGGCCTTCCATTGGGGTAAACCGACAGGTAAAAGTAGTAATTTTGCCATTCAGATGAGTTTCAGAATAAAAGCCCTTCTCCTATGCCTTCTTTTTCTGCATACCCTTTGGGGGCAACAGAAAAAGAAGTCTGATCTTTTGCTCGCTCCTGTCCAGCAAGCTATGCGCTACGGACTCAAGGATAAAGAAGGAAAAATCATTATCCCTGCTCGTTTTGAAGAGCTGATCCCTTCTGCTTCCAAAATTCACAGAGCCCGTGAAAAAGGGAAATGGGGTTTTGTGGATGCTGCAGGAAGCTGGTTAGTTAAACCTTTCCTTGAAGAAGAAGGAGAGATGATTGGAGGTTGTGCCGTGGGCGCTCTCATCGACTCTGCCAATAAATTCCCCCAGTCTCAGGCATTTCATTATTATAACCATCCTGCATCGTCGCTCATCTATGGGATCATTGACAAAAATGGAAACTGGAAATTAAAACCGGCCTACAAACGTTTGATTCTCTGCGAGAAAAACCTCGTGTTGTTCTCGGAAAATAATCTTTGGGGGGTGATGAAAACAGATGGGACCATTCTGACTCCTGCCAAATACTCCGTGATCTTTCCGTATAGGCAAGGTTCAGCTGTGATGGTGCAGAGAGATAAAAATGAAATTGGAATCCTGGAGATATACATGGGAGGGCCTGGGGTGATTACCGGAGGGAAGTGGGGAGTACTTGGAACGGATGGGAAAGAACTCATTCCCCCAAAGTATGCTTACATCTCTAAACTTAGTGATGCGTTGGCTACTTTCAATGAAGGTGGATCTTGGGATATGGAAAGAAGATATGATGAAACGAAAGCATTGCATTATGGAAAATGGGGATGTATAGATGCAGTAGGACAAGTGGTTCTTCCTGCCACTTTCGATTCCATGGATGATTTTGAAGACGGAACCACAAAAGTTTCTTCCGGGGATTCTACGTATTATATCAATCATTCCGGGAAAAGAATCCCTGCTCCCCCGAAAAAAGGAGAAGAAGACGATTATACTCCCAGTGAAATCTATTGCGAACCTGCCGCCTGGGGCTTTATTGATACGATCGGAAAGATGATCATACCTCCTGCCTATGGAAATGCAAGGCCATTTAAGGAAGGATTTGCTGCCGTTTCCCGTTTAGGCCCTTGTGCGGTTCCTTTGAAACCCAGTGAAACAAGAAAGCGCCTTAATGACTACCCCAATGAGGAGTTTATCCATGGGGAGTTTATCCCACCGGCGGCAGATACCTCAGACGCCGATGAGTACTGGAGCTTTATCAATCCACAAGGAAAACTTCTGGTTGACTACCAGTTCTCCGAGGTGGGTGATTTTTCGGAAGGGCTGGCCGCCGTGTGTCAGGAAGGCGCCTGGGGATTCATAGACCATGAAGGCAATTGGGTCATTAAGCCTAAATATGATATGGATACCCAGCATGAGTATCATTTTAAGGATGGACTCGCATTGATACGATTCAAAGGTTTATGGGGATTTATTGATAAAACAGGCAAACAAGTGGTACCTGCCGTTTATGACATGGCTCAAGAATTCAGCGAGGGGCTGGCAGCGGTGCAAGTAAAGGGTAAGTGGGGCTTTGTTGACAAGACCGGTCATTTCATCATCAAACCCCAATTCAGCTATGTAGGAGGTTTTAGTGAGGGACTTAGTCTTGCCCGTCTGCGCCTGCCTGACTACCGGGTGGAAGATTGCGGATCGGATTGTAAGTATGGCTATATAGATACGAAAGGGAACTGGATAGTGGCGCCGGCCTATACATACGCAAAGGATTTTAGCAATGGACTTGCCGCAGTCAGTGAGTTTAAAGATGGAGAAAATGTATATGGTTTTGTGAATACTTCCGGTTCCCTGGTTATTCCGCTTCAGTATGGAAACGCCTGGAGCTTTAAGAATGGATTGGCCTATGTTTCCAAAAGTGGAGTAGGAGTTTATATCGACAAGGCCGGAAGGGTGGTCCTCACCACCAAACAGAATGGATATGACGAACCCAAGGAGGCATTATTTTTCGGAGGGCTTGCTGTTTCCGCCGGACCCGGGGGCTTATTCGGGTTCAGGAATATGAAAAGAAAATGGGTTATTGAGCCTGTTTACCAGCAGGTAAATCATTATTCTAATGTTTATAAAAATGACTGAACAATCGCATTCACTCCGGATAAGAAGAAGTTATATAACGATCCTGATTTTCTTAGTCCTCTTCCTCGTTTCGGCTTTTGGACTCATCAGCACCATTCAGGCCAGGGGAGCGGTGGGCATCGTCTTTATGCTTGCGGTTGCCACTCTGGCCTTCTTCTTTCTTACCCTGCTTTGTTTTTTCTCGCCTTACCTTAGGGTAGATGATGACCGTATCATCATACATCATGACCTGCTAAGAAAAGACGTGCTCTTTTTTTATGATTTGAACCGCATCGAATTCGAAGCAGGTCAGTCGATCTCATTATACCATCTCAACGGTCTCACCCGGGTATCGTTTCGTAAATTCAATGCCATTGACAGGGCGAAAGTACTCGCTTTCTTTAAAAAGCTTGAATTGGAGAAATAATGCGTTTTCAACCATAAATGCCTTAAATTCGTGTCCTAAATATTGAAGAACTAACCATGACAAAAATTAAATTCGGTACCGACGGATGGAGAGCCATCATAGCACAGGATTTTACTGTGGAAAATGTGAAGAGGGTTACAGAAGCAACCGCCAAATGGCTTAAGAAAAATTTTAAGGAGCCTTCGGTAGTGGTTGGACACGATTGCCGCTTTGCCGGTGAACTATTTGTAGAGACTATTGCCAAGGTTCTAGGGCATGAAGGAATTCATGTTTATATGGCCAAAGGATTTATTTCTACGCCAATGATTTCATTGGGGACACTTAGGAAAAAGGCTAGTCTGGGTATCGTTATTACCGCAAGCCATAATCCTCCTTCTTATAACGGGTATAAATTGAAAGGACACTTCGGAGGTCCACTGCTCCCCGATAAGATTCAGGAAATTGAAGACATTATCCCTCCTAAATCAGCACTGGATACCGAATCAATTTCATTAACAGAACTGGTTCGGAATAAAATGGTCGAGGTCATAGATTTAGAGACCATGTATTGCGATCATGTGAAAGCTAATTTCGATCTGGATGCAATTCATAAATCCGGACTTAACTTTGCCTACGATGCGATGTATGGTGCCGGTCAAAATGTAATCAAACGCCTTTTTCCGGAAGTAGAGACCCTTCACTGCGATTACAACCCATCTTTTATGGGACAGGCACCAGAGCCTATTCATAAGAACCTCCTGGAGTTTTCGAAATATATAAAAGACGCAAAAGGCGATATTGCCTGCGGTCTTGCCACGGATGGTGATGCAGACAGGATTGGTTTGTACGACAGCGATGGGAATTTTGTTGATTCCCATCACATCATACTTCTTCTGATCAAATACCTGGTGGAGCAGAAAAAAATGACTGGAAAAGTGGTGACTGCATTTTCTGTGACCCCACGGGTTCTGAAGATGTGCAAACATTTCAAGCTGGAACAGGAAACAGTAAAAATCGGTTTCAAACATATTGCTGCTATAATGACTACCGAAGATGTGCTACTCGGAGGTGAAGAGAGTGGGGGAATCGCTGTGAAAGGTCATATCCCTGAGCGTGACGGGATATGGATGGGACTGATCATCTGGGAGTTTATGGCAAAGAGCGGAAAGACCCTTAAACAGCTGATCAAGGAAGTATATGAAATCACAGGTTCTTTTGCCTTTGAACGTTATGATCTGCATCTGAAAGAAGAACTTAAAAATGAAATTGTAGAAAACTGCAAAGCGGGTAAAATGAAAGCCTTCGGAAAATACAAGGTGGAGCGGATGGAAGATACTGATGGATGGAAATATTTCTTCAATAACGATGAATGGTTGATGATCCGGGCTTCCGGTACCGAACCTGTTCTTCGAACCTATGCCGAATCTTCCTCGAGAGAAAATGCTTTTGCAATTCTTGATGAAGCAAAAAAGGTGTTGCTGAATTAGTGGATTTGCAGTCTCACTGAAAATTAAAAGTGAGACTGCAACCCAAACTAAATCTTAAGCCTGAACAATTCTTCTTTCACCTTATTCTTCCCTGCACCTGAGGTTACATTCCATTTCACTTTAATGCCTTCCTTTACAAAGGAAACACTTTCAATTCCGCTTCCTGGCTTATCCTGGTCAGCAATATCTTTGAGTATAATCTTTGCCTTCTTCGTGGTCTTTACATTCACGACATAGTATTCATTCCCGTCAGGATGTTTCTTGCCAAATAACAGATCCCGCTTCGTATCACTGGCCAGGTCGTAATCGTAGTTTATCACTGGTCCGTTTTTTTTCAGGGGAAGTAGGCTCAGAGTCCAGCAGGAGGTTCCGCAAGTGTTTCTAAGTCCGATGAAATTTTTCCACTCGTTTTTATAGGTATAGGTGCCAGACTGAGGGAGATCAATACCATGGAATACCCTTCGGAATTTTTTGCCCCCGACGGTAATCACCAGCTTATTCGTGCTGTCAACAGCATATTTCAGTGAATATCCGGCTGGAGTGAGGGTGTCATTTAAACTGACTTTTCGCAGAAGGACCTCGTGAGGGTTTACTTTAGCAACTTTAATGGGTGCTGGTTTACTCTCCAAGGGTTCATCGTTTCCGCAAGAGTAGAGGAGGAGCAAGGCAGGTAAAACAAGAATGATTTTCATGACTTTGTTTATTTGGTTGCCATAAATGTATACAGGTTCTTGCCCGCAAGATGGGAAGTTCTTTTAAACGCGGCCATTGATTTATTATTCGAAAGTTTTGAAGTGCAAGAGTTCACAAGTGCCAAGCACAAACCGTCAGATACTAGTTGTCCTTATTCGGTGATCACCTTTAAAGCGGAAGGCTGAATAGTAACCTCCAGTCTGGTGCCCATGACATCCGGTTCCCCGTCAACGTGGACTGGCCCTGGCTCAGTTCTCTCAAGAATGATGTGCTTACCCTTCAGCATGGTTACCCGATGAGAATGGTGCAGGCTCCGCGCAAACATCCGGTAGACAATTGGAAGACCGGTAAGCAGAGGGAAAGCCTTGATGACGGTGATATCAATAATGCCGTCTGCGATGTCAGCCAGAGGAGCAATAAAAGCATCCCCTCCATATTGAGCTGCATTTGCGAAGGTAACCAGAAAGGCTTTGTGTTCGGAGGTCTGACCATCGACAGTCAGTTTGTATTTCCCAGGTTTGTAAAGGAAAACCTCTTTTAGCGTCATACTGGCATAGCTGATCATTCCTCTCACCCGGCTTTCTGCGAACAGTTTTCCGATGTGAGCATCAAATCCTGCACCTGCTGTACAGAAAAAAGGCCTCCCGTTCAGATAACAAGCATCAATGTTCCTGCTTTCTCCAGTGGCCAGTAGGCGGATAGATTTCTCAGGTTGAAGCGGGATGCCGAGGTGACGGGCTAATCCGTTACCAGAACCAAAAGGTACAATACCAAGGGTCTTTCCGGTACCAATCAGCGCTGCTGCCACCAGATTGACTGTTCCATCTCCTCCTGCTGCGGCAATAATTGTATAATCCCCTTCCAGAGCTTTTTTAAAAAGCTCCTCTTTCTGTTCCCGCTTTTCCCAAACGAGGAGATCGTAAGGAATACCTTCCGGCATAGATTTTCGGATCAGGTCCACCCGATTGTTTTTATGGCTCTGACCCGATTTAGGATTGACTATAAACGCTATCTTTCTCATAGGAATAGAGGCTAAGTTAAGAAGAAAATGAGGTTCAGGGCATTCAACAGAACCCAGGGTTAAAATACTTACCGGGAAGAAAATCCCTTATCTTTGATCAGTAAAACCCAGAATAAAATTCATTATGAAGTTACTAGAAGGAAAAGTAGCCCTGATCACAGGAGCATCCAGGGGTATAGGTAAGGGTATAGCAGAATCTTTCGCCCGAAGTGGTGCCTCTGTGGCCTTTACCTACCTCAGTTCCCCTGAAAAAGGAATGGCCCTGGAAGAAGAACTGAAATCCATGGGCGTAAAAGCTAAAGGCTACCGTTCTGATGCAGGTGACTTCAAAGCAGCAGATGAACTGGTAACTGCAGTATGTGCAGACTTCGGAACTATTGATATTCTTGTTAATAACGCAGGGATCACCCGTGATGCACTCCTCATGCGCATGAGCGAGCAGGCCTGGGATGAGGTGATCAACGCCAATCTTAAATCGGTTTTCAATTTGTGCAAGGCTGTTCAGAAGCCTATGCTCAAACAACGTAAAGGTTCTATCATCAACCTGAGCTCTGTGGTTGGCATTAAAGGAAATGCCGGCCAATCCAACTACGCAGCTTCCAAAGCCGGTATCATCGGCTTCACTAAATCGGTAGCACTGGAATTAGGTTCACGTAATATCCGCTCCAATGCCATTGCTCCTGGCTTTATCGAAACAGAGATGACCGCCGCCCTTGACGAAAAGACTGTACAAGGCTGGAGAGATGCTATTCCCCTGAAACGGGGAGGAACAGCGGAAGATGTAGCCAATCTGGCCGTGTTCCTGGCTTCCGATCTTTCGGCCTACATCACTGGTCAGGTTATCAATGTTTGTGGTGGTATGCTGACCTAACAGTAAAATGAGCTTAAAAATAGTCACTGAACTTCCTTCCTGGTTTATTGTTTTTTGCCTTCTGGCCGGAGCTTCTTATGCCTTTTTTCTTTACTTCCGCGAACGCAAATTTTCAGAAGGCTCTTCCTGGCTGACCACGGCGATGGCTTTTCTTCGTTTTATATCCATAACCTTTATTGCCTTCCTGCTCCTTAATCCATTGCTTAAAACAATTTTCAGAGAAGTAGAGAAACCAGTCATTGTCATTGCACAGGATAACTCCGAATCAATTGTCATTGGAAAAGATTCTGCTTTTTACCGTAACGAGTACAAAAAGAAGCTGAGTAAACTCGCGGATGAGCTCTCCGATAAATTTGAAGTCCGGTTGTATAGCTTCGGTGATAAGCTACGTGAACTGCCGACATTTACATCGAAAGAGCATGAAACAGATGGCATTACCTTTAAAGACAAGGAGACCGATATGGCTTCTTTTTTCGAAGAAATGGATACGCGGTTTGCTAACCGTAACCTGGGTGCTGTGATTATTGCCTCCGACGGGCTCTATAATAAAGGAGTAAACCCTGTTTTTTCTTCCAGTAAACTCAAAGCACCTTTTTTTACGATTGCACTGGGAGATACCAATGTGAAAAAGGACCTTATCATCACCAAAGTCATTAATAACCGTCTGGCTTATATGGGTAATAAGTTTCAGGCTGAAGTGGTTGTGGATGCAAAGAGATGTAAAGGAGAATCAGCCATTCTCTCTGTAACAAAGGGAGAAACGACAGTATTCACCCAAAAGGTGGAAATACCGAACTCAGACTTCAATGTCACAGTCCCTTTCGAACTCGAAGCCAAAGAGCCGGGGCTGCAGCGTTACCGCGTTAAAATTTCGGCCTTGCCCGGAGAACTGAGTCTGGTCAATAATATGCAGGATATGTTTGTGGAAGTGCTGGACGGAAGGGTAAAGGTACTGATCCTTTCGGATGCTCCTCACCCAGATATTGCTGCACTAAAAAGAACCATAGAACTTAATCAGAGTTATGAGGTGGACGTTGCAGTAGTAAAAGACTTTGACAAAAGCCTCAATAGTTATAACCTGATTATTCTTCATAATCTTCCGTCCGTGAATGTAATTGCAAAGGTTGTTACCGATGCACTGAATTCAGATATTCCATTACTTTTTATTCTGGGTGCCCAGACCAATATTCGCAATTTCAACACTTTTCAGACTGGTTTACAGATCAACGGTTCTTCACAGCGGTACAACGAACCCCAAGCTGTTCTGGAAGAGCACTTCCCTTTGTTTACACTCAGTGACGCGTTGAGGGCTTATATTCCTAAACTGCCGGCATTACAGTCGCCTTTCGGTTCTTATAAGATGAGCAGTTCCTGTTCTCCACTATTTTATCAGGAGATTGGAGTGGTGAAAACAAAGGACCCGCTGATGCTTTTTAATCAGTTTGGAGAAAAGAAAATAGGGGTGATAACCGGAGAAGGGATTTGGCGCTGGCGTTTGCAGGATTATGAAGATCATGCCTCACAGGACCTGTTTAGTGAACTTATAAATAAGACTGTTCAATATCTTTCTGTAAAACAGGATAAGAGTCAGTTCAGAGTGATTTGCCCTCATAATTTCAAGGAGAATCAGGCCCTGGAAATTGAAGCTGAGGTGTATAACGAAAGCTATGAGCTTGTAAACGGGCCTGAAGTGCATTTTGAAATTCAAAACAGGGAAGGGCGGAAATTTCCTTTTACCTTCAGCAAAACGTCCAATGCATACCGGCTTACTGCGGGAGTATTTCCTCCTGGGGAATATAAATACAGGGCTTACACAGAAATGGGAGATAAAGCGATGGTGCAGAACGGTGAGTTCAGTGTCAGTCCACTGTTACTGGAAGCCGTTAACACCACAGCCGACCATCAATTGCTTTATAAGCTGGCAAGAAACCACCAGGGTGAAATGATTTACCCCGGGGAGATAGATAAACTGGCTGCTAAAATTATGGCAAGGGAAGATATTAAGCCAGTCATTTATAACCCCAGAAAACTGATCGACCTTGTGGAGATGAAATGGATCTTCTTCATCCTCTTACTGCTCCTTAGCGCAGAATGGTTCATGCGAAAACGAAACGGAGGCTACTAGCTCAGGCTTTATTTTCTACTTAAGGCAGTAAACCAATTCCAATAAATACGTTGAAGAGCTGATTCCTAATAATATCTGTAATGGCTGGGTCGGGGTTGCTTCCATAGATGGATGGGATGTCAGAGTGAAAGGCCTGGCTTAGCAAATTTGTTGTACTGACCCGAATTCCCCGGTCAATAATAATGCGGTTAAAAGCAATAAAAGTCTTACCAATAGAATAGGAAAAGGCCACCCGGGGTCCATCTGAAAACCCTTGAAATGATTTAGGGTATGGGGTGATGATACTGTATCCATTTGGATTGTACGTCGACACCGTCCCGGCAGAGATGTATTCAATTCCAGAGTACATAAACACCGAAATTTCCGGTTTAACATAACGCCCAAGGGGGGCAATGGCATTATCACGTTGGCGGAAACGTTTAATATAGAGACTGTAAACCGTTGCATTCCCATTGTAATCATATATTGTTGGATTCTGGGCTCCCGCATCCTGGGATCCGGGGCTGCTATCGGCGAATTTGAAAAAGCTTACGGAGGCTCCAAGCAAAGCCCTTCTGTTGATGACATATTCCAGACTGAAGCAATGGCTCATTAGAAAAAATGGATGACTACCGGAAATGGGTTGGTTTGAGATCAGATCTCCGAGCCCGACAACAGCAGGGTGAAAGTTGAATTCATACATTGCGATGAACCTGCGCCCCTGATAACCTGGCGCCTTTTGTGCTCCTACCGAACCTGAAAAGATCAGGAATAATAAGAAGACAATGAAACGGATAGAATTGTTCTTTGTCATATTCATTAATCTGAATCCTTAGATTGCGTGTCCCTTGTAATGGTCTTGACTTCTTTTGGTTCCTGGTGCATCTGATTGAAGATGTCGTAATAATGGGAGTTCAGATTGGAGGCTTTGTCCCGCATTCTTATTTTCCTGGTTTCAGAATATACCGGCTTCTCATTTGCAATATCATAAATGAGGACATAGATAAAAGTGGATGGGCGCTTCAATCCTTTGTTGGTTACAGAAACGACTCCGGTCCACATGAAATAGCTGGTCCCGTATTTTGCGAGGATAGCCTCCTTGTTATCTGTTGCCTCCACCAGCGCCCGTAGGTTATACCCATGCATGAGTCGCTCGTTGATCCAGTCGTTCGTATTTACAAAATCATTATAACTGGAAACATCCTGTTCTGTCATGTGTTGTGGGTCAAGGCTTACGTAAGCTATCTTGGCTTTGGCTGCATTTTCACTGATGACGGTTTGAAAGTTCTGAAGCCCGGTAACAGTGGCCTCAAAATCTATTTTTTGGTTTTCATTCAGATCCATATGGTAGAAGAAGGGCTCCACAATGACTACTTTGTCGATTCCGAGAGCCTGGCCATGTCTTTTTTTGTACTTCATAGCCTTTCGGCTGTTACCATAATAACCATGGTAGAAAGATCCGGAAGCAGGTTGCTTCTGATCAAGGTAGTGTTGGAAACGGTTTTCAAAGCCTTTGTCTTTCATCAAGTCAACAAACGCGTATCGGGTGAAGTTCTCTTCTGTGTTAGTTTTGATTTCTATCACCTCTTCTTTCTTTTGGATAGCTTTGATTTTATCATATTTGCTCACTTCGTGCTTAACCGTATCTTCAACCAGTGCAGGTCCTTCGACTTTGGTTACTGGGTTTTTTTTGAGGGAATCTTCAAGTAAAATTTCTGCTCTTGTTTTTCGTGAATAATCACTGAGTTTTTTTTCATTTCCCTGAACAAGCATAACGAAGAGGGAATCGCAGATCTGTTTTTCCGACTTATCGGCATAATGAAGCTGGGCATTAAGCTTCCAGGAATAATTCAAGGCAAGGACAGTAGCTTCGTCGGAGCTCAACTTTCCAAGTAAATGATAGACTTGCTGAGAATAGCCTTCTATATCTTCATCTGATTTGAGTTCGTATTTGGAGTCGGATCCGAATACATTGGATACGGAAGTGCTTCCATGGAGTACACTCTTAGAGGAAGCAACTTCGTAAAGTGATTTTGAAATAATTTTCTTCAGGTATATATTGTCGGGATATTTTTTGAGAAGGATATAAGCCGAATAGATGGCATTCGGGTAATCCAAATCTAGTAAGTAAAGGCGGCAGGTCTCGAAACGGGCAATATCTTTTGCATGATCAAACAGGCTTTTGCTGACAATAAATTTTTTGCGTCCCTTGTTTACATAACTGGCATCGATTCTGCTATTTACAGCCATCTTCCGTTTGCGAATATTGGGATGGGTGCTTTTGGAGTCGTCATAATTATCATCAGACTTGATCGGTGCGGTCTTTTCCAGAAAATAATCCTTCGGAAAAACAAGATTCCCGTCTTCCAGGAAGGTACGATCAAACTCCTGTTCGTCAAAAGGAAGGTAGGAATACTGAAGGACATCAAAAGCTGAGTGAATCGCATCAAAATCGTAGTTGGTTGTTTTAAAAAGCTCGAGGCCAGCTGTATCTGCTTCAGTTTCATTATCCTTTGAGTAGTTCAGGGCATCTACATCGTTCCTCGATTTTTTGTAATTACTGCTTGATACATTCACCAGGTCCAGATATGCATTGATTGAGTGTTTGCGTTTATAGTGTATGAGCTCATGACACAGAATAAAGGCAAGCTGTGATTCATCATCAAGCTGTGATAAAAGCCCGGTATTCACGAGGATAATGCCATTGTCAAATGAAAATGCATTGACGGTTGGAGATTTGATTATATATAACTGAATGTTCGCTCTGAACTCAGGATCGTTTTTCAGAATTTCGTCCAGAACCTTATTTACATAGGCACTGATGGAATCATTGAAAAGTATTGCTCCACTCCTGATCAGGTGATCGATGTGAAAATTACTCTCCAGTGCAAACTCCTTTTTTTTGTTTAGTAAATAGTGGTTTTTGTCATTTAGCTTGCCTACATCTTCAAGCGCTTTCTGAGAAAAGCTCTTTACAAACACCGGAGGGAGAAGTCCGGTGGAATGAAGTGGAAGGTAATCCTTTGTAAAATCCTGTGCAGCTATTGTTTTAATTCCGGCTAAGTAGCAGGCAATCCATAAAAAGGCCCGGAGTTGATTCATATTCGGATTCAGTTTTGTAGAGGACCCTTCAGATCAATAATTTCCTTTTTTCCGAAAAAGCCTTGTAAGCAAATATAAGCTTAAATCTTATAATTCAGTCGTTCCTCTTCGGCTAAGGATGGTCATCAGGATTATTCTGTGTATTTTTGATTTTTACCCGGACTGCGTCAGGTATACATGCTTAAACCCCGAATCTCCATAATTATTGTAAGTTATAAGGTCAGGGACCTGCTGCTTAACTGTCTGAGGTCTCTTGTAAAAACCTCCGGCGGAAAAGAGGATTTGGAAATTATTGTAATTGACAATAATTCAGGAGACGGAACCCGGGAGGCGATCTTGAATGAGTTTCCCAACGTACAGTTTGTAGAAAACAACTATAATGCTGGTTTTTCGGGAGCGAATAATCAGGGTATTAAACTTGCAAAAGGTGACTATATATTCCTCCTCAACCCTGATACGGAGCTTGTCGGTGATGCGGTTCATGAATTGAAGCAATACCTTGATCTGCATCCTGAATGTGTACTAGTTGCGCCCCAGCTCCTGAATACAGACGGATCTTTGCAAATTTCAGCATGGAAAGATCACAATGTTTCCTCCTTGATTATGGAGACATTATTTCTTCATAAATATTTTAATACGATACAATATCCTGATTCTTTTTTTAATAAAACCTTCGAACCGAAGACACTTTCAGGTGCTGCGCTTTTTTTCAGGAAGTCGCTGACAGAAGCCATCGGCCTACTCGATGAGCAGTTGTTCTGGATGGAAGATATAGACTTCTGCGTGAGAGCAAGATTAAAGGGTTTGTTGGTTTACTTCCCCGGTGCAAAGGTGATCCATCATAGTGGTCAAAGCCAGAAAAAAAATTATAATGTTGCTATTTCAAACCAATTGCTCAGCAAACTGAAATATTTCAGAAAACATGAAAAGATCACAATCCGAGTTCTGGCAAATCTGAGCTGTTTTGTCTTCATTTGCACTCGAATCCTTGCATTTTCAATGCTTACACCTTTTGGTAAATTATACAGACTTAAGGCAAAAGCTTACTTTTACACGCTGGGCCGATTTTTGAAATACATCTTCATGAACGATCTTGGCGTCCTCTAATATGAGAATCTGTTATTTTGGCGATGCGGAAAGTATTCATATAATCAGGTGGTGCCTCCATTTTAAAAAGCTTGGCCATGAGGTCCATCTCATCAGCTATAAGACCGCCGGGATCGATGGGGTTCACGTCTACCCGGTTTATGATAGCAATATCCAGGTCCAGGGAGGAAATTGGAAGGTGATGCTAACGGTTCCCAAGGTTAAAGCCCTTTTGCGGAAAATTAAACCGGATATCCTGCATGCACATTACGCAACGAGTTATGGTGTTGTGGCAGCACTGAGCGGATTTCATCCACTCGTTATTACTACTTTAGGATCTGATGTCCTTATAAGCCCAAAGAAAAGCCGGATGTACCGTATCCTCCTGCGTTATGCTCTTGGAAAAGCAGACTGGATCACTGCAATGGCCGAGCACATGAAATTAGCAATGACAGATATGGGAGTGAAGCCTGAAAAAATTAGTATTGTCCCGTTTGGTATTGACCCCCTGATATTTAACCCGGAAGGCAGGAAGACCAATAAAAACAAATTTATTATAACCAGTACCCGTACCTTTGGGCCGATCTATTATGTTGAAAACATCATCAAAGCAGTAGCTCAGCTAAAAGGAACGATACCCGGTATTTTTCTAAACCTAATTGGTGACGGAAATCTCAGGCCTGATCTTGAAAAACTGGTTGTCGACCTCGGTTTGGAAAATGAAGTTAATTTTTTTGGAATGGTGCCTCAGACCTTCATTGCAGATGTGCTCAAAACCTCAGATCTGTTTGTTTCTCTTTCATCCTCCGATGGTAACAATATCTCATTGAATGAAGCTATGGCTTGTGGTGTATTCTCTGTGGTGACCCGTATTGCAGCTAATGAACCCTGGATCGTGGATGGGGTGAATGGATATTTTGTGCCTGTGAATGATCTGCCGGCACTTGTTAAACGCGTTCATGAGGTATTTGAGCAGCGGGAGGATTTGCAAAAAGACTGCATGGAAACTTCTGCACGGATCATCCGAGATAAAGCGATATGGTCGGAGAATATGGCTAAGGTTGAAAAAAAATACAAACAACTTTGTTCCAAATGAAAACAAAACAAAACCTCTTGATTGTCGGTGCCGGAGGGCATGGTAAGGTTATTCTAGATGCAGCTATTAAACAGAATCATTATACCATAGTAGGGTTCCTGGATGAGCAGAAGAGCCTGGGAACGGTTATAGAACAAGATTACACAGTTCTTGGAGGGTTGGAGGGTATAGAGGACTTATTTTCAGCAGAGACCTGCTTTGTGGTAGCAATTGGCGACAACATGATCCGCAAACGCATTTATGATAAACTAAATAAAGTGCTTGTGGCAGCCGTGCTGATTCATCCTTCTGCTTACGTTTCAGCTTCTTCCGAGGTCGGTGCAGGCTCAGTTGTGCTTGCTGGTGCTGTGATTAATTCCGGCTCCACTATTGGAGAAAACTGCATTATAAACAGTCTTGCTTTGGTTGACCATGAAACCCGTGTTGGAAGTCATTCTCACATCTCCCAGGGCGCATTGATTGGCAGTAACCTGAAACTTCCTGAGTTTTTCACGGCCCGCTTTGGAGAAAGGGTACCTTCTGTTTCTCACCCATAAAACAATGAACAAATTAAATCTTTCCCATTGAGCCAAGAAACTGTTTCTATAATTATCCCCTGCAGGAATGAAGAGCAGTATATAGGAAAGTGCCTCGATTCCATTCTTAAGCAGAATTTTCCTGCTCATAGACTCGATGTGTTTGTTGCAGATGGAACTAGTACTGACAAAACCTGTGAAATCATAAAAAGTTATACTGACAGGGATAGCCGCATCCATCTTCTGGTGAATGAGGAACAAACCACTTCTTTCGGCTTAAATCTGGGAATTAAAAAATCAAAGAGTGATGTTATCATTATTCTGGGTGCCCATGCTGAGCTCCTTCCTGATTATGTTACGGAATGCCTGGCTGCATTCAATGGCAATACCAATATTGGGTGCACCGGAGGCATTTTAGAAAACGTATGCGAAAACAAGGCCGCGGAAACCATTGGGCTTGCCATGTCCTCCGGCTTTGGTGTTGGTAACGCACATTTCCGTACCGGCAATAAGGAGGGTTCTGTTGATACTGTTGCTTTTGGGGCCTATAAAAGAATTGTTTTTGAGAAAGCAGGGCTGTTTGATACGGAATTAGTGAGATGCCAGGATGATGAATTCAATTATAGAGTCATTAAATCGGGTTTCGAAATTCATCTTTCGAATAAAATTCGTTGCCGGTATTTTGTGCGGGCATCTTACAGCAAACTCCTTAGGCAATATTACCAGTATGGATACTGGAAGGTATATGCAGGTAAAAAGCACAAGGCTGTTACTACGCTGAGACAACTGGTTCCTCTCTTGTTCATACTGTACATTCTTGGAGGCTTAGCAGCTGGTTTTATTCTCCCGGGACTCTTACCCCTTTACCTTGCCGGGCTAAGTATTTATATCGGGGCTTCCCTTGGATTTGCAATCAGAGCCAGTAAGAAGTTAAGTCAGATTCTGCCAGTGATGGGTTCTTTTTTTATTCTTCATTTCAGTTATGGGTTAGGATACCTTACGGGTATCTTCCATTTTATAATACTTAACAGTAAAGTCAAATCAGATGCCAGACTCTCCCGCTGAAGGCAAAGTGACTCTGGTATAAATTGTTTTCGTAAATTTGAACGTGTTCGCCCGGCAACTTCATTCCCGCATTCATTTTTTTCTTTCCTGCTTAATAGCGATCCTGCTTCCGTTTAAACAATTCGGAGGAGTTCAAATCCTTACAATATTAATCAGCTTGCTTTGTCTTAATTGGCTTCTGGAAGGGGATTTTCGAAATAAATTTCAGGCAATTAGGCATAAGCTGGTATTTTGCATCTTCATTCTTTTTTACCTCCTTCATGTGGCAGGCTTAGCCTGGAGTGTTGACAAACAGGCAGGAGTATTCGACCTTCAAGTTAAGTTTTCGCTCTTCCTGTTTCCCTGGATTTTTGCTACCCGTCCATTTAACACAGAGAAGCTTGACCAGATCCTGAGCTGCTTTGTGCTCGGCTGTGCTTTTGCAGCTGTATTACTTTTGCTGCGGGCAACTTATTTTTATGTTTTTGCCGGAGAGAATAAATTTTTCTATGAACAACTTTCATTTTTTATGCATCCAAGTTATTTTTCAATGTATCTGAATCTGGCCCTGATCTACCTTCTTTTTTGCCAGTTGAAGAAAGAAAACACCCGACGAGGGCATTGGTGGATATTGATTCCCCTGTTTGTTGTGGTCGTTATCCTTTTATCTTCCAAACTCGGACTGATTAGTCTTTTGCTGATTTTAGCCTTAACTGCCGGTTATCTGATTTTTGCCAGAAAAAAATATTTATTAGGGATTGCAGGGGGAGGGATTATGGTGCTGGGAGTTATAGGAGTGCTCAAATTTTCTCCGGCAATTTATAACCGGGTGAATAATGCCGTTCAGGCTATGTCATCAGACAATTCTGATAAGACGAAGACTGAAAGCACCGCCGTCCGGAAGCTGATTTGGGGTGCTTCCCGGGATGTGATTTCAGAACATCCCTTCTTTGGTACCGGAACAGGAGACTCCAAAGCGATGCTGATGCAAAAGTATAAGCAAGAGGGTATTACAGGAGCTTATAACAAGAACCTTAATTCACATAATGCTTATCTCCAGATCCTGGTCTCCTTGGGTTTTACAGGATTTCTTCTCTTCCTCGCTATGCTCTTTCTGCCTCTGACCATTGCCTGGAGTGAAAGAAAGTACTTCTTTATGTGTTTTATTCTTTTAATGGCTTTGAATTTTATTCCGGAATCCATGCTTGAAACCCAGGCAGGTGTGATGTATTATGCTTTTTTCAATTGCATGCTTTTGTTTTCAGAAAAGACTGGGTATGGGCTTTATGTTCCCCAACAAGCCTGGTTCAGCACTCACAAGCTGGTCGCCGGTATGTGATATTAATGATTAATTTTGAAGACCAAAACCCAGTTTATGATTCCATTTTCTCCACCCCGGATGGACCAGAAAATCCTTGATGCCGTAACCGAAACCCTTAAATCGGGTTGGATAACAACCGGGCCTAAGACCAAACTGTTTGAAAAGAAGCTGGCTTCCTATTGTGCTGCGGATGCTGTTATTTGTCTTAATTCAGCTACCGCTGGTCTGGAAATAATGCTGCGTTGGTTTGGAGTTAAGGAAGGAGATGAAGTGATATTACCTGCTTACACTTATTCTGCCACAGCGAATGTAATTATCCACTGCGGGGCTAAGCCTGTATTTGTTGATGTAAATCCAACAGATTTCAATATTGCCATATCGGCTATTGAGAAGGCGATAAATAGCCGAACCAAGGTCATTATGCCGGTTGACTTTGGTGGTTTCCCTTGCGATTACGATGCTATTAATTCGCTTGCTGAAAAGCACGCCAAAGCTTTTACGCCTGAGGGAGATATACAGAAAAAGCTAGGACGCATTTTAGTGCTAAGCGATTCTGCTCATTCTATAGGAGCTTCCTATAAAGGGAAGAAGGCGGGAGTCTTAACCGATGTATCTGTATTTTCTTTCCACGCAGTAAAGAATCTGACTACAGCAGAGGGAGGAGCGGTAGTCCTCAATCTTCCAGCACCCTTTGATAATGAAGATATTTACCGTAAGCTTTGTATCAAAACGTTACATGGTCAGGATAAAGATGCACTTGCCAAAATGCAGAAGGGAAACTGGCGATACGACATCATAGAACCAGGTTATAAATGCAATATGGCTGATCTGATGGCAGCGATAGGACTCGTTGAACTTGAGCGATATGAACATGAGACCCTGATCAGACGCAGGCATATTTTCGATCTGTATGCTTTTGCTTTTTCAAACTATTCCTGGGCTCAGGTTCCTGTTTTTGAAAAAGATCACGGCCAAACCCATTCTTCTTATCATCTGTTTGCTCTTCGGATCAAAGGAATTACAGAAGCTCAGCGGGATGAGATCATCCGCCTGATTTTTCAAGAGGATGTTTCGGTAAATGTGCATTTTATCCCGGTTCCTATGATGAGTTATTATAAAGGACTTGGATATGATGTCCGAAATTACCCGAACGCCCTGGATAACTATAGCCGGGAGATCTCTCTTCCTGTATTTTATGAGATGAATGCAGAAATGGTACAGACTGTTGTAGATGCCGTTTCTTCCTCCGTTCAAAAAGTACTGGGATAATGCTTAAACGCAGCTTTGACATAGTGTCTTCTCTGCTGGGATTATTCCTTCTCCTGCCGCTTTTTTTTCTCATTGGTATTTGGATTCGTTTTGACTCCAGAGGAAAGATCTTTTATAGGCAATTACGTGTTGGAAGGCATGGGAAAGACTTTTTCCTGATTAAATTCAGGACCATGAAAATAGGGGCTGACAATGGTGGCCTTTTGACAATTGGAGGAAGAGACCCCAGGATTACCTCCTCTGGTTATTTTCTGCGCAAATACAAACTCGATGAATTACCTCAGTTACTGAATGTGATTTTCGGTGAGATGAGCCTGGTTGGTCCAAGACCAGAGGTAAGAAAATATGTAAACAAGTATACTCCTGAGCAGCTACAAGTTCTCTACGTGCGACCAGGAATTACCGACTACGCCTCCATTAAGTTTTCAAATGAAAATGAACTTCTGGCGAAAGCCCCTGATCCTGAAAGATTTTATGTAAATGAAGTGATGCCCGAAAAACTCCGGTTAAACCTGCGCTACATTCACGAACAGAGCTTTATAACTGATTTGAAGATCATTCTTCAGACTATCGCTAAAGTGTCTGGAAAATAGGGGAGGGGCCGATTCTTGATTTGCAATAAAAGAAGCGTAAATTTGAAAAAAAAACCATGAAAAAGCTAATCTCACTCTCCGTAATAATCCTCCCAGTCGTCATACTGTCTATGACCATAGCCCCTAAGTCATTATTTGATTTTAAGGTTAAATCAATTGAGGGTAAGGAATTTGATCTGGCAACCCTCAAAGGGAAAAAGGTCCTGATCGTTAACACCGCCTCAAAATGCGGATTTACTCCTCAGTATAAAGAACTGGAAGAGCTCTACAAGACATACGGGGGTGATAAGTTCATAATCATCGGTTTTCCTGCTAATAATTTTGGATCTCAGGAGCCGGGGACGAACCCGGAAATCCAAGAATTTTGCACAAAAAACTACGGAGTAACCTTTCCGATGATGGAAAAAATATCCGTAAAAGGGGATGATATGGCTCCGCTTTACAAATGGCTTACCAGCAAAGCCGAAAACGGGAAGCTGGATGCTCCTGTAAAGTGGAATTTTCAGAAATTTATGATTGATGAGAATGGATTGGTGGTGGATGTGGCTATGTCAAATGAATTACCCAACTGTGATAAAATAGTTAACTGGATAAAGGGAAAAAAATGAAGGTAGATATTCTGGCCATTGGAATTCATCCTGATGATGTGGAGCTTTCCTGTTCAGGAACTCTCATCAAGCATATAGAGCTTGGTAAAACTGCTGGAATCCTGGATTTAAGTGAAGGGGAACTGGGCACCCGGGGAAACGTAGAACTCAGAAGGAAGGAAGCTGTCGAAGGTGCAAGGATTATCGGGGTCAGTTTTCGTGATAATCTGAAAATGGCAGATGCTTTTTTTAGGAATGATGAGCAGCACCAGTTGATGCTGATACAGAAGATAAGATCATACCAGCCAGAAATAATTCTTTGCAATGCACCTCATGACCGGCATCCCGATCACGGCAGGGCAGCAGCCCTTGTAACGGAATCTTCCTTTTATTCAGGGCTCCTGAAAATACAGACCCGGAATAGTGACGGTTCCCTTCAGGAACCATGGAGGCCCAGGGCAGTTTATCATTATATGCAGGACCGTCAGCTCAAACCTGATTTTGTGGTGGATATCAGCGAGTACATGGACCGAAAGATGGAATCCATCCTGGCCTATTCATCTCAGTTCTATGATCCATCCTCTTCCGAGCCCGCAACGCCTATATCCTCAGCACAGTTTCTTCAGTTCCTGAAAGGCAAAGATGGAGTCCAGGGAAGAGCCATTCAAGTAGATTATGCAGAAGCTTTTATTGTTGATCGCACTCCCGGCGTTGAGAACCTCTTTGATCTTTTATAAACATTCACAGGTAAGGTGTACTAAAATATAAAGCCCCCTTGCTTCAGCAGGGGGGCTTTATTATCGGAGACTTATCTCTTATTTAACAGTCATCTTTTGTGTTACCGATGTTTCGTTGTTGCGGATAGTGTAGAAATATACACCAGCTCCGAAAGAAGAACCATCAACTGTAAATGTGTGGTTTCCGGTAACTGACTTTGTGAATTCTGTATAAACAACCTGACCAAGCAGATTGGTTACTTCCAGAGTTAAGTCAGAAGATTTTGACATTGTCACATCAATATTGGTGATGCTGGAGAATGGGTTCGGGTAGTTCTGACTAACCATGAACGAAGGATTCTGAACATAACTCTTAATGCCAGCCTGTACGCCTGCTGTTCCTGCCAAGACACTAGCGGTAGGAACTTTGAGGTACATGATGTCATTGTTTCCGTCTGCTTTCTTATTGGTAAGAGCAGTTCCTGGAGTCAGGCTGTGCTGGTAGGCAATATGCAGGAAACCTGTTGTAAGTTTTGCAACACTCGCAAATGCTTCTTCTTCCTGTTTGGTGTCAGTTAAGTTCTGTGCATGACCCCAAGTGTTTCCACCATCTGTAGAAGCTACAACCCAGATGTCTCTGAAACCATCACCTGTTTGTGTGGTATCTCCATCCTGTACAAGAGAGAAAATGATGTAGATATTGTTCAGAGAGTCAATAGTGATGCAAGGCTTATTCAGAACGCTTCCGCTTCCATAACGGCATTGTGTAATTGAAGTAGTTGAATCACCAATGCTGTATTTTCCATCACCGTTCTCATCAATATCGGCAAGCGCGATAGGGATATGAACCTTCATCTTGTTGATTTCGTTCCAGTAAACAAGGTCAATGGTGCCAGGGAAGAAATTCACTCCACCTGCAACAAGAAGTGTTCTGGAGCCAGAGTACGCAACGTGAGCTTTGTTATTTACATCCAAAGTTACGGATACACTACCATCGTTTGTATTCATAGTATCTGTTGCAGACGCACCAGTCATATTCTTTACAAAAGGAATGGAATCCACAAGTGTTTTTGTCCAGGTAGATCCGTTGTCCATAGATCTCCAAAGAGCCACATCTTCAGCTAACCCGCCATGTACAATTGCAACGTTGTTGTTCTGGGCATCAATATCGTAATCATCGCCAGACTGAAGGTGAGTACGTGTGCTGTCGTTTTTAGGCAAAGGCATGTTGCTTACCGGGAAAGTCTTTCCACCATCCATTGAACGTGCATAAAGCATTGGAGCTTTAACACCCAGTCTGATAATTGTGCTGTCGGAGCTAAAAACATTAGAAATCATGTGGATGGTGCTGTCACCAGGTCCGGCAACTGCCATACGGTTCCAGATAGTACCGTGACCTGCAGGAGCCATTTGCGGTGAGGCAGGGGTACGAGGAGCAATCGTGTTGTTTACGAAAGCTGCCCATGTTTCTGATCCAACAGATACATTGGTAGACTGACGGTAGAGATAATCCGTTGCATCGTGACCGATTACGAATTCATAACGGCCATTAATTACACCGATACTTGGCCATCCTGTTCTTGGGCCAGCTGCAGTCTCGATTCTGTTTTGGACAGCTGCCGATGATGTTGAAAACCAAGAGGTGCCATTAAAAAACTGGTAACCAGTTCCACGGGTAGCATAAGAAGGGCCGAAATCTGTTGCGATCGTCCACACCACAGAAAGAGTTCCGTTACCGTGATTGATAATTCTTCTGGAAATTGCGGAGTTAGTTTGCAGGTCGTAAGTAGTTCCTCCGATTACTGTTCCTGTAGAAGTAAGAGGTTTCACAGAACCATTGGTTTTTGACGGAGCCTTTTTGTTAGTAATGATTTCGTCACCGGATAGGGCTTTATTTTCAGAGGCAGGATAAGATTTTCCTGCAACGGCTGGTTTCAAGAGTTTCTCGCTCTGATTCTGGGCTACCGAATACATTCCGATTCCAAGAGCCACTCCTAATAGTAAGTGTTTTTTCATTTTTTTGTTTTATTGTTTTAAAGGTTTGGTTTACAAAATTGATTCATTGTGATTTGGAAGAACGATAACATTTGGTATTGAAAATTTTTCGGGCTTTTTTGCATCTTAAAAGCAAAAAAATCACAAAAAGCTATAAAATACTAAAATTGGGAATTAGAATTTTAAAGGCTAAACTTTTCAAAGTTAACCAAATGATCATACAAACTGTCTGGTTTTGTTAAAATATTTTCGAGTATGTTGAACGGCAATAAGATTATTTTGAAGAAAAAAATAATAAGGATTACTTGAATTTTCCCTACCTTTGCAACCCTTTTAAAGGGAAACCCTGTTCGGACAGGGTACGTCCAACCCGCTTCTGACCCCGATATGAAGCTTAACTTAAAGCCTTTTAAAATGGCAACAAATTTATCTCACGTAGTACCAGTTGAAGAATTCGATTGGAACGCTATTGGCAAAAAACAAGACATTTATTCTGAAAAAGAAGTCTCCAAGCTGGAAGAGCTTTATGGAGGAACTATGAAGGAAGTAGTTGAACATGAGCTTGTTGATGGTGTGGTTGTAAGTAAAAACCATAAAGAAGTAGTGGTTAATATCGGTTTTAAATCCGATGGTGTAGTTCCCCTTTCTGAATTCAGATACAACCCGGACCTTAAAATAGGCGATAAGGTTGAAGTTTATATTGAAAATCAAGAAGACAAAACCGGTCAGCTCGTTCTTTCCCATAAGAAAGCACGTGCCATGAAATCATGGGACAGTGTCAATAAAGCACTGGCTAACGATGAAATCATTAAAGGGTTTGTTAAATGCAGGACTAAAGGCGGTCTTATTGTGGACGTATTTGGTATCGAGGCATTCCTTCCTGGATCCCAGATAGATGTGAAGCCTATCCGTGATTATGATATCTATGTTGGGAAAACAATGGAATTCAAAGTTGTGAAAATCAACAATGAATTTAAAAACGTAGTTGTTTCTCACAAAGCATTGATCGAGGAAGAACTCGAGCAACAAAAGAAAGAAATCATTTCTAAGCTTGAAAAAGGACAGGTACTTGAAGGAACTGTTAAAAACATTACTTCATACGGTGTCTTTATTGACCTTGGAGGAGTAGACGGACTTATCCACATCACTGATTTGAGCTGGGGACGTATTTCTCATCCGGAAGAGATTGTTAAACTGGATCAGAAAATCAATGTCGTTATCCTTGATTTTGATGATGCAAAGAAACGTATCGCATTAGGTCTTAAGCAATTGACACCTCATCCATGGGATTCTTTGAGCCAGGAACTTAAAGTTGGAGATAAAATTAAAGGACGTGTAGTAGTGATCGCAGATTATGGCGCATTTGTTGAAATTGCCCCTGGTGTGGAAGGCCTCATTCACGTTTCGGAAATGTCATGGTCACAACACCTTCGCAGTGCTCAGGATTTCCTGAAAGTGAATGATGAGGTGAACGCAGTGATCTTAACCTTAGATAGAGAAGAACGCAAAATGTCTCTGGGTATCAAGCAGTTAATGCCTGATCCTTGGACTGGCATCCTGGATAAATATCCTAAGGGATCAAAACATTCAGCCACCGTCCGTAACTTTACTAATTTTGGTATATTCGTAGAGTTGGAAGAAGGTGTTGATGGTTTGATTCATATCTCTGATTTATCATGGAGCAAGAAAATCAAACATCCATCAGAATTTACTAAAGTAGGCGAGAAGATTGATGTTGTCGTTCTTGAAGTTGATGTAGATAACAGAAGGCTCAGTCTTGGTCACAAGCAGCTAGAAGAGAATCCATGGGAGGTTTTTGAAACAGTATTTACTGTTGACTCTATCCATCAGGGAACAATCATCTCTGCAAATGAGAAAGGCGCAATCGTTTCTCTTCCATATGGAGTAGAAGGATTTGCTCCGAACAAGCACCTGGTTAAAGTCGATGGCAAAACAGCACAGGTTGAAGAAACCCTCGACTTTAAGGTCATTGAATTTTCAAAAGAAGGGAAGAAGATTATCGTTTCTCATTCCCGCATCCATGAAGATGCAAACAATACTGAGCGTGACCATACCCGTACTGATAAAAAATCAGCCGATAAAACCGCTCATAAAGCAGTGAAAAAGGTCAAGGACAGCATGGAAAAAACCACGCTTGGAGATATCGAGGCCCTTTCAAACTTACGTTCTGAATTGCATGAATCCGAAAAAGGCAAGGAGGAGCAAAAGTAATTTCTTCGTTTGTTGATATTTCGGAGAAATCAAAAAACCACGCCATGGTTTTTGGACCCCTGGAGAGAAATCTTCAGGGGTTTTCTTTTTCACTCTTTCTCTCCTCTGTTTCTGTTTCTTTCTTACATTTACCAAGAATATGTCGCCCTCTCCTCGGATCATTCTGGATGAAAAGCAGCTGGACATCATTATCCACCGCCTCTGCAGACAGCTGATAGAAACCCATTACCAATTCCAGAATTCAGTTATCATAGGCTTGCAGCCAAGAGGGGTCTATCTGGCCAGGAGAATACATAAGCAACTTTCAGAAATAACAGGAAACAAACATATTCCTTACGGTGATCTGGATGTTACTTTCTACAGAGATGATTTCAGAAAAAGAGATTTAGTGCCCAATAAAACCAATATTGACTTTATTATTGAAGATAAAAATGTCGTCCTTATAGATGATGTTTTATTCACTGGTCGTACTATTCGTGCAGGGCTTGATGCAATGATGGCTTTTGGACGACCCGCTGATGTTGAGTTGGTTGTATTGATAGATCGGAGATTCAGCCGGAATCTGCCGATTCAGGCTAAATATATCGGTAGAACAATTGATTCCGTTGCTTCTGAAAAAGTGAAGGTTGATTGGAAAGAAACTGAATCAGAAGACAGGGTCTGGCTCCTGACAAATGATTAACCAATAGGGTGAACTATGACAAGACTCAGCACAAAGCATTTGCTCGGTATCAAAGACATAACAGTAGATGATATTGAACTGATCTTTTCAACCGCTGAAAATTTCAAGGAAGTAATTAATCGTCCTATCAAGAAGGTTCCTTCACTGAGGGATATCACGATTGCGAATCTTTTCTTCGAGAATTCCACCCGCACAAAGCTTTCGTTCGAACTTGCGGAAAAGAGACTAAGTGCCGATGTGATTAATTTCTCTGCTTCAGGCTCGTCTGTTAAAAAGGGAGAAACATTAATTGATACGGTTAATAATATCCTGGCCATGAAAGTGGATATGGTGGTTATGCGTCATGCAAATCCTGGCGCGGCACTCTTCCTTTCAAAGCATGTGGATGCGAAAATCATCAATGCAGGCGACGGGGCACACGAACACCCTACCCAAGCCTTACTAGATGCATTTTCAATACGTGAAAAACTTGGTAGCCTGAAAGGGAAAAAAGTAGCAATCATAGGGGATATTCTTCACTCCAGAGTCGCCTTATCCAACATTCTCTGTATGAAAAAGTTGGGTGCGGAAGTAATGGTTTGTGGACCGACAACACTCATGCCAAAGCATATCTCTGAGCTAGGAGTTGAAGTTGAATTTGACCTGAGGAAAGCCCTTGAATGGTGCGACGTAGCCAATATGCTGAGAATTCAGCTGGAGAGGCAGGAGATTAAATACTTTCCCACTCTGAGAGAATATACCATGCAATATGGTCTTGATAAAAAGCTTCTGGACTCCCTGAATAAGAAAATTCTGATCCTTCATCCCGGTCCCATAAATAGAGGAGTAGAGATCACCAGCGATGTAGCCGATTCAGATCAATCTATCATCCTTGAGCAGGTCGAAAACGGGGTTGCGGTGCGAATGGCAGTTCTTTATCTCCTTGCCGGCAGGAGTGAAAATTAACCTCGAATTGCGCTTTTATAGCGTGGAACTTATCATATTTTTACTTATTTTTGTTCTGATTAAAGTGAATTTGAAAAGATTATGTTCGAGATAGACAGACAAGAAAAATATTCTGTAATCAGAATTAAAGTCGATAAGCTGGATAGCAATGTTGCTCCTGCTTTGAAATCTGAATTGGTTGTCCTTAACTCAGACGGAGTAAGGAACATGATTATTGATATGACTGAAGCTAGATATTGCGACTCTTCTGGTCTTAGCTCGATCCTCGTTGCAAATCGTCTCTGTAAAAATGCTCACGGTTCCTTTGTACTTACCGGTTTGCAGGAACCTGTAAAAAAACTAATCGCTATTTCCCAACTCGATAGTATTCTCAGTATCGCTCCAACACTTGTTGAAAGCATTGATTTGCTTATAGGCGAAGAAGTTGAACGGGATATGGAGAATGAAGCCTGAATTTACTAACCAACCCAACCTATGAACAGAAAATTACTTTTATTCGTTAGCGTATTTGCTGTAACTGCCATTCAATCCTTTGGTCAGTGTACGATCAATTCTAGTTTAACTACTCCCGGATATTACCCTGCAACAGGTTTTCCTTCCGCTGTAGAAACGGTTCCATTTTCACAAGTTGTACAGGTACGTGTGCTTGCAGATACAACTGTTGCACCGTTTGGACTTCTTCCGATTGATAATGTTCAGATGGATAGCGTTATAGGAATGCCTACCGGCTTTTCATATAGCACTAACCCAGCCAATGGAAAATTTCTAGGAGGAACGAATGGATGCCTTATGATTATGGGGACTCCTACTACCGGACAATCAACTGGAGGGCCGACTCATAATGGGATTTACCCACTTACGGTTTATTACCATGCAACAGTGAGCATAGCAGGCAGCCCGACGAACGCGGGAACCAGCAAAAATCAGAAGTATACCATTACTATCATTCCTTTCGCAGCAGGAATCAACGAGGTTCAACTCGATCAGTTCTCTGTGTTTCAGAACACACCGAACCCAACAGATGGCCGTACCGAAATCAGCTACTGGATGCCTTCTACGGATAATGTTCAGTTCCGGGTTTACAATATGCTGGGGAGCCTGATCACAGATCGCTCTGTTCATGCAGACCGTGGTAACAACACTCTTAGCTTTGATACCTCTTCCCTTACACCAGGGATCTATCTTTACTCATTTCAGAGCGGGGGCAAAACCGTTACCCGCAGAATGATTGTTTCAGCTCATTGATGTCTCCTTTTGAGCTAACTATTCTCGGCTGTAGCTCTGCTACTCCTACTTCGACAAGAAATCCAACCGCCCAGCTGCTTCAGGTAGCCGGGCGGTTTTTTTTAATAGATTGTGGTGAAGCTACTCAGATTCAGCTTCGGAAATACAAGGTAAAGTTTCAGCGCATTGATCATATATTTATCAGTCACTTGCATGGCGACCATTACCTGGGTCTCATGGGTCTGCTTTCTTCTATGCATCTGCTTGGAAGAACGAAAGCCCTCTGGCTCTATTGCCCTGCGGGTATGGAGGAAATAATTAATGTCCAGCTGAAGCATTCAGCTACCGTGCTTAATTATGAAATCAATTACCGATTTCACGATTCATCCAAACAGGAATTGATATTTGAAGATGAGAAGGTACTGGTCAAAACGATCATTCTGAACCACCGGATCCCTTGTTGTGGATTCTTGTTTTCTGAAAAGCCTAAACCCCGGAACCTGAAAAAAGATGCAATAGAATCCTACAAGATTCCACCCTCTGCCATTCCAGCTATTAAACAAGGACAGGATTTTATTGCTCCTGACCATTCGCGGATTCCAAATTCTGAACTTGCTTTCCCTGAGACCCAAACGCATTCCTACGCTTATTGCTCCGATACTTGTTATGACGAACATGTTATTGAGCAGGTGAAAGGTGTTGACCTCCTTTATCATGAATCTACTTTTACAGAGGAAATGAAACAAAGGGCGATAGAGACTAACCACAGTACAGCACAGGATGCCGGAAATGTTGCCTTGAAGGCAAAGGTTGGTGTTTTGCTCCTTGGTCATTACTCTGCCCGATATACGGATCTTTCACCCCTTCTCGAGGAAGCCAGGAGGGTTTTTCCAAACTCACATCTCTCCTACGAAGGTATGAGGTTTGATGTAGAGAAGAAATCTGCTGAATTGGCTTGAAAATGAGGATGATAAGCCTTCTTTTCATTTTCTCGGACTACTTTTCATAAAGAGTGTAAAAAAGGACCGTCAGGATCTTGCATCCCTCACATTTGCCTGTTACATTTGTATATTATTTAAAATTATTCTAAATAACATGTCAGGTAAAATTTCCATTCTTGCATCCGATCCTGATTTCCTGGTTCGAAAGGGAATTGAATCTTTTGTAAAAGAACAAGCGGAGTTTGTTCTGATTCCTTCAGCAAGTAATGTAAAGGAGATGATGCAATCACTCTCCCTCTTCCATCCGGATGTTCTTATTCTGGATTACAAACACTTTGAAGAAGGGGCAGCGTTGATTAAGAAGGTTAGGATACTTTCCCCGTTAACGGGTATATTGATTATTTCCAATCCTGATTATCAGTCAGATATTACTCAGGCATTGAATCAAGGTGCTACTAGTTTTCTGCTCCGTGAATGCGAAGAAGTGGAAATCCTTGAAGCCATACAAAATACCGCAAAGCACAAACGTTTTTTGTGCGGAAAGATCATTGAAAAGCTCACAAATGGTGATGCGTTATCTATGGGTCGTTCTGATACTAGTTGTGCGGGACTTGCCGTGACTGAGCGTGAAATTGAAATTATTAGACATGTTGCTGAAGGTTTAAGTAATAAGGAGATCGCGGAAAAACTATTCCTGAGCCCACATACGGTAAATACTCACCGGAAAAATATTATGAATAAGTTGCAGGTGAACAACACTGCAGGTCTCGTCCTTTATGCAATCCGAAACGATATTCTTAGCCCCAATAAATTTTTGTTCTCCTGATACGATCCATTTGCATTATTTTTTGCCTTTTTCTGTTTGCCTGCAGACACCTGCAGATGATACCCTCTGAAAATGAAGTTGCCATTGCGAAGACCAGGTGGAATGATGTCGTATTGGACTCATTGAAGAAGGGCTACAGTCTTTATACAGGGAAATGCGGTCGGTGCCATGAACTCTATAAACCCGGAGATTATCAGGAAGACGAATGGGAAGACATTCTCCCTAAAATGTCAAGAAAGGCAAAGATCACAAAAGGGGAGGCGGAACTTATCCGCCGGTTCGTGATAACCAGGTCCATTTTTACAATCAGTAAAAGGAAACAAAAACAGTGAAGCTCATCGCAGATAGCGGATCAACCAAGACAGACTGGCGTTTTATAAATCCAGCCGGGCAAATCTTTCCTTTTTCCACTCAAGGGTTAAACCCTTATTTTATGAGCTCTTCAGATTTGAGCTTAGCATTGGAAGAAGTAAGTCTGCATTTTAAGAAACACTTTGATGGACTGTTGCCTGAAATTTATTTCTATGGGGCAGGTTGTGGGAGTGGTGAAAACCGGGATAAAATGGAATCATCGATCCTCAATGTTTTTCCTGGAACGTCTGTTTCAGTGGAAAGTGACATGCTGGGCGCAGCCCGCGCATTATGCGGAAAGGAAGCCGGAATTGTAGGTATACTGGGTACGGGGATGAATTCCTGTTATTATGATGGGGAAAAGATCTCCGAACAAAGAACCTCTTTGGGTTTTATTCTAGGAGATGAGGGAAGTGGGGCCTACATAGGCAAACAATTTTTAGCAGCATATCTCAACGATGAAATTCCTCCAGTTCTCCGAAATACGTTTGAACAGAGATTTAAACTCAGCAATTCAGAGATTCTGAAAAAGACCTATCAGGAACAATTCCCAAATCGTTTTTTGGCTTCCTTTAGCAAATTTATTTTTCAGAACATCAATGACTCTTACTGTTCGGATCTGGTTGCGAATGCCTTTCGTGCATTCTTCGATAAACATATTTGCAAATACCCTCAGTGGAAAGAACACACTCTTTCCTGTACTGGTTCGGTTGCATTTTGGTTCAGCAATATCCTCCGAAGAGTAGGAGAAGAAAAGGGAATTCAGTTAGGTAGGGTCGTTGAAACACCGATAGCGGCCTTGTGTTTGTACTATATGGATAAATCGGTTAATGAAGAATGAACTTTCCGCTACCGGATTGCCCCCCGATTCTTAATTCATAAAAGTACATGCCGGGTTCCAGGCCAGCCTTGTTAAACCGGAGCATTAGTTTTGTATCACCGTTAATTTCCACCTGTTCCACTTGCAATTCTTCAGTCAGATCTCTTCCTGATACATCAAACAGTCTGATCTTAACAGGCCCGGATTTATCAGGTGATGAAATATCCAGGAAGGCATGATCGGTTACAGGATCCGGATAAAGAGGACTGACCCTGATATGGCTAACTAAAAAAGACGCTATTCCAGCGATAATTGGTGGAGTGCCTAAGAGAGAATCTGCTTTAACCAGAAAGAAGTCCGGTATTCCATTCGTTTTAAAACCGGTAGAGTACCCACACATCAAATAACCATTATCATTTGTACGGCAAATTGAATAACCCACTTCATCACTGGGCATGGACGAATCTCCAAAGGTATTCCCAGTGATCCAATCCCCATATTGATCGGAGTAGAATGCCCAAAAGTCAAATGTATTATTTGCATAACCGTATGATTTGGTATTGCAGAGTACGATGCAGCGGGTAGGAGTGAGCTCGATCATGGATTCTGCCCCGTCATCAGCACTGCCTCCCCAATTCAGGATGTGCAGAGAATCACCGGTGGAGGCCAATTTTCCTGTGATCACATCCTCATTCGAACCTGGGGTGCCCTGGCAGTAACTGTAAGAGCCACCCACAAAATAAAAGGTCGAATCAGCAAATTCAATGATATCATGTGCATAATCGGTAAACGGGCCTCCGTAACTTTTCTGCCAAAGCATATTCCCATTCGGATCTGTCCTGATGATATAGGCATCACCATTGACGGTATCTCTGAAGCTTTTTGTGGTTCCAGCGATTATATAACCACCATCAATTGTTTGTTTCACGGAGCGCCCTTCATCCTGTTTCTTTCCTCCGAATGTTCTGGTCCAGAGGGTATCTCCGATCGCATTCGTTTTAATCAGGTAAACATCTTCGTCTCCTGTACCATAGCTGTAAGTACCACCGACTAGGATATATCCTCCATCAGAGGTCAGACTTACGGAGTAGGCCATATCCCAGTCGGCTCCTCCATAGGTTTTGGTCCACTGTGCTGTTCCGGTTGAATCAGTTTTAATCAGGTAACAGTCGTACCCACCTGCACCATAACTATCGGTATAGCCAGCTATAATTAAACCCTGATCGGGCTTTGTTTCCCGGAGGCACATGCCCAGGTCAACTCCAGTTCCCCCAAACGTTTTCGTCCATCGGGGAAAGCCAGTGGGTAATACTTTAACGAGCCACACGTCAGAGTTTCCTCCTCCGAAACTGCTGGTATATCCTACAGCAGCAAATTGGTTATCGGATGTTTGAATGGCGGAACGTCCAATGTCCTGTGAAGGTCCTCCAATGGTATTCTCAAAAAAGATACTTTGGGCAGGCAGAAGGCCAACCCAAAGACAAAGAAAGAGAGAAAACCATTTTTTCATGATCAGTTGCTTAGCCTTTTTCTTTAACGAAATGTTTTTGAAAAAGATATAAATGCACCTTGTCCACAGGTATAATCGGGAATTATATAGCCGAGAATGTTATTCGTGCCAAGATGTATACTCATCCCATTATTGAATTTAGCTTGCAGGGTTAGAGCGCTTTGGAAATTCGCATAGCCTCCATAACCTACCTCAGCAACCAGGGTGTATTTTTTTCCAAAGTGGTACCGGAACTGGCCATAACCATACGGATTATAATCGCTGACAAATCGATACCGGATTCCGATCACACACTGATATTTTATTCCACTCGGAACGAACTTGACATCAAGAGTTGCCGGGAGATAGGAGGCATAACTTGTTTGTTGATAAGGCTTGGCATTGATCACATTTTTTGCCGAATAATGAACGGAACTATCTGCGAGCTGAAATGCATTTTTTACTACAAATCCGTCGAAGTGAAAAGTGGTGTCATTTTTATAATGGTTTGTCTGGGAATTCCAATGAATAAATCCGAAATCTGCCAGCTGAATGAAGAGATCTCCTTTTTGACCATTTGCAAGTTGCAGAGGCATGCGGGCATAAAAATCAAGTCCGGTACCGATACCATTCATTGCCCCAGGGTTGGTGTGAGCCTGGTCTGAGGTAATCATGCTGTAACTGGTTTTAAAATCAATATAATCGCCGAATGTACTGGTATACATGGTAGCAGTCTTTGCCTGGAGCATCATAAACTGTTGGCCATTGTATACGGATAATCCAACTCCGAATCTATCCGAGCAGAGTCCGGCCTGAAATTGCTGATATTGAACCAGACTCATATTGAATCCACTGAAATCAGCGGTCTGACCCTTGTATCCATCGTTCCCATAAAATGCAACATTAAACAAATCCCTGCTGAATGCCATGTTTATATGTTGTCTTGACTTTGCGGAAACGAACCAGGATACATTTTTGTGATGGGTTGCAGAATCGAGTTTCTGCATATAAAAAATTCCTCCATTTACATCCCCTCCTAATCGGTTATTGTTAGTTAGTTTATTTCTTACCCGCGATTTTTGGGTGGAATCAATGAATTGTCCGGAGTAAAATTTATTGATGAAACTATTCGTAATGGCATTGGACCCGACATCGTAATTCGCGAATACTCCTGCAGCGCATCGGATCGTAGTGTCTGAATTCATTTCAAAAAATGGGGAGTTGTTCTGGGCAAACAGAGCAGAGCAAGAAAAGAAGAGGATTAAGATTAGCGAAATTTTCTTCACCTCAATGTAGTTTGATCGTATAATTGAAGTCCCCACTGAGTCTGAAGTCTAGACGGTAATCATTATATATTTTGATGTAGTTGGGCTTGGCGCCTGTGTTGAAACGGGCAATGATGAGGATTTTCTTAGCGTGAATCAAATCGTTGATCTTTTGTGCTCCTACGGGGATTTCGAGTATTGTCTGTCTTTGATCGATGGCTTTAAGATTCGCATCCAGAGGGGCTTGGTCGATCAGATTGTTGGTTCCTATAAGAGAATCAGTCACCATATTGTTTTTGTCTAGGGTATACAGCTGAATATTGGCTGTAAAGGGGAACCCGTTGGAGGCATATAAGGTTAGCAGGCAATGGTGCAGACGTTCAATATTGGAGGCGCTTTGATCAAAATTAACCGGAACGGTATCAGCAAGTGTGAGGTTGTTTGCAACGAGAGACAGAGGAATAGTAAGATCTAAACCTGCTTTGATCCCGTAACCGTAGTAAATAAAGTCGTTAAACCCGCTTACATTACCCATTGGATTCGGATAGATCCCCATTTTATAACCAATTTTATCAGGTAAGTTCTGTACCAGATTCCGAATATTGGAATTACTATTATTCAACGTGATAGAATATAGAGATGGAACTTCCGGTGGAATGGAAAAGGTTTCGGTTGCCCGATTCAGATTTATAGGATTACTGATAATAGGAGCCGTAAGGTGAATAGTGGATCCGGTTCTGGAGTTACGGGAATAAATATCAGGTATGATAACTCTTGCATCCGCTCCAATCCCGTTTTCAACATGAAACTCCAGTTGAACGCTTTGTAAAAGCAGGCTTCCGGAGGAGATTTTGGAAAACAAAGGAAAATTATTCTCAGAAGGTCCTGCGTTCTGAACCGTTTGTCCGAAATACCCTTTTGCATATTCCGGAACCATTTGCTTGAAGTTTGTACTGATCACCAGTGGATCATTGTTTGTTACATAAACCGTGTCGGAGCAAGTAGGGTCTATCCATGCATTAATCGTGGTCAGGACCGTATTGATTGAATTGTGATTTGGCCCCGTCATGTCAATAGTATAGCCTGAAAGATCATAATCGGCATGGGTATGACCAGGCATGTTTCCGGTTCTTCCATCTACCCATGCAACTGTATTAAAGGGAACACCATTAAGCGTGGCTGAGGGTATCTGATACTGAATTTTTATTTTTTTTCTTACTTTGTTGACGATATCTACTCCCATCAAACCCGAACGCAGAATACAGGTTTTGAGTCCGACTCCATTTAAAGGGTAAGAAGTTTGTGTGGTATTGCCTGGATATGCTGGAGTAATTGCCTGACCACAATTGAATTGATAGGACGGGAGAGGAAGTACATACGTGTTTTTGATGGTTGTATCTGGAATTTTAATAAGAGAATCTAACGCAAAATTATACAGATTGCTCTTATATGTCAAGGTCAGTGTGGAATCGGGATTTTTTACTAGAAGTGAATCAGTAATAAGGTTGTCAATTCCAAAAGATGTTTTGAAGATTGGGCTGCTGATATCCGTATCCCAGGATGGTCCGCCCCGCCTGCATGACGAAATGATCAGGAGCACTGCTAAAACTAATACGTAGGAAAGCACAGTTTTTCTGACCATTTACATGTAAATTTAATAATAATCA
>PLYR01000116.1 GCA_003153435.1 Bacteroidota bacterium
TAGTAACACACTTTGTTACTCTAGTAGGACACTGAGCTACTCGAATAGCACACTCTGCTATGCTAGAAACACAGTTTGTTACTCTAGTAGGACACTCTTCTACTCAAGTAGCACACTCTTGTACGATCGTAGTACACTCTGCTATGAGGGTTAAATCGTACATTTTCACATCCACACAAAAAGCTCTAAAATTCCCTATTAACTCTTTGACTATTCGTCAACTAGCCCGTCAACCAAATAAAAAAGACCGTTGCAGAGTGTTAGTCTTCAACGGTCTATCAGGTTTAGTGGTGGGCCCACTTGGACCATCCACATAAATAGCCTACAATACCTTTAACCTGTATAAACGACCCTTCATTCATTTTTAAACGATTCTGAATCGATCACAGAACTCAGGAAAACCCAGGAAACACTTTACCGAATTTGATACCGAATAAATTTGAGTGGATTTCGAGAGATTGAGAAACCGTTCTTTTGATAAGAATTCTTTGAAAAGTGTAATGTTTTGTAAAAACTGTCCAATCAAACGAAACGCAAAATATTTATTTGGAAATTTTCATACTTAATCCAGCAGACAACCAAAGCGGTTGAAAATAATAATCCATCGTAAGCCGGATATAAAAGCAATTCATGTAAGCAAAATATGTGAATCGTCTTTTGGCTCCAATCCTTACACCAGCCCGAAGCGTATAAGCAATATCCGCTGGTAGCTCATACCGGGTCGTCCCATACTTGTTCAGTGCTAAAGATGGATTTGTTTGGTAGAGTTGCTTATAATCACTCCTGTCACGGGCGTTGGATGGAAATGCCGATGGGCTTAGAAGTATTGTAACTCCAAGTCCTCCGAAGAATTGGAAATTTCCTTTGCCAAAATAGGCAGTATAATCTACAGGTATAAAATATTGGTCAACACCGTCAAAAAAGGATTTGCTGACTCCTATTTTAAGACTTTGAATTAGATTCTCTTTTATAGAAAGGTTTCTTTCGTAGCTCAGGGAATAAGATAGACCAGTACCGCCTAGTTCTACTCCGATATAGTTTTTACCCATCCGGTTGGAATCGCCATCCGCAATTTTCTGTGAGTATAGAGTTGTAGTGAAGATAAGTGGGGCAAATAAAAGAAATGCGACCTTTTTCATAGGAAATGGTGCTTTTTAGGGGTCCGACTCATAATTTGCTACAATAGAGGTCAGTAGTTCCATCCCGAAGATGGAGTTTGCCTTGAAAAAGCTCAATTACTGACCAATATGAATAATTACGTGGTGGAGGAAAGGTGATTGTTTTAAAAAATAGGCTGTAAAAAGAAGAATCAGTCCTTGAATTTACTCCTGTGTTATAAAAGTCAAGTACGGTACTACTGTTATCTCGAAAGGTATATGTAAATAAATTGCTGCCGCTTATGCTTTTCCCGTCAACAGTAATTGAGGTTCCATCATTGTATTTAAAATCGACAACCCCATGAGGGGAGCTGCTTGAAGAGTAAGCTCCAAAGATCATATTACAATCAGTTAGTGTCCTTGGGGTTAGCATGCTGTCAAAATCGTGGCTATGTTCTACTCCATTGATTTGATAGGAAGTGATGTGCCAGTTGGATCCTATTAAGCGTGCATAAGGGCTTTGAAAAGAGATAAATGGGTCGGAGGGATATTTTTTGCACCCATCGCAGAACAAAACAACACCTATTAGAGTACAAATAATTCCTAAAAATAATTTCATTTTATGAATGGCTGTATATTACAAGAGATATTCTCCTTTAAGGGACAAGGGTAGCCGGAACATTTACCGTTAGGCGGTTTTCAAACTTAAATGTTGTACCACTGAAAGTTTGTTCCTCAGTTTTAATAAATGTTATTCGCATTGTTACAAACTGACCGCACAGTCCTGTTAATTGAGTAGGAGGAATAGTTATACTCGTTGAAGTAGCACTTATTTTCCTATACCAAGGGGATAAGTAATGTAATTTTGAATCGTCAATTGTAAATTCAATTTCATCAGCTCCTCCAAAATTGTTTAAAGGTATAGTGATGCCCGCAGACTTGCAAATGGATTTTGGAATAGAGGATATTCCTCCAAAAGTTGGATAATTCCCTGAACAAGTATAACTGAAATTGGGAAAACTAGAAGAATTACTAAGGTTCCAATTTAATCCTTGGTCGGTCTTTCTGTCGGCAGAATCTATATAAGCACGCATCGTTGATAGAAAATAGAGTGGGCGGTTGTTGAAAGCGATCTGTCCGTCATTTTCCCCATTCGCAGGTGAGAAACTTGCTACTGGAGTATTAAAAAGAAAACTCATTGGGTGGTAAATGATTGATGTTAATACAGTGTCCCTATAGTTAATTGTTTTTATGGCCCTAAATTCCCCACTATAAAGTGTTGGAGAGTTATTTAGAAACGAGCAGAAGCACGTCACAGAGAATAAAAGAATCAAAATATTTGCTAGTTTGTTCATCGGACACAATTATTGAATGGTTATTTTACGATAATACTCTAGCCCCAAAGAACTCTTGAATTTGGCAATATAAATAAAAACATTTACAATTTACGCCACAAAAGTGTAAAGTTTTGTAAAGGCTCAAAGGTTATTGTTTCGGAATGTAGTTCTGCCCTTTCTGCTTAGCTTGAGAGAAATTCACTCTTATTTGCTTTTCGGGCCGGGTCTGCTGTTGCAACCTGGACAAAGGCCACCACCTCTCATGATGGTTTTAGGAATGACCTTCCAGGTGTGACCTTTGCTACATTTAACAGTAATGGCTACATGATTATTTATGTACTCTTTCGAAACGGACGAATATCCCTTTTTCTTTAAAACACCTTTCAACTTCTCAAACTGAGTTTCTCTTTTCCTCAATCCGTTTTCTCTATCTGCACAAATACCGCACCATGAACCATTTTTTATTGGACCCGGAACAGCCTTCCATTTATGCCCTTCTTTGCATTTCCAGATAAGCTTAGATGTTGAACTAACATATTTATCAGACAAACATTCTCCACCATGGCTGCGGGCAAGCTTTCTCATCTCGTCGATGGTCCCCTTCTGGGTTCCTGCACATTTCCTGCACCAGTCTCCTCTATATTTCAAACCACTTGCCGGTCCTCTCCAGCGATGTCCTTCTTTACACTGCCAGAGAAGAGGGGCCGAAACACTTTCATAAGTTTTTGACAAACACAACCCTCCTTTGCTTTTTGCAAGTTTTTGAATGTCCTTCAAGGAGAGTCTTGTATCTGCCGAAATCCTTTCCCGGGCACAAATTCTGCACCAATTACCGCTCTTTATATTGCCAGCAGCCGAAATCCATATATGCCCCTCTTTACAGCTCCATTTGATTTTAGAACGGTTGTTGGTGTATTCACTGGAAAGGCACTTTCCTCCGCGCTCTTTAGCAATTTCCTGTAACTCCTCAATAGTTGTCCGTCTGTTATTGACAGCACAGCCAGGACACCAACCTCCCTTTTTTATAGCTGCCGGAGCAGCATCCCAAGTATGTCCTTTCTCGCAACGCCACAAAAGGGGGGTGCTACTATTGATATATTCTTTGGAAAGACAGGCTCCGCCATTTAAAGCTGCCCGATCCTTTAATTCCCTCAGAATGGTTTTGTGAATGGAACTCATCTGTGTGCAAATTTGCAATTATTACTGAACTGATGGCTGCCGGACAGGAAATGGATTGAAACGGCAAGCAAACAGTAATAGGTTCCGACCGGAAAGTGTAAACCTTTGTAAAATTTGCTAAGAGAAACCCTGATCCATCTTAATGTTTTAGACCAGTGCGATTAAGGTATTTTAACTAAATTGGATTCGTATTAAATATAATATAAAATGGCGGCCTATTTAATTTTTACAAGAGAAAGGATATTGGACAGAATGGAATTGGAAGTTTATTGGAAAAAGATTCGAGCCACTTTTGAAGGCTACCCGATTAAGATTTTAGCAGCCTATGGCCAACAGGAAGTACTGGAAGGCCCACCAATAGAGGGAGTTGTTATTGCTGAATTTCCATCCATTGAAATAGCCAAGGCCTGGTATAAGAGCCCAGCATACCAGGAAGCGGCAAAGCACAGATTTAAAGGGGCAGTATATAATGGAGTAATTGTAGAAGGTGTGCCTAGGCGGAAATTTATAAGTCACTCTAGGAAACGGAGCCTTCTAATAGCTAAAACCTACAAGGGAAAAAGCTTCCTAAAGGATTATGAAAATGAATATATGCACGCATATAGAAATGGATATATAGAAGAGCTGCGGAAAATATTAAAATCACTCAAAAATAATCGCATAGAAGTCAGAAAAAAGCAAATTATTAAGCTGGCACGAAAAATCAAAGACAAAAAATTAGGCAACAGGTATCGGAAAGAGATCACACATGCAAAAGAAAATGGCTATTCGGCTGAACTCGTTAAATTAGGAAAGTACAAACCCAATGCCAAACACTCCAAGCAGCGAACCCTTGAGTTTGCGAAAGAGTATAGAAAGGAAGTTAAAAAGTTGGGAACTAAGGCAAGACTTTATAAAGGGAAACGAGTAGGAATTCCAGGAAAGTCATTTTTTCAGAGGCACCGGGCGGAATATGATCATGCAAGAAGATTTGGGTATTTAACGGACCTCAATAAGATACTGTATCCATAAGTTTAACTGCTGGTTGCAAAATGTATAAACGAGCGTTTCCGACATTATTAGCCCAAAGAGAACAGAAGAAATGATCACATAGGGAAAACGAAATTTATTTCTTAGTTTTTTTTGTCTCCGGAAGATCACCTATTGGTTTCAGCAGTTCTCGGACTAAAGAACTTGAACAGGAAGAGAAAGAATTTATGGAAATGGTTGAGCCCATACCACCATCGGAACTGGAAAAATTGCGAAATCGCTATAAAACATTATCAGATTCGAGACCAAGTAAATTACGTCAGAAATACCCTTACACACAAAGGCTTTCGCGGTTTTTATATGGTTTCTTTAAATACCTAACCGATGATATTGGAATCAAAGAAAAAGGTAAGAAAGGAAAACCTTCCAAGGAACATTTACATATCATTCTGGAAACAATATTATTTGCAAACATTTCGATTGATGTTGAGGCCAAAAGGGTTGGTAAAAAGGATAAAGGTTATGTCTATCTTCCTTTGAAAGAGTATAAGAAGAGCATCAATGATGATCTTGAATTCGAGGGCTCAATGAAAAATTTAATTGGCCATTGGATTACCAGAGGGAAAGAGATTTATGCCGAATCATTTAGTGAACTCAAAGCAGGGAAATATACCAGCGAAATAAAGACGCCAAATGGCAAAACGAAGTTCGTTGATTACCCGTATAATCTATAGCCTCGGGGAATTCAACTTTACAAAACTTGACAGTTTTAGTTGTAAACCTTACACTTTTCATGTGTAAGCCTTACGCCACTTTCAAGTGAGCACCATTCTCCTGCCAGTGTTTTTCCAGCAGAACGGCAGCTTGTTCGTTGGTTGTTCGGATATATTTAAGGAATGCTTTTTCAGTCCTGTGGCCTGTTATGCGCATCACGGTCAATGATCCAAATCCGGAAAGGACCAAATTCGTGGCAAAAGACCTACGTGCTGTGTGGGTTGTAATGCGTTCATACTTCTTGTAAGTCGTCTCCTCTTTGCCGGAAGCTTTCATCCGGGTAACGGTTACAGTATCAGTTAAACCGGTTAGAAGTCCTATATCTTTTAAACATCTGTTAAGCTCCTGATTGGTTGTGGTCGGAAGCACACCTTCGTACTTGTGCATTATTTGGACCACATTGGGATGTATAGGAATAGTTACCTTCTGACCACCTTTCTCTGTGGTGATCTTGAAGAAGTTGCCTTCGACATTGCTCATCTTGATCTGATTAAAATCACTAAATCTGAGGCCAGTATACGCTCCAACGTAGAATAAGTCCCTCAGTCGTTCTAGCCGTGGTCTGCTGGACAAATCAAGGTCCAGCATCTTTTGAAGCTCCTTTTCAGTAAGGTAGATGGTATCTGCTGTTTCCTCAAGAGCGACAAAGCCACGGGATTTGAATTCATGATTAGAATGATACCTACGTTCCAGAGCAACATTCATCACAGCCTTAATTACTCGGATGTTCTTCCCGAAAGCATTTCGGGTAAGATTCAGGTCCACCATCTGGAAGCGTTTGAAGCCTGTATAGAAGGTCATATCTATGCTGTCCCAATTGAGACTTACTTTCCTTTTCTTCTGGTAATTCTGAAGGTGATGCAGGGTTGTCACATAGGTTTTAACCGTTGCCGGTTTCTTTTCAGCCTTTGATTCCTCAATGAATTGGAGGAAGAAAGGCATAAAATCAGGAATGTCACTTGCCTTTGCTCCGGCGGTGAATTTCTCCCGGACATAAGCAGCTGATGGTTCAATGTTCCGGAACTTAGCCTCCCTAGCTATGTTATCGATCCGCTCTTTTACAGACTTCAGGTATGAGTTCAAAGCCGAGAACCCTCTATGTGACTTACGGACCTCCTCACGGGTCTGATCCCAAGATTTAACAGGGACTTTCTCTCCAGTTGATAAGACAGTCTGCTTTCTTTGGTGGCAGTACCGTACAAATATTAGGCTTTCACCATCCTTTGTTGTACAGCCCGGATTACTGCGAAGAATCAATTTTGTTGTGCTCATGGTATAGAGATATTTTAAGGGAACATTCACCAATTATTAGACTTGAGGCAAATGCTTCCTTGAATGGTCTTACTTCTTGAATGTGGTCATGAATGACAGGACTTCCCTTCGTTTATACCTGATGGTCGTTCCTTCCAGCCAATAATGGGGAAGGCCACGGGACCTCAGTTTTATAAGATAACTCTGGCTGATTTTCAGCAGGGTGAGTACTTCTTCAGAAGTCAGGATTTCATCGGTATCCGATTCGTGTTTTTCCTGAATAAGGGATTGGAGTTCTGTTCGGACTGCTTCTTTTACGAGGTTTAGGAGTTCTTCATTTCTGATTAGGATGATGTCGTTGGTCATTAATAGAGGTGTATTGGTGTTTAACGAAACATAGGGAATCAGAAGTAGGACAGCCAACTGTTTTTTGAAATCTGCAGAATTTCAGGAGGGATCCGCATAGTTTAAGTTTGAGTTGGGTAGGATTTAAAGTATATGTAGGGCTGGTTCGTAATGTTTTTCAGCAAGCGATATTCCCACCGTTTTGCCTATCTTTAAATACGGAGCTGGCATTATAACGAACTATTATGAAAGTACTTCTTTTGGAATTTGCTGTGGCTTTTCCCGGTGAGCAACCGAGAAGGCCTGAGGAATATTTAATGGGTGGAAACCGCGACCTTGTATTAAATGCAGCATCTTTCTTTCTAGGCTTTAAGAATCGGGATTCTCGGTATGTAAATAATAGGGATTTATTAGGCATGTTTTTTAGGCAAGAAAACAGAGACTTTGCAACAGCGGTACATGAGAGAATTCGGATTCAGGAAAGGCAGGGCCGTCAGGTACAAATAATTAACCCATATACAAGCCTGAAGCTATTTGAAACATTCTTTCAAATAGTAGATAACGATGTAACACAAACTCCACAGGAATTCGAAATCAATCTATTTAAAGCATATCTGGTTCTTAATTCGAACTTTACTTCCAGGCAGATGGCTGCGACCACATCCACTACTGAATTGGAAGAGGAGCTGAAAATTCCAATGCTTTTTTTTTGCATGAGCTATGTTGCTTCAGACGTTACTAATTATGACCTATCTGAACTGTGGATAACACAAACAATAAAAACCATTTACCTTTTCCAGTTTCTGGAACGTGATGCCAGGACCCAGCGATTACTTGCTGCTTTCCTTACGCATTTTGAGTGTCGCTCATGGGAGGAATACTTGAAACGGTTGCTTCCGCTTACAGCTCCTGCCATCAAGAGTGAGCGTGAAGCCCATACGGACATAATCCTCACGGGGGATGAGCAATATGAAGCGGCGTGTACTTTCATTGAAAAGTTCATTGTCCCTATCAATGAACCCTTATTGGAAAGCGATTTTCTTTCTCTTAGATCCAAACCTTTATACAAAATCGAGGACGGCAAGTATCGCATCATTTTTAGCCTCTTTGTGCTTGAAAAGATATTTAAAGGGATGTATTTTATTCTTCGTGACATAAATACCAGTTTGCCTGCAGATGAAAAGATAACAGATCTCAAAAGTTTGTTTGGTGCTGATTTTGCAGAGAACACCCTTTGTTCAGAAGTTATCAAAATCATTTATCCTGATAATTGCGTTCGTTATTCCGGAGAGGAATTGGCGGCGATGGGAATCCAGGGTGCCCCGGACTCCTATGTTCGCAAAGCAAAGAATATCCTTTTAATTGAGTCAAAGGATTTCCTTATCCCAGCCCCCGTAAAGGAATCTTGCGATTACTCGCAATATGAAAACGAATTTGAGAAGAAGCTGTATTTTATGGTGGATAGACGGGGGGTGGAGATGCCAAAGGCAATTATGCAGCTGATTGGAACTATTAGGAGAGTTTTAAGAAAGGAGTTTGAAGCTGATAAGCGGTATCATTATCGTGATGTGACGATTTACCCAGTGCTTCTCACCCATGAACATCAATACAATGTTGCAGGTTTTAATGAACTATTAAACTATTGGTTTCAGGCTGAGCTTGAGCTATTGCAGGAAGAGGGTTTCTATATACGTGGTGTGAGGCCATTAGTTGTGGTCAACATAGATTCGCTTATCTACCATCAAGTGGCTCTCCAAAAAGAGATTCCATTGCATGAAGTGTTAAATAAATATTTGGAACACACCCATATTGCCCCTGGAATTATGTTCCCAACTGAAGCGGAAGCACAAAAACACGTAATGTCGAAAATGGATCCTTTCTCCATTTTTATTCATAACTACTTTACGGATCTTGGATTCAGAGAATTCCCTCCGATGCTCAATGAACTCGGACTGACGATCTTTAAAGAGGAAAGAGAAAATTCGGATCAATAATTCCACACATGACAGAAACCGGAATCACAATAAAAATTGAATATTGCACCTTAGAAGAATATCGTCCAAAAGGAATGGAGGAATTCCAGCAAGTGCTTTCTGAAAATTACATAACAGTTATTCGTGCAATGCGTGGTAGCTGTGGTGGGGGAATGAATCATTTAGCGGTGGAACTAATCTCTCAAATTGATCTAAGTGATGTCTTAAAAATCATCCGAGATGGTGTCATCTTTGATCTAATGAAGTCTGGTAGCAGGGCATTTGTATTACAACCGTTTTTAAACGCATACAAGAAACTTTGCAAGCTTAATGCAGGAGTTAGAGCAATAGGAATTGAAGAGTTAAACATTAGTTTTAGAGACTCGAAAATTAAAATATACAATTTAGGAGAAACAGACGTTATTGACGAGCTGGAGAAGATATTCGTAGCATTGGCTGGAAATTATGAAAATATGATTCTTCCTTCAGGAGAAAAGCCTTATGAAGTTTATATCCCTGTTTTTAGAGATATCCGTGAAGATGGAGAAATAATCTACAGGCAATTGCAAGATTATGACGAAACCATACAAGACGTTTCAAAGGATGACTATTATAATTATTGGGGATTGGGATACGATTGGGACATATTCTCAAGAGCTTATGATTTAAAAGCGAAACAACTCCTTCAAGAGCGATTTTTCAAACCGGACTGGATGCGATACTATCGTTGAGCTAAAAATATTTGTAACATTTATTTATGAAAACAGGGATTGCAATAAAACTAGAATATTGTACCATCGGAAAGTATATGTTGGATGGTATGGAGGAATTTGAAACCTCCCTCTCAGAAAACTATATAACGGTTATAAGGCCAAGACCAGGAGGGCTTGGAGGAGGCTTAAATCATTTTATTGTTGATTTTATCTCCCAGACGAATTTGGAGGACATATCTAAGCTTGTTCAGGATGGGATAATCTTCGATGCTCTGAAATATAGCGGTCGCACGCTTATAATAAAACCCTTCATTGCTGCCGTAAAAAAGTTAATTGCAATAAATAAACACAAGAATGTTGTCGGTATTTCGGAATTGAATATCACTTTTAAAGATTCAATCCTTAAAATTTACAATATCCGGGAATCAACCTTACTTGATCAACTGGAAGAAATCCTCAAAATAGTATCTACAAATTATGTTTCGTTGATCCTGCCGACTGGAGAAAAACCATATATGATTCATCTTCCTCTGTTCAATGATCTGGAATCTGGTAAACTGCCTACGTTTAGAACCCTTTTTGATTTTGATGAACCGATTCAGGATGCTTCAGATGCGGATTACTATAAGTATTGGGGGATATATTACGACTGGGATGGAAGCAGAAAGGTTTTTGAAGTTAAGGAGCGGCTTCTTCATGCTAAAACTTTCTTCTTGCAATCAGAATACTGGCAGGAAATCGACAGGAGAAATAAAGCATGACTATAATTTCCTAATCAATCTGGTAATCTTTACAAGCAAGAGGGCCAAATTCGTTCAAAAAAGCTATACAAAATACCTCCCTTACACTCTTACTCCAATCAATGTTACATCATCTATCTGTTCTAGATCGCCTACCCATTCTTTAAATGTTATTTCCAGCAATTCTTTTTGGTCTTGCATTGGCAAATGAGCATTTGCGGCCAACAATTCTCTTAGATTCTTGCTCATAAATTTCTTGCCTTTTTCACCCCCAAACTGGTCTGGGAAACCATCTGTTAAAGTATAAACTACATCCCCTTGTTTTAATTCAATCTCCTGTTGGGTAAAAGAAGTAGCCTGTCTATCATGCTTCCCGACTGGCATTTTATCAGGTTTTATCTCAATAGTTTCGCTTCCCCTTATGATCCAAACGGGGTTGTTGGCTGCTGCTATAGTTAATTTGTTTGTTTTAAAGTCATAAACAGTTAAGCTGGTATCCATTCCATCTTTACCTCCTTCGAGGCTACCATCTTTCTTCAGACGTTCAATTATTATTTTTCGTGTCGTATTTAAAATTTCCGAGGGGTTAGTGTCCGTTTCAATTGCTTTCTCAAGGCTGGTAACATTTAATAAACTCATAATTGCTCCGGGCACTCCATGCCCAGTGCTATCAGCAGTAGCCAGGGCAAAAGTTCCATTATTTAATTTGCTGGCCCAATAGAAATCGCCACTTACAATATCCTTGGGTTTAAATAGAACAAAATAATCATGTAAATTCTCATTTAGGATTTCTGTGGTGGCTATAAAACTGCGTTGGATACGTTCTGCATAATTTATGCTGTCTATAATCTCCTTTTGGTGTTCTTCTACGAGATGCTTTTGTTTTTCAATAAGATGCTTCTGCTTTTGGGTTACTTTCCATCGATTATACATGAAACCTGCAAAAACAGCAACGATTAATAGTATTAATATGACAGAATATAGAAAAAGACGTTGGCGTTTCTTCTCCTCTAATGTTATTGCCGATTGTTTCTCCTTATCTTTTTCAAGAAGCTTTATCTGAGACTCTTTCTTTTCGCTTTCATATTTTGCAGTCATTTCTGCTGTTTTCTTTGCGCTTTCAATATTGAAAATGGAATCATTAATTTGTTTAAAGAGAATATGATAATGAAACGCTCCCTTCCAATCTCCGGATATTGAATCACAGAATGCAAGGGCTTCGTAGTCTGATTTTGCCGTCTCTTTGGCTCCAATTTCAATGGCAACCTGAAGGCTGAGTAAGAGCTGACTCTTCGCTTCAGGAATTTTGTTCTGTTTTAGTAAAATATCGCCAATATTAGCCGTGGAAGCTGCAACTCCGTTTTTATCATTCAGCTCCTCAAAAAGCACTCTTGCATTTCTATAGTTCTCTAAAGCCTTTCCATAATTGCCTTGACTATGGTAAACACTCGCAATGCTGTTATGCGTAATCGAAATTCCAGCTTTGTCTTTAAGTTCCTTAAATATTCCTAAGGCAATGAAATCACTTTCTAATGCCTTATTGTAGTATCCTTTCCGCATATATAGGGTTCCCATAGTTCCAGCCGCCTTGGCAATACCTGGCTTAAATCCAATATCAGTAAATAGCTTTAATGCTGATGAGTCCATTTCCAAAGCCTTATCCAGCTTCCCTTGGTTTTTGTAAATGGTTCCAATATTCAACTGGCAAGCCGCTCTGCCTTTATCATTCCTAATTCGTTCATAAATTTTCAAAGCAGAAAAATATTCTTCTAATGCCATGTCATAATTGGCCTGATACATATAACAAGTACCGAGGTTAGTAAGAGTGTTAGCATTTAGCTTTTCTCCTCTCATGCTCTTTCCAAATGAAATCGTTTTGGCAAGTTCAATGCAAGCTTTTCCGGCTTCTATTGCTTTCTCGTATGCCCCTTGGTCCTCATAAGCATTGCAAAGGGAATTGAGGTGCTTAACCTTCATGCTGTCATCTTTGTCTGATTTTGCAAGTGCGGACAAAGAATCTATTTTGTTTTGGCAAAAAGAGATAAGGGTACTGCAGAAGAGAAAGTACAAAACCAGAATGGCTCTTTTAGACATATTTTCAGTATGTGAGTGTTGTTGCGATAGGGTGCGCTGCTTTGCTAAGGTATCGAAATAATCAGGAAGGAAAAAAGCTGAAAAAAAAGGAGCAGAAAAAGAAGTTAAATTGTAAGAGTATAATTGTAAACAGAGAATCAGAATGAAAATGCGACTATTTAGGGAGTTAACTTGGAGGGGTCCAGTCGGCGTGGAATTCGTGGGTCAAGCGAGATGGAATATCCACAATAGACGGTTGCATTCTAAGTATTACGAGAGCGAATTAATAAATAAGCCTGGGTCAAAAATGTGGCTTTAACCTGAATCGTATTGGTGCCAGTGAAAAGCGGTGGTAAGGAGAGTCTGAAATACAGAACTAAGAGGTAAAAACGTTGGAGTCGCCTGCGGATTCGGACCTTAAGTGTTCATAATGGTAGAGTTCATCTCTCCTCCTCCAAAGGAGGAAAGAACGATACCCAAGTACATACTATCAATTTATCTGACGTCATGATTATTGATCCAATATAATTAACCTATATTTATATTCAGATATCAGACTTGTTCTCCATCCCCCCTTTTAACTTGAAAAGAAATTCGTCTTATAAGCCAGACTTTATGACTATGAAAACAAAAGCAATCTGTCTTTTACTTTATTTGTTTTTGTTTGCCTCCGCTTTAAGCTATGCCCAATCCTGGAAATGGGAAAGAAAGGCCGGAAGCCCTACCAATGACGTAGGGCAGGGTACAACTACAGATAAGTATGCAAACGTTTATACCACAGGATACTTTACAGGTACTATGTCAATAGGTACAGCCTCTTTAATCAGCAGAGGAGGATGGGATGTGTATTTAGCCAAATATGATTCAAGCGGAAATTTTATCTGGGCCAAAAGTGCTGGTAGTGTGGGTGATGATAATGGGGCAACCATGTGTACTGATGATTCATTAAATGTTTATCTGGTCGGCACCGTGAACGGAACCGCGATTTTTGGCACAGACACGCTTATTGGATTTGGTGGGGACGACTGTTTCCTGGCTAAATACAATTCAGCTGGAACATTAATCTGGGTAAGGCATATGGGGGGTGCAGGTGCTGATGAAGGTACTGATGTACTCCTGGACAAAAATGGAGATCTTGTATTGAGTGGTTGTTTTTCAAACACTTGCTCATTTGACACCATAACAGCGATAAGCCAAGGAGGGAGTGATGCTTTTATTGCAAAATACAGCTCCTCAGGGCATGTAAAATGGATCAGCACACAAGGAGGTACCAGTGATGATCTGGGTTTTGGTATTGCCATTGATAATAACAACAAAATCCTATATGCCGGTCTTTTTACCACATCAGCCACTTTTGGCACCGTGACATTAACAGGATTGGGAGCCAACTACAACACCTTCGTTTCCCGATATTCTTCAACAGGAAATCTGGAGTGGATAAAACAAGCCGGAGGCAATGGTCCCACAAATACACTAGCAATTGCAACCGATTTAAACGGCAGTGTATACATAACCGGTTACTTTTCCGGCACAACACATTTTGATACCACTTCTTTTATATGCAAAGGCCAGGTAGATGCATTCGTTTCAAAATACGACAACAATGGAAACCGAAGGTGGACAAAACGTTTCGGAGGACCCAACTACGATTACTCCTTTGCAATTGCAACAGACAAACAAGCTAACTGTTATATAGCCGGGGACACCGGCGCGACGGCTCATATTCACATCTTCATAAACAAATACGACAGCGCAGGAGCTTTCGAATGGACAAAAACGGCCGGAGGATATGGTCAGTTAAACGCAGCATATGGATTGGCAACGGATGCTGCCGGGTATCTATACGTAAATGGTATCTTTTCAAGTTACTGTCCATTTGATTCTGACACACTCCACACCAACGGAGGCTGGGATATCTTTCTATCCAAACTAAGTTCCCCTCCGGATATGGATGATGCAGGAATAAATGAATTAAACTTTGCTCAGAACGTTGTAGTCTACCCCAACCCAACCACTGGAATGTTAACAGTTAAAAACGAGAATGGATTGCTGAAAAGGATTTACTTTTATAACCTGCTTGGAGAGCAGGTATATTCTAATTCTTCTGTGTTTCATCGGACGATCGTGGAATTTGACCTTTCAAAACAAGCAGCAGGGATTTATTTTATAAAGATAGAAACAGACAAAGGGGTGATGACAAAGAAAATCATCCTTAATTAAAAGGCGATAAGTGAAGCAGGTGTATAGTAAAACCAGTCATAAACCCCTAAAAGTGCATAGTTATTCCAGGGTGTAGACACAGTCTTATTCATTAAATGTATTTCCCAATCCATTCAGCGAATTTATTACTATGCGGATTGATGGAATTTATGCCAAAGGAGTTAAAATTTTGAAAGATTAATAATAATGGTTTTTGAGACGAAATGTCACTAAAGCTTGAGTATAGAATTGGGTTTAACCTCATCTTCCGTTTAGCAGGCACTTCTATTTGTAAATAATCAAAATGAGAAAACTATTCCTTTATGCTTTTTTTAGCCTATCCTCAATTTTGTGTTATTCGCAGAATTGGAAATGGGTTACTGGTGGGGGCGGACCTGGAAATGATGAATATTGGGCAATTAAACTTTCAAAAGATCTTGCAAATGTTTATGCCGCTGGTCCATTTGAACAAACTGCCAAGATTGGATCTACATTTTTAACAAGTGCTGGTAGTGCTGATATTCTTTTGTCGAAGTATGATACAGCGGGCAACGTGGTTTGGGCGAAACGTATAGGTGGCGGTGCTGGCTATGATGCACCAACTGAAATATTTGAGGATGACTCATCGCATATATATGTATTTGGTGTTTTCCAAGGGAAAGCTGGCTTTGGCTCTGATACATTATTAGCTGGAGCGTCGGGTGATGGTGCTTTTTACGCGAAATATGATTCGAATGGCCAACAAATCTGGATTAAACAGATGCATGGCAATGGTATTTGTTATAGCGGTGAGATCAGGACTGATATGAATGGGGATCTTCTTATTTCAGGGCAGTTCTCCGATTCTTTGTCCATCGACACAATAACAATAGTCAGCAAAGGACTAGGCGATTGTTTTCTGGCTAAACTATCTCCGAATGGAAATGTTCACTGGGTTAGAACTGCGGGTGGCACTGGGGATGATGGTATTTCTGGTATGAATGTAGATAAAAATAATAATATAATGATCACTGGTTATTTTACAGACAATGCAATGTTTGGTTCAAATGCCATTATTGGAACTCCGAGCCAACCTAACGCTTTTGTTTCTAAATATTCTTCTTCAGGAACAAATTTATGGGTTAAATCAGGCGGAGGGAATGCGCGAACCTATGGAAGTTGGATAACATCAGACCTTGCTAATAATTATTATGTAGTTGGATATTTTTATGGAACCGTCCATTTTGATTCTACTGCCCTGACAAGTGCAGGTAAGGATGACATTTTCATTGCACGGTACGATGCGAATGGTAATAGGAAATGGGCTAAGAGATTGGGAGATGTGGGATATGATGAAGCTTACTATTCCGTTACCGACAATTCAGGTAATAGCTTTCTAACTGGGAGATATACACCAACAATATCAGGGATACCAAACCCCAATTCGGAATTTTTAGTTGCTAAGATTGACAGCTCCGGAATATTGAAGTGGCTTAAGACAAGCGGAATGAAGAGAAATGCATATGGAGAATCATCTGAGTGTGCTTTTGACAATTCTAATAATCTTTATGTTGGAGGATTTTTTCAAGGGATCAATTACTTTGATTCAGATTCGGTTGTTTGTAACGGAGGATGGGACATGTGTCTGGCAAAATTGCATGATTCCACTGGAATTGTAAGTTCCATAACAGATTTGGTCGAACCGATTCATGTGACTATCTACCCCAACCCATGCATTGGTGAAATAACTCTGGATCTGAGTGGAGTTATATTTGATGACTTGACAATTTCAATTTCAAACGTTCTGGGGCAAGAGATGCAAAAAAGCCAAATAAAGGCGACTGAAGAGGGGCACATCCATACCACAATAATTTTGCCAGGGCTACCTTCTGGTATTTATTTAGTTCAAATCAAATATGGAAGCAGGTATGTGAGAAAAAAAATCATTGTTAGAGCATAATTGGAGGAAGAGTTCACCGAAGAAGGTCATTCTGACCATTCAAACAAAGAAGTCCTTCATTTCCACCACTGTTGTTCCTCAATCTCCATAGCTTTTTTCGCTTCAGGAGTGAAAGAACCATTTTCATACTGTTTTATGTAAGTATCCCAGCCATTAAAGCGATACTTTTGATTTGGCGAGAACTCCCCAGTGCCCCAATCGAAGTCTTTTCTGGAATCTGGAATCCTGAAATCACCCCAGCAACACTTTTTTGAAATACCGGTCTTATAGCTGGTCCATGTGCCTTCGAATTGATTATTACAGTAGCCGTCGGCCACTAGTGTCAGAGCATCATACCTTAGTTTCCCGTTCTGATCAATAAGGTATCCGCAATCGTACTTACCACGAATCACTCCTGACGCGAGGGCTTTTTTATCTTCATAAAGAACAACCTCGCAGCTTACAGTTCCTGTTTTAAACAGCGAATCTTCCAGAAAGGTCCCAAGATCCGCCGACTTCACCTTAATAATCCCCTTAAAAATGCAGATCGAATTATTTACTCTTGTCTTTCCATTCACAAAATACTCGTATGGGTTATAGCTATTCCGTGTGATGGAGCTGAAATGAATATAGAATCGCTGATAATTGGTATCAATGAAACCCAAAGGCTCCGGATGTTTCATCCAATGAGGCTCTGAAGGTGTTGCATCATCAAGGTAAATGCTGTCTCCAATCCAAAGTGATTTTAGATTGTAGTTTTTGATTTCGGCATAATAGTTTCTTGAGTTTGCTTGTCGTGCTCCACCATATTCTTCGCTGATAAATTGAAGTAGGTCCTTTTTAGCAATAGTAGTCGATACTAGGCTTGGACCTTGCCCAAGTACATAGTCGCTATAATCGAATCGGATAGAACCGTTTTCAATATTAAAGATTCCGGAAAGAAGACCATTCTCAAATACTTGGTTTTCTTCAAACAGAGAATCCTCTCCCAATAGCCTTTTTCCTATTATTTTTCGTAGTTCAGAACTGTCTTCTGCTGTTCGCAAAGGGAAATACGTTTTAAACGAAACTTCCCTTTTTCTGATAAAATCATAATTCATTGCGTGATAGTAGGTCCAAGGATGAACAGCCCCTGCATATTGAACGCTGATTGTATATAAAGTACTGGATATCCATGGATCAATAAAACCTGTTTCAGGTCTTATTTCAAAATCATTCCTAATTACTCCCATTGGCTCACCGGCCTCAGGTATGCGTATGTCCTGTATATATTCGCACAAAAAACTATCGCATAACTGCCTGAGGAGTCTTCTTTGTTCAATTCCTTCCGGGCCTTTCAGTGACCAATAATTGATATGAATGGAAGTCTGAGATGACGAATCGTTTGACACGACTGAATCAGATTGCAGTAGAACTTTCTCGCTAGAAGGAGCTTTTTGAGCGAACAGATCACGCTCAGACACCCCTGAGATTCCAAGGAACAATAATAGACCCGAATATCTGAGAGTTTTCATTAGCTGCAGAGTAAAGGTATAATCCTTTCCAGTAACTCTTATTGGACAACTATTAATCGGTGGTAATCATTGATTAGTTGCCACAATTGGAATAAAAGAAGAAACTTTACAAACCTTTACTCTTTCAGGACTCACCTTTTTAATCCAATTCTCCAAAAAAGTTAGGAATAGGCGTGGGCCGGATTCCGGAAAAAGCCCATTCCTGATTATGCCCAAAACAGATCAAATTTCATATCCCAATTCCCGAGAAACCGGATAATCCTCCCAAAAACTGGATATTACACGCTGCTTGACCCAACTTTTCCACAAGAGCGCCATTCTCGCGCAAAGTAAAATAAAAAAAGAATTTGGAGTTTTAGGATTCGTTCCATTCGAAACTAGGGTTTAACAAAAATCCTATTGAACTCCAATCCATGGGAATTAACAATATCTGTATTCTTACTGTCCAAGACCCGCTTCCCATCGACAATAAATATATAATGATATTTCCCCGGTGATACAGTAAATTCACCAGTCCATCTTCCATTCATTTTAACAAGGAAATGATTTATGCTGGGATCATCAAAGCCTTCAACAAATATATATTGGGCATTTTCATATCCGGGCAATTCAAATTTGACATTTGCGCCTTTATCAAAAATCCCCTGCATTTGATTTAAAAGACTATGCATATCCTGATTTTCAGGATACTTAACCAAATATTTTCCGAGGACACCTCTGGCTTCGATTGCTTTGTCGGTACAGAATAAGGCCAGCGCATTGGTTGCCTGAATGGTTTCATCATTTTCTGCCTCTTTTTTTGATTTGATCAAATCCGCAAGAAACGGATAACCTTTAAATTCGTGGTTTATTAAGATTAAATCGGACGACAACATCCATAATATTTCGTTTTTTCGATTTAATGTTAAATGGGATTCATCCAATTTCTTTATACCGGCTTCTACCCCTTTTTGTTTATATGTTTGAAATACATTAACAAGGGGAGCATCCAAGAACAGCTCATACATTAAAAAAGATCTGTTTCCATTTCTTAACAATTCCTTCAGACTTGTTTTATAAGGTCTGTTAAAATCCATTCCATAATAGAACCAAATATCGCCTGTATTCAGATCATGGATGTTAGAATATAGGGTGCTTACCCCACTCTTCTGACTTGTGGAATCGCAAATTTCCCGAAAGGATTCTAATCCTGGTTCTTTTGACTTCAGGATTCTCTCGGCTATTGGGTAGCGCCAGCAGGTTTGACCATCTTTGTTGGAGTGGCATAAATTGTAATTGGTTGAAATCTGAAAATCTGCTTTCGTGATCCACATGCTATCAGCCACAATAATCCCCAGGTTACCATACTTATCTGCAAAATGAAGCTGACCACCCTCGAGACCATCCTGTCTATATTCTTTAAACAAAGCCAGAACTTCCTGAACTGTTTTGCATTTTTTTAGAACATATTTAATCATCTCATTTTCTCCACCGGGAAAGGCCTTCTTCCTGTCATAATCCTTGTATTTTGAAGGACTGACTGAATTGCCATCATAGAAAAGTCCTGCTTCATTTTCGCCACCCTGAATATATGCATCCGGGCTATAATATGTAAATCCGACATACCCATAGGTTGAATCTGTTCCAACTACTAGATTCACATATGTATTAAAAGTAAAAACACCATCCTCGTTATTTCCTGCCCATACATGTCCTCTTTTATCCTTTCCTGAAAAAATTGTACATGCTTGCAGGTTAGTTAACTGTCCCCCAAGGATAAATACCAAGAGCAGATATTTGATGATTCTCATTTCTGAAGGTTCAGGGTATTACGTTTAAATCTCTCCGATCTTATGAAGCTTTATAAAAGTTTACACTTTATGGCTCCTCCTTAATTCCGAATTACACAAAAAAGGTAGTGAAAAGGATTGAGACGGAATAATGTGGGCCGGATTCCAGAAAAAGCCCAATCATGAATAAGCCCAAAACAGATGAAATTTCAAATCCCAATTCCAGGGATTCCCGGAAATATTCCACAATGGCGGAAGTTTCAATAATTTCTTCATTAATCGTTAAGGTGATACGCAGCCTTCACTTCGCTATAATTGTTCAGATTAACATTCGGTTTCGTAGCGGATAATGGAATAACAACCACTTTAGCTTGAACAGCAGTTGAATAATAGGTATTCGGATCGCTTCCTAACCCTCCATTGTATGTCCAGGTAATCTCAACATCGCCTGGTGCAGTGAGGAAATTCATATAATAGTTTGTCGAAGCAACCTCTGTAAAAGGAACGGCAAACCAAACATCTCTTGTTGTACTGAAGTATACCTGTACTGCTGCTGAATTAATGTTGGCTAAAGTTAGGGCAGGTACAGAAAGATTAGTGTACCAAAAGATAGGCGAAGTAGTATGACTGATCCAGGTTGGAGTAAAGTTTAAAGCGGATACATTAGCATTTCCAGCAGGGCCAGCAGGACCTGAAATGCCATCCTTTCCTTTTGTACATCCATTGATTATCAGGGCTGCACAAAATACAAAAGCAAGTGTTGATTTTTTCATGATTTGGATTTATTGGGGTTTAACTGAATTCTATCAAATATAACAAATGGAGAAATCGGTTATTCAGAATTGAGTGGATGGTGCCCTCTATTGAGTGAATCGTTAGTTTGAGGCGGTGGATTACAGAAGTTGGGGTTCTCTAGACGTTCTAACTTTACGAAAGTTTACACTTTCTATAAAATCCCATACTTTGCGGGCTCACTTTTTTAATCCAATTCTCCAAAAAAGTTAGGATTGAGAGTGGGCCGGATTCCATAAAAGCCCAATCCTCAATCATCCCAAATCTCATCAAATTTCAGATCCCAATTCCCGGGAAACCGGATAATCCTCCCAAAAACAAAGTAAGAAGAGCGTTCTGAGTGTTTCTTAGACCCTGTTTGGGCTAAATCTTCAAATGAGAAGATGTCAAAAGTACTTTACCGAATTTGATACCGAAATAAAAAAACCTCTTCGAACTCTGTGAGTCTGAAGAGGTTAATCCTGAACAGGGTGGGCCCACTTGGATTCGAACTATTTGACTTAAAAGCCTATTAATATTGACATATAGGCGTTATTAATAAATAAAGGTGCGTATATAGGTGCGTATTGCGTAAAAAGATTTATCTTTGACCTATACCAACACTCCATAAGATGCACCTGTATTTTGAGAAGAAAAAGATAAATGAGAAAGAAGCGACCATCCGGGTTATCTTATCTCAAAGCGGTGTCAAAGCCATTATTAGTACTGGTCAGAAGATAGAATTAAAGGAGTGGGGTGATGGTGGGCCAAAAGCAACGAGCAAAAACGCCAACATCAGGCTCTACCTAAATAAATACAGGCGAGCATTCGAGAATTACATTACCGAAGCAAAGTTAGCAAACGATATATCAAGCCTCAACAAGGCAAAGGATTATATTAAATCCAATGTTAAAAGCTTGAACGCAGAACGTGGTAAAAAAGAGTTCACGGCCCTTTTAAAAGAATTCAAAACAGAGAAGGAAGGCTTTTTAAGAGAGGGGGCATTGAAAGTATACACCACATTGATTAACCACATCAGTGATTACAACAGCAACACTCAGTTCGCTGATATTGACGAAGAGTGGGCCAACAAGTTTGCAAAATACCTAGCCAACAAGAGTAAGCACGTGAAGGATGCAACCGACTTACAGAATCCAACCATCAACAAAATGCTGGTAACGCTTAAAGTTTTTTGTAAATGGGCTCACAAGAACAAACACACTTCCTCAACCGATTGGCTGGGTATAAAACGACTAAAGGAGACAGAGCAACGTATTGTTACATTACAATTTGACGAGTTGATTAAGTATTTCAACTTTGATTTTGGCGAAAGAAAAAACCTTGAACGGGCTAAAGATGTGTTTTGCTTCGGCTCTTTCGTGGGCCTCCGTTTCAATGACTTGACGCAAGTTAATGAAGACTCAATCAAGAATGGTTACGTTCACATCAACACCCAAAAGAACAACAAAGAGTTGCGCATCAAATTAATCCCGGAAGCATTACAGATATTGGCCAAATACGATAACAAATTACCAATAGACATAAGTAATCAAAAGCTAAACCAAAACATAAAGGCTGGTGTGAAGAAGGCTGGTATCAACCGGAAAATGACGACCATCATTCAGCATCTCAACAACCTGTCCAAAAAAGAAAGTTACATCCATCAGCTAATCAGTATTCACGATGCCAGAAAAACGTTCATCACATTATCACTTGAAGGTGGCCTATCCATAAGCGAAGTGATGCAGATGAGCACACATAATGATTATAAATCGTTTTCACGATACGTAAACCTTGAAGCTTCCAAAGTTGATGAAAAGCTAGTGAACGTGTTTTCAAAGCTAAGAGTAGCATAAGGAAGTCCCCTAGACCATCGGGGTTCTGGCTATCTAAAAATCTCATAATTTCTGAGTGTGCAATCAAAGGGCGATTATTGTTGCAAATGCGCAGCATTTGCCCCCTTTTGATTCGGGTTTTAAGCCCTTCCACGCTAATGCAAAGCATGTCAGCTGCCTCTCTGTACGTATAGTACTTCTTTTTCCCTAAAAGCGTTGGTAAGAGTTTTTTCAAAGCATCCATTTGCTGGTTGCTCATGTCCTGTATTAGCTGCACCACGTCCCTGTTGGTCATATCCTAAGTTTTTGAGTTAGAAGATGAAGTGGGGCTAATGCATGGCTCTCGGATTTATTGGTGGGTTATGACATTGAAACGGTATTAACCCAGAAAGGTTTCGTTTTCAGAATTAAAAACAATATTTACCTGTATTTCAGTACGTTAAAATTTATTTCATGGTTCTCCTAGCTTTTTGGCAAACCATGAGATACTTATTTATGAAAAAGGGAAAAGAACGTGTCGTTGATTGGTGGGGTTGGGTCATTCCAATCCCTTTTTTATTGCATAAACTGGATAAACACCGTGTCCCTTATAAGTTGCGGTGTGTTCAGCCGGGAATAGATTGACAATCAATGGCTGTATTGAATGGTAAAAGAACACTACAGGAACATTATGGTTACTTCAATGATGTATTGAACAAATACATGAAAGATGCTTTTCATCCTAAAGAGGTGTTGGTATTTGTTTCATTCCAGCCAGCGCAGCTAACATTAGATGCAACCACGGTAGCTGAACACACCGGAGCAATGTTTAGTGACTATAAATACATAGAGGTGCTTGAACAAACATTCAACACCAGCAACAGGTATAACGCTGGGGGTTACACGGATGGTTTTCACAGTCACATCATAATGCGAGAAGCTGATTATAAGTGTATTGAAGGCCGTTTAACCAAATACAATATAGTAGCGAAAAGAATTTATGATTCTGAGAGCTTGCGCAGATACCTTTCAAAACAAGCCGGGGCCAATGACCTACGGTTACTACCTACCCTGCACTTACCAGCTCTAAAATGCTTGACAAATGACTCTTTAACTGATAACGTAAAGCTTGTCAATAAAATGACAGTTTCCAAGAGAGTGAGCCGGATAACATTAATTGAATTCCGCTCCGAGACACGCTATACTGTTTCAACCAATAAAATACTAGCTTTTCACCAATACATTGACGACACATGAAGAAGGAGCCCCGGTAGGGGGTAACAGGTGAACTGGTGACCGTTTTCCGCCTTATATTAGGTGTGTACTAAGAACACATAGGGCGGATATGAATAGGCAAGAAAAAATCCAGGCCAAATTTTTTACTTTTTCCTAGACAGTACCCTCTTTTTCAAAAAAAATCCAGGATATAAATCGGGGATGGATTTAAGACCGTTCTAGGTGCTTATACGGGGCTCATGTGTTCCTTTTGGGCCAATGGTCGCAAGTTCCTATTCTTACGATTGAAGACCTGTTAGATTGAGCGTAAATGACTTATGCCGTATTCTATCATAGGTCAACCGAACAGGGGCTTGGGAAGCGGAAATTTTTGCAGGATTCGGAACAAATCCACCGCAACCAGATATTTATTGTTAAACATAGCCATCATGAAAAAATTCATTCTGACCCGTAAGCAAGCGCAGCACCTGTTGAAGAACATAGCTCCCGGTAAGCCCATTCAAATTACCGTAGCCGATGCAAATCGGATTCTCGGTAAACCGAATCAAAAATAAAGGCCGCACAACTTGAAAATATAGGGTGAAAATGAACGTTGTAAGTTTTGCAGGCAATGCCTATGCTTTCCCATTTTTAAGACATTTTATACTTGGGCTGAAGGCCTATTAGAGTGATTATCCAGGTTAATAAATTCTCCTTATGGTCTGTTCCTTTTTCCTTTCATAAGTTTATTACTTATACTATCCATTGTATGGAAGTCCTTTTGATTTAGTCCACAAAAATTCAATTCACTATCAAATAAATGATGAAATTTCTCAATCTTATCGTATTTCTTAAACACTATATGGTAAGCCTCTTCATAAATTGCTAGAGGTGTATGGCAAATATCAATCGAATGCAACTTGGGAAGTTTTAATAACTCCGAAGGTAAGTCGTGAATGCCAGACCCTCGTAGTGACATAAATATAAGGTCTTTTAATCTCAGTAACTCAATTGGAAAGCTCTTGAGATTGTGGCTATGGATTGAACAAAAGGCGATACTGTCAAGGCTCCCAAACTCTTTCGGAAGACGATTGAAAATCCCATCGCACTCAAAGACCCCCAGCTGGTGCAATTTAGAAATGGCAGGGCTGATTATAGCCAGACTATCTAAATCAACATGCAATCTCCTGATTTGAGTTAACAGGAAAAGCGAATCTGGTAAGCGACTTAAACTTGCAGAAGACAGATTTATTTCATTCAGTTCAGGCAAACCTTTCAAAGCTGCCAGAATTGTGTTAAAAGCTGCTTCATCGCCAATATTATCGAGATGCACAGCTTCCAGCTTCAGTAACGCCTTCAGTTTTTGGACTTCGACTTTGCTTGATGAACCTAGCAGCAGTCGTATAACTTCATTTCTGTATTTAAAAGCAGTATCTATATTTCTACAAGATTCATGACTAATTGGTCTTGCGTAGGTCGGAAAGGTACTGGTAGCCTTCTTAGTCTCTTTCTTGTTTTCACCGCATGAGGAAAGATAACAAAGCGAAAAATAAAATGAAAGAAGTAATAAGCAGGTTCTCATAGTTTAGCCATTTATATTCACACACATTCGCAGCTTTTCTACCCTTGGGTGCAGTCCTTCTTCAAAACTGCTTTAATTCCCAGTTTCGTCTAACTGGAACTTATCAATCTGAAAGATAAGAATCATTATCCCAGATGAGAGCCCTTTTGTTTAATTTGGAGATAGAAGCACTTATAGGAGGTGCGTATAAAATGACATAGGTGCGTATAAGGGTGCGTGAGGGTGCATGTTAGTGAACCTGGCCGAACCTACCTGAACCTTCTAAAAATTGGCTTGGACTTAGCCAAAAGGCCAATGATACTAGTGGTTTCACGCAAAATGGCCAAAAAACAAAAGGGAGCCTAACATTTCTGTTAAACTCCCAGTTGTGGGCCCACTTGGGATCGAACCAAGCACCCACAGATTATGAGTCTGTTGCTCTAACCAACTGAGCTATAGGCCCTTTTTTGTTTAAGGAATGCAAAAATAGGCATTCAGGGGGATTCTCCAAAATCTGAGTGAAATTGGGTTGATTCTATAAATCCAACTTTCAAGCCTTAAACCTGCAAATTACGTGCAAATTAATGGAACAGGTTTTAGCCATAAAACCAATGTTTATGGCAACTTTAAAGCTTACAATGGATTCCAGACGCTCTTATAAAGATGGCAGGTATCCCATTATTATCAGGTTAACTGAAAATCAGAAGTCAACCTCTATTTCAACCAAGATCAGGTTAAGCCTTCAGGAATGGGATAATTCCAAAGCCAGAGTAACCAAAATTCACCCTGATTATAAAAACGTGAATCTGCTTCTAAAAAAGAAGCTAATGGAGCTTGAAAAAAAGGCAATAGGGTTACCAGTTACCCCTGATGAACTCAGTCCTTCTCAGGTTAGAGAAAGCCTCTTAAATCAAAGAAAAACCACACCGTTAACCTTTCTTGAATTTGCCAACCAACAGATACAATCTTTAAAGGATCAAGAGAGGTTTGGAAATGCTTCCGTTTATCAAACAGCCTTAAACAGGCTGATGAAATATACTGGTGAGAGAGCTACTTTGAATAGCATTGATTACAAAGTGATTTCTGGTTTTGAAACTCAATTGCTCAAGGAAGGAGTTAGCCGAAATACGATAGCCAGTTATATGAGGGAGATCAGGGCTATTCTAAATTCAGCTATCAAAAACGGACTTCTGGAAAGAGCCAACTACGCCTTTTGTAATTTCAGAATTAAAACTGAGAAAACAGTAAGCCGTGCAATCACCAAGGATGATTTAGAGAAAATCAGGTTGCATCCTCTGGTTCCAGAAAATAAGCTTTGGCACAGTAGGAATATCTTCTTTTTAATCTTTAATCTAATAGGGATTTCCTTTATTGACCTTGCTTTACTCACAGGTGATAGCATTCAGAATGGGAGAATAGTTTACCGTAGGAGGAAGACAGGGAAAATCTACAGTATAAAGATTTCGCCGGAAGCTGAAAAGCTTATTAACTTCTATAGAAATGAAAAATCAAAATACCTGATCTCTTCTTTTAACCTTGATTCAGTTTCAAAACCTGATGAAATTGAAGTTATTCACCAGAAATTGAAAGTCTGTAACAAATACTTGAAAGACTTGGGTAAACTTTTATCCCTCTCTATTCCATTGACAACTTATGTAGCCAGATACAGTTGGGCTAACATAGCTAAGGCTAGTGGCTATTCAAAAGACCTTATAGCAGAGGCTCTAGGACATGAATACGGAAATTCAATTACAGGAATATACCTTGAGAGCTATGGAGATTCAGTGATTGATGGAGTGAATGAAAAGGTGACTGAGTTTCAAAGTGACCTACTTCAATAGCAGAAATAAATAAAAAGGCCTGTAACAACTTGGTTATGGGCTTCAACAATCACCTTTTGCTAGATTATGAGGAGCGCATAGGACTTGCAAATTTTCTAAGACTGTCTCACCTCCTTTAGACCAAGGGGTAATGTGATCAAAATGAATATTATCTCCTGTAACGATTACACCACAAAGCCTGCACTTATTTCCATCCCTCATTAAGACCTGAACTTTTAACCTCTCACTAGGAATTCTTTTGGTCTTGTGCTTATAAGTTGGCTCTTGACTATCAGAATCAACAGTTTCATTAGAATTATGCTCTTCAACTGGTTCTGAAGCTGAATTAATATATTCAACAAATTCTACTAAGGCCTTTCGCCAGGAACCAAATGTAGTTATGTATCCTCTTTGAGAATAGTTAGAAAGCGGTTGCCTCATTTCCCTTGAAGTAGGTTGTCTACCCAAAGTGATCCAGACTTCTTCTAAATTTTGCAGGAGGTTGTCTTTTGAAATATTGCTAAGAACGGTAATTCCAACACCAGCTTTTTCCAAAGCTTTATTCCAACCACCAAACCTTCTGCTAACTGTTCCTGAGCTAAATTGACCACCATTCTCATCATATTCACGGCTAGTTAACTTATCCTGCTTCAGTTTCTCAGAAATTCGTTTTATGTCCTCCAATAATTCTTGGTCAGTTCCAAAGTTGTTTCGGAAATTCAATTCAAACTTCATTCTACGTTTTATTTTGCTAAAGATATAGAAAAGCTGTTAGCAATAAAAAGAAGGCTTATTTCTTAACCCCTTCTTTTCATCTGCTGCTTTCATAAAATTACTTCGTCAACTTCTTAATTTTGTGGCCTCAATCTTAGATTTTTTCAGTTGTCCTAAAATTTGGTAAACATTACTTCCATCATTATTTTTTGTTCTTTTTATATCGAAGTATTTCCGTAGTGTAGATATTGCTTCTCTCTCTCCTAGTGCTCTTTGATTGGGAGAGATTAAAATGATTTTATTCAAACTGTCGGCAATCTCCTTTGGTGAAAATAAATGATTTCCAGAAAATGCTTTCAGCATGGCTGATTTAAATGGGTCATTTGCATCTGTATTCTGAAATCTATAAGACTCCGAAACCTTTTCAATATAACCCTTTCTACCTTTTGATTTTCTAACCTCCTCAATATTTTGAGTGAGAATATAAAACTCCAATAGTTTTCTTGTCAATCCAGAGCTTTTATAAATTAATTGAGAAATATTGTGAATTGAAAAATCAAAAGCATTTTCCCGCTGTTTTCTTTCATTTTCTTCTAGCATTGAGCAAATTGTTTCCATAAGTTCCTCTCTTCGTTTCTTTGTATTTTCATCTAATTGATTTATTTTAATTATTTGATCCTGCGAGAATGCATGGACTCTTTTCCTGACAATGACTTCATTACCCTGGCTTAGTAAATATTCAACGAGTCCCATATCATTGGAATACAACTCACTTTTAGTTCTTAATGAAATATATTCGCCATCAATTTCACAATAGTGAGGAACGAGATTTCTATTGAGGTCCTCTCTATACAATGGTGTTCCTTCAAGCTCGTGCTTTATAATAATTTTCATTATTTCATTGAATCCAGCCTCTGAATGATACTTCCTATACTCTTGTGATAGACCTATCCAATGATTGGCCCTATTAATAGCCCCTTGCTTATAAGTTTCATATTCACCCTTCAAGCTAGAATCATGATTGCAGATTATGATATCCTGTACACAACCATCTTTATCTCTAATCCTGCCGCGTATTTGCTTCAATTTGGAAGGACACAACATTGTGAAAGGTAAGTCTGTATCAATTACTGTAATTAGATTGTACTTTCCATAAATGTCAATTCCACTGAAAAACGATGATGTGAAAAAATTGTATTTGTAATTCAGATCACCATTAAACTTTTTGAAATATTTTCCGGCTTTCTCAAAGCTTTCAGTAGTAGAGCTGCAAAATATTGCACACTCAGATTCATGGAGTCCCATTAAGGAAATAACTTCCAACATTCCATCAACGGAATTGAAGAAAATCAAAGAATTGCCTTCAAGATTGCCTAATACTTCAACCAGCCCCAGCGTTGGATTGTTTGACTGAACAAGATCAATATTTCTTTTTCGTGGCAAAACATATTTAAATGTTGTCCAAGGCTCAGAAGCAAGAACGGGATCGGAAAACTCATACAAAAAAGCACTGACTAGAGCCCTGCTAGTGTTTGGGAATAATTTATAATAATCAAAAGCCTTTGCCATTGCTAACCTATAGGATGCTTCAGTCTGATATTGTTCTACCTCATCTATTAAATAGAAATATCTACTATAAACATCATCCTCCGCAGAATATTCCTTCAATAGAGATATTAGACGTGGCACTGAATCACTGACAACAAAAATCTTGCAATAATCACCAGCCCCAATTCTGTTCCGTAAGTATTCCTGAAAAACCTCATTTGAAACTCCTCCTTTAAATCCAAAGCAATGCTTGTTTTCACTAACCTTCCAATCTACAATAGCTATAGTAGGCTCTACTATAATTGAATGCCTCTTACAATTAGCTTCTAGGGTCGTGGCTCCTATTCCTGTTTCAGTTTTATTTAAAATCCCCTCTGGAAGATAATTAATAACATCACCCAAATACTGACCTTTTTTTAATTCACGTACATTTCCTTCTTTACTCATTGATTAAACACAATTTAGGAATTTCTAGTCACTGGGCGGACTGTTAGCCGAGCTTCGATTTATTTCTCACTCTTTTGAAAATCTATATATAAATACACGTTTTAGTGAGAATGTAATTTTAAAAAACAGACCCCCATCTACTTATAATATAAGCATTTTTTATGAGAAAGTCAAGCTTTTTGTACTATTTATTTTCAGTAAATATTGCAAATGACCAAGTGCTATTTAATACGCGCTAGAGGATTTTGGACTTTTATAACAACCGCAATTATAAATTAGCTACTTCAGGAGGTAATTATAATAGTTGTTGTGATAAATCCGGGATGGTGATTCAGGAACTTAAAATCCTTTGAATAATTCTTCTAGGGAAAGGTCTAAAGCAGCAGCAATTTTATGTAGAATGAAAATTGAGGTATTAACCCTACCTTTTTCAATTCTTAAGAGGTTAGGCTTATCCATAAAGCATAGCCTAGCCAATTCAGCAGCAGAAATATCCATAGACAGGCGTTTCTTCCTTATATGATCCCCTAACTGAACATTAAACTTATCTCTTTCCTTCTTCTCTTTTACACTTAAACCCATTGTATTGGCTGAAAACCAGTACAATAAACGCGTATTTCTGTGTTACAGAGGGTATCTAATTTGACACTCTTAAGAATTGAATTACCTTTACGTGAAACAAAAAATTGAATCATGTTAAAATTCAAAATCTATAAGCTTGTCACCGTCTCAGGAGATCAATATTCTGCACTTACCCCATACAGATTGGAAGAAGCAAATGAAAAACCTTTGGACTCTGAAAATGAAGCGTATGAGAAGATCAAAAAAATGGATGTTAAAGAGAAGCAAATGGAAAAATATGTGGTCTTGAAAGAATTTATCAGGAAATAATCTTTCTCTTTCCTTGTAAATATCAACGATAGAGTATTAACCCAATACCAGTCATTTATGAGAATTACTATTCTACTAGAGGAAGGTACTTTCTTATCAGCATTGCCAGCAATACTGCTGGGCATGACGTGTTTTGGCATAATTATGTTTCTCCTTTTTGCTCTTATCTCAAAAGCCACAGGTATTTCAATTAGATCAAAAGGGAGTATTCTTGGAGGAAAAGGTCAAATTATGACCGACCCGAACAGTTTAGATGAATTAGGAAAGGACATAAGAAAGGTTTTCGATAAAAAATTTAAAGTGGGTGAGCGAGTTAAGAATGAATCCGGCAACATACCTTATTCAAAACTCATGGAAAAGGCTCCTGTTCCTCTGCAAATTCAGGAATCATTATTTGTACAGGACTTTCATTTCAATCACACTAAGTCAATAATAGAGAGATTTAATAGCAAAGTTGAAACACCTATTCGCTCTTATAGCAATCAAGAAGTACCAAAAATAAGAGAGCAAAGTTTTCAAGAAGATGATATTCCTCACGGAGCCAAGTTGTTTTTTTTAGCAAAAGAATCTACAAAGATTTTAGAGGGTTACAAAAGGTTGGATGAGGCTGGGAGATTAGAAGCTACTCTTTTTTATTCTGCAATTATTTTCAAGTTCTATAACGAGAATAGCCCAGAAGGATTTGAAAACATGACATCAGTTTATTGTGCATCTCTTTTTGCTGATGCAAAATTAGTATTTAAAGAAAACACAAGTGATGATTCGATCACCCGTTTCTTAGAATCTAGGCTAAATTTCTATGCACAAGAAATTCAGGTTTTGAAACTTGGGTCAATAGACGACCCAATCAAAATTCCAGGAAAGGTTTATCATGCCTTTTACATTTCACCTCTTTGCTTTGAGCCAGAGCAGAATTATGATTTTGGCGAAATCATGAAATTTACTCATGCCTTAAAAAATTCGCTGAAATCAATTATTGAATGTATGCAACATTTTAACCTACATATTAAAATTGAACCACCCTCAAGTCAAATTTCAAGGATTAATGAAAAAAAGAATGAAGATCCATTCAGTAAGGTCTTTGTGAATATTTCACAAGACCAACGGTATTCTATCTGTTGCCTGCTTATTTTTATAGGAGGTAGTGATGAGGAAGCAGGGAATCCACAATTGGAATTGAAATTCATAAATAAGATCAGGAATCATTTGGAAGTTGCATCTAATGACTCCCTGAGCTTTATGGAAAAACATGGAGAAAAGATTTTTGATATCATGATTACTAATTTGAAGAACCTCTCAGACATTCAAAAGGAACTATTACTCTTCACTTGCGGCGAACTAATAGTTTGTGATGGAAAACCAAATGATTCAGAGCTAAAAATGCTGCTTCTTGTTTTTGAAAGATTAGGGTTTACTGAAGATAGGATTTTCTCTTCTTTAAATAAATCTCTCAACCTGATAAAAAGATTTTTATCCTGAGTAAATAAATGACTTTCTATAAGCCACACACAACATTCAAACAGTTAGCTTTGGAAGCAAAGGAAGCTTCTTATGATTTAATGGAATTTTGTGATGGAGAATTTACAATAGAGGAAATAAAAATATGGCTATTCAAATACAGTGGCTTGGATGATGAAATAAATGAAATAGCAAAGCATGAAAGAAGGTATAGGGAGGAAGAGATTTTTTTTAGCTACCCTGAGATTAAGCGTATTTATTTTCTATATAGAGGCATAAAACAATTTGAAGCAATTCACGAGCAACAGAACATGATTGAGAAAGCAAATGGTGAAGCGGAGAATTTAAATGTTGATGCTAATAATAATGAAGACAAGAATGAGATTCTGGATTGGGTTATTAAATGGGAGTGTTTAAAGAGGCCGATTGAAATAAGTCCATGCTCTGAGGGATCAGACAATCCAGAGAAAATTATTTTTATTTTTAATGAAGCCCCCGATATTCAATTAAATATGGCTCCTTTTGTATTCAAGCAGTACTTGAAATTCAAAAAACAGTTTAATTATTTTGAAGAAAAACTGATGCAGGAGTCATTCAACTAGAAATATTAAATTTTCTATTTTTTTTTGTAAGCATAAAAACACCAAGTACCCCTATCCACATCCCCCACAAAAGCCTTGACTAGTGACTATACCCTAGCCAATGAATCAGGCAACATGAATGGAACTTCCTTTTAAGGGAAGCCATCTTTGGTTTTTGGGCAATTCTTCAAAGAAAATTCATGTTACTGAATGGGAGTACTCTTTAATTAAGGGTACTCCTTTTTTAGCTTCCTGCTCACACTCTCAGAGGTGTTCATGATCCTTCATTTCCTTCAGTTTCTTTCATCCAGAATTTCTGGCCTATATACTTAACTATAGCTTTTTCTAACTATTTAAACCAAAACAAACATGGAAATCACAAACAAACTATCAGAAGTCTTTGTCAGCTACAGTCCAAGAGTAAAACCCTCCCAATTACCTCAAATAAGCAATTCAAAAGAGGTTAATGAATGTCTGAGGAGCATTTGGTCAGATAAAATGAATTACCGAGAGGAGGCCTATCTTTTGCTTTTAAACAGGTGTAATAAAGTGCTAGGGTATTCCCTGCTATCAGTTGGAGGGACTACAGGAACCATTGTAGATGTAAGGGTAATCTTTCAGACAGCTCTAAAGGTAAATGCCCATGCTATTATCCTCTCTCATAATCATCCATCTGGTAGCCTTAAACCCAGTGAAAATGATATTAAAATCACAAAGGAGGTGAAAGAGGCAGGTAAATTCTTGGGAATTCAGTTATTGGATCATCTTATCCTGACAGAGGAAGGATTTTATAGCTTTGCAGATGAGGGGTTAATGTAATTGACAAAAGTGATTTTAATAAATATTCCTAAAAAGTGGCATTATGGATACTTGTTTAATAACTGGAATACAAATTAATCCAATTTCACAAAACAATGGGCGAATCTGGTATGCCATCTCTGTAAATGGGGTAAATTTAGAGATCAAATTCCCCAAGGATTTCGTTATTGATTCTGACCTAGGTAAGTATATCATTTTAAACAAACACATTCTTGAAGGACATATTTACAATAAAAAATGGTTGAAACAAGGCCAAGAAATTTCAATCAATGCTCTAGATAAATTAACTACTGAAAGTAATTACCCTAAAACTCCTTTTGAAAAAAGAAACCTACTATTCAAATGCTTATGTTCTTATCAAGGCTTTGAGGGCATGTCAATTCACTCTGAGGATTTTCATCCTGATTCACTTAGGTATTTGTGGAAATCATTGTATTTTAAAACCTATGGGGAATTTGCATTTTATTTCAATGCTTTGGCAAACGAAGACCTTATAGAGATAAGCACACATAGTAGTCCAGGCATGGCACCTCACCGTTTCAATATTACAATGAAGGGCCTGGAATATGCTATTCAATTTGAAAATGGGCCACAATCAAACAATTGTTTTGTGGCAATGTCCTTTTCTCCAGAAACAAGAGCAATGTGTGAACCTGCCATCATTAAAGCATTAAATGCCACAGGATTTACTCCAATTATTATTGATAAAGAGCATTTGGATAGTGATGTGACAATTAATGATGGAATTCTAGCAAGTATTAAAAGATCAAAGTTCACAATTGCTGATTTCACAGAAAATAGAAGGGGAGTCTATTTTGAAGCTGGTTATGCTTTAGGAAGAGGGCAAAGTGTAATTTACACTTGTAGAAAGGATTATTTGGAGAAGCTACACTTTGACATTAACCACTATCAACATATAGTGTGGGAGACAGAAGAAGAGCTTGAGAGAAAATTAACAGATAAAATAGAAGTTTTCATTAAAAAGTAAATTCTAAATTAATTACTAATCAGGTTAAAACCTGCAAATTAAATGCACAAGTATTAAGAGGAAGGCTGAAAGGCTTATGAATAAAGGAATCCGAACCAAGCACCCACAGATTATGAGTCTGTTGCTCTAACCAACTGAGCTATAGGCCCTGATTTATTTTCTTCCAAAAGTGTTTTCAGGCTTACACTATTAGATTATGTGTCTGTTGCTCCCTTGCCCGCCGTAGCCCCGATTGTTCTCGGGGCGAAGGAGGGTAACCAACTGAGCTATAGGCCCTGATTTACTTATTTCCAAAAGTGTTTTCAGGCTTACACTTTAAGATTATGTGTCTGTTGCTCCCTTGCCCGCCGTAGCCCCGATCTCGGGGCGAAGGAGGGTAACCAACTGAGCTATAGGCCCTTTTTTGTTTAAGGAATGCAAAAATAGGCATTCAGGGGGATTCTCCAAAATCTGAGTGAAATTGGGATTGATTCTCTTATTGTACCTTTATGCCCTCAAACTTATACCCCTTTGACGGTTGGTCATGAACACCTCACCCTCCCTTTTAATTATCGATGACGAAATCATTTTCCGTCAGCTTCTCGCCCGAATTATTGGTCTGGAAGGATTTACCATTTTTCAGGCGGAAAGTGTGGGTCAGGGATTGAAGATCCTGGAAAAGCAAAAAAACATAGACCTCATTCTCACCGATGTAAAGCTGCCGGATGGTAACGGGATAGCGTTTATAGAAAAGCTTCGGGCTGCCAGTCCCGGTTCAGAGGTTATTGTCATGACTGCCTTCGGCACCATTCACGATGGAGTGGAAGCCATGAAAAGGGGAGCCTTTGATTATTTCACCAAGGGCAATGACAATGAACAAATCATCCTTGCCCTGAACAGGGCCGCCGACAAAGTAAGACTTCAGAAACGGGTTACCGAACTTGAAAACAGACTGGGTTCCAAATATGGTTTTGAAACGATTCTTGGATCATCCAAAATCATACTCGATACTATTCGCATGGCAGAAAAAGTGGCTCCCACTGATTCTACGGTACTGCTGGAAGGGGAAACCGGCGTAGGGAAGGAACTTTTTGCTCAGGCTTTGCATCATGCCAGTCCACGTAAAAGCAAACCTTTTGTTGCCGTGAACTGCAGCGCTTTTTCGAAGGAACTGATGGAAAGTGAACTCTTCGGGCACCGGAAAGGTGCCTTTACNNGATCTCCAGGCTAAATTATTGCGGGTGCTCGAAACACAAACCTTTCTGAAAGTGGGCGAGGCCAAAGAAACGCATGTGAATGTACGGTTCATTGCCGCTACCAACCGAAACCTGAAAAACGAGGTGGAGCATGGACACTTCAGGGAAGACTTATACTACCGTCTTTCCTCTTTCAAACTTTCTGTCCCTTGTTTGAGGGAAAGAAAAGAGGACATAGAAACACTGGCTGAGCATTTCATGAAGTTGTATGCTTCCAAGATTCAGAAAAAGATCCGAGGGATGGAAAGTGACTTTCTGAAAAAACTTAAGGACTATCAATGGAAAGGGAATATCCGGGAACTCAAAAATGCGATGGAGCGTGCCGTTATTTTATCTGACAGGGAGACTCTTTCGGTCGACCTGCTTCCTCCCGAAATTCTTATTCCGGACTCTTGCTCCGGAGAAAAAAGTACGATGTCCATTGCAGCTATTGAAAAGTGGCACATAGAGAATGTACTCAACCACACCAACGGCAATAAAGCAGAAGCGGCCCGCATTCTCGAAATAGGGCTTGCCACTCTCTATCGCAAGATTGAGGATTATGGACTCCACAAGAGGCCGGTAGAATAAGTCCACCTTACTCTCATTATGGAAATCCTTTCTCAAAAAGAGAAGAGTTAAATTTATTAAGCCTTCCACAAGCGTCCTTCCTATTTCTGTAATTCACTGAGACCAAGAATCCTAAGTTTCGCATTCCTCCTGATTGTCTGAATGGCCCTTTACTTGTTACATTCCGGGCAAACATAAATTTCAACCATGAATGGTCTAAATTCAATCCGGTTCCTGAGCTCGCTTAATGACTAGTCTCATGCTGATGTATGAGCCCGATCATGACCGTCTAGAATTTCAGCACCGTTCTTTGCAATTAAGACCCATTGTAATTCCAATAGCCGATGAAGTATTTGTACTCCTTTATTTTTTTGATTGGTATTTCCTTGAGCATATACAGTCAAACAGCTGTACCAACTTCCTCCGCTTCAGATTCTGCTGCAGAAACTGAACGGAGCATGCCTTCTCCTCTACCCTCTCCCCCATTTCCGATGTCGGATTGGAGCGGGGGACCTGTTATTGGCGAAGCACCTGGCGATGCTCCCGATTACCTGATGAAATTTATTCAGAAATCAAACCCTGCTCCCTGGGCCACCTGGAATAAAACGGGCATTAAGATTTTTGGATGGATTGACGGTTCTTATAATGTAAGTACTTCTAAGCAGACCAACAGCCCCATGTCTTATGACTTGGTACCCAATATGCCTGTATTAGACCAGGCCATCATTCGTATTGAAAGGGATCCAAATACAGAGCAAACCAAGAAAGTGGATTGGGGTTTCCTGTTTGATAATATTTATGGAATTGATTACCGGTACACCATTGCTAAAGGTATTGTAAGCGACCAATTACTCAAACACAATAACCTGTATGGATATGATCCCGCCCAATGCTATGGATTGATTTATGTCCCACAGGTTGCACAGGGCATGCTCATTAAAGTAGGACGATTCATTTCTCCTGCCGATATCGAAGCACAATGGGCGCCTGACAACTATCTGTTCAGTCACTCCCTGATGTTTACAGTCGATCCTTATACATTTACTGGTGTTAACATCACCATTCGTTTGCACAAGCAATGGCAAATTGAATTGGGTGCACATGGCGGAAACGACATGGCCCCCTGGTGCAACTCCGCCCAGCTAAATGGCTTAGCCATGGTAAGGTGGGTTTCCAAAAACAACCGGGAATCCCTGTACGGTGGAATAAATTCAATGGGTAAGGGGGAATATACTAACGAACACGACGACCTTCAGATGCTGGTGGGTGTTTGGGGACATAAGTTCAATGAGAAAGTCCACATGATGACTGAAGCCTATTACCTCTGGCAATATAATGCCGCTCTTGGAGGAACTGCTATTGATGGGCCGGTGACCTATGGTCAAGGCGGAGGGATGGGACCCATCCTCCCGGGGTTGTCCAAAGCCATAGGATTGGTCAATTATTTTCAGATCCTGCTATCCCCCAAAGACTACCTCTCTATCCGAAACGACGGCTTGGATGATGTGAATGGTAATCGCACCGGGTATGCAACCTGGTACAGTAGCCATACCATAGGCTGGTCTCATCATTTTACTGATTTCATAATTATTAGGCCTGAGATCCGATATGAGCAAGCCTGGAATGATAAGAATATTACCCCCTATGACAATGGGACAAAAAAATCCCAGTCAACCGCTGCCATGGATCTCATTCTTCGCTTTTAGTACCTATTCCCATAGAACCATTTCTTCTCCTGATTATCATTTTGGGAAAACACTCTCATATTGATAAGAAATCTTGCACAAATTAAGAGAACTGAACTTCGCCTTCCATCTGTAACAGACTGACAAGCAAAACACTGCGAGGCAAAAAGGAAAATTCATAATGATGGCCTTTAATTTGGGTTATGCCCGTCAAACGATAGACAAATGATACATGAATCTCAAGTACCCGATCTGTTAGGAAAACAAATTCCGGCAATCAATCCAGAGCTCGAAAAGTTGGCGGGGCTCGGAAATGTGTATAAAACCGTTCAGTGTTTTGCCGATTTTACCCGGAACCTGGCAGGAGCTGGAAATCTCCCAGCAGTGAAAAGCTGTATAGGTATAGCAGAAGAAATGCTGGAAAAAGGGAACAATACCGTAAAGAATGCCATTGAAAATGTGTTTCTGTATACACTCTCCCCGATTTTAGATATGGGTGATGAGATAGGGATAAAGCTCAAAGCCATGATGAAGGGGGCCTTGCTCAAAGAATACAACCGGCAAACAAACCACGGGGGAATCTGATTTGGTGATTAGACTCATAGGTTGGATTGATGTTAATCATATACGTAGGATTATTTTTGGTTTCTATTTGTCTGTTCAAGAGATTGAAAAAGTAAACGATATTCAAGAATCAAATATTTAAACATAATTATCTCAAATTCACATGGACATTTTATACACTCTTATTTTAGGCGCCTCGGCACTGATCTGCTTCTGGCTCTTTTACAAAAGCATTGATTTTTTTGAAAACATCTAAAAAAACTGCAACATGACCGCACTCTTTATTTTAGCCATTGCCGTTTTCATCTACTTGATTTATGTACTCCTGAAACCGGAAAAATTTTAAATCTGTTTGGGCTTTAGCCTGAATGAACTAATTATATCCTATGAATACAGAGCTACTCGGCGTCGTCGCCACCTTTATCATCACCCTGGCCATTGGAATCCCTCTGGGTAAATACATCAGCAAGGTTTTCAAAGGAGAAAAGACCATCCTGGATTTCATGGCTCCGTTGGAGCGTTTCATTTTCCGGATCTGTGGTATAGACCCTACCAAAGAAATGAACTGGAAGCAGCATGTGGCTGCATTGCTCAGTCTGAACCTGCTATGGTTTGTCTATGCATTCGTGATGTTCCTGTTTCAGGGAAGCTTGTTTCTGAACCCGGATGGCAACCCTTCAATGAGTCCTCACCTGAGTTTCAACACTGCTGCCAGTTTCCTGGTGAACTGTAACCTGCAGGATTATTCAGGAGAAACAGGTGTAACTTATCTTACGCAGTTGGCTGTGCTCATGTTTCTGCACTTTGTATCTGCCGCTACCGGCATTGCTGCCCTCGTGGTGGTCTTTAAGGCCATGCGTGAGAAAGTAACAGATAAGCTGGGCAACTTCTTTGAAATTTTCGTGAAATCAATTACCCGTATCCTGCTTCCGATAAGTCTGGTTATCGCTTTGTTGCTGGTCTTCCACGGAACCCCTGCAAGTTTTGACGGAAAGGATCAGCTTATCACTATGCAAGGTGACACGGCCCATATTTCACGTGGACCTGCTGCAGGAATGATCGCCATCAAGCACCTGGGAACAAACGGAGGAGGATGGTTTGGTGCAAATTCCGCACATCCTTTGGAGAACCCGGATTACTTTACCAATATGGTGGAGGTTATTGCTCAGGTAATTATTCCCGTGGCCCTTATTTTTGCCCTGGGTCATTACCTAAGTCGCAAACGCCTGGCCTGGGTTATCTTCGGAGTGATGACTATCGGAGTACTGATCTTCCTGTATCCAGCTCTGCATGCCGAGATAAAAGGCAATCCCGCTATTGCACAAATGGGCCCTTCTTCATCTGGAGGAAACATGGAAGGCAAGGAGGTACGCTTCGGAGCCCCGGCTTCAGCATATTGGTGTATTCTTACTACGGTAATCTCCACCGGATCGGTCAACTCAATGCACGACAGCTTTATGCCTGTAAGCGGTTGTATGCAGCTCCTGGGGATGATGACCAATTGTTTTTACGGGGGTAACGGAGTAGGCATTTTGAACTATTACATTTTTCTGATCATCGCCGTATTTATCTCCGGACTCATGGTGGGACGAACGCCTGAATTTCTGGGAAGAAAAATTGAAGCCAAGGAAATGAAAATAGCTACCATCATTGCCTTGTTGCACCCCTTACTGATTTTGGCCTTTACTGCCCTCGCCTCATTCGGTTTGGTTCGGGATCCCAGCCTTCCATGGTTGAATAACCCGGGATACCATGGCTTCTCGGAGATGCTTTACCAGTATACTTCCTGTTCGGCCAATAATGGTAGTGGATTTGAGGGACTGGGTGACAATACCCCTTTCTGGAACATCACGGCAGGTTTCGTTATGCTTCTTGGCCGGTTCCTGCCAATTATAGGTCCGATAGCCATTGCCGGAATATTGGCCCAAAAAAAATACATCCCGGAATCGTCCGGAACGTTGAGAACAGACACAGGCACATTTGGATTGATGACTTACGCAGTTATTATGATAGTAGCCGCACTTGCGTTTTTTCCAGCACTTACATTAGGACCACTCGCTGAATATTTCAGCAGACATTAACAGATTTAAAGAATAATATTATGACATCCGAAAGAAAAAAGGCAAAAACAATGAAGCTTTTTGAGGGAGGCCTTGTAAAGGAAGCCCTGAAACATGCCTTTGTTAAACTAGATCCAAGAATCATGGTTCGCAATCCGGTTATGTTTACCGTAGAGATTGGAACAGCGGTTATGCTCCTGGTTATTGTAGGCATCTTATTTACTCATACCCATGATCAGGGAAGCCTGGGGTACAATATCTTTATTTTTGTAGTCCTACTGCTGACACTCCTCTTCGCAAACTTTGCAGAAGCAATTGCAGAAGCAAGAGGAAAAGCCCAGGCCGAATCGCTCCGCAAAACCCGGGAAGAAACACCCGCAAAGCTTATTGCTCCAGTCGGAGAATTAAGAGTGGATGAAATTCAGGTCGTCAGTTCTTCTTCCTTGAAAAAAGGAGATGTATTCCTTTGCGAAACAGGAGATATCATTCCTACCGATGGGGAGATCATTGAAGGTTTGGCTACCATTGATGAGTCGGCCATTACTGGTGAATCCGCTCCCGTTATCCGGGAAGCAGGGGGTGACAAATCCAGTGTGACGGGTGGAACCAAAGTGCTCAGCGACCGCATTAAAGTAAAGGTAACCACAGAGCCCGGCGAATCATTCCTGGATAAAATGATTGCCTTGGTGGAAGGTGCCAGCAGGCAGAAAACACCGAATGAGATTGCATTGACCATTTTGCTTGCAGCATTCACCCTCGTGTTTATCATTGTATGTGTAACACTGAAGCCCTTCGCTGATTATGCTAAAACGCCAATCACCATTGCGGCTTTGATATCGCTTTTTGTTTGTCTCATTCCTACCACTATCGGGGGGCTGCTTTCAGCCATTGGTATTGCTGGGATGGACAGAGCTCTGAGAGCGAATGTAATCACCAAGTCAGGCAAAGCAGTAGAAACAGCCGGAGATATTGATGTATTGCTTCTTGATAAAACAGGCACCATTACTATCGGTAACCGCAAGGCAACCAATTTCTACCCATCCAATGGAGTGAATGCGGAAGTGTTTCAGGAAAGAGCTGTACTGGCCTCGTTGGCCGATGAAACACCCGAAGGAAAGTCTATCGTAGAGTTGGCAAAAACACTCGGAGGAAAAACTCAGGCAAGCGATACCCTGCTTGCAGAAGCCCGTTTTGTGAAATTTACAGCTGAAACCCGCTCCAGTGGTATTGATATGAAAAACGGAACACGGATCCGTAAAGGCGCATTCGACTCTATACGCAACATCTCTGAAAAGGCGGGAAATGCGTTTCCGGAAGAGACGGTTATCAAGGTTAAAGAGATCTCCAGTAACGGAGGAACTCCTTTGGTGGTATCAGAAAATGAAAAAGTAATTGGAGTCATCGAACTTCAGGACATCATCAAACCGGGAATCAGTGAACGCTTTGAGCGTCTGCGGAAGATGGGTGTTAAGACTGTTATGGTAACTGGAGATAATCCACTAACAGCAAAATTTATTGCCGAGAAAGCAGGTGTGGATGATTACATTGCAGAAGCCAAGCCGGAGGATAAGATGAACTACATCAAAAAAGAACAGATCAGCGGCAAGCTGGTAGCCATGATGGGGGATGGAACAAACGATGCCCCTGCCCTGGCCCAGGCTGATGTAGGTGTAGCGATGAACAGCGGAACACAGGCAGCCAAAGAAGCAGGAAATATGGTGGATCTGGATAATGATCCAACGAAGCTGATTGAGATTGTGGAAATAGGAAAACAACTTCTTATCACCCGTGGAACACTGACCACCTTTTCAATTGCAAATGATGTGGCCAAATATTTCGCCATCGTTCCGGCCTTGTTTATTGCTTCGATTCCGGCTTTGCAGCACCTGAATATCATGAACCTGAAGAGCCCTGAAAGTGCTATTCTGTCGGCGGTGATCTTCAATGCGATCATCATTCCTATCCTGATTCCGCTGGCTTTACGCGGGGTAGAATACAAACCGATCGGTGCAAGTGCATTGCTTAGAAGAAACCTGCTGATCTACGGACTGGGTGGGATATTAGTTCCCTTTATCGGGATTAAGATCATTGACTTATTTATTGGAATGTTCTTTTAAAACAAAACAATTATGAAAACATATTTGCTACCCTCTTTAAAACTTACAGCTGTACTCATCATACTCTGTTCCGTACTCTACCCTTTGTTGATTGCAGGAATAGCCAAAACGGCTCCTGGTCAAGGTAAAGGCGTCACCCTTTCCCTGAATGGAAAAGTTGTTGGATATGAAAACATCGGCCAGAAGTTTACCAAAGACGAATATTTCTGGAGCCGTCCATCGGCGGTGGATTACAATGCAGCGGGTTCGGGAGGCTCCAACAAAGGACCTTATGCTCCAGACTTTCTGGCGAGTGTAAAAGCCCGGATCGACACATTTCTGGTACATAACCCTGGTGTTACAAAGGAACAGATACCCGTTGACCTGGTAACTGCTTCCGGTAGCGGTCTGGATCCGGACATTTCAATAGAAGGAGCCCGTATACAGGTTCAACGGATTGCAAGAAAGAGAAATAAGAATGAAAAAGACCTGTTCGACCTTATTGATAAAACAAAGGAAAAACCCTTGCTTGGGTTTCTTGGTCCCGAGAAGGTCAATGTCTTGAAACTGAATATTGCCTTGGAGGGCCTCCCGAAATGACAAAAGAAACCCTGTGCCGGCCCCTTTTCATATTTGTCATTGCAGGGTTCTGGGAGATCGGCGGATGCTATCTGATCTGGAATACAATAAAAAAACCAGCCTTTGTGGGTTGGAATTTTAGGCGCAGCCCTTCTGGTTGCCTATGGTGTAATCGCCACTTTGCAACCTGCCGGATTCGGACGGACTTATGCCGCTTATGGAGGACTATTTGTAATTATGGCATTGGGGTGGGGCTGGCTGGTGGATAAAGTCCAGCCGGATGTTTATGATATGATCGGCGCGGCCGTCATTCTGGCTGGAACTTTGATCATTTATTATGCTCCGCGTCAACATCCAATTGCACTTGATAAATGAATGTCCGTTAAATGCTTTGCTAATTAACCAGTTTACCTTTTAATACCATGATAATACATCCGGCAGACATATCCGTAATGGTGGCAATTTTTGCTGCGACGGTGGCGCTTGCCATTCCGTTGGGCAAATACATTGCCCGTGTGTATGCGGGAGAAAAGACCATTCTGGACCCCCTGTTTAATCCTTTAGAGAAAGGGATTTTCCGCTTCATTGGTGTTGATCCAACCCGGGAAATGAATTGGAAGCAGCACCTGGTAACGTTACTGACTATTAACGTCATCTGGTTTCCGCTTACCATGTTTATCCTGATGAATCAAAACTGGCTGCCATTAAACCCAGATAAAATTCCGGGCATGTCTCCCGACCTGGCATTTCATTCCACCTGCTCCTTCATTACCAATTGTTTCCAACAGCACTATTCGGGAGAAACTGGTATGAGCTATTTTTCCCAGCTGATCATTATGTTTTCTCTCTTTTTCCTGACACCAGCAGTAACACTGGCTGCCATGGCCGTTGTTTTTAAAGCTCTTCTGGAAAAGGCAACTGTAAAACTGGGGAATTTTTACAATTATTACATCAAGTCAATTACCCGGATTTTACTACCGATTTCCATCCTTACCGCCATCGCGTTTCTGTTCAGTGGTATTCCGATGACTTTCCATGGAGCGGATACCATTACGACTTTACAGGGTGCGCCTTCGGTTATTGCCAGAGGCCCTTTGGCTGCTTTTGAATCTATTAAGATGTTAGGACTCAACGGAGGAGGCTTTTTCGGAGCCAACTCGGCTCATCCTTTCGAGAATCCCACCTTCTTCACAAACGTAATCGAAAATATTTTTCACATCCTTCTACCAATTGCTACTGTTTTTGCGCTGGGGTTTTACCTGAAACAAAAAAAACTGGCCTGGATGATTTTTGGTGTTATGACCATTGGTTTTCTGCTGCTGCTCACTCCCGCAGTTTATTACGAACTGAAAGGCAATCCAGCAATTGCACAAATGGGAATTGACAATTCCCTGGGAAATATGGAAGGAAAGGAAACTCGTTTCGGCGTTGCCGCATCTGCCTTCTGGAGTATAACCGCCACATCGTCCATGAACGGGGCAGTCAACTGCATGCACGACAGTTTTATGCCAATGGCTGGAGGTATGCAACTTCTCGGAATTATGGTTAACTCCCTTTATGGAGGCGTCGGAACCGGTGTTATGGGTTTCTTCATTGTCATTATTTTAGCCGTATTTATCGGAAGTTTGATGATTGGAAGGACCGGGCAATTTCTGGGAAAGAAAATAGGCATGCGGGAAATCAAAATTGCTGTTATCATCACTTTACTGCATCCATTCTTGTCTCTTACCGGAACAGCCCTGACCTGCTCTTTCCCTAGCCTCACGCTGCCAACTCTCAATAATCCTGGATCTCATGGGTTCAGTGAGATGATCTATGAATACACCTCCGCTTCCTCCGCCGATGGCAGTGGATTTGAAGGATTGGGAGACAATACACCCTGGTGGAACATCAGTTGTGGAATTGTTATTCTGTTCGGTCGTTTTTTACCGATTATTGGGGCAGTTGCTATAGCCGGTCTTTTGGCGGAAAAACAGCATCTAGCTGATAGCGCAGGAACCCTGAAAACAGACAACCCTGTTTTTGGCCTGATGGTATTCAGTTTGATTTTCATTATCGCAGCACTCGCCTTCTTCCCGGCTCTAACAGTGGGTCCTTTTGCAGAACATTTCAGCTTACACTAAACCAAGAATAAATTTAACAAGCAATAAATCAAATTACAAACACAAACAATTACAATCATGAAATCACAATTACTCAGCATGGCATTCTTTTTTTGCGTGGGCGGTGCATTTGCTCAAAAAGATTCCATCAAATCACAAATTCCATTTGAAGGACAGGACCAAACCTGGCAAAACGGATCAGACCGTAGGGATTCTTCTGTACTCACCAGTAAATATGTAACCGGTATCATTATGGTGGATGCTAATTATACCTATTCCGGAAACAATCCGAACGACCATACCGTTGTGGGTTCCACTGCACTGGCCCGCAACAATGAAATGGAATTATCCACCGCTTGTATTGGCGGTGAATTCAATTACAATGGAGCACGAGGACGAATTCTTACCCAATTCGGAACCCGCTCTACCGTTGTTCCCAGAAACGACTACAGTCCATTCCGTGGCCAGTATGACCTGGCAACTGTTTACCGTTACCTGAGCGAGGCCTATGCCGGTTACCATTTCAATGTCATGCACGGAATCAACGTGGATGCTGGAATGTTTATGTCCTACATCGGACTCAACTCCTATTACCAGGTAGAAAACTGGGAGTACCAGGCTTCTTATACCTCCGATAATACACCCTGGTTTTTCAACGGGGTTCGGATTCAGATCTTCCCAACCAAAACCTTGAAGATTGAGCCTTGGATTATCAATGGATGGCAGAGCTATGGCATGTTCAATGAACAGCCGGGATTTGGAGGAAACATTACCTGGTGTCCTAAAGAAAGCATTAAACTCCTGACCAATGACTACTACGGAGCAGATGCTGCAGGCCTTCCAGGAAGACATCGCTTCCATTCAGATAATAGCTTCCTCGTAAGATATTACAACAAACCAAAATCCAATGGTATTAGCCGCATGGCCTTTTCCCTAACCGCAGATATCGGTTATGAAAGTGGGGATGGTGTAAATGGATTTCATTCAGATCCCGTACTCGGCCCTGCACAAAATTTTGTAAGTGGTATGTTCTACAACCGCATCTGGTTCCACCAAAACCATTTTGCATGGACCTTCGGAGGAGGATGGATGACCAACCCCGGACGTTACCTTGTATTGTATCCTACCGGCGATGCGAGCCCCCTGCCTAGCACAACTAACCCCACTCAAACTGCAGGCACCCATCCCTTTAGTGCAAACCCAGGCGACCAGTTTACCGGATGGGATTGCTCTACCAATATTGAATGGGCTCCGAACCAGAGTATTGCATTCCGTCTGGAATATGTACATCGCGAAGCCAGTGTTGGGTATTTTGCAGGCCCTGGTGGGGTCACTTCACCTACCGGTTACACCACAACACCTTTGCCTGCTAACTGGGCACCTGACCTTGAAAAATCCGAGAACAGGATCATCTTTGCGGTGCTTTTCCGCCTTTAAGCACTGACAGAGAGTCTGACTCTTGTCACATTTGTTTCTTTCGGGATATAGTACATTTGTCAAGTGAATAAGCAACCTGCGGAAATAACCGCAGGTTGCTTTTCCAATTTAACATGAACAAAGATTCCATCCAAAAATTAACCTTTGCCGGGTTCCTGGTTTCTATCGGAATTGTTTTCGGTGACATCGGGACTTCTCCTTTATATACCTATACTGCTATAATCGGCTCTCAAAAGGTAACAGAGTTGCTGGCACTTGGAGGAGTTTCGGCCATTTTCTGGACTCTCTTTTTTCAAACTACTCTCAAATACGTATTCATCACCCTTCGGGCTGATAATAAAGGAGAAGGAGGAATCTTTTCCCTTTATACCCTCATCCGACGGTACGCCCGTTGGCTGCTGATTCCTGCAATCGCAGGTGGAAGTTTTCTGCTGGCAGACAGTATCATCACCCCACCTATTTCTGTTTCCTCCGCTATTGAGGGATTGAAACCTTCTTATCCCAATCTTCCGGTAATCCCAATAGTCCTTACCATTATTGTACTGCTTTTTCTCATTCAGCGCACCGGTACCACCTTTATCGGTAAACTTTTCGGACCGGTTATGCTTGTTTGGTTCAGTATGATCGGTATCCTGGGCTTGCATGAAGTGGCTGGAAACTGGACCGTATTCAAAGCCTTCAATCCATACTATGCTTATCGTCTTCTAGCCGATTATCCGGGCGGTTTCTGGTTGCTCGGAGGAGTGTTCCTCTGCACCACTGGTGCAGAAGCTCTTTATTCAGACCTGGGTCATTGCGGGAGGAAGAATATTCAAATCAGCTGGCTCTATGTAAAGATTTGTTTGGTGTTGTGCTATTTCGGTCAGGCAGCCTGGCTCCTTAACCATACCGGCGCTCCTCTGGGTGAACTGAATTCCTTCTTCGGCCTCGTACCCTCCTGGTTCCTCTTACCATCCATAGGGGTGGCTACACTGGCTACTATCATTGCGAGCCAGGCTTTGATCAGCGGTTCATTCACGCTCGTGGCTGAGGCCATACGCCTGAATCTGTTTCCTAAAATGAAAATAAAATTCCCTACTGATATACGCGGTCAGCTCTATATCCCTTCCATCAACTGGCTCCTGATGGCCGGCTGCTGCGGGGTTGTTCTCTTTTTCAGAGAATCGAAAAACATGGAAGCAGCTTTCGGACTCAGCGTCACACTAACGATGCTGATGACAACCATTCTTTTGAGCTTTTATCTCTATGCCAAAAAAGTTCCCCGGATCTATATAGCCATACTGCTCCTGGTATATTTAAGCATTGAAGGAGCCTTCCTGATTGCAAATCTTAAAAAGTTCATGCATGGAGGATGGGTCACCATTACCATCGGATTAATCATCTTCAGCATCATGTACATCTGGTTCAGGGCAAACGAAATCAAATTCCGACTGAAGAAATTTGTGGAAATGAAAAATTGGTTGCCGGTTCTGAAAGAACTCAGCAATGACCTGAGTGTTCCTAAATATGCCACCAACCTTGTTTACCTCACCGCCTCCCCAAGCAGTACACAGGTGGAGGAAACCAATATCCGTTCTATTCTGTATAATCAGCCCAAACGGGCTGATATCTATTGGTTTGTCCACGTAAACGTGGTTGATGAACCTTACCATATGTCGTACAAGGCAGAAATTCTGGAGCCCGAAGAAGTGGTGTGGATCACCTTTAATCTCGGCTTCCGTGTACTCCCTCGTATCAATTTTTACTTCCGTAAAGTGGTGGAGGACTTAGTGCAGAATAAGGAAGTAAACATTAACAGCCGTTACGCTTCCCTGGAAAAGCATAACATTACTGGCGATTTTCGTTTCGTTATCATGCAACAATTTCTTTCTTTCGAGAATGAACTATCTTTCCGCAACTCATTTATTCTCAATGCTTACTTTATACTCAAACATTTCAGTCTGCCGGAAGAAAAAGAATACGGGTTGGATTATAGCAATGTGACCGTCGAGAAAGCCGCGCTTATCCTCGCCTCACCCAAATCCTGCAATCTGCAAAGAGAAAATAAAACAGAAAATGTCAGACCTGGATACTAACGAACGCAATGCCGAACATTTTCTTGAACTTATCCGCAAAAGCAAACGCGGTAAGTTCAAGATCTATATCGGCATGAGCGCAGGGGTAGGCAAAACCTACCGCATGCTTCAGGAAGCCCATGCCCTGCTCCGAAACAATATTGATGTACAGATAGGTTATATAGAAACGCATAACCGGGCGGAAACACATGCTCTCATTGAAGGGCTTCCATTCATACCGAGAAAAAAAGTATTTTACAAAGGGAAAGAACTGGAAGAGCTGGATGTGCAAGCGGTTATCAACCTTCATCCTGAAATAGTAGTGGTAGACGAACTGGCACACACCAATATCCCCGGTTCCAAAAACGAAAAGCGTTGGCAGGATGTGCTGGAAATTCTGGAAGCCGGTATCAGCGTAATCAGTGCGGTGAACATTCAACACATTGAAAGCCTTAACACCGAAATTCATCAAATTACAGGGATCGAAGTCCAGGAGCGTGTCCCGGATAATATACTACGTCAGGCAGATGAAGTCGTAAACATAGATCTTACCGCTGACGAGCTGATTGCCAGGTTGAAAGAAGGAAAGATTTATGACAAAAGTAAAGTAGAGACGGCTTTAAAGAATTTTTTCCAGGGAGAAAAGATACTTCAACTTCGGGAACTGGCACTGAAAGAAGTGGCTTCCCAGGTGGAAAGAAAGATTGACACCGAAGTAAATTCCTCCGTCAAACTTAGGCAAGAACGATTTCTGGCCTGTATCAGCTCCAATGACCAGAATGCAAAAAAGATTATTCGTAAGACTGCAAGGCTGGCTTCTTATTATAATTCTACCTGGTATGTGCTTTATGTGCAGGTTCCGCAAGAAGATGCAGATAAAATTCCTCTGGCTATCCAGCGCCATCTGATCAATAATTTCAAGTTGGCCACGGAACTTGGAGCCGAGGTCATACAAGTAAAGAACAAACACATTGCTCTGGCCATAGCGGAGGTAGCGGAAGAAAACAAGATATCTACTATCTGTATTGGCCGTCCTCACCTGAACATCTGGTCCCTTCTTATCCGAGGAAGCCTCTTCAGCTCACTGTTAAATAAACTAAAAGAACTCGATATAGACTTGATAATATTGTCATGATGAAACTGAAACTAAAATCCAAAGTATCCCTCGGGCTCACCTTCCTCTTTTTAGTGATTTTACTCATTGGCGGGCTTGGAGCATTTTTCATTTATCGTATCGGTTCCGAATCGAAAGAAATCCTGAAAGACAATTACGACTC
>PLYR01000015.1 GCA_003153435.1 Bacteroidota bacterium
CCCTGGACGGCAGAGGCTGTGCGAGGAGCTAAGAAGAGAACACCAAAGTGAGAGCGGGGAGCGGAGAGCGGGGAGCGAATAAGAGAATACAGATTAGAAAAAGAGAAAGAGGACTTGGTAATTCTTGCGGGTGGAACCCTTATTTGAAAATCGAACTTGCTTTATCCAACTGATCCATATCTTCCGCGGAAAGCTTGAAGGACATGGCTCCGGTATTTTCCTTTGCATGGATTTCTTTGGTGGCTCCTGGAATTGCTACAACGGTATTGCCATGAAAGTTGATGATCCAATTGAGAGCGATCTGAGAGGGAGTGACTTGATACTTGAGCGCAAGCTCCTTCACAAGCATCACCACCGCCCGGCTTTTTTCAAGCCCTTGTGGTTTAAAGTGTGAATTGTATTTTCGAAAGCCTATATTTTTTAGCAATTCCGGATGGTCATGAAACTTACCCGTGACTAATCCCTGCGCCAGAGGAGAATAAGCAATGATGGACATGCCTTGCTTCTTTGCCATTTCCATGATGCCATTGGATTCAATTCTACGATTCAGCAAATTGTATTGTACCTGATTGGAGGCCAATGAAATTCCTTTTTTATCCAGAGTTTCCCAGGCCCTTTTCATTTGTTGGGCCGAGAAATTACTGACTCCAATATGTTTAATCAACTTCCTGTTTAATAGCTCCGCCATAGCTAGCATTTCGTTACTTACCATTGAAAAGCCATAAGGTTGATGCACCTGATAAAGATCTATAGGGTAAGGTGACAAAGCTTTGATGCGCGCGTCAATTGTTTTGGAGAGGTTTGAAGCGAATCGAAACATTGGCCACCACTTGGTAGCAATGAGGACCTCACCAGGCTTTTTTCCGGCTTTTTGCAGGGCTTTGGACAAGGCCTTCTCAGATACCCCTTTGCCATATATTTCAGCAGTATCGAACCAGTTGATACCTCCTTCAAGGGAAAGGGACACGACCTTGTTAATCATCTCATCTTCCAGTATCGGCCAATATTTACCAGCGATATTGTTTCGTTTACTGAACTGCCAGGACCCAAGCCCGATTGGGGTCACTAACATATTCGTATTCCCGAGGGGACGCAAGTCAAGAGGCTTCATGGATGTCTGGTTACGAATAAATGAATATTTTGTCTTTAGAAATGCTATCTCAACTTGCTTTTCTCCTTTGACTTCCTTGCAATCAGAATAAGATCTATGGTTTTGCTTCCATCTTTTTCAGGAAAATCCTTTCGGCTGACGGAGATAATCTCCAGGTTTGCTTGGGTCAGTGCCTCTCTCAGGTAATCTTCTTCATGGTAATTCGTATAGGTCTGATCTGTCACACAAATGCTGGAAGATTTCCACCCCGACTTGCTGGACGCTCCTTCCATAGTACTCAGATAGAGTATGCCACCAGGAAGGAGGCGGAAGGAAGCATCCTGAATGAATTGAATGGCTTCTTCCCTGGAGAGATAAGGGAGACCAAAGCCGCATACAATACCCGAATATTGATTTTTTAGCCGGCTTATTTCCCTGCAATCCATTTTACGGAACTGAGCCGTAGGATTATTTGCTTTGGCCAGTTTAATCATCTCCTCTGCCAGGTCTATTCCCAGGATCTGAAAGTCGGGCCGTTTCTTTAAGAGGTACTGAGCAATGTTTCCAGGTCCGCAGGCTACGTCGAGTATAGCTGCATGTTTTACGGGGATGAAGCTGCAGAACAAATCAAAGCTATCCTGATAAAGTCCCGGCTCCATGAACCTGCTTTGGTAGTCGGATGCATACTTATTGAATACGTCTATAGTCTTCTGTGTTTTATCCATGGGAGGATCCTTTTCTTAAACTGCTCTCGGGATCCTGAGCACAAGATACTGGATAGGAGCTTAGGGTGTTCTTGGGGGATGGATTAATTCGGCAGGGTTGGCTGCGTGGGCGGAAGGACCTCTCCCCTAACCCCTCTCCAAAGGAGAGGGGAACTTGCGTGGTGTTTTTATCAATATTAAACTCTGGCTCCCCTCTCCTTTGGAGAGGGGCCGGGGGAGAGGTCCATCCAGGGGTTGACTAATTCGTCCAGATATGCCCCTGTGAAACACCGTGGCAACTGTTACATTGCCCGCTGGGTAAGGTGGTTAACATGTAATGGATGGAGGTGGGTCCTTGAACAGAAGCATAGAGTCCGGTTGTAAAATCAACACTGTTTGTGGTGTAGAAATTTCCTTTAGCATCTACCGGAAAGGAATACTTCAACACTCCAGTACCTTTTGGGCCAGTGAAAAAACGTACGGTTGCGTTGGAGAAAGTATTTACTCCCATGCTGTCGTACACAGTACCGCCTACGTTGAACCACCCGTCACCGGAACCACCAGACTTGTGACAATCCATGCAGTTCCTTCCCATATTATGGCTCTTGTCACTGCCGGCAGTACTGACCTCGGTGGTGTTGCCTTTCTTGCAGGATGAAATTGCAATCAGCACGATGCAGACTATGGAGAGTCCGCTAATCAATTTACGTTTCATATGATTGTGATTTAATGTATACTTTGCTCATAATCGGAACATCGTATGTGAAAGACCTTCAAAGATGATGCCGGAAGTCAAACTGGCAGGTGTTTCGGACGAATGTTTGCGAGCAACTATAAAACGGAGTTTCGCAGGACTTAGTATAGAATTTTGTGTAAAATCGGCAGATATGGAAAAAAGAACGATCAGTCACCTGATCCAGGGATATAAAGCATAAAGTCGTGGAAACAAAAGGAGAAACAGGTCGTCAACCTGCAAAAGGGACAGAATAGTCCGGTTTTTACACTAAAATTTATATATTTGCAGCCCGAAATTCATTTCGGGTTCCATTCAACCGGAGAGGTGTCAGAGTGGTCGAACGAGCAAGCCTGGAAAGTTTGTATACGAGCAATCGTATCGTGGGTTCGAATCCCACC
>PLYR01000077.1 GCA_003153435.1 Bacteroidota bacterium
ACGGCGGCGGCTACCCGCAACCGTCCCAGGTGATCTTTACAGGCCATGGGCCTCACTTTAATCTTAATAATGTCTTTATAGGTGATCAGCCCTACCAGCTTGAAGTTCTTATCTACTACCGGAAGTTTTTCGATCTTGTTATCCTGCAAAATAACTTCCGCTTTTTTCAGGTCCGTTCCTTGCTTTGCGGTGATCAGGTTTTCCCTGGTCATAACTTCGGCAATCAGTCGCTTCATATTCTTCTCGAACCGGAGATCCCTGTTGGTAACGATACCTAAGAGATGACGTTCCGAATCGACCACAGGTATTCCCCCAATTTTATGCTCCTTCATCAAAGCCAGGACCTGAGCCACTGTACTGTTGGCACTTACCGTAATCGGATCCTGAATCATTCCGCTCTCCGCCCTCTTCACCTTTCTGACATGCTCTGCCTGCTCCTGAATAGTCATATTCTTGTGCAGGACTCCTATCCCACCTTCCTGAGCGATTGCTATGGCCAGTTGATATTCGGTGACTGTATCCATGGCAGCGGAGACAATCGGAGTATTCAATTTGATTTTTCGGCTAAAAAGGGTACTCAGATCGACTTCTCTGGGGAGGACTTCTGAATAGGCCGGGACGAGTAAAACATCATCATAGGTGAGACCTTCTCCAACGAACTTTTCCGGGTCTAATGACATCTTAGATTAAGATTGAATTTAGAAGTATGCTAAAATTCAGGCTAAGATAGCTATTTTTCCTTGCCGGAATTCCTCTGAAGAGAAGGGTTATGGGAAACTTAACGCAGGAGGGTGACGGTACCTTTTCGGTCCACAAATTCACCATAGGAGGTTTTGAAGCTGATCAGATAAACATAGGCTCCAACTTCACATTTGTTTCCTTTCCTTGTTCCATCCCAACCAGCATTTTTATCGGTAGTGGTAAAAACTTGTTCTCCCCATCGGTCAAATATATCGAAGTGGTAATCATTCACGTCTACAAAAGTTCCAAGAGGCTTGAAAATCCTGTCAATTCCTGATGGCTTAAAGGCGTTTGGAATAAAGAGTGTTGCATTCTGCAGTGCCTCTGCAATATTGGAGTTAGCGGTATCCGCAAACCCGTATGGATCAGAGCCTCCTTCCAGTGCCTGCACATAATATTCAAATCTGCCGGCTGTTGAATAGAAGGCAGAAACATTATCAGAGTAGGTGTTAGTTCCGGCGGAAGTATAAGGAATATTTGCCAGAGGGCCATTCTGCCATACTCCGTCAATTGCTCTCCAGATATTATAAGAACTGACTCCACCCAGGAATCTGGAATAATCATTCCAGGTAAGTATATTGGTGGTAGTAGGGTCATTCGTTGTAGCCTGAAGCCAGATAGTCCGATCGGTATTTGAAACGGTCCGTTCTGCTCCACAACTATCTACTACAAACATGGAGTAATAATAACTTCCCAGAGATGCATTCACATCGTTATCAATAACTGAAATATTGGCTCCTGCAGGTGTATTGACCGTCGCAAAATGAACCGGTGTTTCGGTAGGGGTGCTGGCCCTGTAGAAGTGGTAACTTCTGGCATGAGCAGTTACGTCTACAAAAGCAGTGAGTTTTACGGTGTTATTGGGCACCATTACACTGGCATCACGCAAGTAGTTAAACTTCGGCTGTGAGGGGATCGGAACGGTATAACAAAAACGATTTGACTCAGCCGTTATTTGTCCGGTTCCATTGGTGGCGACAATAAGAAAACAATAAGTCGACTGTGGGATCAGGTTCGTAACATTATAAGTGGTGTCTCCACTGGAGTTTGACCCGTAATAGGTATAGGGCCCACCGTTAATGCTGACCATTACTTTATAGGAACCAACAGCATGTGGCATATTGATACAACCATTCCAGGTGAGTTGAACAGATTGATCGCAAATATCTTTTGTGAAAGTGACGAACATACTTTTTTGAACATTACTTAATACAGATACGTTCATACAGGAATCGAATGCAGAGACACCATAGGTTTCGGAACCTTGTCCGGCGAGAGAAGACGGAGGCACAAATGTGGTGGTTGAAGCTCCATAGACAGTATCCACAGCTTTCCAGATNNGAAATTTCAATTTTATAATTAATCAGGGCGTGGCAAATAGTGATAGTGTCGATAAACCTTAAACTCTGGGTCGTGTCGATTTGCTTCCAGACATTGGTTGGATATTCCCTGTAGATATGGTACCATTTCAGTGAAGTAGAAAGGAGCGGTGTGGAGAGTGGGTTCCAATTCAACTGTGCTGTTCCATTTCCAGGGTTCGTAACCGTCAGAAATATCGTGTGCAGGGTATCAATAGGGGGGGAATAAACAAGTCCACCGCCTACGTAGCGTGTCTGAATGTAGTAATACTTGGAAGCCCCATTTGCATTTGCTCCTACATTCGTATAGGAAGAAGTAGAATAATTAAAGATACTGTCAATCCTTGTGAACGGACCGGATGGGCTATTCGAGGAGTAAATGGAGTAACAATTGAAATTCCGGGAAATAGAAATAGTGTCTGGGAGCACCCAGGAAAGCACTACGTCTCCGTTGGGTTGAACTGCCAAACATCTTAAGCTGGGAGAAAGCACCGCACCAGTGGGGGTAGTACTCCCAACTGGCATCGGTCCAGGAATGGCATGAGCGATTGATCCATGCGAAACGCCCGGAAAGAAGGCCAGAAATATTATAAGAAGAATGCTATGAAAAAATCTGTACATGTGGAATGGGTACTCAATTAACAAATATATGTTATTCGGTCTAAAATTCCAAATGTTTGATTCTAATACCGATAGAGTGATAATAACCGGAATATCAGATAGCTATAATTATCCTGATTCGGACTTCAAATGAGCCAAGATCAACCAATCTGAAACGCAGGTTCGGGGTCAGAAACGAATGAATCAGGGGATTTATTGCATTTTACCGACCACTAACTCGATCAAATCTTCTTCTTTCAGGTAAAGATTTGCCAGTTTCTGGAGTTCAATGGGTGTAATATTTAGGATGGTCTGAACATAGTTTTGGTAATATGCATAACTCAGACCGTAGTCAAATATCCCTTTGAACTTATCGGCAAGAGAAAAGGGCCCGTCGGCACTTCGGAGAAAGCTTCCCAGAAGATGGTTCCTGACTAGCGTCAGTTCTTCCTGGGAAACAGGCTCTTCCCGGAGACGTTTTATTTCAAGGTAAATTTCTTTCAGGGCCGCTTTACAAACTTCGACCCCTACTTCGGTGGAAATGAAAAAATATCCGGCTTGTTTAAGACTTACAATCCCGGAGCCTATTCCATAGGTATATCCTTTTTCCTCCCGTATATTAGACATCAGTCGCGATCCAAAATACCCCCCAAGAATTGCATTCAATACCTGCATCGCTGCAAAGTCAGGATGAGTTTTATTGAAGAGTATCCTCCCTATCCGAATGGCGCTCTGTACAGCTTCCTTTTTCTCAACAAAATACTTTTGGGAGGATCGATCCGGATTCAGTGCTTGCGCTTTAATTGTGATTTTGTCTTTTTTCGGAGCCTCAACTGTTTGGAAACTCCGGGCTAATAAATCTTCCATCCGGGGATCAATTTTTCCGGAAACAACGACATAACTATCTTTCAGCGCGTACGCAGATGAATGGAATTCAGAAAGCAAATTCCGGTTAACCGATTTAAAATTGTCTTCAATAATATAGTTCCCATAAGGATGTTTATCTCCAAACAGAATCTGTGTAAATCTTTTACGGGCAACCGTTGAAACTTTTGCCTCATCGACCCGGAATTTTTGCTTCTTATTTTGGATGTAAGTATCGAATTCGTGTTCCGGAAAATTTGCATTCTTAATCATTTCTTCCAGAAGAGGAATCGTATTTGCAAGGTGTTTATTCAGGGAGAATAAACAAACAGAAGCAAAATCAAGTGTGGCCTCTGTCTGAAGGAATGCCCCGTAAAAATCTACCTGTTCAGCAAGTGCCCCGGCGGAGTAATTTACAGTGCCTTCATCCAGCATATCGTTCGTTCCAACAGAAACCAAAGGATAGGGTTGAGAGGTGGCACCTGCACCAGGAAAGATTATTTCTATTTTTACCAGTTCCTGACTGCCCGCATCAATTTTAAACACAGGGATTCCTCCTGGAAGTACTGACTTCACGGCTTCTGCAATCTCTACTTTATCAAGGGTTCCAAAGGCAGGTGCCATTGTGCGGTTGGGTTGCTGACTCACCCCTATTGTTGCTTTCTCTTCCATCGGTGTATTCTAAATTAAAGTTTCAGTTAAGTGCCTCATAAAACAAAGAGGAACAATTTTTTCTAACCAGGACCTCTCTGGCCGATTGCTGTATTTTTTCCGGAGTAACGGCCATATACTTACCTACCTCATTATTGATTGATTCGGCATTATCAAGCAACTCATAAAATGCCAGATTCATCGATATGTCCAGAACACTTGTTTCTCCGAAAAGAATGGTTGATTCCATCTTATTTTTTACTTTATTCATTTCCTTTTCAGAGATCAGCTCCTGTTTCAATTTCTCCAATTCAATAAACACAGCACTTTCAGCCTGCTCAAAGGATACACCTGAAAGCAGCTTTCCGGAGATCAGGAACAATCCTTTATCCAAATCTCCCATCAAATAGGCACTAATTTCAGAGAAAAGCTGTTGTTCCTTAACCAGGGAAATATATAATCGGGCAGAGTTTCCACGGGAAAGAAGATCTGATATCAGGTCCAGCGTATGATAAGCTGAATCCCGACGGGAACACATATGGAAAGACATATAAAGTGCATTGCTGGGAACCTCCCTTTTTACATGCAGATTCCTGTATTCTGTCTGTTCCGGCTCTGTAGGAAGTGAACGCACGGGTTTAGGCACCGATTGAATTCCTGCAAACCATTTTTGTGCGAGTCGTTTTACTTCTTCAGTCTCAATATTTCCGCTAACCACCATGATTGCATTGGAAGGGGTATAATGCTTCTTAAAAAAAGCTTTTACATCTTCCATCCCAGCTTCTTCAATATGTCTGATTTCTTTCCCGATTGTACACCACAAATACGGATGAACCTTGTATGCAAGTGGCCGGAGAAGCAACCATACATCACCATAAGGTTGATTTAAGTAACGTTGTTTGAATTCCTCAATCACCACATTTCGTTGAACTTTCAAGCTTTTTTCAGAAAATGCCAGACTAAGCATTCGGTCACTTTCCAACCAGAACCCGGTTTCAAGATTGGCAACCGGCAAGGTGAGGTAGTAATTAGTTATATCATTGGACGTAAATGCATTGTTCTCACCTCCTGCACGTTGAAGTGGTTCATCATAGCTTGGAATATTGACGGATCCTCCGAACATCAGGTGTTCAAACAGATGAGCAAAGCCGGTACGATCCGGGTCTTCATCCCGTGCTCCAACATCATAAAGAATATTAATGCAGGCCAGAGGCGTATATTCATCCTTATGGACAATTACACGAAGCCCATTCTCAAGTGTAAACCGATCAAATTTTATCATACCTACTTATGGATATTAAAAAAATTAAGACATTCTTCCAATTTCTAATCTCGTCCTCTCATACTCTTCGCTGATTTCGCGGATAATCTCAGCAGCTGGTTTTATGTCATGCAGCATGGCACTTACCTGACCAATCTCAAGCTCCCCTTCCGCCAGATCGCCTTCGAACATACCTTTCTTTGCTCTGCCTCTACCGAGCATCAAAGAAAGTTCTTCTGTGGATGCACCGCGGAGCTCCGCCGCCTGAACTGCTTCTGAAAATTCATTCTTAAGAAGGCGCACGGGTGTGAGTTGCTTTAAAGCTATGCGGGTATCGCCGTCTTTTGCATTTAATATAGAATTTTTAAAATTGAGGTGTGCAGAAGATTCTTCGGAGGCTACAAAACGGGAACCAATCTGGACACCCTCGGCGCCTAAAGCCATCGCTGCAAGCATGGCCCTACCGGTACTGATACCGCCGGCCGCAATAACCGGTATTTTCACCGCTTGCTTCACCAGTGGAATCAAACAGATAGTGGTCGTTTCTTCTCTTCCGTTATGCCCGCCAGCCTCGAACCCTTCGGCAACAATGGCGTCTACTCCGGATTCTTCCGATTTACGTGCAAATTTCACGTTAGAGACGACATGAACAACGGTAACGCCTTCCTTTTTCAAGGTTGAAGTCCATGTTTGAGGGTTCCCTGCAGAAGTGAATACAATCTTAACTCCTTCCTCTAAAATCACGGATATATGCTTGTCAATGTCGGGATACAGTAGCGGAATGTTGACACCAAATGGCTTGGTAGTTGCAGCCTTGCATTTGCGTACATGTTCCCTCAATACATCCGGATACATGGATCCAGCCCCCAAAAGCCCCAAGCCTCCTGCATTGCTTACGGCTGATGCAAGTCTCCATCCACTACACCAAATCATGCCAGCCTGTACAATTGGTAAACGGGTATTGAACAACTGAATAACCCTATTTTGCATAAAATTAATTGAATGCTAAAAGTAACCTTTTTTTCACTCCCTATGGCCGGACCATGAATTGTCAGATTTTCAGTAAGTATTCAATCCAACACTCTGATACATAAAGACTTTGGGTACTCTTCCAGAAGGGCATTTTTTTTAGATAATTTAGTGTCCTGGAAGAAATTAATTGTATATTTGTCACATGAGGAAGATTTTACTCCTGATTCCCTTCTTTTTTATCTCACATTACACGCAAGCTCAATACAAATGGGATGTGGGCGGAAGTCTTGGTGCTGCCAATTATCTCGGAGATATAGGTGGTGGAATCCATACCCGTAGGGATTTTGTACTCGACATGAAAATGGGAGAAACCAGAACTGCTGCCGGAGCTTTCGCACGGCGAAAGCTCGGTCCAAAGATTTCCCTTCAGATAGGATTCGACTATGCACATATTCAAGGAGATGATAAGCTTTCTGCAAATCCGGAGCGTCAACACCGGAATCTTAATTTTCAGAACAATATCTACGAGTTAAATGTAATGGGTCAGTACTTTTTTTATGAAATTAATGACCTTGGTGGATCTTACCGCTATCGGAATGATTTCCGTGCTTACGCCGGAATCGGAGTAGCCGGTTTCCATCATAATCCTAAAACCCTTGATTCCAACATTCCCCTGGCGCCAATGATGAATGAAGGCCATGCTTATAGTCTTTATCAGTTTGCTATTCCTGCACAGCTTGGGTTTTACATCACGATTGATAAGCGATACAGGATTGGCTGGGATCTTACCTGGAGAACGACCTTCACAGATTACCTGGATGATGTGAGTACGAACTACATCAATCCTGCTACAAAAAGCAAGAGTGATCCTCAATACGCAAACTTTCTATACTATAACAACCGGACTCCTGAGCTTAATAACGTATCAGCAGCTGACGCCGCGGCTTATGGATATCATACCTACGTGGATAGTAAAGGAGGCACCCATGTTAACAAACGTGGAGATCCATCCCATAACGATTCTTACATGACCAGTACGATCAATTTCAGCTATACGCTTAGAGGTAAGAGTACTTTCTATAAATCTAACTACGGAAGTATCTTCAAAAGCAAAAAACATAAGAAACGGAAATTCAGAGCCAAATTCTAGGCGAATAAAAAAACCCTCCATACTGGAGGGTTTTTTTATGAGTATACTATCGGGCAGGATTAAAAAATGCGAGGAAAAAACTGCCTCAGCTTTGAAAGCGGTTTAAGAGTCAAGGTAAAAAGTCCAGGCTTAATGTTGTTTACTTTCCAGGCAAGTCTATCCTCCTGGTTCGCCTGTAAACGATTAGTCACAGAAACATTGCTCTTCCCTCCTACCCTCATTAAAACCAAAATTTGGGGTATATATCCAATCTTAATGTGGTTCTTATGTACTAAACGAAGCATCAATTCATAATCTGCTGCAGAATGAAACAGGGTGTTAAAGACCCCATACTTTTCATAACAGCTTTTTAGTACAAAAAAGGTTGGGTGTGGTGGCATCCATCCACGGAGGAAGGAACCCGTCTTATAAGGGCCTGCAATCCAGATGCGGCGAATATTTTTTGAATCCTCTTTTGCAACGTATTGCAAGTCCCCATATACTGCCTCTACGCCATTATCCTCAAATGTTTTATTAACAGTTGCAAGTATATTCCTGGATGCATAAATATCATCCGAGTGGAGTATTCCAATTACAGCTCCTGAAGCAAGTGCAATTCCTTTATTCAGGGCAAAATATATTCCTTCATCAGGCTCCGAAATGATCCGGTTAATCCGGCTGGAATACTTGCCAACAATATTAAGGGTTTTGTCTTTGGAGCCTCCATCAATCACTATGTATTCCAGATCATCATAATCCTGTTCCAGAACTGAAAGGATGGTATCCTCAATGGTAAGTTCACTATTGAAACAAACAGTAATGATTGTAATTTTCATTCTTCCATCCTTTCCTTAATACGAATTGCAGGATTGCCCTGGTAGATCGCGTACGCCTCAAGATTTTTATTTGCAACTGATCCTACGGTCAGAACTGCGTGAGAAAAGCAAATTACACCAGGACAAATAACGGCTTTGGCTCCAATCCAAACCCCTTCGTGAAGGAAGACCGGAGCAGTCATTAAATCGAAGCTTGTTTTCTTGTAATTATGGTTTCCACAAAGGATAAATGAGCCCTGGCTCAAACACACATGATCTCCAAGCGTTACCTGTGCCAGGTTATCAATCCAAACCTTTTCTCCAATCCAAACATGATTTCCAACTTCCAATTTCCAGGGGTATTTTATATTAACTGCAGGTTTCACGATAACACCCTTACCGATCTTTGCTCCAAATAACCGCAATAAAACTATCTTCACTCTATTGATGGGAAAATAGGAAGTGAAAAAGCAAGCATTCACGAAGTACCAGCATACCCTTTTCAAAAAGCCGGCGCCCGGATTGTACCAGCCATTATCATAAGATGAAAGGTTTGTGCGGAGCATTTACCAAAGTTAGGGGTTTTAGTCTTCGAATGCTTCTCTATCGAAAGAGATTTCTGTTCTCCAGTTCTGCTGCCGGGTTTTGCAAGAAGTCGGATGCATACCGAAAAACATGCTCCGATAATTTATTAAATTCCTCCTGGCTTAACGAACAGGCTTTTCTTAATGCCTCCACAAATTCATCAGGACTTGAAAGCGAGATATCCCACCCGTATTTTTGTTTCTCCAGATCCTTCCATGGAGTTTGATCACTAATAATCACCGGACAACCCGAACTAAATGCCTGGAGTATTATATGCCCGAAGTTTTCACCTTGGGTGGGCATAAAGAGGAAGTGACTTTTAGACAATACTTCAGGAACCGTTTCATGAGGAATACTTCCATGATATTTGACGATCACTCCTTTCGGAAGAGTTTTTATCATCATTAAACAACTTTCCCAATATTCCTTATTATAGACCGGTCCATATATATCAAATGTAATTGAAAGATCATGAACGCTTGCCAACTGTTGTAAAGCGTAATGCAGATTTTTTTCAGGAGCAATTCTAGCAATGCTAATGAGTCTGAGATCACCCCTTTCTTTCCTTCTGAATGGATTATTGCTGAAGTGTCTCATTGCTCCGAGGTTACCCGCAATCCTTATTTTTACTCCGGCTCCGAACTCTTTTTCAATATCATTCTTCTCTGAGGCAGTACTGGCATGAAAGATCACCGATTTGAATAATCCGAGTCCCCTTGATAAGGCCAGAAAGGCTTTTTTCTTTTTCCTTTTGACCTCGATCGCACTTTGCGCCAACATCCCTCTTGAAGCGATTATGACATTTTCAAATGATTTTCCTCTTGCATAAAGGAGAGGGTAAATTGTAAAATAACGGGAGTAAATTCCATTCAGATAAATCTTATCATGCTTTGTTTCCTGTATGAGGCTTTTGATTCTCCCATAACTTAACTCCTTTTCAGAAAAGTAATAAACGTGCGTTCCGTTGGGAAGCGTATTCCATTGGTTGCTGATAATTCCCGGATAGGGCTTCGTTTCTGTATAATCCGTATCTCGGGTAATCACACGAAAATCAAACTCATCTTTCAGATGCGCGATCAGATTTGCACAGGATGTGATGGGTCCTCCCGCTTTGTAACCGGGGAGATACCAATCGATAAACAACAGAATGACTGGTTTAGATTTCAACTTGATGCTCATTTAGCCAACACTCCAATACTATCAGGTACCAAATCCGAGACCAGGGAACGCGTGGTGAATCATTAAGAAAAGCTTCCCACAAATTCATAATTTCTTTCTTGTTAAAAACACTGCGATTTGACAAAGCCACCATTTTTTCGGAACAAAAAGATCTTAGCTCGTTTTTTAACCAATGATTCCAGGGAAATGTAAAACCCATTTTTGGCCTGTTTACAATTTCGGGAGGCAACATCCCTGAAACGGAATCGACCAGCAGCTTTTTAGGAGAAGTAGGGTATTTAAATGAATCAGATAAAGATAAGACATATTCTACGAGGGTATGATCCAGAAAAGGCACACGTACCTCCAAAGCTACCGACATACTCATCTGATCAGCATCCCGCAAAAGAGTATTTTGCATATAGGTTCCAATTTCAGCAAGGGAGACGGCGGAGATGAGTTTATCTTTTGGCAAAACCGGCAAGTCGTAAAGATATTCGCGGACTCTGTTGGATGGCAAGTTATCCCTGTTTAAAAGTCTTTTTATTGCTTCATCTGACATCATCTGTCTCGATATCGGGTAAGTTGATGGCAGATCAAGTTTATCAAGTCTGAGGATCTCCAATAACTTTTCAGATGATATACCCGGTTTAGACCGTTGCGCAATCTTACCAGCTGCAACTCGTATTGATTTGGGTAATGCGGATATAAAATTTCTCCTTTTCAATAACAATGTCCGATTGAATACGGGATATCCGGCAAATAATTCATCTCCACCAAGACCAGAAAGAGCCATTGTTATTCCCGCCTTTTTGGTTGCTTTAGATACTACATACGTGTTTGCTCCATCACCACTGGGATGATCTAATGCATGGAGTGCTTCAGGTAGTTGCTGTAAAAAATCTGAAACCTTTAATTTAATCTCATGATGTTCTGTCTTAAATTTTTCGGCAATGATTTTTGCATACCGGGCTTCACTGAACTCGCTTTCGTCAAAAGAAACTGAAAAGGTTTTTACTTTGACTGGGGCGATACGGCTCATCAGTCCAACCACGATGCTTGAATCAATTCCCCCTGATAAAAAGGCACCAAAAGGCACATCAGCTACAAGGCGTCTTTCGACAGACCTGAGTAGTAGTTCCTGAACCCGGGCACATGCATTTTCATAAGAAATATCAGGAGATTTTGTTTGAGCATAAGAGCTTGCTTCCCAATATTGTTCTACTTCTATTCCTTTATCTGAAACGATCGCGAGTTGACCCGGCATTAACATGCCTACTCCCTGGATAATTGTTTTGGGGGCATGTACGGTCTGATATCTCAAATAATCAACCAGGCTTTCATGATCTACCTTTCTGGGGACTAGTTCTGATTTCAAGAGTGCCCGGATTTCAGAGGAGAAGAGGAATAGATTTTGTTTTGAATAATAATAGATCGGTTTTATCCCCAACCTATCTCTTGCGATGAACAGTCGCTTTTCAAGACTATCCCAGATAGCAAATGCAAACATCCCATTAAAATGTTTAAGGCAATCCTTGCCCCAACGGATGTAAGCGGCCAGGATTACCTCTGTATCCGTTTGAGTTACAAACGGATAAGCTGAATGCGTTGATCCAACGGCAATTCGCTGAAGTTCAAAGCGAAGTTCCCGGAAATTGTAAAGCTCCCCATTATAAACGATGCAGTATCTTTTGTCGTGAGATAGAAAAGGTTGATGGCCTGCCGAACTCAGGTCAATGATTGATAATCTGCGGTGGCCTAAAGAGATCAGTTCATCTTCATAAATACCTTCATCATCTGGCCCTCTATGGACCAATGCATCATTCATAAGCCTGATTACGGATCCATTCGGCTTAATTCCATTTAATACAAGAACACCATTAATTCCACACATCAGCTAGTTCTTCTAATTAATGTTCCATTTATCATCTGCGTAAAATTGTTAATCCAGGTATCAGGTGTATTTGAATATAAAAAAAACACTATGCGGGTTCAAGAAGTTCAGGAGTCAGTGGATCAGCTACAATCCTTTCTTTATACTTCACATAATTATAATAATACAACCAGAAGAAGAATGGCAGGCCACTCAGAAAATAATTTCCTTGGCGGACTAAGCAAAGGATTAGCATAACCAGAACGCTATTGGAGATCAACCAGGCATAATCATCTGGATTTTCTGGATTTCTTCTTATAAAACACCTGAAGAGTAGACCAAAGATAAAGACAATGCCTATAAGGCCGGTTTCAGAAATTAATCTCAAAAATAAGGAGTTGGCATCACTTTTATTAAATTGGACATTCAGGATGAATTTATTCCGGGTTAATGTATATTTATCAAAAGACACTTTATGTGATCCAAGACCGTTACCAGTTAAAAAACTTGATTTAAATACTTCAGAAGAAATGTGAAAATTATTGTATAGCACGAAACTTGAGGTATTTACGTTTTTAACGGAAAGATCTTCATCAACCCACAGCCCCAGCGAGGAGTCCACTCGTGAACGAAATTCAGGCACCGTTGAATACATGACGTTTCCAATTACAAGAAGAACAACTATTCCAACCACCAGATTAATAGCCTTCCCGTAGTTAAGTATGTACAAAAGACCAATCACAAAAATTCCAATATAGCCGGTTGAGGAACTTGTATTCACTAGAATGAATAAAATAAGCACGCTTTCTACTTTCGTAAGAAATTTGTCTTTTTTCGAAAACAAACTATTGATGGCAATAAATACCGCAGGGATAATCAAAATGGAGAGCTGAGCCGGTTCCGTGACAAATGAATTGACTCTAAGACTGCCAGTATCTGAGCCAACAAGAGCCCACTTATTAAGCAACCAGTTATAGTCGTAGCCGGGAGCGAAACCAATTTTGAACGTAATTAATTGAATAAAACCAACCCAACACGTAAACACACAACCCTTCAGATATAATTTAAAGATCATCTCTACATCCATTTCATAAAACAAGAAAATATAATAAAAGAAGGAAGTTGACAATAGCATTCCAAGAAATATTTTGAGGAACAAATCGGTCGTATTGTTTCCGAGAATTAGGTTGAAAACTCCAACTATAAGCGGTAAAGCCAGAATCTGAAGCGGAAGCTTTGGAAACCCATACTTTGAAATAAAGAAGGGAAAGTAGAGAATGAAAATTAGGTAATGAAAATATCCTTCAAATGGATATGTAAAAAAAGTAATCGAATTGATAAAAATGGTTGAAAAAATAAGTAACGAATCTATAGGTGATTGCTTCATTTATCAACGATTAGTCTTTCCGTAATCTTATCAATTGTTTTCAGAATCAACTTATCCCAAAAAAAACGCTCTTTCACCCGAATAAGTGAACTCCGTTTTTTTTCATCGAGTTCCTGTTCCGAAATATGGACAGCACTTTTAAAAGCCGCTTGAAGCTCCTTTTCAGAGCCTGGATTGATAAGCCATCCATTTTTACCATCAACCATTGACGAAACCGCCCCGACATCCGTCGCTATAATCGCCAAACCACTTGCCAATCCTTCCAGGATAATATTCGGCATTCCTTCTGAATGACTAGGGCAAACCAGAATATCCGAATCTCGAAGAAGAGTTTTCATATCCTTCTGGTTATCTATACTTCCTGTATATTTTATTCCAGCTTTTTTGATCTGCTTAGACACCGGAATAGGTCCTGCAATTATAAATTCGAATTCTGGCCCTTCCCATGCAAGCAACATCTTATGAAGTTCCTCTATTCCCTTTCGGCGTTCATATCTGCCTGCAAAGATAAACCTTCTGATCTTTCGTATAGGGGCGCTTTGATCTATAAGCCACTCGGATTCAATTCCTGCCGGTAATTCAATGATTTTTCCCTTGGGGATGCCCAGGGAAGTCAAGAGACTCGTAATTTTCCCACCGTATGAAAATACCTGATCTGCATACTTCAGATTAAATAAAACAGGAGACCTAAGCAGATATTGCTCCATCCTCGTCCTAAATGATGCCGGAGGTTGAAACATCTCATAACCATGGAAATTCACTCCAACTGGAGGAAATTTGACCCCTTTGCGTTTCTGATCCAGAAGGCTCCAAGCGGTGAACCCTTTGGCATAAATATAATCGACGGGATCCCTTTTCAGCATTGCTTCATATACCCGTCTGGAATATTCGTAAGATTCACGGAGATAGTGGCCTGGAAGCTTTCCCTGTACAGGAAACGGAATTAGAATGGGATGTATAAATCGTCTTTCCTCTTCAGAGAAAAGTTCCAGAGTTCGAGCATCTCTTTCACTTCGGTTAAAGTGATATAGGTCTATCTCTACCCCCTGACGGGCCAGGTATTTGGTCAGACAGTATGAATGCTTTTGCATACCTCCGATTACATAAGGAAAAATTCCATCGGTGAGCAACGCTATCCTCATGCAACCAGTTTTTGGTAAGATAGCTTACAACTTGACTTAGCAAAGTATTGAAGAGCCAGTCCATTCAATCTTTCTTTTTCACCCGGGGAAACCGGCTTAAGTACAATCGGGGCCATGACATCTCCAATCACTTGTCCGCAATTATTATTTCTGACAAATTCAGTGAAATCGCCAATATGATTTGAAATCAGTATTCGGAGACCGCAACTCAGGTATTCGGCAAACTTAACAGGAGAAGCAACCTCATTAGTAACCGAATCTTCACGAATGACCAGTCCATAATCACATGCGCAAAGAAGTTCTCTTACAAGAGCGGGGCTTACCCACTTTTGAACAATACGTCCGGGAAAATCTCTGAACACATCCATCCCCGAAGGCAGCTCTTTTGCAAGAAACAAAACTTTCAAATGAGCATTCATCCCAAGTGCATTGTTTAAAAAATCATTGACCAGACGAAATGACTGCCACCCAGCGGAAGACCCTGAATAGACCATCAGCACATCATCAGGCCTGAATCCAAGCTCAGACTTAGCTAAAAATCTCTTCTCTGAATCAGGCATTTCTTTATTGAACCCTGAACCCAGGGTGCAGGGTATCACTGCGTGTGCGTCTGAAGAATAACCATATTCTCTCTCCCAGTAGTTTACAAGTTTCTTAGACACAGCCAACCTGAAATCAGCTTTAATAAGCAGACTGGATTCCAGATTTCGGATACCCGATTTTACACTTTGCTCCTCAATTACATTGTATTCATTCAATTCAGCATAATAGGCTCCCCGGGCATCAAAGATTACATATTTGAAGAGGCGCAGACGTTTCATTGAGAGTGCCAGCCATGTTGCATAAGGTCCACGGGCGATAACCCGGTTTTGGCGAAGAATCAATGCCAGGAAAAACAGAGAGCACCAGTTGGCTTTCCAGAATTTCATTTTTGGAACCAGGGGGATAACAATGGCTTTAGGAAACGCAGCTTTAATCTGAGCCCTATTTGAAGAAAATGACCGGATGGAGATAAAGGCAATTAAATTTATATTCGGAATATGAAGCTCATCACGAAGGTATTTACAAACATCAGTTACCTGACTGAAATAAATGCCAGAAGGGGCATCATTAAAGGTAATATAAAGCATGGTGCTAAGATACAAAATCGTTTGACGTCTTTATTATTGCATCCCAAGTATGAGGCGTCAAAGGACTCAGACTGATCTAATTTTTTTAAGGTATGCGCTTGTAGAAAGGCCATGACTGCGATCGGTATAATAAAGCTCTATCGGGAGGTCTGCTCCGGTAATCAATCGCCCCCGATAATCTTCACCCAGAAAGCGAATGTTCACTTTCCTGTTGATCAGGAGTTGATATAGTTCCTTTTCCGAAGAATAGGAGATTACTTCATCTACATATCTGCACGAGGAGATGATCAACATTCTTTCCTCTAGGGTAAAGATAGGCTTGTTCTTGTTCGGATTTATTTTGGGATCAATCGAATCTGCTGTATTCAACGCAACAATGAGGAAATCACAATGGGCTTTACATTCCTTAAGCATAAGTACGTGACCTGCATGAAACAGGTCAAAAATACCACATGTGAAGCCGATTTTCATACTTCCAGAATCATTTTGTGCCTACAAGAATGTCGAGCATCAAATGCAGAATAACCTGATGAAAACACTCCACAATGCCATAGTTGCTCACGGGCAGATAAAAGTTAAGAGAGCCTGCCTTACTGAGCTTGTTTCCATCCTTGAACCCTGAAAGGGTGATCACATTCTTATTTATAGAATTAGCATATGCAACTGCATTCAGGATATTTTTCGACTCTCCAGAGCTACTGATCGCGACAAGAAGATCACCTTCCGTAAAATGTATTTTCAACCACTCTTCCATAGCCTTTTCATACCCATAATCATTGGCATAACAGGTAATGAGGGCGGAATCAGAGAATGAAAATGTAGGAAATCTTCCCATTTTAGCGAAATCTTCCATCATGTGGGAGCAAATAGAATTCGAGCCTCCATTCCCAATAAAAAAGACACGCTTGCTTTTCCTGATGATTTCCACACCTGACTCGATCTGCTCTCTAAGGAGCGCTGAACCAAACCAACTGGAGAAATGTTTACTATATGAATCTATCTGCATACTCAAAAAGGTTATCCCGTGTAACTGATCGTTCATTGCATAGCCATGTTGTGCTCAGGCTCGCTGCAAGGGATGGTATACTCAGGCTGTTAATATCAGGTTCTATAGCTGCAAGAAGGCATGCGAAAGAAAAATAAGTATCTCCGGCTCCGATGGTATCAACGATTGTACTCGGATAAGCAGAATGCCGTATAAGTCTTACTCCATCTGTACAAACCGATCCTTTCCCTCCCAGTGTCAGAAAAAGCACATTCGAATTTATCTCATAATTATACAATTCCAGGATATCAGAATCTTTTTCCGTGAGCGTACGGTTCATCTGAAGGCTTCCTTCCCTAAGGTCCAGGCTGACACTATTTTTTCTGTATTTTTTCCATTTCGAAATTCGATTAAAACCAAAATTATTCGAGTTTGTCTGACAATTGAGATGAAAACCACCATTGATCTTCAGCCGATCGCAAAAACCATGTCCAAAATCAGCTACAATACAAACATCATAATCCCTGGTATCAATAACAATTTCTTCAAATCCTTTAGTTTCAAATTTATTGATTTCTACATGCTTCTTCTGATCAAATGTGTCCACATACCTGGTTTTCACAATTTCTCCTTTGGTATTCGTAATGAGATCTACCGTCTTCACAAAATCCTTTACGTGGCCAGCTATCGCAGCGGTTCCACCTTGCTGAACAGTTTTTTGTCCGCCGGAAAGTTTGTAGACAGGGCAAGCCGCTTTCATAGAGTGCCCTTCGTAAATAACTGGGACAAATTCGTCAATAATAGTTTCTCCAATCACCGCAACCCTGAGGTTTTTGCATTTGGAGATGAATTTTTCGACTTCCTGCTTCAGTGCCACAACTAATTATTTAATTAAAAGGATCACAAAGGTAACCAAATTACATGAATTTCTGGGCCGTGTACAGTGGTTTACAGCATATGCAGATCCTCTGATCACTTCTTGCTCTCTTCTGTTAAAATTGTTTCAGCTATAATTTTAACGATTCTTTCTGTTGCAAGGCCATCCCACATGGGTGGAGTTGTACCTTTCTTGAAGCTCCCATTTTCAATAGCTTCAATTCTGGAGGCAATCACCGGTAAGTCAAAAGGGACCAGTTCATTCGAACCCAGTTCCAAAGTAACAGGGCGCTCTGTGTTCGGCCTGAAAGTTAGACAAGGAACGTGCAGAAATGTCGATTCCTCCTGAATCCCCCCGCTATCCGTTAGTATGTAACGGCAGTCCGATATAAGTTTTTGAAAAGAAAAATAATCAAGTGGTTCAATCAGAAGCAAATTCTTGTTCTTTTCAAATGCCTCCCCAAAACCCAACAGTTTGAGATTTTTCATCGTACGGGGATGAATCGGGAAAACAAGTTTATGCCTTTCCGTAACCAGATTGATCAGGCCAAGAAGCTTTTCCAGTCCTTTCACGGAATCAACGGTAGCCGGACGATGCATTGTCATGAGCACATAGGAATTCGGGGATAGTCCAAGTTTTTGCAGCACATCAGACGTTTCAATCTGCCGCCCAAAGGCCACGAGTGTATCTATCATGGTGTTTCCGACAAAAAAAAGTCTGTTCTTATCTACCCCTTGTGAAGTCAAGGCATCAATCCCGCTCTGTTCGGTTACAAAAAAATAATCGCTCAGGTAATCCGTTAATACCCGGTTAAATTCTTCAGGCATTGTCCGGTCATAGCTTCGAAGTCCGCTTTCAAGATGAGCTAAGGGTATCCCCATTTTATTGGCTGCAAGAGCAGATGCAAATGTAGAATTCACATCACCCACAACCATAACAAGATCCGGCCCGAACTCAAGAATCGTTTGTTCCAGTCTGATCATTATCGTCCCCATCTGAAATGTTGCCGTACCGGGAGGCACATTCAGAAAATAATCCGGCACCAGTCCAAACTGTTCAAAGAAAACATCAGCCATCTTATTGTCATAATGCTGACCCGTATGAACGATCCCAATCTGGAGCCATGGAAAATGTTTTGCTGCTTTCCGGAATTGAGTGATCTTAATGAAATTAGGGCGTGTTCCAACTACAATTAACAGTTTCTTCATCAGGGACAAATCTTTTTGAAATCCGTTTCTACGCTAAATCTCGAAACCACTTTGGTAAGAAACCGCTTCAACGTCTCCAGATTATGCGGAGATACCATTTTAGGATGACTTATGAAATGCATAAATTCGTTCTTAGAAAAATAATCCAGGTATCTGTTCAGACTAATAGAGGTGAGCAACTCGATTGAAACCATCTCTCTCACTGGGCCAATCTGATCCTCTTTCAACTCCGTTTCGAACTGGGACCCTTTGTACTCGGCACTTAATCCATCTCCAATGCTACGCTTAAAATTTTCGGGAAGTAGTTTCATAAACACTCTACTGCTGAAGTCACCTATAAAATCAGTCCCATCCAACATAGAAATACATACTTCACTTATTTCCCCGTTCAGATCCTGCTCTGTAATGCTCGAAGAGAATCGATAAATATCTGGGAATGAAGAGGTTTGAGAGAAATCAAAATAACGAAGTGTTGATTCACATTTATCTCCTTTCAAAACGGAGAGGTCATATTTTATTCCATACTTCTTAAAAAATGGAGCAAAATCATCGAACGGTTGAATACACCATCCCCCAGCCCTATAGGCTCTGAACTCATAGGGCACCCCAGAAGGTTTCAGGATTTCGGAAAGAATCCGATTGGATTCTGAGAACAACATCTCTCTCTCAGGTATCGAAACCAGATGAAAACGGTAACGGGCGATGGAGCTTAGATTCCATTGATTTTCTTGCTCCAGGTATTTGGCATCAAGCCAGTGAGGATGAATATGGGGATACAAGAAGTGGCCTTCCCTCTGAAGCTGCTGAAGCTGATGGGTAATCAACTCAAAATCCCTGGCCGCTTTTTCATGCTTCTTAGACTGCTTTTCCAACAGGAGTAAATAGGTTGTATCTACAAAAAAAACTGCAGTCATTCCAAATGAACGAAGGATTTGCTGCAACTTCATAGTAGGCTCCAGAAGACATTTCTTCACAGAACCGCTTCTCTTGCCTAAGAACAACTCATAATCAAAAGTTAATAGGAGACTTTTCATTTTATTTTAATCCAACTCAATATGCTTTGTTAAATTTTTGATTTCTAAGTATAAACTAACAAAACTATATAAAATGCACTTTAGAAATATATTAGAACTCAACTATCCTTTTTCCTAATTTCCTGATCAATAATATCTCCTTTCAGGCTCATACCCTTAATTAAGAAACTAAGTGCAATCAAACGATCATAAATTTTACATTTCCAGATCCGGATATCTTTCTTCCAGAGAACACCCTTTTCCAGCCTAGCTCCAAACCTTTCTTTAAATTGCTGAATTCCTCCCAGTTTGGTCCCGGCGACGTTACTGAGTCTTGCTCCAACAAAATCATAGCGTTTCACACCTTGCTTTTTCATATAAAGGATTACCCTCCAATGCAAGAAATTCATTGCCCCGTTCACCTGTATCTTTTCCGAAGAAGCCCCATAAACATAGTAGGCTCCAAATTCACTGAATGGCATGAGCAGAGCCCCCTGAGGCTCATTGTCAAAATATGCCACTCCGCACAGCAGTTTTTTTTCTGTAAGGCAATCCTGAAGCTTTTCGAAATAACTCAAGGGTTCACAGAACATTCCGGCTTTTTTCATGGTGTTCTGATAAAGCTTATAGAAATTACTTAGCTCCCCTTTCCCGAATTTTACTTCAACTCCTTTTTTTTCCGCATTTCGAATCACGTTCCTGTGCTTCCCGTGCATTTCTGCAAAGAGATCAGACTCTGATTTTTCATCCAGTGGCAGGTAATAGCTTCCGAAGCCGGAAGAAATAGTCTGTTCTGGTGCTGCCTTGAATACAACATGCGTCGGAGGCTGAACAACCCTATCCACAATACCCTCCATGACTAAATATCGAACCCATTGGTCCAGGAATTCTTTTTCATGTTCCTTTGTTAACCTGACACCCTGCTCAATAGGGGCATGAAGAATCTGCACCATTTTCATAAACCGACTTTTGAAAATCCGAACCGGCATGAGTACACGGCCGTCGTCGGTTGCAATTAGCCTCCACTCCCCACTCCCTACCTGGTCCAGAAAAGAAGCATACCCTTGCAGAAAAACGAAAGGTAATGATTCTCTTATCTGCAAAAATCCGGGGACTTTTCCGGAATCCGCCGACTGGACATTCAACATTTTCAAATTAATTAATGGATTCACGAGAGACGGGAAGAGCCTGAAGGGAGAGCGCTTCTTCGTAATAGTTTATTAGTTTATGTATATGAACTTCATTAGAATATATTTCACATATTTTTCTCCGGTTGGCAGGCAGAAGATCCCAGTTAATAATATCATTCATTCTTGCTGCATAAGCCTCAATATCCTTTTCTTTGACCAGGTATCCATTTACGCCATCTTCTACCAACTCAGGGATCCCACTGTGCCATGTCGACAAAACCGGCAATTCCATCGCCATAGCTTCCATGATCGAAGTAGGAATACCCTCCCGGTCACCATTAGGTGCCACAATACTATGATGAACGAATATATTCGCATGCTCCAGGAGAACATAAGCTTCGGTGTGATTTACCGGACCCACAAACTCAACAAAATCTTTCAATCCAAGCTCTTCGCTTATCTTCTTCGTATTTTCCAACAGATACAATCCTCCGGCCAGCACAAGTTTGAAGCGATGCGGATCCTTTCTGGAATCCAGAAATTTCCTGAAAGCTTTAAGAGTAAATGCCTGGCCTTTTTTTTCGGCAAAGGATGCAATCTGAAGAAATGTGATCTTCTCTTTTTCAACAGCCTTTCTCCTGGGCTCAAACCATTTTGTATCAATTCCGCACTGATTAATCTTTGCTCTGGATACATTTACACCGGCAAGCTTTAAATCAAGTATCATATTTTGGGAAACACAAAGAGGGGTGATATTGAACCTCTGAAAGTTCATATTCAGATTCCGAACATAACACCCCTTTTGAAGCATAGAAGATGCATCATATCCATGAAATGTAATGAAAATCGGAATCTTGGTCGGAAACAGGTTATCAAGAAGAATGATCGATTCATACCCAAAGTGCCCATGAATTATATCTGGTTTGAACTCTTTAATCTGATCATTTAGTTTGGCTGCAAAGCCTGGATCAGACCTATCGAGTCTTACATCACGCTTCTCCAGCTCCCATCTGATTTTTTTTCTGATTGCCTTTATTTCATAAGGTATTACGACAACATCCGGGAATGGAAACTCATCCTCCGACACTCTTCGGGTGGCGAGAACCCTTACCGTATGCTCTTTGCTAAGTGCAATTAATTCGTTGTAAACAAAGGTAAGCGTGGGCGACATAAACGTTTCAACAAACACAAGAACTCTCATAGTTTACGCATACGGTTAAGGCTTTAAATCTATTTTTTTTGCTTCATTCCAGTAAACATCCATTTCTGTCAAGGTCATGTCTTGTAGTTTCTTCCCACTTGCAGAAGCCTTTCCTTCCAGATATTGAAAACGTTTGATGAATTTTTTATTGGTTCTTTCCAATGCGTCTTCCGGATTGACGCCTATAAACCTGGCGTAGTTAATAAGCGCAAATAGTACATCTCCAAATTCGTCTTCCACCTTTTCAACAGGACCCTTGTTTTCAACTTCATGGGTAAGTTCCTGAAGTTCTTCCCTGACCTTATCCCATACCTGCCCTGGTTCATCCCAATCAAATCCAACAGCTCGGGCTTTTTCCTGAATTCTCCATGCTTTTACAATCGCTGGGAGGGAAACGGGCACCCCACCAAGTACCGACTTGTTCCCTTCTTTCAGTTTTAATTTTTCCCAGTTCTCAGAAACCTCCTTTGCATCCTGAACTTTGACATCCGAATAAATATGTGGATGCCTGTGAATGAGTTTATCACAGAGAGAATCCATTACATCCGCTATATCAAATGCACCTGTTTCCGAGGCAATCTTTGCATAAAATACTATATGCAATAAGACATCCCCGAGTTCCTTTTTGATATTCTGCATATCCTTGTCGAGAATTGCATCAGCCAATTCATAGGTTTCCTCAATGGTGAGATGTCTTAAGCTTTCAAGTGTTTGTTTCTTGTCCCAGGGACATTGTTCCCTAAGCTCGTCCATAATTTTCAACAGACGAGCGAAGGCTTGCAGCTTTCTTTCCATTATTCCATTTAATATGGGTTAAAGATAAGCATTCTCAAGACTGGAATGCTTTAGTTTTGAAAACTGCAGACCCAGGCAAAAGGGCTTAAATTGACCCGAATTCCGTAAAAAAAAGACAATTCTGCTCACAATGTCTTTAAAAAGGATGCATTTTTTAAATATATTTGCGATCTTAAAGATGGCTCCTTCAGTCTTACGCACTTTCTTTTTTCTTTGTGGATGCTTTGTGGCATTCTTCGGCAAGCATGGCCTGGCGCAGACGGATTCAACTCGTAAGCCTCAAACGGCAGCGTATGGAGAAATCTGTGTACCTGGCAAAAGTCCCCTTTTGATTACCCCTTATTTTCATTATGGGTTTATTATTGCACACCATCCGGAAATGCAATACCTGACTCAAGGACATATTCAAATAGGTGAGCTCGCAATCTCCCGTCCCACCTATGGAGAGCATTACTGGAATCAACTTTTTAATTTTCCGGAGCCGGGTCTTGCATTCTTTTTCTTTGATCTTGGAAACCCTCAAAATCTAGGTAATCTTTATGCTATTTGCCCTTATATCGACTTCCCTTTCAACCGGGGAACACGGACTAAAATTTGCCTTCGAGCTGGAGGAGGGATGAGCTATCTGGAAAAGCCTTTCGATCCTATAACAAACTACAAGGATGTTGCAATAGGTTCGCATTTTAATGGTTTTGTGAACATCCGGCTTACTTTAAAACAGCAAATAACAAAGCAACTAAGAATGGATCTGGGGATCAGTTTTTCCCATACTTCCAACGGAGCTTTTAAAATGCCTAATCTAGGCCTTAATATGCCAACTGTTTGTGCCGGCTTGGGCTATAGTATTAATCCCTGCCCTACTCCCAGAAAACTGGATTCTCTTCCCAAATGCGATCGCAACATCTTTTATGGGATCACTGTAGCCGGAGCTATCAGTCAAATTAATCCTGCCGGCGGGCACTATTTCGGAGCCGGGATTTTATCTGCGAACATTTACAGAAGATGGAATATGAAAAATCTCTGGAATGTTGGCTTTGAGGTTTTCTACAATGAAGCGAATTATCAGGAAAGGCACAGAACTACAGCTTCTGTGACCCGTCCAGAGTACATTCAGCCTGCTCTTAAGATTGGATATGCACTCTGTGTTGGGAAAGTCTCCGTTCCAATCGAAATGGGTTTCTATTTTTATGATCAGGTTTTGGGGGAGTCTGCGCATATGTACCAGCATATTGGGCTTCGTTACCAACTTACAGATCACTGGCTCATCGGAACCGAGCTTAAGACCTACTTTGCCAGAGCTGAATTCTTTGAATGGGGTCTTACTTATCGAATCTATAGAAAAAATTGTTCATGATCAGAAACAAGGTTTTAACGATTCTTTTTTTTATTCCATTTCTGCTCCTTGTTGATAGTTGCAAAAAAGAGAACATGTGCGACTGTGTGAAAAGTACTGGCTCTGACGTAAGGTCTGATCGGCCTGCATGCCCTTTCAAGTGGATATCTTTGGAAGGGAAAATAGATCTGGTTATAACCCAGGATACAACCGAACGGCTTTATGTGGTTGCAGGAAGACATCTCATTGACAATATTGAAACCAGTGTTTCAGCGGAGACCCTTTATATCAAGAACCACAACATCTGTAATTTTGTAAGGAGCTATGGAAGGCACATCACAGTTTATGCTTCTGTGAAATATCTCCGGGAGCTGCTTTATTATGGTGCAGGGGATGTAACTTGTACCAATGCACTTACCTCTGCCGGTGGTGCTGATACACTGATCGGTGTTGAATCGTTCGAAGGCTCTGGAAATATTTATATGAATGTTTCTGCTCCCTATTCGAACTTTCTGATTCATACCGGCCCCGCTAATATTTATGTTCAGGGGTCTGTTCAAAATCTTTACCTTTACAATATTGGCGATGGGCAGATTAATACAACAGCCCTGGCTGTGAATTATATTCATGTTGAAAACGGAGGTTCAGGAGATACCTATATCCGATCAACAGGTTCAGCCTCCTCCTACCTCAGGGCCAATATATATGGGATCGGAAACGTATATTGCAAAGGAAACCCAGCAAACTTCCTGCCTACCTATTCCGGAACCGGTAGAGTTATCCTGGAATAATCTTTACTTATTCAATAAAAATGAAATCTTTTCCTGCCTTTATTTTCCCTTTCCTCTTCCTAAGCTTTTATTCTTGTCAAACCAATAAATTAAACAAAGGTCAATTGCCTGTTCAGGATAAGTTCGAATTCACAAATATCGGGAGCCAAATATTTGAAATCAGAGTAGATAATTACGATACCGTTTCCTATTATGATAGCCCTTATCAACGATTTATGCTTGATAACAGCAATAAACCGGACGGGAAATTCGTTGTTAAAGATGAGCATGGAAGAGTTCGCAGAACCTTGTTTTATAAAAATCACAAAAGGGAAGGACGTGATACCTGGTATTATGAAGATGGGCAGCCCATGCAGGAAAAGGAATTTGTAAACGACCGATATATTTCCTACAAAACCTTTTACCCAAAGAGATTAATGATCGATACCGAGCTAAGTGATACGACCGGATTCCTGAGGCACTATGACGAGGAAGGGAATCTTATTTTTGAAAAAAACTACCTGACAGGAGCCTATAAGGAATGGTATCCCGATGGAAGCATCCGGATTACCGGACTTGAATGTCCCGGCGAATGTTTCAAGCTTACGGGTCCTTGGTCTTATTATCAGAAAAAAGGGATACTCGACCGGATCGTCTTTTATACCGAAACCCTGGATGTAAATAACTGGGATAGCATCTACCATTACCAGGGGAACAATATCGTTTCCATTGAAAAAAAGTGATAAAATCTCTTTCATTCTTTCATCTTATTAAGCCCGTTTCTATTCATTCGGGAGTAGTATTCTTGCTCCTAGCTTTTTTTCTGATTCCAGTCACATACCACTCTCAAAACAAGCAGGAAGCTATTCAGCACAAAGACAGTGTAGAGGATTATTATGGAAGTGAATTTCTCAGATATGAAAACCATACGTACAAGAAGAACATCAAGACGGTTCAGTTGAATAATAAAGCCGCCGAAATGTCTTCTCCCATGATCCGATTCAATACAGATGATCAACTGAAGTTTGGATTTGATGACCTGAACGGAGGATATCAGACGTATAATTACACAATCGTGCATTGTAATGCCGACTGGAATCCTTCCGATCTTTCTTACAATGAATATGTCAATGGTTTCACAGACAACCCTTTAAATGAATATAGCTATTCCGGTGGGCTCACGACGCAGAAATACACCCATTACACCTTATATTTTCCGAACGAAAATCTCATCATCCTAAAACCTGGTAATTATCTTTTAAAGGTCTACGTGAATACAAACCAGGATGATTTGATTCTCACCCGCAGGTTTATGGTTTACGAAAACGATCTCACTCCTGAAACTTCTTTTAAGATGGGTTCTTCACTTACCGATGCTTTACAGAAACAGGGTATCAATATAGACTTGAGGTACGCTGGATATGATATCCGAAATCCGGATGATATTAAAGTAGTGGTCACGCAAAATGAAAGAACAGACAATGTGTTGGCAACACTCACTCCAACCTTTTACCGTGATAGGGAGCTTGTCTATGAATCAAGTGACGAAAAAACAGAGTTTAATGGAGGCAGCGAATTCCGGAATTTTGACATCAAATCAATAAGATTCAGAAGTGAATATTTGTCCAAAATATCGGAAGAAAATGGTCATATGCATGTCTATCTGAATAGTGATGAGGTCAGGGGAACCCAACGATATTCACAGGTTCCCGATATCAATGGAAATTTTCTTATTAAAATCCAGGAAGGAACTATCAGTGATGTGGAAGCAGACTACTGTTACGTGCATTTCTTCCTTTCTTTTCCCGCCCCTGAGATTAATGGAAATATGTATATTCTGGGAGGTTTAACAGACTGGCAGTGCAACTCTAACAGTAAAATGAAATACAATTATGAACGGAAAGGATATGAATGTGAGATGTACCTGAAACAAGGTTATTACAACTATGAATATGTCATCCTGTCAGACAATTCCAACATAGCTGACGAAGCGCCTGTAGAGGGTTCTCATCATGAAACTGAGAATGATTATACCGTTTTTATCTATTACAGGCCTCCTGCCCAGACTTATGACAAACTAATCGGGGTAAAAAGAATTAATTCCGCCAGGAATTAAAAGGATTCATGGGCTTCCTGCAAGCATCGGTCGAAAACCAGGCAGGTATCCTCTATTAAGCACCAATTCGACTTATTAACATTCTCACTGTTTTATTAAATAACACGGCACGGAACTTGCTTATTTAAAAAACAATTCCAAATATTGCATCAACATGGTTACACAAGTCACACAAGGTATACAGATAACTGTAGAAACTCTTTTCAGGGAGGATCAGAGCAGACCTGAACTGGGTGATTTCTTGTTCACCTACCGGATCTCTGTCGAAAACAAGAGCGACCAGACGGTCCAGCTTCTACGCAGACATTGGTTTATCTTTGACTCCAATGGAGAACACAGCGAAGTAGAAGGTGAAGGTGTAGTAGGACAACAACCGGTGCTGCTCCCCGGCGATGTCTACGAATACGAGTCCGCTTGTAACCTGGAAACAGATATGGGCTCCATGTTGGGCACTTATACTATGCAGCGTCAGGTGGACGGACTTCAATTCAAAGTTCAGATCCCACGCTTTGAACTCATTACCCCCCAGAGGCTGAATTAAAACGGCATTCCTTTCTCTTCTTATCCTTTTACATTATTTATTACATTTGCAACACTCCTGCGAAACCGCTGTAGTATGTCACAGAAGTGGCAGCCCCTGCTTCAAAATATTATTAATCTAAAACTCACCCTGCAATTATGGAACTCTATTTGGATTCTGCGAACTTAAAAGAAATTGAAGAAGGTTTTAAGCTTGGTTTTCTTAATGGATTAACCACCACACCTACCTTCATGCAAAAAGAGGGGATTACAGATATTGACGGTACAATCGTTAAACTTTCTAAAATGGTCCCGGTACTTCAGATTGAAGCACTGGGAGATACTGCCGAAGAAATTCTTAAAGAAGCTCAACGTCAATTAAACCTTGGATTGAGCAAAGAGAAAACGGTCTTCAAGATTCCTGTATCTCTCGAAGGGGTGAGGGCCTGTAAAATGCTCCGGAATGAAGGTCTTCTCGTCAATGTACACCTGGTATATACTCTTCAACAAGCGTATATGGCTATGCAGGCTGGGGCTACTTATGTATGCCCCCTTGTAGGAAGGCTTCAGGACCAGGGGCATGATGCACTTGCATTGGTCGAACAATGTGTAGACGCAGTTGAATATTACGGATACGATACCAAAATTATGTTCTCCTCTGTTAGAAACAATGAGCATGTGAGAAATGCAATCAATATTGGGGTCCATACAATCACTGTTCCTCTTAAGATACTGAAATCTCTCACTGAAAACAACTTTACCACCATGGGTACGGAGCAATTCATCCGCGATACCCGCCTCATGACCGTAAAGGTTAAAGATGCCATTAACAAAATAAACCCGGTCGTATCTGCGTCGAGCAAACTGGGGGATGCGATTGTGAAAATGACTGAATTTGGCTTTGGCGCAATAACCGTTACTAACGCTGATGGATCTGTGAAAGGCGTGTTCACTGACGGAGATCTGAGAAGACTCCTTGGCAAGGATGGAAGAGATATCCTAGGCAAAAAAATGGAAGAATTCAGTTATAATACACCTATTGCAGTAGATGGCAATGTCCTCCTGAATGATGCTGCTCTTCTTTTTAAGAAGACTAATGTTGATACCTTACTCGTTACCGAAGCTGGCAAACCTGTTGGAATGCTGGATATACAGGACCTGAAAAACGACTAAAATTCAATCCGTGAGAGCCTGATGGACCCTATTGTTAAAACGATTTCCGAACTTTTTTCAGAACAAGGCGGAGTATTTCTCTCCTCCCCAGAAGAGGTAAGTAAAAAGTTAGACCGGATTAAAGCTTATGTTTTTGATTGGGATGGGGTCTTCAACAAAGGATCAAAAAACGAACAGGGAAGCAGCGATTATAATGAGATTGACAGCATGGGAATTAACATGCTCCGGTTTTCACATTGGATAAGAACCAAGAATTCTCCCTGGACCGCCATTATTTCCGGAGAAAAAAACACAGCCTCTTTTCAGCTCTGTTCAAGAGAACATTTTACCAGTTGTTATTATAAGGTGGCACACAAAACAGATGCTCTAGAACATCTCTGCTCGACCCTAAAAATAAAGCCCGAGGAAGTAGCCTTTGTATTCGACGATATCCTGGATCTTTCAATTGCTCCTAAATGCGGACTTCGAATCCTGATCAACCGCCCGGGGGTATCTATGGTCAGGAATTATGTTATCGAACACAAACTTGCAGATTATATTACTTCCGGGAGAGGAGAAAATTATGCATTGAGAGAAGCCTGCGAAATGATGATCGGAATAAAAGGTTTTTGGAATAGAGTAATAGATGAAAGAGTTGGTTATTCTCCGGCTTACCAGGAATATCTCAGGGAAAGGAATGCTACAGACACTACCTATTATTCCCGCATAAACCAGCAGATTGAAGAAGCTAATCCCTGAACTAGCCATATGATCCTAGGAATTATCCCGGCCCGTTATGCTTCTACCCGTTATCCAGGGAAACCATTGATCGATATCAAAGGAAAAAGTATGATTCAGCGGGTCTACGAACAAAGCCTTGGTGCAAAGAAACTGGATAAAGTATTGGTTGCAACAGATGATCAACGAATCTTTGATCATGTGCTTGGATTTGGAGGAAACGCAGTAATGACCGGTTCCAATCACCCCAGCGGGACGGATAGATGCCAGGAAGCCCTGGAACTTTCAAAGGGGCCGTTCAAGTATGTCATTAACATCCAGGGCGATGAACCTTTTATTGACCCTTCACAGATCGATCTTTTGGCAGACCTTCTTGACGGACAAGTTGAACTAGCCACCCTGATGATACCAGTTGATTCTGAGGAAGTACTCTTCGACAAGGGAGAAGTTAAAGTGGTGTTTAACTCTGCAATGGAAGCCCTTTATTTCAGCCGAACACCAATCCCGGCTATAAAAGGAGTTCCAGAGGGTAAGTGGCATTTGCATCATCCCTTCTTCAGACATGTAGGCTTGTATGCCTATCGGGCTGATATACTTAAACAAATCACTTTACTGCCCCCATCCCTTCTTGAAAACGCAGAATCACTGGAACAGTTGAGATGGCTTGAGAATGGATTTAAAATTAAATTGGCTGTGACCCTTTTCGACAGCCATTGCATTGACACACCTGAAGATGTTGAAAAGGCACTCAGGTTGATGAATAAATAAATCAGAGAATATCCAGATCTAAGGCAAATTTCACTAATCCTGCAGTATTTTTAACACCTAGCTTCCTCATCAGATTCTGCCTGTGCGTATCTACTGTACGTTTACTTACAAAAAGCCTGTTTCCGATTTCTTCATTGGTGTGTTCAGTGGCAATTAATTTCAGGACTTCCAGCTCTCGCGATGATAGAATCTCTGTCAGCTCACGCTTCAGTTTTACAAGTCTGGTCATTGTGACTTTCCCTTCCTCAAAGCTGATTAATTTCACTGCAATGTCATTGGAATAATAATTCTTCCCCGAAATAATCGCTTCCACAGCTCCCATAATTTCTTCGGGGCCAATATTCTTCAAAATAAACCCTTTCGCTCCGCTCCGCATCATGTTATCAATATACATAAACTCATCAGAGCTGGATATAGCCAGAATTCTGGAATAGGGTTTAGCAGACAGAATAGCAGAAGTTGCTTCCATCCCATTCAGAATGGGGAGTTGGTAATCCATAAAAATGACATCAAAATCAGTCCTCTTAGCACTTTCAACCCCCTCCTGTCCGTCTGAAGCCTCTTCAATCTGAAATTTATATTTCCTCTCATTGGATTCGAGCATATAACGAATCCCCTGCCTTACCATATTATGGTCATCCACGATTAGGATTTTGACTCTTCGATCAACTGGTGTCATGGTGTTTTCTTTAATATGATCCAGGCTTTGTTAGAGCGACGGGCCTGACTCCGTATTAATACCTAGTTAATTATTCAGCCTGGCTTCCCTTTAATTAGGTGTTTTAACGGAAGAATCTTTGAAGCAGGACAGATATCTTTACTTCTATAAGAAACACATATATTAAATATTATTTAAAATTCAAATTTATAATTTTTAATGAACCCTTTGACAAATTTTCCAAGACTTAATCTCCTTCCCCGATTACTGAGCCAATTAGATCAAGATCAAAGACATCTGGTATATGTGGTCGATGACGATGTGCTTTATAATCACTCCCTTGAATTTGCAATTCTGGGTTATCAGGGAAATAGAAAACTGGATATAAAGACCTATTACACCGGAGAAGATTGCCTGAATGACCTGAAAAGTACGAGGCCCGAAATAGTAATTTTAGATTATTATCTCAACAGTGAAGTCAGAAATGCTCAGGATGGAATCAGGGTTCTGAAGCAAATAAAAGAACAGAAACCGGAGGTATATGTGATTATGCTCTCAAACCAAGAGAGGCTAGACATTGCGGTAAGCTGCCTCAAATGCGGTGCTTATGATTATGTTCTGAAGAATGAGAGTGCTCCGGTAAGGCTCAATCTTCTCATCAACCTCATTCTTTACTCCCAGGAGATGAAAAAAAAGATGAATAATTATCTTAAGTGGAACCTGATTCTGGCCTCACTCTTTGTGTTATTTTTATTTGGAATGATATTTATGGCCTGGAGGTATAATCAATAAAATGCCCTGATTACTTTTGAGTAGGTGCGCGTAATACATCTTTTACAGATGGAAATGTATTCAGGAGGGCCATGGATTGATCAGCTTCACTCATCCATTTAGCCTGGGTTATTCCTTCCTCTTGCTGAGGAACAGGAATGTTCCCCGAATCGGTCTGCATTTCATACCAGAAAGTCTTCTTGAGGAGTCGCTCAGATCCAATCATATACGTATGATACGTGGATGGAAGGGCTTTCAGAATCTTCAAACCGTCAATTCCGCATTCCTCCATTACTTCTCTAACAGCTGCTGTTTCAATGGGCTCTCCTTTTTCAATCTTACCCTTGGGCAAATCCCACTTGCTGTTTCTGAAGATCATCAATTTTTCTCCTTCCTTGTTAAATACAAGTCCGCCAGCCGCTTCAATAACACGAAACTGAGAACAGAATTCAGAAAATGCCGCCTCCGGGTCTGTATGTCTGATCAGGAGCGTTTTCACTTCCGGGTTTTGTTCGAGCATCTCAACAAACAATTTCATCGTTTCTGCCGAAGAGTGAGAGCTATACATAACACCCTGCTTATGCGGTATTGGGGCCAACCCATCCACAAAACAAACCGGTGATTCTCCGATGTAAACTGTAAGCATGATAATTTATTCTTTCAGTAGGAGAAATGAATATCTTTGCGCCTGACTATTTGATAAAAGTACAAAAAAAGGAAGTCCCCTGATAATGAGGGTATAATACGCTTCGCTCTTTTGCGACTTGAGACTTATGATCATAACACAGAATTGTGCCGATGAAATCATTCAATAATGAGCCTGCTTTAAAAGTTGCTGAATTTCTGCTTCAGATTAAGGCCGTCAAACTTCAACCAAACGCTCCTTTTACCTGGGCATCTGGCTGGAAATCACCTATCTATTGCGATAATCGCAAAACGCTTTCTTATCCAAAGGTTCGGACGTTTATCCGGCAACAATTTGTTCAAAGCATACTCGAAAAATTTGGGAAACCAGATGTTATTGCCGGAGTTGCAACCGGGGGTATTGCACACGGTGTGCTTGTTGCGGAAGAAATGGGATTGCCTTTTGTGTATATAAGATCAGAAGCTAAAAAACACGGACTCACGAATATGATCGAGGGTGTGATTGAAAGCGGCCAGAGTGTCGTGGTGATTGAAGACCTTATATCTACCGGAGGGAGCAGCCTTAAAGCAGTAGAAGCCCTGCGTGCTGCGGGTTGTGAAGTAAAAGGCATGGCGGCTATATTTACCTACGGATTTCAGGCAGCTTTGGATGAATTCAAAAAATCCAAATGTGAAGTGATTACTCTTTGTGATTATCAGACTCTGATTAAACAGGCTCTTTTATCAAGCTTTATAAGTGAAAAAGAACTCAAATCTCTTGAAATATGGAGAGAAGATCCATCCAACTGGCCAAAGTAGAATTCTAAATACATCGCATAAATTTCCGACACTAAACTAAATCTTAACAATCAGTAATGGTAACCATTGAAAGCGACACATCCGACATCAAAGCAAACGCCACTTTTGCCTTCACCTATTTATCAGATTTGAACAACTGGAAAGGATTGATGCCGAAAGAGGTAACCAAATTGGAATCGCAAAATGATTCGTGTTCCTTTGTGCTTGGGGGAATGACCAGTATCGGGATGCGGATAAAGGAAACCCAGCCGAACTCCAAAATCGTATTGAAATCAGAAGGCAAATCTCCTTTTCCTTTCGATCTTGAAGTCTGTCTGACTGAAACGGGAAATGATGCCTGTACTGTTAAATTGACTTTTAACGGAGATATGAATATGATGATCAGGATGATGGCGGAAAAGCCTCTTACCAATTTTTTCAATTATCTCTCTCATAAAATGAGAGGGATTACCGCCGGTTGATTTGACGGGTCTACAACTCCTGCTCAAACTTTAACTCTTTCAGATCAAATTCCTTTTGCTCTCCGGACCCAAGGATGATCTGTATTTTTCCTTCTGCAGTCACACCCTGAATAATACCGGTGAAATTATTCTGCCCGGAAGAGAAGCGATGTTCTTCATTTAATTTGTAAAGAAGTCTCCTGTAATCTGAATCTATCTTTACTTTCTGCCCTGCCAGAAACTGAAGATAACGTGATTCCAGGTGCTCACATAATTTCTCCTCGCACAGCCTTAAATTAAACTCTATACCCGCACATTCCTTCATGGATACGGCAGAAACAGCCGAATGAAATACCTCCTGATTTATATTCAAACCGATACCAACCACAGATCCTGCAATTTGATTGTCCCGAACCACATTCTCAATCAGAATCCCCGCAATCTTCCGGCTGTCTAAATAAATATCATTCGGCCATTTAATGCGAATCTTATCCTTTTCTTTCTCCATGAATTCACTTAGAAAACCAACAACTGCCAAAGAGCTGATTTTCGTGAGTTCAAACTGCTGGTCAACGTTCATGAATGAAGGCAGGAGTACAATACTCATAGTGAGGTTTTTTCCCGGCTCTGCTTCCCATGTATTTCCCCTTTGCCCTCTTCCCGCTGTTTGATTCTTTGTGATCACAACGGCCCCTTCCCTGGCAAGCCCATTCCTGAGCAGGTTTAATGCATAAGCATTCGTGCTAAGAAGTTGTTCTTCCTCAAACCTTTGTCGCCCAATAAATAAAGTTTCCATGGGTGGTGTTTGCCAATTAAATGCTTAATTTTGCGTAAACTTAAGAAGATTAAACAATTTAGAATCAGTGCCCCGGAAAGGCATGAGCACGTTTGAATGGCAAAAGCAAAAAAAGTTACAGCAGCAAAGAAAAAAAGTCCGGCAAAACCGGTTGCAGCAAAAAAGGCAGCAGTAAAGGCTAAGTCAAAAAATGTTCCTAAGGCCAAAGCCGCCGTTCCTGCCAAAAAAGCCAAGACACCAGCCAAGGCAGTGAAAACCAAAGCAGCCAAGCCCAAAGCAACTAAAACGGAGGCTAAAATCAAAAAAGTCCGTGTAGAGAAGAGCCAGGCAGAAATCCTTGCCGAAGCTGCTATTCATGGAATTCTCGAGAAAAAAGGAAAGAACGTTCTTTGCATGGACCTTCAGAATGTACCTAATGCAGTTTGTGACTTCTTCATCATCTGCGAGGCTGAATCGACCAGGCAGGTGAGTGCAATTGCAGACTCTGTTGATTTCGAAGTAAAGAAAGCAACCGGTGAAAACCCCTTTCATACCGAAGGCTGGGAAAACTCCCTTTGGGTACTTCTGGATTATGTAAATGTGGTTGTACATGTATTCGAAAGCGAAACCAGGCATTTTTACCGTTTGGAGTCGCTCTGGGCAGATGCAGTAGTAAAAGAATACGGAGTCGAATATGCTTAACTTACGGATTGGCTAAAATAAAGCTGGTCCGCATTCGTCTTACACCATAAACAATGCACTTCAAGCCCATTCTGCTCAAACAGTTTCAGGATGAAGGTAGTAGACGAACAGAATCATATTAATACCCTCATTTACAGATTAATGTCAGAAAATCAGCCAAGTAGAACACCGGAAGAGAAAAAACAGTTTGATAAAATGAAAGATCGTCTTTCTAAAAAACCGACCCCTAAAAGTCCGTTTAATTATTACTGGATATACATCATTGTAATCATCACACTGATTGCTATGTTCTTCCCTTCCTTTGGAGGCCGTCTGAAAGAAGTCACCTGGCATGAATTCAACCAACAAATGCTGCAGAAGCATCATGTGGATCAAATCGTTATACTGAATGAAAAAACAATTCAGGTATATATCAAGAAAGACAGCCTTAAACTCCCATATTATACCCAGTACGAATTCGGTACCAAGCTTCAGAATACTTCTAAAATTCAAGGCCCTCAGTTTTCTCTTGGGGATATTCAGAAAGAGAACTTTAATAAACTGCTTGATGATGCCCAGAAAGATTTTCCGGATAATCAGAAAATCCTGCTTCGCTCGGAGACTCAGACCAACTGGATAGATTTTTCATGGCTTCTGCCGATTGCCCTGATGATTGTACTCTGGATCTTCCTGATGCGACGTATGGGTGGAGGTGCCGGTGGACAAATCTTTAACATCGGTAAGTCCCGTGCCCAGCTATTTGATAAAGACACCCATGTAAATATCACTTTCAATGATGTAGCCGGACTTGAAGGAGCCAAGATTGAAATAAAAGAAATTGTTGACTTTCTGAAAAGCCCCAAAAAATACACTGACCTCGGGGCTAAAATCCCCAAAGGAGCGCTGCTGGTGGGTCCTCCAGGTACCGGGAAAACCCTCCTTGCCAAGGCTGTTGCTGGTGAAGCAAAAGTTCCCTTCTTCTCTTTATCAGGTTCAGACTTTGTAGAAATGTTTGTAGGGGTTGGAGCATCCCGTGTGCGAGACCTCTTCCGTCAGGCCAAAGAAAAAGCACCCTGTATTATTTTTATTGATGAGATCGATGCGATCGGAAGAGCCCGTGGAAGAAGTGTTTCCCAAGGCTCTAATGATGAGCGCGAAAATACCCTGAACCAGCTTCTCACCGAAATGGATGGATTCGGCACCAACAGCGGTGTCATTATTCTTGCTGCCACCAACAGGGCGGATATTCTGGACCGTGCCCTGCTTCGTGCCGGACGATTTGACCGTCAGATCTATGTGGATCTGCCTGATCTGAATGAACGAAAAGATATTTTCAAAGTACACCTCCGCCCTTTAAAGCTGGATGCAACAGTTGATATTGATTTCCTTGCCAAACAAACACCTGGATTCTCCGGAGCAGATATCGCGAATATCTGTAATGAAGCGGCCTTGATTGCGGCACGTAAGGACAATAAGGTGGTAGGAAGACAAGACTTCCTCGATGCGGTAGATCGCATCATCGGGGGACTGGAAAAGAAAAATAAGATTGTATCCACGGAAGAAAAAAGGGTCATTGCTTTCCATGAAGCAGGTCACGCAACGGTGAGCTGGCTCCTGGAACATGCTTCCCCTCTGGTAAAGGTGACGATTGTTCCCCGCGGACGTTCTCTGGGTGCAGCCTGGTATCTGCCTGAAGAAAGGCAGATTACGACCACCGAACAATTGATGGATGAGATTTGTGCCGCCCTCGGAGGACGTGCAGCAGAAGAAATCATCTTCGGAAAAATTTCTACAGGAGCACTTTCAGACCTTGAAAAAATAACGAAGCAGGCTTATGCCATGATCGTTTATTATGGACTGAACGATAAGATCGGAAACGTGAGTTTCTACGATTCTACCGGTCAGAGCGAATATGCATTTAACCGCCCTTATAGCGAAAAGACAGCTGAGCTGATCGATACAGAAGTTAAAAAACTGATTGAGAATGCCTATATCAAGACCAAAGAACTCCTGATGAATAATAAGGACAAACTCACCAAACTGGCTGAAAAACTCCTTGTTAAAGAAGTAATCTTTAAAGAAGACTTACTCGATATCTTCGGTATACGTCCCTTTCCTGAAAAAGGACTGGATATGAACCCATCCATTCAAAGTCCGGAAACAGATAAGAAAGAGGGTGCGTCAGAAACAGAGAAAAAAGAAGATGCTCCGTCAAACACCAACGGTGAAAGTCAGGTTGCTGATACCAAGGTGGAGACCCCTGTAAAAGACAATCTGGATTCCAAGAAAGACGGTAGCGAACTTAAATTGTTCTGAAGCATGGAAGACAGTACTACCTCAAGGGAAAAAATCCTGAAGAAAGTTCGTAAAGCACTAATCGCAACGGTAAAGGATGAAATGCCGGGAAACATAGATTTCGACAGTCCGATTTATGAAACCCCGAATGAACCACTTGAAATAATGTTCGCCCAGCAGTTTACCAAATTGAACGGTAAATTCATATTCTGCGAAAATGAGGCTGATTTTATCACCAATCTCAAAGCACTTATTGCGGAACAAAAATTCACAAACATTCAGAGCATTGACCCTGCCATCATTCCTCTGCTTCAGAAAGGCAATATTTCATTTAGTTCAAAGCCCGAAGATCTCTCGAAGACTAATGTGGGACTGACTACCTGCGAATATCTCGTAGCCCGTCTAGGAACTGTAATGATCAGTTCCAAACAACCTTCCGGCCGAAGAATGGTTGTTCTTCCCAATTATCATATTGTGGTTGCCTACACCTCCCAGCTTGTATTAAACCTTAAAGATGCCCTGAAGGCTATCCGGGAAAAATATGGAAATCAGCCCCCATCCCTCATTTCAGCTATATCGGGCCCCAGCCGGACTGCCGATATTGAAAAAACACTGGTACAGGGAGCTCACGGACCCAAAGAAATTTATGTCATGCTTATTGACAACCATGCCCACTGATTTTTACATACATTTGCCCTGATGCTAACCAGGACAATTACAGGTTCCATTTTTCTTCTCGTAATGATCAGTGCCATTGTCTTTCATCAAATGACATTTGCACTTTTGTTCCTCTTCATCATTATTGTTGGACTGATTGAATTCTATACCCTGCTCGAAAAAAACGGGCATGCTCCTCAGAAATGGATCGGCATCATTATCGGTTCACTGACCTTCATTACCCTCTTCTTCAACAATTCAACTGACTATAGCATCACCAGTTTGATCCTGCCCATTTATCTGCCTGCATTCTTTACCATATTCCTGGCTGAACTTTTCCGGAATAAAGAACAAGCCTTTTCCAATATTGCACTCACCTTTCTTGGCATTTTTTATATCTCCGTTCCATTGAGTTTATGGAACCTGGTTTCTATTCATTATGGACATCAGGACCCTTCCCTGAACTATAACTGGCATTATCTCCTCGGTTATTTTTTCCTGATGTGGACAGCCGATACCGGTGCTTACTTAAGCGGAAGATTTTTCGGAAAGCATAAACTCTTTGAACGTCTTTCACCCAAAAAAACCTGGGAAGGATTTGCAGGAGGAATGGTTTGCAGCCTTGGTATCGCCTGGGTCGTTTCCTGCTATTACCATGAACTCAGATTGGATCAGTGGATCATTGTTGCCGTGCTTACCTGCGGACTTGGAACACTCGGAGACCTGGTAGAATCTATGTTTAAGCGTAGTATCGATATTAAGGATTCCGGACATATTCTTCCCGGCCATGGAGGAATCCTCGATCGTTTCGATGGTATCTTCATCTCTTCCCCATTCGTCGTAGCTTATATGCTGCTGATTCGTTGATTTGGGGTATTTCGTCTTATTTTACGTTCATCCTTCACTTGAAATCAGGCATTTCTCTATTTTAACGAGGGCAAATGATTGATAAACACCATTAATTTCATAATTTTGCCGAGTCTTTTTTAACTTAATCATAACATCTATGACCTCTGACACGAAACCTGCTTCCAAAAACGAGACTGCTACTGCCCACAAAAGTATGTTTGATGCCGTGCTGGCAAGGCTTGATGTAGCTGCCAAATTGCTCGGTCTTTCTGAAGATATTGCAGAAATCCTGCGCCATCCACAGAAAGAAGTGAAGGTAAGCTTGCCAATCGTTATGGACAACGGGAAGATTCAGGTTTTTGAAGGTTACAGAACTGTACATTCTACGGCAATAGGGCCCTCCAAAGGAGGTATCCGGTATGCAATGGATGTGAATGATGATGAAGTAAGGGCTCTTTCTGCCTGGATGACATTTAAATGTGCCATTGCTGCCCTTCCTTACGGTGGAGCGAAAGGTGGAATTAAATGTGATCCCCGCAAAATGAGTGTCGGAGAACTGGAAAGACTCACCAAAGCCTATACTACGGCCCTCGTTGATATTTTTGGAGTAAACAAAGACATCCCTGCCCCGGATATGGGTACAGGAAAGAGAGAGATGGCCTGGTTATTAACTACATACAGCAATATCGTAGGGGAACATACACCCGGTGTTGTAACCGGAAAACCAATTACCCTTGGAGGTTCCCGTGGACGGGAAGCTGCTACCGGAAGAGGCGTAATGATTGCCACCTTGGAGGCGATGAAGAAAACAGGGATGGATCGTAAAACGGCTACTGCTGCCGTTCAGGGTTTCGGGAATGTAGGCTCTCATGCAGTCCGCCTGCTCCATTCTAAAGGCATTAAAATACTTGCAATCTCCGATCATACTGCGGCCTTCTGGAATGAGAAAGGTATAGATGTACTTGCTGCCACTAAATATGCAGAAAGCAACAAAGGCGTTCTCAAAGGATTCACAGGCGGAACTGAAATTTCCAACGATCAGCTCATCACTTCAAAGGTTGACGTACTGGTGCCTGCCGCTATCCAGGATGTTATTACAGAAGCCAATGCACCACGCATCCAGGCCAAAATTATTGTAGAAGGAGCTAATGGACCAACCAGTGCCGAAGCAGACAAAATACTCAACGAAAAAGGAATCCTGGTTGTGCCTGATGTTCTGGCTAACGGAGGAGGAGTAACAGTTTCCTACCTCGAGTGGGTTCAAAACAAGAGCGGACTCTACTGGTCAGAAGAAGAAGTAAATACCCGTGCCGATCAATCTATGGGAACAGCATTTGAAAGTGTTTGGTACAACGCACAACAGTACAAGACCAGCATGCGTATCGGATCCTATATCACCGCACTTAAAAAACTGGAGAAAGCAATTAAATACAAGGGTGTTTACTAATGAAGTTTCATAAAGAAGGCATCCCCTCTTTACTGCTTGTTCTTCTGTTCTCAGCAGTCATACTCTTTCTTGCTTATACTTTTGGTCCGGCAGGCAATCTGGGAACACTCCTTCATATCCTTGCCATCGCAGCCTCTGTATTCTTTACGGTGGTTATTCTTCAGTTTTTCAGAGACCCTCAACGGACCTGGACAAAGGATGAAAATGCAGTCATCGCTCCAGCCGATGGTCGCGTAGTGGTGATTGAAGAAGTGGAAGAACCAGAATACTTCAAGGACAAACGCATCCAGGTTTCTATTTTCATGTCACCCCTCAATGTACACATCAACCGATATCCCATCAGTGGTGTTGTTAAATACGTGAAGTACCATAAAGGCCTGTACCTGGTAGCGTATCATCCAAAGTCATCTACAGAGAACGAGCGTTCAACAGTAGTCGTGGAACGAAAAGACGGGAAGTCCGTTTTATTTCGCCAGATAGCCGGAGCGCTGGCCCGCAGAATTGTTTATTATGCAAAAGAAAATGATCAAGCCGAACAAAGTACCCAATTCGGATTTATCAAATTCGGCTCCCGGGTAGACTTATACTTTCCATTAGGCACCACCATCGATGTAAAGCTGGAAGACAAAGTAAAAGGGGGAATCACCAGGATCGCCCGGCTTTAACATCAATTAACACCTCCGATTTTAAGTTTGAGAGCTTTTCGGTATATTTGTTGTAAGAATAATTACAACAAACCATAACCCCCTAAACCTAAACCCATGAAAAAGGCATTTTTATTTCTTGCTGTTGCAGGCATGATGACTGCAGTGAGTGCACCCGCTTTTGCAGCTATTTCCAAATCAAACACTTGTGTTTGCACTCCTGGTGATGACAAAGACAAAAAGTGTAAAGACGGAAAAAAATGTGATGGCAAATGTTGCAAAGGAAAAGGTGAGTCTAAGTCTACAGACACAAAGTCTGACAAGCCTAAGTAATAACATCCCCGATTAATCGAGCCCCCTTAAAAGCATTCCAACGGAGTGTTTTTAAGGGGGCTTGACTTTTATGAAGATTGAAAGCTTGTGGAAATACTTTGATTTAAGAAAACGGAGGATATCAACCTTCGTTTTCGCATGTATTTTGGTTCGATAAAATCTTGCCGGGACACAAGAATTTTCAGTCCACAGATAGCCCCTCAAAGCCCCTGAAATCAAGACAAATGGGTGCAAAATTGAACAAAAAAATGGCAAATACCCCATATCAATTCCCCATATCAAATTAACCCCGTTTCTGTAAGCGCTGCCTACAGCTTGAGACCATTCCAATTAGTTAGATTTAAAAAATGGTGCTATTGTAAAAAATGAGAGTGCAGGAAAAAAGTGCATGGGGATTGCGAGACCTGGAAACATCTCAGGACTTTCAATTGTAACAGGTAGTCGCATACCTAAAATACTTATAATACTTGCAAAACTTAAAACAGATACAAGAATATTAATCCACCCTTTTGATTTTTCTCCTTTCCACTTAAAACCAAAATAATATGTTAAGCCTATAATTAAACATCCAAATAAGGTTGCTCCTATTATACTGCCAGTATTTAATACTGAACTAAAGTTAAGTTCAAATGCTGTGCTGTAAATGATATTGTAAATTACAGACGCTGCGATTGCTAATAAAGCGCTTATAAGCGCATGTATTAAAGTTCGTTTTATTGTCACTGTTTTATTTTGTTACTGGCGTAGTGATTTCTATTTCTAACGTTTCCGGCGTCCCACCTTTTGTAATATTGTAATCCTTAGGAATAATAGTGAACTTCCCTTTGAATTCTGATTCCGTTCCTTTATTTTCAAAAGCAAATGGAAGGCTAATTTCTTTTGTTACTCCTTTAATTGTAAGCTTACCAATTGCAGTATAGGCACCACTTTTTCCGGAAACAGAAACCGACTCAAAATTAATAGTCGGGAATTGTTTTGCATCCAAAGCGTCTTCTGATTTTGCATGTTTGTTTTTCATACCATTGCCAGTGTTAATGGTATTAACATCTAAAGAAGCGGATATTTTCGAATTTTCAGGTTTTGCCTCGTCAAACTCTATGTTTGTCTTCAAGCCTTTAATTACACCGTCTACATTTTTCCCTTTAAATGTAACGGAATACGTATTTTCATTTAGTTTCCAATTGGTCGATTGAATTGCAGTAAATGCAGATGCAACTAATACCGTAAGAGCGCCAAGCGCTAATTTTATACTTTTCATTTTATCTTGTTTTAATGGTTTTTATTAAGACAAAGGTGGGAAGTTAAAAAGACCAGTGAATTGATGTGAGTTAAGAAATGATTTTATTTTTTCTGACTAATTCTTTCCTTACACGACTTAACCCTTCAGGAGTTATTCCAAGATAGGAGGCAATCATTTTTTGAGGGACTCTCTGCACAAGGTTAGGGTATATTTTAATAAATTCGGTATAACGTTCTTGCGCACTTGAACTCAATAATTGAATAATACGTTTTTGATGTGCGTAATTTCTTTTTAATAATTTATTGTTCATATCTAATAATGATTCCTTATCTAAATAATTTATTTTATCCATTGAATTTATCTGTAGAATTTTCACTTCAGAGTCTTCAATTGCATCTATATTTAGAATTGCAATACCATTATTAAGCTGTGATTCTCGTGCACCAATGATCCAGTCTTCAGGAGCAAACTGAAAAACATGCTCTTTCCCCTTGCTGCTGATAATATAACTTCTTAAACATCCTTTTACAACATAGAAAAGATTATCAGAGGGGTCTCCATTCCGCATAAGTATTTCACCTTTTTTTACGACTCTTATTTTGGATCTTTCTATTCCGGAAACGTAACCTGCTTTTGCTTTTATTGGAACGATCTCAATATTTTCTTTGTTATTGGAATAAACCGTTGTGGCTAACACCCTAATTTTTGTACCCATTACATACTCGTCATTTCCCGATTCCAAATTTCTAATTTGCAGTTCCGTTAAACGCTTTAAATTCACCCAAAGCAAAGAATCAACACTTATTTTATAATGCTCTGAGAATTTTCCTAAGTCTACAACGGTAGGATTAGAATTAACACCGTTTTCAAATGCATTAATTTTTGCACGAGTTACATTTAATGTTTCAGCCGTATCAGATTGAGTTTTTTTTCTCCTCTCTCTCAGGTGCTTAAGGTTGCTCCCTAAAAAACTTTTTGGTTTTTTCATTATTAAATGTTATTATAGTTAAGACATAATTGTTATTTTCCGTAACAAATGTATGAATAATGTATCCTGATCGAAAGTTTGTTCGGTTGAAATTGACTTCCTCTCTGTGTAAGGCCCTACAGGAATCTCATCAATACCGTTTGCTTTCTTCCAGAGATCACCTCCCTTCTTACCAAGAAGCTGTTGCAACATCTCACACTTTACCCCACTTTACCGCAGTTCACACCACGGGTCTTATTACTGGCTTAATTGTCTGGCTTTGTCCTGCTTCTCCTGAAAATCAGATTTCGTATATTTACCTACAATGTGCTACTGCCGAACTGCTGAAAAACCAAGTCATTTTTCTCCCTTGGCCCGGATGTAATGCGCTTCCATGTATGAGTGCTACCCTCACAAGGATTTTCAGTCCTTTGCTCTGTCTTATTCACCTTCCCGGCTTTTCTAAAACCGAACCTACCGTACAAGGTAGGTTAGTCCATCGTTTTAAAAAAAAGAATAAGCCCGGAGAAAAAATTCTCCAGGCCTACTCATACACAGATTACATTCCTGTTTAATCAGACTAAGGAATGATTACACTCAGCACAGAGCTCCAAGGCCCTTCCACCGATTTGGTGATCACCGCTACCCGGAAGTAGTATTTGGTACCGGAGGTAAGACCGGTCTTGATATACTTCACCACCTGACTAGTTGAGATTGTTACCCAACTTGTAGCCGTGCTCGGATCGGTCGTCATCTGATAGATATAAACCGATCGGGGTTGAGACTTTGTATTCAACAATACCGATCCCGGAGCAGTTCCGTTCACAGCCGTGAATACTTTAGGCTTGTGTGTCGTGGTCTTACGCACACTCATTCCCGCACTTTCGATGATGGCGATAGCATTTGCTTCATCTGCATTGGCTGTCGTTTCTACGTAACTCTGCAGCTGTTTCATCTGAATCATCAGTGCTTTCACTGCGGCATGCATCGGACTGGCGGTTCCCTTAGCCCTGGACTGTGCAGTTGCCAGTGCATTAGACGCCAGCGTAATCGCAGCCGTTACAGAAGCCAGAGTTGGCACAGGGGTAGGGAAATAAGCGTTCCCGGTCATCTTGTCTACTATCGCGGTGGCTTTGAGAAGAAGCTGAGGAACAGTCAGCTTCGACATCGCAAGCACGGCAATGTGTTTTGGCACTTTTTTAGTTGTAGTCATATTATTTGTTTTGTGTCCCGCTTCATTCCTGTTAAACAGGAGGTTTTGTAAAGCAGAACGTGTTTAATCCGGTTCAGGTCTATCCTGAACCCTAAGGTTCTCACTCTTCCGGAGGTGATCACTTCCACCTGCTGTTGTTCAGGCCTCTAACTTCAGCAGGCAGGCTCCATCATTTAGAGAACCTTTACGGTTAAACAAACGAGATGGCATTCCCGGGACAAGCGTTCGTCGAAATTGAATGAAATATGGTTTAGGAGACTGTGAATCAAGTAGAAAAAATCATAAAAAAGAATCAATTTATTTAGGTGTGAAGCCTGTTTATATATCGTCTTTTAAAAAAGCCTTGATTTTAAAGGGGTCGTTTAAAAAAATTCATTGAATTAAAGGGTTGCATAGCCTAAGGAGCAAGAAACATTCTATAGGCAGGGCCTTTCAGAGGGAGGTGATTTTTATTTTTTCAGAGAAGCTTTCGGTGAACATGGGAAATTTAAAGGTGGGCGATCTTATTTTCGAATCGGAACCGGTAATTTGCACAGTTAGATCGGGAATTTTCACTATTCCTCCAGGAATTTGTAAAATGGGTGCAGGAACTTTTACTTCTCCTTCAGGAATTTGTAAAACCACTACAGGAATTTTCACTTTTCTTGCAGGGATTTGTAAAACGTGTGCAGGAATTTTTACTTTTCCTGCAGAAACTTGCAGAACGGGCGCAGGAATTTTTGCTTTTCCCACAGGAATTTGTAGAACCGGTGGAGGAATTTATACTTTCCCCGCAGGAATTTGTAAAATGGGTGGAGGAATTTTTACTTTTCTTGCAGGAATTTGTAGAACCGGTGGAGGAATTTATTTTTTTCCCGCAGGAATTTGTAAAACCGGTGGAGGAGTTTATATTATTGTCGGGGTCTAGGCGAAACGAAGTCCAGGAATTAAAATCTTTCTACAAAAAGTCCCCGGTTCAAATGGTAATCTTTGAATAAAAGTTAGAATTTTGGCTCAAAATCCCCGATAGAACGGATATGCAGTGCTGGTTATGCGTTCGTGTATCCGTGCCATCTGTCTGGCTTCGACTCCGCTCAACCACCCGGACACTGAGCGGAGTCGAAGTGTCCTATCACATAACACGAATAGAAACGGTGGCAGCGGTCCCCGAGCGGAGTCGAGGGGCGCTTTTCTGGCACGGATATGTTGTACTGGTTATGCCCTTGTGTACCCCTGTACTATTTCAACACAAAATCCCAATAATTTCCGAAAGATGCCTCACCTCAAAGGTGATATCTTCTTGATGTGGTCGGGAAAGTGGGTTATAATATACCTGATCCATTCCGAAGCCCTTAGCTCCCATGATATCAGCTTCCAGGTGATCACCGATCATGATGCTGTTTTCTTTGGTTGCTCCAACCAGGTCTAAAGAATATTCAAAGATTCGGGGGTCCGGTTTGTTGTATCCTGCCATTTCAGAGTTAATGACATGCTTAAAGAAATGTTCGATTCCGGAGGTGCGGATTTTTACTTCCTGCGCTTCTTTAAACCCGTTGGTGATGATATGGAGTTCGTAAGAGGATGAAAGATGCTCCAGCACTTCCCTGGCACCAGGAATGAGGTGAGGTTTAAGGGGGGATTCTTTAACAAAGGCCTCTCCGAACTCATGTGCCAGTTGATGGTCCTCAACACCGAAGTATGCAAACACTTTACGGAACCGCTCAAAGCGGAGTGTTTTACGGTCTATCTCCCCTTTCCGGTATTGATCCCACAGAGCATCGTTGATCTTGTTGTATTCCTCAATAAATCCAGGAGGGGAAGATTTAATCTTATCGCCCAGGTCATAATTATGGAGCAATTCGGTTATTGTTTCTGAAGAATTGCGTTCCAGATCCCAGAGTGTATGGTCGAGGTCAAAGAAAATGTGGTTGTAGTTCTTCACGGGTTTGAGATTAAGAGAACAAACTTGAAAGTTTGAAAACATGAGCCACCGTATTCAATGCAAGGGCCCAAAAAGCCAGGGAAACAAAAAGATAGATAAAAGCTGCCTTACGTTTATGACAGAAAAAAGACATGATGGCGATGGCACCAATTGGAATGGAGATCAGACAAGGTGTTACGAGTGCCAGGCCAAACAGGCCCAATCTTTTTTTTACCTTCACAATAAAGCGGTTGGAAGGTTTAAATTTTCGCCCTGCGAAACGTTTTGCTTCCGCTGCGGTACGGGATGTAAAGGTGCGGAGGTAGAATTCTATGATTTTGGTCCAATAAGCAGAAATGAGCTCACCGATTAATCCAAAGACGGTAATTCCTGCAGCGCCCCCGACATAGGTTGTTGCAAGGGCTTCTTTAAAGCTAAGATGCAGGCTTTCTGCAAAAAAAGGAGCAAAGAGAAATTTAACACTGGAAAGGAGTGCCACTGCCAGATATTTACCGATTTCACCTTCATGGCCTCCCATAGATATCAGAGTTTGACTCCGTAAGCCAGATCGCCGGCATCGCCAAGGCCCGGAACGATGTAGGCTTTCTCATTCAGCTTTTCATCAATGGATCCGAGCCAGAGGGTCACATTTTCAGGTAGATTTTTACGTGCATAATCAACGCCTTCCCGGCTTCCGATCACGGCGGCTATATGAATATGTGAAGGAGCCCCATCCTTAATCAAGGAATGGTACGAGGCAAGCATGGAATGACCGGTGGCAAGCATCGGATCAGACAGGATCACCACTTTACCTTTCAGATCAGGACTGGCCATGTATTCAAGCTTTATTTCAAAAGATCCATCCGCAGTATGTTTGCGGTAAGCGGAGATGAATGCATTTTCTGCTTCATCAAAATAATTCAGAAAACCCTGATGCAAAGGTAAACCCGCACGCATGATGGTTGCAAGTACAGGTTGTTGAGCCAGAGTATATGTTTTTTTAATTCCCAATGGAGTCTTCGTGTCAATGGCCTTCCATTCCAGCTTCTTGCTGATTTCGTAGGCAAATATTTCGCCGATACGTTCCAGGTTCCGGCGGAAGCGAAGGCGATCGTTTTGAATGTTTACATCTCTTAATTCTGCGATGTACCTGCTGAATAGGGAATTTTCTTTGGAAAGTTCAATAACCATAATTATTCTTTAAATATGCGTGCGTACCAAGGGAGGCGGTTAACTTTTACCTGTAAATATACGCATTCTTTTGCTCCGAAGCTCTTGTAAAACCGCGCCAGGTTGGGGTCATTAGAGCCTTCGAAATCCAGTACCAGATTGCGGTGTGCGTTTTCCTCAATAAAACGATCGATTAGAAATGGCATGGCACTGTTGGTCCTTGCAACCTGGTTGGAGCCGGAAAACAAAAAGATAACCTTGCCATTACTCTCCACAAAAAATGCCCCTGCACACAAGCGTTTGTCTTTGGTCATCACCCCCCAGATCTGAGCTCTCCCCTTTTCCATAGCGGCACCAATCAGGGTTTCCAGCGTTTCATAATCAGACGAACGGATGTTTTTATACTTTGCTCCGTTATTATGACGAAACATATTAATAACGAGAGAAGCAGGGATCTGTTTAGAGATCACCAGTTCGGCACCAACGGCCTTTTTAAGATTCCGTCGGGTGTTATCGGAATAAGCTTCCCGGATGTTTTCGTACGATTCAATCAGGTCCAGCTCATGGGTAAGATTAGGATGAATGATCATATCCATTGAACTGAATTTATTCAATGTATTCAGATTTATCTCGTAAAAAGAATATTTGCGTGGAATAGCGACGATGAACTCCCGGATTTTTTCTTCGGTAAACTTATTCAAGGAAAAGACACCCAGTTGCTGAGTAAAGAGCGGAGGATAGAGATACAGTATCCCGAATTTTTTCCGACAGGTTAATGGCATTACACTGATATAGTCATCCTCCACCAATCCTTCCCATCCAGGGGCAACGATATCCAGATACCAGGAATAAGCATAAATGATACCGTTTACAGAACGCTGGATACAGCTGTCCCATTTCTGCTTATCGATATTGTTATGACTGAGCGAACTAATCATTCCAGCTTCATCAGTTTGCAGCAAGTTTAGTCATTTCCTCATATACCTTTAACCAACCCTCCCATTGTTTTTCATTGCACAGGCTTTCGTTATGCCAGAGGCTCACAAATGTGCCATTGACTTTCCGAACCTCCTCAATCAAGGGGCCAATAACTTCTATAGCCCGCTCCGGAGGAACCTTCATATAATATTTCAGGGTAGCATCCATAATAGCAAAAGGATGGATACGGAGTTTGGTTTCCACTTCCTGATCGAGATCATAAAAATTAAATGCTGAACAAATCCCGGCCCTGAAACCAATTTCATTTGCAAAACCCATGGTATGATCATCTGTAATATCAAGATCGATCAGGTTCCGGTAGGTATCCGGAAATGAAAGTTTAAGAAAATGCTGACGGCTATTGGTTACTTCCCGGTGAAGTACATTCCCCAGTCGGCTCACCTCCCGTTTTAGCCGCTCCGGATATTCATTGGATCCATAAGATGGATGAACCCCCACCTCGGCATAATCTCCTACTGTTTTAATAAGTGATTGGAATTTTCGGCTTTCTATAGGAAGGTTTTTATCATTCAATCCATAATCTCCAACCAGGAAAAAATAAAGAGTTTTGAGTTTGTATTTTTTCTGGATAGCAAACTGAAAATCATAAGTATCATAAGGATCTTTTTTTAGCCCTAGCAGAACCTTCGTACGGTCATTAATATTTGTAAAATCAAATTTAAGGAGATCTTTCAGGTACCCTCCCAGGGTCCGCATCATTCCTTTTTCGCGGTATGCATATGCATTGTCAATGTCGATGGTAGATACATAAGCATATTTCTGTCCGGGGAACACTAATCCCGGGAAATGTTTCTGAAGCACCTCCGCAACCATTAATGCCCATTGGTTCACTACTGGTATGGTCAGGAATCCGTTTTTCCAGGCCAGGCTTTCTTTCGCATCAAAACGGTCGTGCGAATCGCGGATATGGGGCAGATATTCTTCATACCGGCTTACCAGGTAAAACGATGCGGCAAAAGGGTCGAATGGCAGTGCCGATTTTTTTCCGGTAGGGAAAAATATTTTGCCTCCCTTCCAATCACTTACCGTCACATGCTGTTCCTTGATGCCGGATTCAAAGAGCAGAGGAACAGATTCAAAATGTAGCTCCTCCCCAAGAGCAGAGGGTGAGTATGAAAATTTTGGGCCTTCATATTCATCAAATTCAGCTTTGCTTTCAGTCAAACTGCAATTTGTTCCAAGCAGTTCCTGAAAGAAAAGTCTAAACATATACCGGTTACGGGGCGAAATTTTATGGGTGTAAGCGAGCATCTCAGGCAAATGTTTTAAGCAGTTCGGAACAGATATATTCGGAAGCATGCCCGTCTCCAAAAATCGGAGGGAATTTTAGTGTCTTGCTTATTGCAAAGGAATGGTAAGCTTCCAGAATGCGGTTTTCGTCGGCATCAGTAATAATCGCGGCGCCCGATTGAACCAGCTCCACCCATTCTGTTTCAGGACGGAGGATAATACAGGGTTTATGAAAATAAAATGCTTCTTTCTGCACACCTCCCGAATCTGTCATTACTAGCCGTGCATGTTTTTCGAGTGTGATCATCTCCAAAAAAGAAACCGGTTCAAGTATCCGGAAAGTAGTATTGGCTTTTACAGCTGCCAGCAACTCCTTAGGGAGGTTTTTTTCCAGCAGTTTGGCCGTACGGGGATGCAGGGGAAGTATAATTTTTATTTTTTCTTTCAGGGAGATGCGGTTCAAGGCACTGAACAAGGCAGATAAGCGCTCAGGCTCATCGGTATTATTGTTCCGGTGAATGGTAGCGAGGATAAATTCTCCCTTGGAAAGCTTTTCATCTTTCAGGATATTGGTTTTTGAATCGGCGATCTCTGAAAAATAAAGGCTGTTATCGTACATCACATCCCCACAATGAATAATATGTGGATTATCGGCATTATAGGGTCCTGGATTGTTTTCCTTAAATCCTTCTTTCACCAGGTTTTTATAACCTGCGCTTGTGGGTGAAAAAAGTAAGGTAGAAATATGATCAGCCATGATACGGTTAATCTCCTCAGGCATGGCTTTGTTGAAAGAACGAAGTCCTGCTTCTATGTGTACTACCGGAACATGGAGCTTGGATGCAGCAATGGCTCCCGCAAGCGTAGAGTTCGTATCTCCATAAATGACCAATGCATTCGGCGCCTCTTTAAGGAGGATTTCTTCCAGTGCAATAATCATGGCAGCGGTTTGTTTGCCATGACTTCCTGATCCTACCTGCAGGTTATAATCCGGCAATGGAATACCAAGCTCGGAGAAAAAAACAGCTGACATATTCTCATCGTAATGCTGCCCTGTATGAATGATTATTTCCCTGATCTGATCGGAGTAGTGGTTCCGGATGGCCCTGCTCAGAGCAGCAGCCTTGATAATCTGGGGTCTGGCACCGACAATGGTGAGTATTTTGAGCATAGAATCCTTTTCAGGGATAAAAATAGGGATAATTCAGCTCTTAACCTCCCCCAACATCCCTTGATCGGTGAAGCTGTAATAGGAATCTCCCGCTAGAATAAGATGGTCTAATACAGGGATATCCAACATTTTTCCAGCATCTTTCAGTTGGCGTGTGATTTTAAGATCGGCTTCACTGGGATAAAGGGAACCCGAAGGATGATTGTGACAGAGAATGATGGAGCAGGCAAGGAACTGAAGAGCGGGCCGGAAGATCATTTTCGGATCTACCACGGTGCCACTCATCCCCCCTCTGCTTATAAATTCTCTACGAATGATCTGATTGGCTCTGTTGAGAAGAACGATCCAAAATTCCTCATGGGGCAAGTCGGCAAATACGGAACGCATATATTCAAAAGCATCCGCACTAGAGCTGACTTTGCTTTGCTGCCCCTCCCCGCTTGATTTTCTTCTTCTTCCAAGTTCCAGGGCAGCAATGATAGTGACTGCCTTGGCTTCTCCCATGCCTTTAAATTTAACCAGGTCATGCACACTGAGTTTTCCGAGTGCCGCGAGATCATTCCCTGTGCTTTTGAGTATTTGCTTGCTAAGTTCAACCGCAGTCATTTCTTTGTTTCCGGATCCAATCAGGATGGCAATAAGTTCGGTATCAGAAAGAGCCTGGCGGCCTTTTTCCAGCATTTTTTCCCTGGGCCGATCGGCTTCTGCCCAGGATTTTATAGTCAGTTTTTCCATTTACTGGCCTTTTTTCAGGACGACTAAAGATAGGAATTCAACCATAAAAAAACCCGTTCCTGGTTCGGGAACGGGTTAATTAAAAAAGGAATAAGCTTAGGCTTATTTAATAGTCTTCACATGCTTGGTAAGCTTGGACTTAAGATTTGAGGCTTTATTCTTGTGAATAACGCTCTTCTTAGCCAGCTTATCAATCAGGGAAATCACTTTAGGAAGGTCTTTTTCAGCAGCTTTCTTGTCGGTAGCCGTACGGATACCTTTGATAGCAGTACGCACTGTTTTGTGCTGGTAACGGTTCTTCAGCTTCTTAGCGTCGTTCGAACGGATTCTTTTAATGGATGACTTATGATTTGCCATTGTTTATGTCGTTTTTAAGGAGGGCAAAGATAGGATAAATATTGGAACAGCAAGCAAATATTGAAAAAATCCCTTTTCTCTGTTCAATTTCTCAAAACAAGCTCAATTGACCTTCCCCACCGGCAGGATCAAAAGCTTCCAGGTTAAAACGGAAGGTTTTTTCATCATTCATATACCTTTTCCGGGCCGATCTAAAAAGTGCCCAGATGGCTTCTGCGATCTTACCTTCTCCTCTCATCCGGGCTCCGAAACGGCTATCGTTTACCGTACCTCCATGACATTCAACGATTTGATTCCAAACTTTATCGGCTCTGTCGGGGTATGTTTTCAAGAGCCAGTCTTTGAATATCCCCCCTATGGCTCCGTTCAACCTCACGATCTGCATCCCGGCCCGTCGGGCTCCGTTCCGTGCCGATTCTTCGACGATCTCTGAAACTTCATGACTATTTATTCCCGGAATAATCGGAGCCGCCATAATACCTACGGGTATTCCTGCTTTACTCAGTTCAGACAATGCATTAAAACGCCTCGTATAACTTGCGGTCCTTGGTTCCAGGAGGAGGCGGGTTTCTTCATTCAATCCGGTTATGGAAAGCATAACGTGCACCAGGTTATGTGTAGCGAGTTCCTGAAGAAGATCCAGGTCTCTCAGAATGAGTACATTTTTAGTGATGATGCCTACCGGATGTTTATGTTGAAGACATACCTCCAGAATCCCCCGGGTGAGCCGGAGTTTACGTTCTATAGGCTGATAACAATCGGTATTTCCGGAGAGCATAATAGGAAAAGGTTCCCAGCCTTTTTTCCGGAATGCCTTCTTGAGTAACTCAGGGGCATGTTCCTTATAAATGATCTTGCTCTCAAAATCCACCCCTGCACTGTATCCCCAGTATTCATGTGTGTTCCGCGCATAGCAATAAACACATCCATGTTCACAGCCTTGATAAGGATTCATGGAATAACTCATGCCTATATCCGGACTTGTTACTTTATTAACCAGTGTTTTCGCCTGAGTAGGAATGTATTCCGTTTTGATGGGCCCTGCAGGAAACTCTGCTTCTTCCTGCTCAAAGGAAAATTTGTCAAACCGGTTATGGGGATTGAACTGAGCACCTCTGCCCTTTATGTGGTTGAGGGTGTTTTGGTTCTCTGGATTGGCAAATGGCGATTTTTCTGACATTCTGTGTTTCTCAAGATAAACAAAATCAGAAGCACAATCCCGGAGGCATGGAAAATATTTCTCCTACCTTTGCTAACCTTAAAAAAAAAGAATGGTTTACATCACCCGGAAAGAACATTTCAATGCTGCACATAAACTTTTCAATCCGTCGTGGACGGAGGAGAAGAACCAGAACGTCTTTGGTAAATGTGCCAATCCTAACTGGCACGGTCATAATTATTATGTCTATGTTACTGTCAAAGGGGAATTACAAAAGGAAACAGGATATACTGTGAACCTTAAAGAATTAAGCAGTATCATCCGTGAAAAAATAACAGATAAGCTGGATCATAAAAATCTCAACCTGGATGTAGATTTCCTGGAAGGCCTTATGCCAACAACAGAGGTAGTCGCGATTGCAATCTGGGATCAACTCCTGGAGCCTGTGAGCAAATTAGGCGGAATATTGCATTGTGTAAAGCTTTGCGAGACCGATAATAATTACGTAGAATATTTCGGAGGAAAATAAAAAGGTTTGCCGTTTGCATTTAAAGAAACCATCATGAGCAATTACAAATACACAGAAGAGTACGATGCGGAAAACACCCGTAAAATATCCGTTAATTATCTGGAAACGTTAAGATCCCTGGGAGAAGATCCGGAGCGTGAAGGGCTGTTAAAAACACCTGAAAGAGCTGCAAAGATGATGGAGTATCTCACTTCAGGTAAGTGCGAGAATCCGGCAGAGATTTTGCGTTCTGCTATGTTCAAAGATCCTTACCAGCAAATGGTGATTGTGAAAGATATAGAGCTTTATTCTCTTTGTGAACACCACCTCCTTCCCTTCTTCGGGAAAGCACATATCGCCTATATCCCTAACGGATATATTGTGGGATTGAGTAAAATCCCCCGGGTTGTAGATGCTTTTTCACGCCGCTTGCAAGTTCAGGAACGCCTGACACAGGAAATCCTTCATTGCATCGACGAGACTCTTAAACCAATCGGTGTTGCCATTGTTATAGAAGCTTCCCACCTCTGTATGCAAATGCGGGGAATTCAAAAACAGAATTCTGTAACTACTACCTCCGCATTTACTGGTGAGTTTTTGAAAGACACGACCAGGAAGGAGTTTATTAGTTTGATTTCCACTAAACTGCATTAAGGTTTCAGCAGATCTTTGCAATTAAAACAGACTTGTTAATTATCGTTAATTCTTCGTTCGGATCGGGTGCGGTTGATATTTTTCACTATACCCGCCGGCCCCAACTGCAACTATTTCACTATCTTTGTACCAAACAAAATCAATATCAAAATGGACAATAACACCATGAATTTTACCAACACGCAAGAGAATGAAAGCGTGCTTGTTAAATCGTTTCTGACCAAGGTTTTCACCTGGATGGTAGCCGCTCTTGCTATTTCCGGTGTCATCGCATATTTGTTTGCTACCACACCGGCACTACTCTCTTTGCTTTTTGTTGAAACAGCAGGACATGTCAATTTCAGCACTATGGGTTATGTGGTTATGTTCGCTCCACTCGCATTTATCCTGGTTATGAATTTCGGACTCGAAAAACTATCTCTTCCTGTTATTCTAACTTTATTTATCCTCTATTCCGCAACGATGGGAATGAGCCTGAGTGTGATCTTCCTTCTTTATGCCGGAGCCGTTCTCGCCAAAACATTCCTGATCAGCGCCGGAGCATTTGGTTTTATGGCTTTTCTGGGTGCAACCACCAAAACAGATCTTACTAAGTTCGGAACTTACCTGTATATGGGATTGTTCGGTATCATCATTGCATCGGTTATCAATTACTTCACCAGTGGAAGCACATTTCTGATAGACATTCTTTGTGTTATTGTCTTTACCGGCCTTGCCTCTTATAAAACACAAATGCTGAAAAACCTCGCCCTTCAGACCACTGAAGGAACAGAACAAACTCAGAAACTGGCTTTATGGGGTGCATTGTCTCTATATATCACCTTCATTAACCTGTTCCTCACTCTTCTCCGTCTTGCGGGAGGAAGGAAATAAACGTTAAGAGTTTTATGATCTACGAAACAAGCCCGGACTTTCCGGGCTTGTTTCATTTAATCAAATCATAAAATCTTTATTACATCACTCCTTCTTCATCACCTCCAACTCCACCCTCCTGTTCCTCGCTCTTCCTGCCGGGGTTGAATTGGTAGCAACGGGATACGAATCACCATACCCTTTGTAGGATATATTATTCTTAACCCCCTTACGAAGCAGGTAATTGTACACGGCAAAAGCCCTCTGATCGGAAAGGTTTTGGTTGTTTAATTTATATCCTGAATTATCGGTATAACCATTTACCCGAACTTCCAGAAAGGGGTTCTCGTTCAGGAAGGTAACCAGATAATCAAGCTCATCGTTTGACTCTTCCAGCAGTTCAGCTCCCCCTGGCTCGAAGAAGATATTATGGAGTTTAATAATCTGTCCAACTTTCAGGTCCTTTCCAGAAACAGTTTTAAAAGTATCTACGGGCAAGCTTTGCTGAACAGCAATCAAAGAATCAATTTTACGGGTATGCGTAGTATCCGCCTTTATATCTTCAACCAGGGATATATCATCCATAAAATAATAACATTCGATGGTTTTGAATGGTCTTCCCATTCGTTTAAAATCCTTATTTATTTTCGGAGACATATTACCTATAGTCATGAAGCGTTCTCCACCGATAGCCGTATACGGCATAGAGAGCTTGGTCCATTTGAAATCACTGACTATGCCCTTTTTATTTCCGACTTCCGTTTTAAATTCAGGAGCTAACTCCTCCACCTGGGCCTGGTTAAGTGCTTTCTTGGAAAAACAAGCGCCCAGTGATTTAGAGGCATAAGTACTCCATTCTCCGAAACAGACCCAGAATTCAACCGTATAATGATGCCCGGGTTTAAGGGTTGAATCGAGCTTCACATAGAGGTATTCTCGATAGTTTTTTTGAAAACGGACTCCTGCAAAACTCTTTCCTCCATGCGCCTCTACTTTTTTATCGTCATGCAATTTGAATGGGCCATGATAATAGTCAACTGTGTAAATGTTCTTCCAGGGCCTGGCGGCCGCGATAAACAACCCCTTTCCGGAGAATTTTTCAAATCCAGGGTTCGGCACAAGATTGGTCTGCGCAGGTATTTGCACAAAAAGAAAAAGAAAGACACAAAAGAACAAAACCATTTTCAGGTAGTTCCTTCGATGGGCTCTGTTTTTAATCAGCGTGATATTTGGAACAAATTTCTTCAACTAGAATCTGAATTCTTTTATCGTATGCACAAATAATTTCACTTTTTCTTTTTCCGTATCCGGGTAAAGTCCATGACCCAGATTGGCAATATGACGCAACGGCCCAAAGGCTTTCAGCATTTTATGAGTCTCATTTACAATCACCTCATCCGAGGCATAGAGAAGACACGGATCCATATTCCCTTGCAGCGTTTTCCCGGGGCCAATGAGCGCTCTTGATTCAGCAATGTCCATGGTCCAGTCCAGTCCAATGGTATCACAATTGATCTCTGAAATATCCTTCCTGGCGAAGAATGCATCTTTCGCAAACACCGTTACCGGCACATTGGTTTCAGCTTTCAGTCCATCACATATTCGTGTAATATAACGAAGAGAAAACTCCCGGTATTGTTCCGGGCTTAACACTCCGGCCCAGGAATCAAAGATCTGAATCATATCAGCCCCTGCCTTTACCTGGGCCAGGAGATAGTTTAAAGTGCTCTCTGTTATCTTTTCCAGTAATGTATGAGCCAGCCTAGGATTGGTATACAGAAATTTCTTAGCCTTACTAAATGTCTTAGATCCGCTTCCTTCAATCATATATGAAAAAATGGTCCATGGTGCACCCGCAAAACCTATCAGGGGAACACGCCCATTCAGTCCTTTTTTGGTAAGCCTGATCGCTTCCAGCACGTAATGCAGGTCTTCTCCTTCCGCTATATGGAGAGCATCAATATCTGCCTTGTTTTGTATTGTTCTCTCAAACCAGGGTCCTTTTGCTTCGAGCATTTGGTAAGGGAGACCCATTGCTTCCGGAATCACGAGAATATCTGAAAAAATGATGGCCGCATCCACGCCTAGTATATCAACAGGTTGTATGGTGACTTCACATGCAAACTCAGGCGTTTCTACCAGCTCTTTAAACCCACCCATCTTCTCTCTCACTTTGCGGTATTCAGGTAATACTCTTCCGGCCTGACGCATCAGCCAAACAGGTGTACGCTCGGTCTTTTCTCCTTTTGCAGTCCTCAGAATGAGGTCGTTCTGTAGCTTCATCCGACGAAAATACGAAATTCCTCCCTGTTCCTTCTGATGACTCCATTTTGCTACATTTACTCCTTCAAAACGCTGTAAATATGATTCTCAAACGAATTCTTCCCAACCTCTTACTTCCTCTCCTTCTTTCTTCTTTTCCTCCATTAATATATGCCCAGCAGAAAATGCTTACGATGGAAGATGCGGTGCTCAAACAGCGCAGCACACTCGCACCGGAAAAATTGAAAGGAATTACCTGGATTCCTAATTCTAAAATACTGGTCTTCCAGGGTTCGGGAGCCCATGAAAAGGATTTAATGAGGCTCACCATTGGCAAGCCGGAAATACATGAATTTCTGACCCTCTCCAATCTGAATAAGCAACTTAAAGAGCATAACCTGGAAGCGGTAAGCTCCATCCCTTCTATTTTCTGGGAAGGAGCCCGAAGCTTTAAGATGCTTTCTGGCAACCAACAGATAGAATTTAGCCTAAAACTTTATACCAATGACTCTGCGATTATTGAGCTCGATCCAATGTTCTCTTTCTCGTTCCCAGACCGTTTCGAGAATGTGGATCCTTCTCCAATCAGCCCGTGGACTGCCTTTACCATAGACAATAATCTGCATGTAAAATGCAAAGCTGAAGAGATTGCTATTACTAAAGACGCAGATAAAAATATAGTGAACGGAAAAAGTGTTCACCGTGAAGAATTCGGAATAATGAAAGGAACATTCTGGTCTCCTTTGGGAAACCTGCTGGCTTTTTACAGGATGGATCAGACGATGGTTACCGATTATCCGGTGATGGATCTTACTCAGAGACCCGCCGCAGTAAACATGATAAAGTATCCTATGGCAGGAGATAAAAGCCATGAAGTAACCGTTGGAGTATTCAATATTGAAAAGCATACCACCGTTTTTTTGAAAACAGGAGAGCCTAAAGAACAATACCTAACAAACCTTGCCTGGAGCCCTGATGAAAAACACATCTATCTGGCTGTGCTTAACAGAGACCAGAATCACCTCTGGTTAAACTCCTACAACAGCTCGACCGGGGAGTTCGAAAAAACTTTATTTGAAGAGCAGGATGAAAAATACGTACAGCCTCTCCATCCTCTCCAATTCGTAAAAGGCCATTCCAATCATTTTGTCTGGCAAAGTAAACGGAACGGATACAACAATCTCTATCTGTATGATGTTAGTGGAAAACAGATTAGCCAACTGACCGGAAAAGATGAAATAGACCTCCAGGTAGAAGACTTAGCCGGATTTGATCAGAGAGGAGAGCATATTATCTACCAGTGCTCCCCGAAAAATAATCCCATAGGGCGTATCATAAGATCAGTACCATTGAAAGATGGAACTTCCACTACCTTGACTTCACTCACCGGAACACATATCGCAAACTTGAGCCCTGACGGGGAATATTTTGTGGATCAATATTCCTCCATACAAACTCCCAATATTACAAAGATCTATTCGACTGTCGGAAAGGAAATCAAGACCTTGCTCGTTGCAGAGGACCCCTTGAAGGATTACCGTCTCGGTAAAATGAAAGTCTTCACCCTAAAGGCATTGAACGGAATGGATTTGTATTGCCGGTTGATTTTGCCGGTTGATTTCGATTCGACTAAAAAATATCCTGTTATTGAATATCTCTATGGAGGTCCAGGCGTGCAATTGATCACAGACCGCTGGCTGGCGGGAAGCGATCTCTGGTTCCAATATATGTCTGAACATGGATTCATTGTCTTTACATTGGATAACAGGGGCACTACAGGGAGAGGTGATGCATTTGAAAAGGTAATCTTCCGGCACCTCGGAACTGTTCAGGTGGAAGACCAGATGAAAGGGGTTGAATATCTGAAGAGCTTAAGATATGTAGATCCAAACAGATTAGGTGTTTTCGGTTGGAGCTTCGGAGGTTTTATGAGTACTTCCCTCATGGTCCGTCAGCCCGGCACCTTCAAAGTGGGAGTTGCTGGTGGTCCTGTTATAGACTGGAGTTATTATGAAGTCATGTATACCGAAAGGTATATGGATACCCCACAGACTAATAAAGAAGGTTATGCCGAAAGCAGCCTTCTCAATTATGCAGGAAATCTGAAAGGCAAACTACTTATGATCCATGGAACTGCTGATGATGTGGTGGTATGGCAGCATAGTCTCCTTTTCCAGAAAAAGTGTGTGGATGTTGGTTCACAATGCGATTATTACGTATATCCGGGTCACCTTCATAATGTATTGGGTAAAGACAGGGTACATCTTTATAATAAGGTAACCGATTATTTTATGATGAATCTTTGAAGAAAAGATTCGGGAATGATTAGATTTGCAAAGATGAGCACTGAAGATCCCTTTCGTAAATTACAGGAACAACTTGAAAAAGAACCCTCCTGGCCGCTGGTTTATATGTTTAAGTTTATCATCCCTGCAGATAACCAAAAACTGGCCCTGATCGAGAGTCTATTTTCCACAGAGGCTGTCCTCACCCAGCAAGCATCAGAAAAGGGCAATTACATCAGTATTACCGTAAAAGAAGTCATGCTGGATGCACCCTCGGTTATCAGTGTATATTCTAAAGCTTCGAAGATTCCCGGGGTCATTGCACTTTAAAGTAAACCAATCTTATAAGGCTGGGCCATCCGAATAAAGATTTATTATTACCTTTAGCATCTATCCCCCCAATTGTTAAAAAATTCCTGTGTTCCCCCTTTTTAATGAAAATGCGTACTTTTACCATCCTTAACCCAGAAACTAAATGCACTCCATTAGGCTTTATTTGCTTTTCCTGATTATTCTTATTTCCGCATCCGGATCTTTTGCCCAAACTGCTACTATTCGTGGGAAGGTTACTGAGTCCCTTAAAGGAGAACCGGTTCTTTATACTACCGTTTTTTTGAGTGGAACGAAATACGGGGTCCAGACCGACGTGGAAGGATTTTATTCTCTTACTCAAGTTCCTCCAGGAAGCTATTTGCTGATTGTAAAAACACTTGATTATGATTCAGTGGGGATTTCCGTTACGGTCAAGGCCAATGAAATCCTGCATAAAAATATTATGCTGAAACCCCGTTCCAGGGAATTACATACTGTTGAGATTGAAGCAGGACGAACAGATAAGGAACAAAAAGTACAGACTTCTGTGACCAGCATCACCCCTGTTGATATTAAAATGGTTCCTGCCATAGGTGAAGCTGATATTGCTCAGTACCTCCAGAATGTACCCGGAATTGTTTCTACAGGAGATGCCGGAGGTCAGTTATACATCCGTGGAGGTTCTCCGGTTCAAAACGAAGTACTCATGGATGGGATGTTGATCTATAATGCATTCCATTCTATCGGACTATTCTCTATTTTCGATAACGACGTAATAAAGAATGCGGATATCTATACCGGTGGTTTCAATGCCCAATATGGTGGTCGAATTTCTGCAGTGATGGACATTACAACCCGTGACGGCAATAAAAATAATATCAGTGGTAAAATAAATGCCAGCACCTTCGGAGGAAAAGTCATGCTGGAAGGCCCTTTGAAAAAACTGAAGACTGACGATGAAAACAGCGGGAGTATTTCTTATGTCTTATCAGCTAAAACTTCTTACCTCCAACAGACCTCCACCGTGTTATACCCTTATGCGAACAGCGGCCAGGGACTGCCTTTCAATTATACTGACCTGTACGGGAAAGTATCCTTCAATGCGGGCAGTGGTACGAAACTTAATATCTTCGGCTTTAACGACCAGGATGGGGTAAATGATTACCATGGACTCCATAATCTGGGTTGGAAAGCATCAGGGTTTGGAACGAATTTCGTGGTGATCCCCCAGAATTCTCAGACCATTGTAACGGGCCACTTTGCCTATTCCAATTACGCTATACACGAACAGGCAAGTATTTATGATAGCCTCCAGAAAAGCTCTATCAGTGGCTTTAACTTCGGCCTCGGCTTTACTTATTATTACGGAAAAAATCAACTTGATTACGGCGTCGACCTGATCGGCAACACCACCAATTTTAATTTTCACAATTCTGTCGGTCACCTGATCGAACAGGATGATCATACTACAGAGTTCAGCCTCTTTATGAAATACCGAATGCTTCTTTTTGGAGACAAATTTATTCTGGAACCCGGTTTCCGTTACCAGTATTATGCGAGTCTGAGCTCCGGTTCTCCGGAACCCCGCCTTGGAATGAAATACAACGTCACCAAAAAATTCAGATTAAAAGCTTCCGGCGGGCTCTATTCTCAAAACCTGGTCAGTGCAGTTCCGGAAAAGGATGTAGTGAATCTTTTCTATGGGTTCCTCGACTCCCCTTCCAATATCCCTACACAATATATTGACGAGAAGGGTCATGTAATTAGCGTTACCAATGGCCTGCAGAAAGCATGGCATGCTATTTTCGGCTTTGAATATGACCTGATGAAAAACCTGGATCTGAATGTGGAAGGCTATTATAAGGATTTCACACAGCTTACAGATCTGAACAGAGATAAGATATTCGAAGATGATGCTGCACATGCAAGCTACCCCGACTCACAGAAGAAAGATTTTATCATAGAAACCGGGAAGGCTTATGGAGTTGACGTTGAACTCAAATATAAATACAAACACCTGTATTTCTGGATGGTTTACGACCTTGGTTACGTAACGCGCTGGGATGGAACAGAAACCTACCGCCCTCACTTCGACCGCAGACATAATATCAACCTCGTGGCTTCGTATAAGTTCGGCCGGAATGATGACCGTACCTGGGAGTTTGATTCCCGCCTGAACTTTGGTTCCGGCTTCCCTTTCACGCCCACCCAGGGCTTTTACCAGAACCAGACCCTCGCCACCGGAGTTAATGGAAGCTATACCAGTGGACAAGGTCAACTTGGGACATTATATGGAGACTATAACTCCGCACAGCTACCCTATTATATGAGGCTGGATGTGAACCTAAAGAAAACCATTGAAATCAGCGATAAATCTATGCTGGAAGCAAGTATTGGAGCAACCAATGTGCTCAACAGGGAAAATATATTCTATGTAGACCGCATCACCGGATCTAATGTTTATCAGCTACCGATTATGTATACAGTAGCTTTAGGCTGGACTTTCTGATATCCGTTTTCAAACGGACGGGAATTATTCCTACTTTTGACAGGCCTCTTGCCCTTTAATATTCTTCAAGCTATGTCAGTTGGTACAAAATACATCTTCGTTACAGGCGGAGTTACATCCTCTTTAGGAAAGGGCATCATTTCAGCTTCCCTNNGATGATGGCGCTGAAACAGACCTCGACCTTGGCCATTATGAAAGATTCCTGAATACACCTACCTCTCAAGCCAACAACGTTACCACAGGCCGGATTTACAAGACTGTTATTGAAAAAGAAAGACGTGGCGATTACCTTGGTAAAACCGTTCAGGTTATTCCGCATATCACCGATGAAATAAAGAATCGGATAAAACTTTTGGGAAAAACAGGGAACTATCAATTCGTCATTACAGAAATTGGTGGAACCGTAGGCGATATCGAATCCCTTCCATACATCGAAAGTGTAAGACAGTTAAAATGGGAACTGGGGAGAGATGCAATTGTCATTCATTTGACCCTTGTACCCTACCTGAGTGCAAGTGGGGAGCTCAAAACAAAACCTACACAACATTCTGTAAAGCTATTACTTGAGTATGGGGTACAACCCGATATTCTGGTGTGTCGGACGGAGCACCCCCTAAGCCGTGAATTGAAAAATAAAGTTGCACTCTTTTGCAACGTGGAGCCGAGTGCCGTTATTGAAGCCAGGGATGCTAGCAGCATCTATGAAGTACCCGTATTGATGGAGCTTGAAAAGCTTGATCTGGTGGTTCTGAACAAACTTCAGCTCACCTCCCCTCCTTATAACTCGGAGATGACAACCTGGAAGGAGTTTCTGCACAAGCTTAAATATCCCAAACAGGAAGTGAAGATCGGCTTAATTGGAAAATACATTGAACTGAAAGATTCCTATAAATCTATTGCCGAATCCTTTATTCATGCAGGTGTGGCTAATGAATGCAAGGTTCAGATTGAATGGATCCATTCCGAAAGTATTACGGCTGAAAATGTTGGTGATAAACTTAAGGGACTTCGGGGGATTCTTGTAGCCCCTGGTTTTGGAAACCGTGGAATAGAGGGGAAAATATTTGCAATACGTTATGCCCGGGAAAATAATATTCCGTTTCTGGGGATATGCCTGGGAATGCAATGTGCAGTGATCGAATTTTCAAGAAATGTATTGGGACTTGAGGATGCCCATAGTACAGAAATGGACCCGGACACGACCAATCCTGTTATTTCACTTCAAGAGGCACAGAAAATGATTGTGAATAAAGGAGGTACGATGCGACTCGGATCCTATACATGTCAGATCACAGAAGATAGTAAAGCTTTTGAAGTATACCGAAAAACAACGATCAGTGAACGTCACAGGCACCGTTATGAATTTAATAATGAATATCTGGGGGATTTTGAAAAGGCTGGAATGGTTGCAACCGGATTAAATCCGGAAGGAGCATTAGTAGAAATTATTGAATTAAAGAACCATCCTTGGTTTGTAGGGGTTCAGTTCCATCCCGAGTATAAGAGTACAGTGCTAAAGCCTCATCCATTATTCGTTGGATTTGTAAAGGCTGCTATGGAGGTTGGAGTAGTTGTGGTTAAATAATTCCTAATCTATTTCAAGGAATTCATAATTCTTAAAAAACGTTTCGCAACTGCTACCGGGCTATAGTGCTCGGAGACCCAGCTTCTACCCTTTTTCCCAATCTCGAGAATTTCCTGCCGGCTCAAAGCGAGAAGCTTAGTGGCACTCTGTTCAAATTCAAACCTTTTAACTCCCCAATAGTGGACTCCTTCCAGAGGCATTTCAGGTAATACCCAGTTCCAGTCTTCGAAATTCATATGAATAGGGCAAGTGTTTGAGTACAAAGCCTCCCACCATCTCCAACTGTCAAATTGCGAAATCAAATAACAATCAGAAGTATCACGCCTCGTCTTTTCCAGAATGTTTTTTTTCAGTTCATAATAGATTTGCAACTGTCTGTTTATCCTGTTAGTAGCAAAAGGTTTGATATGGAGGAACCCTCCGAAAGCGTATGTAAGGAGCGATTCGTTTAACAATTCATAATACCGGGGGTCATGTCTTTTATTCGTCTGAGTCCAGAAAGACAAATCTCTTTTCGAAAATAATTCAAGGGCTTGCTCCGATGTATCCGTAGTATAATTGCAAATTTTATATTTATTCTTCATTGGAGGAGTAAATTGTTCCAATGCGAGATCTCGTATGCTCTGATTCACACGGTAATTAATCAGGACTTGATCTTTCACCATAGAGTCTTGAGTTTTATCAATTTGATTCATTATCCGCTTTGACAAACCAAAGGCCCAGGGTTGAATATTGGGATGATAAGCAGAATATTTTATTTTTTTGTTAAAGTGGGATCTGAGAATTAAATTGAACCGACTATAAATATTCCTGCTACTATAAGCACTGTACAGCCCATCTTCTACATCAATCAATATGTTTATTAAAGAATAATCTACCCGTGTGCTCTCTTCCGGAAAGTGAATGAGGTAGTACTGATTATAGATATGAATGTCAGCCTTGAAGTCATGCGGGGCTTTCTGAATCAGATATTTACCAGTGTCCAGGTCAAACCAATACTCGTTTACCCCGTAAAATTCCACGCCTAGCTCCTGAAAACCTTCAGCCAGACAGATGCTTTCATGCTGATATTCTCCCTTGTAATAATTAGGAGGAATAATGAAAAATTTTACACGGGGTAGTTCCTTCATCTGAAATCATACTGGTTCGCCCAACGCAGGCGAAAGATGTTTTTTCTTAATTTTCCACTCATAGGCTCGGTAAAGACGGAAATGGAGCCAGCTTTTACCCCTTACATATTTATTCAAGAAAATGAGATGAGCTTTTTCCTCTTCTTCCAATTTAATCCCCTCTTCACTAATTTCAGCAAGAAAAATCTTTGCGAATTTAAAATCTGACTTCTTATATATCATACCTGATTTACGAAGGCAAAACCAGAACAGAAGATGATTCACCACCTCATTTTCAACTTCCAACAGGCAATCTGAAGGAAACTCAATTTCCAATGATTCACGTTTAAGATCAAGTACATGGAGGTATTTTGTCATTCCTTTCAATTTCGCAATTGAGTACAACAAGGCCGAATCTTCTGATGTAAACTTATCAATGGTGGTAATCGTTTTTGAGTGAGGATGTAATCGGTAATTTGCTATCACTTGATCATTTTCCTCAAAAATCCGTTCTATACCGAAAAGAAAAAGGAACCTCAATAGCCAGTCGACATCCATTACATAATGAAGCTTTTCATTTAGCGGTCCCATCTTAACCAGGGCCTCGTGCCCATAAAAGATAGAGGGCTGTTTGATGACCCGCTTTCGAAGGGTATTCTCAAGAGTTCCCTGCAACAAGGGCTCGTAAAATTCCAGCGTTTCTTTACCCTCAAACTTTCTAAGTCCGCCCGAATAACAAAGTAATCCCGGATGGTCTTTGAATGCATTCCCAACCCTTTCAAGGCTGCCTGGCGCTAAAGTATCGTCACTGCATAACCAGTTGAAGACTTCCCCTGAACTCTTTGAAAGTCCTTTATTAATGGCATGACTTTGCCCTTTATCCGTTTCACTTACCCAGTATTTGAGTTGCTTCTCGTATTTTTTGATTATTTCAACGGAATTATCCTTACTCCCACCATCAATAATTATCAGTTCAAGATTCCGGTAGCCTTGATTCAATACTGAAAGAATCGTTTCCTCCAAAAATGCTCCTTGATTAAAACTGGGTATTACGATAGTTATCTTAGGCAATTCCATCAGTTACAGGGAGTAGTATTAAGTATATCCAAAAAATCAGTCGCGAATTTTCTGATGTTAAGTTGATAATCACTCTTTTTCTTCTCTATCGGAATATTCCAGATTTCAACCATTCTTTGGGCAAGCTCTGTTTCCTTGTGAGGGTCGAAGAAAGAAACATTTTCAACCATTTGCTCCCGGTGAACCGGTATATCCGAAAGGATCACATATTGATTCATGGCTTTGGCATCTTCTACCACCGTACTCCAACCTTCGAATAGAGAGGGTTGAATGACAGCTAAGGAGCCTTCCATAAGCTTAAGTTGCTCCTTTCTGTCAATGAAACCTAGAAACCGAATATTTGATTCAATACTTAACTCCGAAGCCATAGCCTTAAGCTGGGCAAAATATTCAGGATTCCGGGGATCATTCTCTTTTCCAGTAAAAACGACAAGCATGTTCATTCCTTTTCTCTTCAGCTCCCCTAAAGCTTTTAGGACAAGGACTTGATTTTTATGAATCCAGAATTGATTCGGACAGAAAAAGTAAGAACCATCAATTCCAAACTTGGCATTTAACGTCTTTTTATCGAGGGATTGATAATCAGGATGAGAAACCGCAAAACGCATCACATAGGTCTTTCTGTCTTTTTGATTTATCGGATAAAATTTATAGAAATCGTTCCGGGAATCATCACTGCTGAATACAACCGGATAAGAGCTTTCCGCAATTTGCAGATTGTTCTGAATTCGAGCATCCTTTTCAGAGCTACTGAAAAATTGGGGGTAATAATTTACCTGAAAATCTGGTATCCAATATAACCGCTTCGTGATGGAACTTATCGAGTAGGAATTGTAGAAAGGGAATACAAAATCAAACTGATCATCTTTGTATTTCTTGTTGATCCAATTTTTCCCTGTGAGGGTCCTGGAAAATTTATTAATGATTCTATCTGTAAATGAATAATGCACAACCTCCTGCAACTGTTCCAGATAAGGGTATCCGGTTCCCTTCATCATCCCAAACTCTTCGGGTGTATTGGTGAGAATAATTAATACAGGTTGTTGATCATCTGGCAATGTACAAAGGGCAGATACCAGATTCAGCATATAGTAAGTACCCCCAATCCATTGGGGATTATTCCCAAATAATAGTCCTACCCTCCGCCGTTTTGTAACCACGATGTGTATTTTTTAATTCCTTCTTCAATCTTTACATTTGTTTGAAAACCGAATGATTTCAGGATCTCTATATTCGCTCTCCAGTGAATCGGATCCCCTTCTTTTGTCAATCCGTTAAAACTGATTTTCTTATCAGGTGCAATCTGAGTCATAAATATCTGTGCAACCTCAGCTATGGTTTGTTCCACTCCTGAAGCTACGTTAATGCTTTCACCTCGGAAATCTGCTTTCAAAAATATCGTTTCAATGGCATTACAGAGATCGGTGATGAAAATAAAGTCTCGGCTTTCCTTCCCCGTTCCAAATAAGACTACTTCTCCCGGAGCCAGTGATTTCTTGTATAGATCCCAAAATATTTGTTTTTTCAATCCCGGTCCGTAGGCGGAAAATATCCGGAGACTGGAAGTACTCAATCCATGCTGTTGATGATAAGACCTCAATAGTACTTCACTCTTCAATTTATTTTCTCCATAAGGAGAAAGAGGATTTAAAGTCGCGTTTTCAGAAACTGGGAGTTCCAAAGGGTTTCCATAAACAGCGGCACTAGAAAAATTAAGGAACCGGCAGGAGGGGCAACACAGAGCGATGGCCTCTAACATTCTTTCTACATTCTTTACATTCAGCTGAAAATCCAATGAGGGTTGAGCTAATGAAAACCCAACATTGGCAGAGCCAGAAGCATTTATGCAGGCATTAAATTTTGCAGACTTAAAAACACCTGTATAATCAGGATTGATTGGGTCAAGCCGAATATAGGGTAGTTTAACTGAACAAGAAGGGTGAATGTCGGCACATGTAACTTCATACCCTGAGGCTGCGAAATAAAGTGCACAATGCTTTCCGATAAATCCTTCTGACCCGAGAATGAGAATTTTCATGTCAGAAGGAAAAAGTTCCAGAGGACTTTTCCTGCCGGAGAGGAACAGTTAACACGTGCCATTTATATATATATAAGTTCAATAACTTCAAAGCTTCGCCTCCTCAGTCACAAATGAGGGCTTTCTTTTATTGTCCAGCCAACCTCATGATAATGCTATTAATATCCTTATAGAGAGGTGGCTTCTGTTATCCTCTATGGAGTTCGATCAGTTTCCCCGCCAAGTTAGAAAGCCTAATTTCATTTTTTACGAGTCTTTCTTTCCGTCCTTTTTACCATAGCTGCCATATCCTCCGTAGCTCCCATAACCTCCATAGCTTCCGTAACCACCATAACTTCCATAATTTCCATAACCGTATCCAGAACCATACGAGTAACGATTGTAATAGTATCTGGATTTTCTTCTTTGAACTCCATTGAGAATAAACCCGAAGTGACCTAATTTATTCAAGGCAACAATCTCATGGGCATTGGCAATGGATTCCTTAAAGGGGAATTTAGTATTAATTACAAATAAAGTCACGTCGGCCGATTTCATTAAGATCAATGCATCGGTAATTAATCCGACCGGGGGAGTATCAATGATCAAATACTCATAATGAGCCTTGCCATAAGCAATAATTGAATCCAGTTCTTTTGTTAATATAATTTCAGAAGGATTCGGAGGAAGAGGGCCCGACAAGATTGCATCCAGGTTCTCAATGGTGGAGTGTTTGATACATTCTTCAATTGAACTCTTACCAATAACAATTGTGCTGACCCCAATGTCTGCTTCAATGTTAAGCCCTCTTTGAACCCTCGGTTTATGAAGGTCCAACTCAAGCACCAGCACCTTCTTTCCAGCCTTTGCAAGAATTCCGGCGAGGTTAAGCGAACAAAATGTTTTCCCTTCTCCAGGGTTATTGGAAGTAACCAAGATTGTCCTACATCCCTCTTTATTAGACATGTATTGCAGGTTTGTACGGATAGTCCTGAATGACTCTGCAACTGGAGATTTAGGCTCCGATTCGGCAGCAATTATCAATTCTTTTATAGTCGGGACAAAAATCACCTCCCCAATAACCGGGAGATGCGTTTTAAGTTTGAGCTCATCCACACTTTCTATTCTGGAAAAGAATGTGTGCCTGACCAGAATAATAATGATACTTAATCCGAGGCCAAAAAATATAAAACTTGTGATTACTTTTTTTCGGTCTGGCTTGACTATTCCAATAGAACGTGCCAATTCGATAACTTTTGACTCCGGTACGATCGACGCCCGTGCAATAACAGTATTCGATCTCTTTTGAAGGAGGAAAAGATACATTGTTTCATTGATATTCAATCTACGTTGAATATTAAGAAGGCCCCTCTGTTTCACAGGTAACCCTTTAATATCTCCAATATAGTTTTGGATCTCAATTTCAAAACCAGCTATTTTTTGTTTCAGGGCAACTCTTAAATTTCCAATGTACACTAACAGGTTTTTCCTGAGCTCATCAATCCGTTTATCTAATTCCTTTATGATCGGACTCCCTTCCTTTGCTGTAGAAAGTGCAGCATTTCTAGAGATTTGGAGCGTGTATAATTCATTCACAGCTTTTTGCAAAAAACCATCATCTTTAACAATGTAAACTGATGGAGGCAAAAACTCCGGATCCTTATCAGAAATGATATAATTCTCCAGATCGTCCAGAACAGAAATTTCCAGACCTACATTTACTTTTTGTTCATCAAACTTTCCTAGTTTATTGAAATACTCATTCCCCTCCTTATCAAGATCCAAGATAGAATGTTTTTCCTTATACCCTTGCATTGTATCTTCCATACTATTTAACTGACCTGTCACCTCGTTCATCTGGCGGTCAATGTACCTCATCGTGTTTGAATTAATCTCATAGCGAGACTTCATTGTATTTTCAATATATACTTTGGATAGCGTGTCAAGGAACACAACGGCCCGTTCCGGAATCACATCTTGCAATGTTACTTCCAATATATTCGTATAATCAGGATTTTTAACTTCCATATTATTCTGGAATGTATATACTCTCGAAGCTGGATTGTGGATCTGAACCAGGTAGTTCATTTGCTTTAATCCGGAAATAGAAGAACCCCGGAAATTACCTGATTTATTAATGACAAAGCGAAAATCTGCCTCGGTAAATTCTTTATCAAAATATCCAATTCTGCTCTCTTCTTTCCCATACTTCAGGTAATTTATCCGGAAGGAGTTTTCATCCAGGATTTTAAATTTCATTTCCTGTTCAAACAAGGCTGGATTAATATTAAGAACTTTCACCCTGAAAGGCATCCCTGAAAAGACCTCCACGGTTTTTATCCGTCCGACAAGGAAATAGGATACGTTTAAATCAAGCCGGTCAAGAGCTGCCTTCACCAAGTCATAAGATCGGATGACTCTCGTTTCATTCGCATTATCAACATATGTCTGCGCGCCTCCATATGCCCCAAAACTTTCATTGATAATACTGGATGGGTTTACATCATTTTGAGATTTGATAAGAATTTGAGTCCTTGCAGCAAAGATATCAGTCAATTTATAGGCATAGATATAACCAGCCCCGAAGAAAACAGCCATGGAAATAATAGGGATATACCAGTTTTTGGCGATGAGTCGCCAAATTCCTCGAATATCACTTAGGTTTATTATTCCTGTGTTTTTTGAAGTGGCCAAAATAAAGAGGTTTTAATTAAGAAAATCGAGCAAATTTATAAATTCATTCATTACCAAGTCTAGATCATCAATCTTTTAAGTAAAATACCGTCGGTTGACCAAATTTGTATTATTCAGCCAAAAATTAAAATTGTTTTTGGATTCATTTTATTAATACTTATCTTTGCTGTAAGAAATAACGGAATGAAATACCTACAAAAAATCTACATTCTTATTTTCCTGCTTTTACTGTCACCAATTGATGTCATACTGGCTGCTGGCCCCCCTCCACCCCCACCAAATCCTGGGTGCTGGCCTCCTCCCTGTGCCCCTATTGACGGAGGTGTTTGTTTCCTGATCCTTGCTGGTCTTCTGCTGGGTGCATTTAAAATTTACACTTCTTTCAAGCGCAAAACAGTTTAAATCTCGTGGGGATATCTGGCTTTCTGAAAAACCCACTCTTCAGGTTCCTTCTTTTATTTATTTTCCTCTATTCTTCATGGTACGTTTTGTACGAATTGATTATTAATCCGAATGGAAAGCTTGATTCTTTCGTGATCAATGCCACTGTAGGCGTAACCGATCTTCTGCTGAAATTATTAGGATTTGTTACATTTACTACCCATTCAGAAACCATACGTACCATCGGTATTGATGGGACTCACGGTCTATGGATTGGGGATCCCTGTGACGGGATTACCCTGTTTGCACTCTTCACAGCCTTTATTGTCTCATTTCCGGGACCATGGAAGAAAAAGTGCTGGTTCATTCCGTTAGGGATTATTGGCATTTTCCTTATTAACGTTTTGAGAATCACCTGTTTATGCATAATTGTTAAATTCAAACCTTCCCTTCTTTCACTGAATCATGACTATATTTTCAAAATAATCGTCTATTCTTTCATTTTTGGATTATGGATCCTATGGGTAAATAGCTTTTCTTCAAACAATGCGTTAAAGTCGAAGAAATGAAAGGATTTCGAACCATTATTGCACTCTTTCTAGTCATTTTATTTCTGGTCTTTGGCTTCGTCCGGGATTTCGTCTTCATAAACCTGAATGAACAAGCAAGCGTTACCTATTATCATTCCGTAGAGTCTCATGTCAGTGCTTCCTTCCATTTTCTTTCTGCCTATACATATCCACAACTTTTTGCTCTAAAATGGATACTCACCATTACGTTCGCCCTGTTTTTCATGGGCCTTACAATAGCCATTGTAAGATTAATTTATAAGGAAAAAACATTTCTGCACCTAACTCTGCTCGCCTACGGGGTCTTGTTTCTCCTGGCTGCTATTTTTTTTATTCTCGGACAGATTAAACCACTAAACTTAAATGGGTATGTCATTTCCCGTTTTTTCATGGGTATCGCTGAGGGCCCTGTCGTCCTGATGGTCTTACTACCTGCGTTTAAGCTTTCCATGTGGAGAAAGTCATTGCAGAAATAAAACTCCATTTACTCTGAACAGTTTCATACATTTGCGAGGCTTTTAAAACCAATCCTATGAGCAAGAAAGACACAGTCATTTTTAATTTGATTAAAGAAGAACAACATCGCCAGCAGTTTGGGATCGAACTCATTGCTTCTGAAAATTTTGTAAGCGATCAGGTTATGCAGGCGATGGGGTCTTGTCTGACAAATAAATATGCTGAAGGACTTCCAGGCAAACGATATTATGGAGGGTGTGAAGTAGTAGATAAAGTAGAACAATTAGCCATAGACAGAGCCAAAGTACTGTTCAATGCAGAATGGGTTAACGTGCAACCACATAGTGGGGCTCAGGCCAATTTTGCAGTAATGCTGGGCTGTCTAAAACCTGGCGATACTATATTAGGATTTGATCTAAGCCACGGAGGCCACCTGACTCATGGTTCTCCTGTCAATTTTAGCGGAAAACTTTACCATCCAACTTTTTATGGAGTAGACCAAAAGACTGGCAGGGTTGATATGAAGAAAGTCGAAGAAGTTGCGCTCAGGGAAAAACCAAAAATGATTATTTGTGGTGCTTCCTCCTATTCAAGGGACTGGGACTATAAAGGATTTCGTAAAATTGCGGATAAGGTAGGAGCCTTGTTGCTGGCAGATATTTCACATCCTGCTGGGCTGATTGCAAGGGGAATTCTGAACGATCCTCTTCCTCATTGTCACATTGTTACCACGACAACTCACAAAACACTCAGGGGACCTCGCGGAGGAATGATCATGATGGGGAAAGACTTCGTGAACCCATGGGGACAAACGACTCCTAAAGGTGAGCCTAAGATGATGTCTGCAGTTCTGGACGGAGCTGTATTCCCTGGCACGCAAGGAGGGCCACTGGAACATGTAATTGCAGCCAAAGCTGTAGCATTCGGTGAGGCGCTCGAGGAAAGTTTCATGAAATATGTCATCCAGGTTCAAAAGAATGCCAAAGTAATGGCGGATTGCTTTATGAAAAAGGGTTATGAGGTCATCTCAGGAGGAACTGACAATCATTGTATGTTGATTGATCTTCGATCAAAGAATTTGTCTGGAAAATTCGCAGAAAACATTCTGGTTAAAGCTGACATTACAGTCAACAAAAACATGGTTCCTTTTGATGACAAATCCCCTTTTGTTACTTCAGGAATGAGGGTCGGTACTGCTGCAATCACCACCCGTGGAATGAAGGAAAAAAATATTCCAAAAATCGTTGACCTTATTGATCAGGTGCTTACCTGTGGGGAGGACGAAAAAGTGATAAACGATGTGAAGAAAAAAGTAAATGCAATGATGAAAACATTTAAGATTTTCGCATATTAATTTTCTGACCAAACGCTTCATTAACTTCTATACGGTCTGTCTTCCGTATCACTTAGAATATCTAAGTTAAGAAGTCCTTATGTAAAATGATTTTCACCTAAATAGTGGCAACATTCTTCCCTCGTGCAATTCGTCTTCGAAAAAATTAATCGCGTTTCTTCGCCATATTTTATTAGCTATCAAATTCAACTGATCTAATACTGGTTTGTCATCAACCATGCATTTATCGGCGGACCCAAGCACACTATTTCCGGAAATAATTTCTTCTCCCCTTTCCTTTGCCTCAACCAGAACCTTACTCACAGTCTGGCTTCCTTTTTTGCATGCATAAAAAAGCAGGTTTCTTCCACTCTCCCCTTCACCCGCAGGCATCAGGCAAAGATCAAAATCAGAATCCAGCAGAGTTCTGAATACCGCTCTCATTCCAGCCCCAGCCTCCCCGGTAATAAATCCAGGTCCATTAATAATTAGCAAACCATCCGGATTAAGCAGGGATTTGATTTCAGAAAACGCCTCCATTGTAAAACAATGACCTGGAGTTTCTTCTCCTTTGAAGAGATCCAGAATTACAAAATCGTATTTGCTCGTTGTGGTTCTGATAAAATGCCTGGCATCATCAATGTGAACTGGAATAGAGGAATTCAGTCCAAAAAATGCATGCGAGACAAATACCATCCGTGCATCCAGTTCGCAAGCTTCAACCTGAAATCCTTCAGTTTGGAGTTCCTGAGCGAGTATACCTCCTCCAAGCCCACAAAGCAATACTTTTCGGTTCTGCCCGGCTCTTGGAATATGATGGAGGATTTGCGCTATATAATTAAAGAGATGCACACTGTCCGGCTGAGTACTTTTACGGGTCTGCCAGATCCGGTTTGCAAATAAGACCCGGTCTTTACCGTTCATAGGAGAGCCCGTTTTTAACTGTTCAGGATAATCTGCTACAATTAATTGTCCCATCAATCCTTCACTTTGGTAAAGGATATGGATCTTTTCAGTCTTTTGACTTTTCCATGTCTTACTCATAACAACTGTTAGCAGAAGAATCAATCCGATCAGGAAATAAAATCTGCTTTTTGCTTTTATTACCAACCAGCAAAGGGGAATAATAGAAAGTATCATTCCAAGGCAGATACAGGGAAGGCGCAGTCCAAATTCGGGTATCAGCCAAAACCCGGTTATTAAAGTTGAAAATATTCCGCCAATTGTAGATACCGCGTAAACCGCCCCTGCCGCTTTCCCAGCTTGACCTTGCTCGGGTTCGAGCGCATGAATAATCAATGGTGCTACCATCCCCATCATAAGAACAGGAGGAAGCAAAAAAAATGTTGTACATAGGATCACAGAAGGAAGAAGTGCATGCTTACCTGAGAGGGAGAGGATCATCTCTGAGCTAACAGGCATTAACATGATAAATAAAGCGGCTATAAGCACCACCACGTAAAGGGTCTTTGGGTTGTTTTTCCTTGATGATATCAGACCACCCAGAAAATAACCGGATGCAAGCCCACCAAGTGTGACAGCCATCACTGTTGACCAAACATAGAGAGATGAACCGAAATAGGGGGCAAGCATTTTAGCTCCAATCAGCTCCGCAGACATAACCGAAGCCCCTTCCAAGAGAGAAAGGAGATAAAGCAGGCCAATCTTCGGTTTTAAATCTCCCAAAATAAATCAGAGGTATGTTCGGTTGCAAATTAAGAATTTTCGAGCCAATACTTCAATCTCATCCTTCGGCTTATCTTGCATGGAGCCTTCTTTAGCTTTGAAGATTGTTTGTTACAAAATGACTATTTTTGTCAAAAAATTTTCATGCAGGCTACTACAAATCAGACATTTATGGAAGGGATTGGGCCAACAATCATTGCTACCGTACTTTTTCTTTTTCTTTCCTTTATTGCAGGGTATTTAGTCTGGACAGCGGGAAAATTTACCTTGGGCAGGAAGCCTCCCTCTGGTTTAATCCTTGTCCTCTTTTCAGTAGTTGGCGGTCTCATCGGCATTTCAATGCACATTTATGCCTGCCACTATATGGGTGCAAGCTCAAACCAGGAAGGTTACAGCTTGCTCACTATGTTTACTATGTTTTCCTTCTTTGTTTTCATCAATATGCTTGCTTTTCCGATTCTATTTCTAATTATAAGGAGTAAAAATCTCAAAATAAGAGAACTGCAGGAGGAATTGAAGAAGAAAGGCTAATTTTGCCGGTACTCCTGAAAGGACAACAAGGTGTTCAGTCAAGTGAACAGAACATACTCCTTTTAAAATTTATTTTACAGCATGATTAAAGCAAACAACCCTGCACTTAAATCCTGGATTGAGATTGAGAAGGACTCCGATTTCCCGATTCAAAACCTTCCATTTGGTATTTTTAAGAGGGAGGGCAAGTTACCGAGGGTTGGAGTAGCTATCGGAGGATATGTACTTGACCTTGCAGAAGTAGCATTAGGAGGTTACCTCCGTGAACTCCATGTCAATCTCCAGATATTTGAAAACAATCATCTGAATCAGGTCATTGCCATGGGGAAGGAAAAATGCAGGCAGTTGCGTCAAACACTTTCAGAGCTGTTGGAGGCTGGAAATCCTGAACTCCGAGATCATCCGGATAGGCAGAAAAGGATGCTTCATAAAATGAGTGATGTACAAATGCTCCTCCCTGTAAGAATCGGAGATTATACTGATTTTTATTCGAGCATCGATCACGCAACAAACATCGGGAAAATGCTTAGGGATCCTGCAAATGCGCTTCTTCCCAATTGGAAACATCTTCCTGTTGGATATCACGGGAGATCGTCTTCTATCTGCATTTCCGGGCATAGCTTTCACCGCCCTAAAGGTCAGTCGAAGCCACCTGACAGCGATCAACCTGTATTTGGACCTACAAAAGCACTTGATTTTGAACTGGAAACAGCTTTTATAATAGGACAGTCAACAGCTATGGGAGAAAGCGTAACAACGGCACAAGCTGACCATTATATCTTTGGGATCGTTCTTTTCAATGACTGGAGTGCACGCGATCTTCAGGCCTGGGAATATGTACCGCTCGGTCCATTTCTCGCTAAAAATTTCGCATCCACTATTTCTCCATGGATCGTGACCCTGGATGCTCTGGAACCATTCCGTGTGCCTGGTTATAAGCAGGAACCGGAGGTACTTCCTTATCTAAAATACACAGGTGATAAAAACCTTGACATTAAATTGGAAGTCTTAATCAAACCGGAGCGTGGAGAACCTTGTGCCGTAACCCGATCTAACTACCGGTATATGTATTGGACCATGGAACAACAACTGGCCCATCACACCTGCAATGGCTGTAATATTAATGTCGGGGATATGATGGCCTCCGGAACAATCAGCGGACCAACACCGGATTCTTTTGGTTCTATGATGGAATTAACCTGGAGAGGAAGCAATCCGCTCAAACTTTCTGACGGAACAGAAAGGAAATACATTAATGATGGTGACACCGTAATTATAAAAGGTTATTCTGAAAAAAATGGAGTTAGAATAGGGTTTGGAGAATGCAAGGCGAAAGTTCTACCTGCGACCACAATCTAAACTTTACAAACGTGTATTCAAAAAAAACATTCACTCTCCTTGCTTTAGCCGTTCTACTCCTGTCACAGATCCGGGCACAAGACATCGTTGTCTATGCGAATGGAACATTAGGAGTGAACAGAAGTTATGCTTCCATAGGAGGTAAATTTTATTACAAAAGAGCATCAATAATTAGTTTTGAATTCGGCGGAGGATTGATGGGCACTCAAAACGAAACGGCAGGTAATTCCCAGAACATTAGTGGGCAGAACGGGTTTGAAGCTTCAATTTCATCCAGCATGGTTATCGCCCCAGATCCTAATGTACCCGACCGCATGTATCTGGCAAAGATTACAACCCGCTTCACGGGTGAGTTCTTCAGAGGAAGCTATGAATGGAGATTCCCTTCCTCTAAAAGTGGATATTCCGGCAGGCCTAAAGGCCTTCACCTGGGGGTCGAATTCGCATACTTTGATATGATCCAAAGACAAGCCGTGGAATTCAGGTCCGTTTCAGGCCAGGGAGCATACGATTTCAATGGAACAGCACGGGCGGTGGTAATTGCACCGGGATTACTTCTGGGCTATGATCTGGTTCTGTTTCAAAATCTTCTGGTTTCCCCTGAGGTTGCAACTCCTCTCTATATCCCGGTTGGAAACAAGTCTAAATCGAACGGCCCTTTTGCAAAAGAAGGTGTTGATTTCCGGCTTGGAATTGGCTGGTTTATACACTAAAAGGAAGATGAAATTAAAAGCCCTCCTCTTATTCCTGATGCTATCATTCATAGGTTACTCCCAGCCTTCTGAGGAGTCGGCAGCCGAAAAGATCGAGTCTCTAAAAAAGGGCTTTCTCCTGGTCAGACTTAAAACAGGGGATCTTCAGGCTAAAGCCCTTGAAAGAGCAGGTAGTAAGACAGAAGCAGCCCTATATCTTCAGAAAAGGAATGAGGAGAACAAAGTGATTGTCCAGGCTTTCACCAAGGATTTCCGATTTTGCCCGGTTTTCTTTTGCTACAGCTCCGCTTCAGATACAATCAAACGGGGATATTTCAAAGGTATATTACTGAATTCTTCCCTTCAGCCAGATACTAGTATTGTTCCCACTTCCTCCTATTTTCTTACTGTTGAATTTGGTTTCACAGATGTTCAGCAACGGGAAGGTTTGATTATGATGGATCGTAATTTCAATCAGTTAAAATCCCCATTCCCGTTTTTAGTGACTCGATATGAAGGAGTGGCCAAGAAAAGAACCCAGGAAGAGATGATCATCAAGTTGGACCAGCAATTGATAACCTTCTACGAAAAAAAATAAGTAAATTTGTATAATTAATTGCACACATTCCCAGCTATTATTGAATGGAGAAGAACCCGGCTATTGACCTCGAAGCTGAAAAAAAAGAAATTCTAAAACGCTACAGGAGCCTTTTGCAAGCTTGCAGAAGGCGTCTGGAAAAAGGCGATAAAGAAATAATCCGTAAGGCTTTTGAAATTTCTCTGGAAGCGCATAAAGATATGCGCCGTAAATCAGGTGAGCCTTATATTTACCATCCGATCGCCGTCGCACATATCTGTGCTGAAGAAATCGGACTTGGAACAACTTCAGTGGTTTGCGCCCTGCTGCATGATGTGGTAGAGGACACAGATCTTACACTCGAAGATATCAGGGGGCTTTTCGGAGATAAGGAAGCTAAAATTATCGATGGGCTTACCAAGATTGCCGGAGTTTTTGATCAAAGTAGTTCCCTTCAAGCGGAAAATTTCAGAAAGATGCTGCTTACTCTCTCTGATGATATCAGAGTAATTCTGATTAAGCTCGCAGACAGGCTTCACAATATGCGGACTCTGGAGTCCATGGCCAGAGACAAGCAGCTTAAAATAGCCTCTGAAACCCTTTACTTATATGCTCCCCTTGCTCACCGCTTAGGCCTCAATGCCATAAAATCAGAGCTGGAAGATCTGGGGCTCAAATTCACAGAGCCTGATGTATACCATGAAATTGAACAAAAATTACAGGAGTCTGAACCGGAGAGAAAAAAATTCATTCATAAATTTATTGTTCCCATCAAGGATACCCTCGAAGAAGGAGGTTTGAAATTTAAGATTCTTGGAAGACCTAAATCGATTTTTTCTATTTATCATAAAATAAAAAACAAAGGTGTTCCTTTTGAGGAAATTTATGATCTGTTCGCAATCCGGATTATTATTGAATCTGAAGCCGACCGGGAGAAAGCTGATTGCTGGCGTGTATATTCAATTGTGACTGATTTTTATCACCCAAGCCCGGAGCGGCTTCGTGACTGGATTTCAACGCCAAAGGCAAACGGCTATGAATCCCTTCACACCACTGTAATGGGACCTGATGGGAAATGGGTGGAAGTGCAGATCAGGACCGTCAGAATGGATGAGCTCGCAGAAAAGGGTTATGCTGCTCACTGGAAGTATAAGGAGGATGGAGCTGAACGGGAGAGCCAGTTGGAAGAGTGGATTCGAAAAATAAGAGAGCTTCTCGAAAGTCCTGAACAGAATGCACTAGATTTCATAGACGATTTTAAGCTAAACCTTTTTGCAGAAGAAATTTTCGTTTTTACTCCCAAGGGAGAAATGCGAACTTTACCGGCGAATGCTACAGCTCTTGACTTCGCTTTTGACGTCCACACCAAAATAGGTGAGAAATGTATTGGCGCTAAAGTCAATCACAAGCTTGTTCCACTCAGTCACTCTTTAAAAAGTGGTGACCAGGTAGAAGTGATTACCTCAAGCAAGCAAACACCAAAGGAAGACTGGCTCGGATATGTTGTTACGGCTAGGGCAAAAGCCAAAATAAAGAACGCTCTTAAGGAAGAAAAAAAGAAAAAAGCTGAAGAAGGAAGGGAAATTTTAGAGCGAAAATTTAATCATCAAAAGATAGAATTTACAGTTCAGAATATTAATAACTATGTAAACTATCTCCACCTTCCGAGTGCGCAGGAAATGTTCATACGTGTTGCAATGAACATGCTGGATTTGAAAACCGTTAAGGCATTTGGCAGAGATAAAGACAAAAAGCCCGTTAAACAGGTTTCTAAACCAGAAACCCATGCTCCATCGCTGGAGCAAATGGTGACCAACGTTCGCGGTAAATCTGACGCACTCATCCTAGGAGAGAATCTTGACAAAATCGATTATAAACTCTCTCCCTGCTGTACACCCATTCCCGGGGATGATGTTTTCGGCTTTATTACTATTAATGAAGGAATTAAAATTCACAGGGTTAATTGCCCTAATGCAATTGCCCTAATGTCAAACTATGCCTATCGTATCGTTAAGGCAAAATGGATGAGCCAGGAATTACTGTCTTTCCTCGCCGGAATCAGGATTAATGGAATAGATGAAATGGGTATCGTCAACAATATTACCAAGGTTATTTCAAACGAATTGAATGTAAATATGCGTTCTATCAGTTTCGACACAAATGATGGCACCTTTGAAGGAACAATTATGGTATTTGTTCATGACACAAAACACCTTACAGGTCTGATTAATAAACTCAGAAAAGTGCCAGGGGTTCTTACCGTCAAACGAATCGACAGCAAAAACTAGAGACTTGATCAGTCTGAGCCTTTCGGTTTCACCTCTATCATGTGGTATTAATTGCTATCTTTAATCCTGCTTTTTAAGCCTACCTCATGTCTGAGATTGAAATAAAAGAAAAAGTCAAGTCCCTCTTTTCAGAATATCTGGAAAAAAAGAAACACCGGAAAACACCGGAACGATTTGCCATACTCAATGAAATATACAGTCGAAATGGTCACTTTGACATAGAAAACCTGTACATTCACATGAAAAACAAGAAGTATCGGGTGAGCCGTGCCACGCTATATAACACGATAGAATTATTGCTCGATTGCAACTTGGTAACTAAGCATCAGTTCGGAAAAAATCTGGCACAATTTGAAAAGGCTTTTGAATACAAGCAACACGACCACCTGATTTGTACTGATTGTGAACTCGTTTTAGAATTCTGTGATCCCCGGATCCAGCAGATTCAAAAAATGACAGGAGATATTCTCCAGTTTAATATTACAAATCATTCATTGAATTTTTATGGTCACTGTCGTGTATTGGAAAACACTGGCAAATGTGAACACATGAAAACTATTACTAAAAAGCAACTTACATGACTTTTTCTTACCAAGTAGAGCAACAGTCTAATCTTGAAATTATCCATCTTGCTGGTGAACTGATTGACAAGATGCAGGCTTCTGAACTTTCGACCAAAGTCGATGAATATATTTCTGAGAATAAAACAAAAATTATTTTTGACTTAAAAGAGCTTAAATACATTAACAGTTCAGGTTTAAATATTATGATAAACATTCTTTCACGGGTGCGTAAAGCGGGAGGTGAAATTGTCATCACCAATGTTTCCAGAAGAGTGAATGAGTTACTCATAATCACCAAATTGAATACAGTATTTACGGTTACGGAGAGCCTGGAGCTTGCCCTATCCAAATTCAAATAATAATTTCAAGAAGAGATGAAAGTTGATGTTTTATTAGGTCTCCAATGGGGAGATGAAGGAAAAGGAAAAATTGTCGATGTACTGACACCTGGTTATGATATTATTGCCCGCTTTCAGGGAGGGCCAAATGCAGGACATACGCTTGAATTCAATGGCATCAAGCATGTTTTAAATACAATTCCTTCGGGAATTTTCCATCCAACAGCTATCAACATTATAGGGAATGGGGTTGTTATTGATCCGGTTACTTTTAAGAAAGAGATAGATGCATTGGTAAAGATGGGAGTAGATGTAAAATCGAAACTTCGTATTGCAACACGAGCTCATCTTATACTCCCCACACACCGTCTTTTGGATGCGGCCTCAGAGGCGCATAAAGGGAAAGAAAAAATAGGATCTACTTTAAAAGGCATCGGTCCTACCTATATGGACAAAACAGGGAGGAATGGATTGAGAATTGGAGAAATAAAAAATCCCAACTTCAAAGCTAAGTATGATCATCTGGTCGCAAAACATAAAGAAATTCTTTCAGCTTACAATTTCGAATACAATCTGAGTGAGCTTGAACCGGCATTCTTTGAAGGCATCGCCCTACTTAATACCCTGGAAACAATAAATTGTGAACAGTATATCAATACCGCTTTGATTGAAGGCAGGAAAATCCTCGCAGAAGGAGCCCAAGGCTCCCTTTTGGATATTGATTTCGGCTCCTACCCTTTCGTCACCTCATCCAGTACTATTTGTGCCGGAGCATGTACAGGTTTGGGTCTTGCCCCCGGAAGGATTGGCAAAGTATTTGGCATTTTCAAAGCATATTGTACACGGGTTGGAAGCGGACCTTTTCCTACAGAGCTTCATGATGATACCGGGGAGCGAATCCGGAAGAGCGGAAATGAATTCGGTTCTGTGACGAAACGTCCACGCCGGACTGGCTGGCTTGATATTCCTGCATTGAAATTTGCGATTATGATTAACGGAGTTACAGAGCTCATCATGATGAAAGCGGATGTACTCAGTGAGTTTGACCAGATTATGGTTTGCACGCATTATATGCATAAAGGAGAAAAAATAGATTACCTCCCATATGATATCTCTCCTGAATTCGTCACTCCGATTTATTCAGAACTTAAAGGATGGAAGAAAGATCTCACAGGGCTGCACAGAGCAGAGGATATGCCGGAGGAGCTCTGTCATTATATCCGCTTTATTGAAGATAAAACGGGGGTTCCTATTCGGATTGTATCTGTAGGACCTGACCGTAAGCAAACACTACTCCGGGATAAAGTTACGGCCTGATCTTTGCCTACCCCTCTTAGAATGATTACAGGATCCCGAAATTTCAATTTCAAATCTTGGCTTTGCCTGGGATTAATCCTGACGTTGAGTATCGTATCGATAAGTGCTCAAGTTCAGAAAGACCGAAAAAAACTTAAATTTTCTGCCGATGTGATAGAAGGCAGCAAACCCATAGGTGGAAAAGAAACCCGTCGTTTGCTAGGTAATGTGGTCTTTACCCAGGATAGTGTAATCATGTATTGCGACAGCGCTCATCTTTATTCTGACAACTCATTGGATGCCTTCTCCAGAGTTCACATTAAACAGGGAGATTCCCTCAACCTATACGGTGATCTTCTCAAATATGACGGGAATAAACGATTTGCAAGGCTTGAAAAGAACATCCGGTTAATTGATAAAGGAATGTTGCTTACTACAGAGCACATGACTTATGACGTCTCTAAAAAAACAGCCACTTATATTGAAGGAGGTATAATCCACTCCGAAGATAATGTCTTAACGAGCGAAACCGGTTACTATTATGCATCCGGACGAAAGCTTGCCTTCAAACGTAAGGTAGTTCTGACCAACCCCAAATACACCGTTAACTCAGATACTCTTCATTACAGCACTTCTTCAAAAATAGCCTGGTTTTTCGGTCCAACCTGGATAAGAAGCAAAACCAACTCCATATATTGTGAAAATGGATTTTATGACACATTTCACGATTTTGCTCAATTTAAGCAGCATGCTTTTATTAATTCTGCTAAACAAACATTGAAAGGTGACAGTATCTTCTATGATCGGAAAACCGGTTTCGGGAAAGCTTTAGGAAATGTGACTATCACTGATACAAGCCAGCATGTAGTTGTGACAGGAGATTATTCTACCCATAGTGAACTAACAAACGTATCGTACGTAACCGGGCATGCTCTTCTCATGCAAATCAGTAAAACAGATACTTTGTTCCTCCATGCCGATTCCCTAAAGGCAACCGCAGTGACTGATTCGGCAGCCCTTGCAAAGCTGAAAGAAAATAGGCTTACTAGAGGAGAAAAACAAGAGCTAAGCAGAGACAGCTTTCCAATGATCCGGACCATGTATGCCTATCACAAAGTGAAATTTTATCAATCCCAGCTTCAGGGGCGATGTGATTCTCTTAAATATGCGTATAATGACTCAACGATGTACCTTTATCTTCAGCCGATTCTCTGGTCAAAAGAAAATCAGATGACTGGTGAGCGTATTGAAATAAAAAGCGGGAACGGTGTTTTGCAGATATTGAAAATGTATTCTTCCTCGTTTATTATTTCAAAAGAAGATAGCGCTCGTTTCAACCAGGTAAAAGGGAAAAACCTGACAGGTTACTTTAAGGACAATAAATTGAGGAAAGTATATGTTGAAGGAAATGGGCAAACCATTTATTATGCAAAGGAGAAAAACAAGCGGACAGGTGTCAATAAAGCAGATTGCAGCGATCTCCTGATCTACCTCAAGGACAACCAGGTTGAAAGTATCACCCTGCTTAACAAACCCGACGGAACCATGTATCCGCCTCAGGAACTTGACCCCAGAGAACTTCGTTTAAAGGATTTCAAAGATTTGAGTAAGTACCGTCCTAATGGTGTTAATGATCTTTTTATCTGGTAACCCAAAGGATTTTCAAAAAGACCTACCACTATTCTTTTTCGTCCCTCCAACGCAGATTTCTTGCATACGAATGCGTGATTTTATCGCCTAAATTTTTTTTAGGGGACGGCTAAACTTATCCTCATATCCTTGAAATCATTATCTGACGCCTCTAATATATATGAACATTCATTATATGATCCCATAAATGAAATATTGTATGCTTGTAATTCAAAATCTTTCCTATATTTGCGTCATAGTTCCAACAACATAACCAAACCATTTACTCACACACAGTCATGCTTTGCGTGACAATTAACGCTATTTCTAATGAAGAAGAAAGCCAAAACAGCTGTAAAATCAGGAAAGACAGTCGACCCACGTGTCGTTGCAATTGGAGAAAAATTAAAAAAACTTCGCATCAAAAAAGGCTACCCTGCCTATGATTACTTTGCCTTTGAGCATGACATTTCCCGCGTTCTCTACTGGAGAATGGAAAAAGGAACCAACTTCACAATCGGTTCTTTCCTGAAAGTTCTAAGAGCTCACGACATGAGCATGAAGGAATTTTTCAAAGACATTCGTTAATCTTCCCGGGGTTCCCCGCTAAGTCAAATATTTGCAATTTGAAAAGGAGCATTTTAGTTAATGCTCCTTTTCCTGCTTCCTGTAAGTCTGTGATTTGTTCTAAGGAGTCTTATTCAGGCTTTTAATAGTCGTGCATGCCAGCTCTGAGAAAGAGGCACGCGCCAGGATTGCTGGAGCTCAGCTTTTGTATTAACCAAATTATTAAAGACAATTGTTTCTTTACCTACTTTTCCTTCTTTCAGGTAGTTTTCAAAAGCAGAAAGTGAGGCCGACTTAAGTATTCCCTCCTCTTCCCAGGCAACCACTGTTCTATCGAGCAGTGTAATCCCGAGTTCACTTTCTAAAGTCTGAATAAACCGAAATGATTTGTCAATTCCACATCCACTTGCCGAAGCAGCAGCTTCATCAACTGCTATTATTACAAACCTGTTGTATACGACTTCGGCTGTTGCACGCATTTTAAATCCGTGAGATGACCAGTCATCTATAAATACCGTAGCCAGTCTGTTGATTTGCGCTATCGAAGAAGAATCCAGCTCTTTATTTGCTTGATAAACCCATATTCGGGAATCAGGAGGCATTTCTGAGAGTTTCATATTGCAAAGATAGCAAGAAATAGGCGTTTAAAGTTCGTTTGCTTGGGCAATCAGCTCTGCAATATCCATAACCTTCGTCTGCTGTTCTTTGTTGAAATGCTTAACACCATCAGTCATCATGGTCATACAAAACGGACAGCCTGTGGCTATGATTTCAGGATTTAAGGCAAGTGCTTCTTCCGATCGCTCAATATTAACTTCTTTATTTCCTTTCTCAGCATCCTTGAACATTTGGGCTCCTCCGGCTCCACAACAGAAACCTTTAGATCGGCTTCTTTTCATTTCCGCAAGTTCAGCATCCAATTTTTGAATGATCTCTCTTGGTGCTTCATAAACATCATTTCCCCGGCCCAGATAGCAAGGATCGTGAAAGGTTATTTTCTTTCCTTTAAATGCTCCTCCGGTAACTTTGAGCTTACCAGAGTCCAGCAATTGCTGAACCAGCTGGGTGTGGTGAATAACCTCGTAGTCACCTCCCAGAGCAGGGTACTCATTCTTAATCGTATTGAAACAATGAGGGCATCCGGTGACTATCTTTTTCACGGAGTAAGCATTCATGACCGTGATTGCATTCATAGCCTGCATCTGAAACAGAAACTCATTGCCAGCACGCTTGGCAGGGTCTCCGGTGCATGTCTCCTCCATACCCAGCACCGCGAATTTCATACCCACATGATTTAGGATGCGGACAATAGCCTTAGTAATCTTTTTTGAACGGTCATCAAAGCTCCCGGAACATCCAACCCAGAACAAAATTTCGGGAACTTCACCCTTACTCTGGTAATCAGCCATTGTTCTTACATTCAAAGGCTCAGATGTGTTCATTTGCTGGTTCATTTCTTAAATCGATTAAGATTTACTCTTCAAAAACCTGAATATTTGCATTCTTTTCAATCAGGTCCGTAAACTTTCCGGTAAACCGAGTTGCCCTGACCATATGGTTGTCTATCCAATGGTAGTTTCCTCCGCGAGGTTTCCCCATCAGCAGTCCATGATACTTAAATCCATTTTTAACAAGCCATTTCTCTGTAACTTCTCTATGGGCCTCAGTCCTGGAGGTGAAGAAAGTAATTACATGTCCTTGGTCGTACCACTGATTCACTTTCTCTAGCGCATCCGGATAAATGGCTGCATCTACCATCCTTTCAGGCTCTTCATTGGGAATGTCGTCGCCTACTGTGCCATCTATATCAATCAGAAAATTTTTGACATCAGCTGGCAGTACAGGACTTATTTTTTTTCCGTTTTCTTCTTTCTCTACAAGTTTGTTTTTAGATTCCATAATAATATTTTGATTTTGTATTCAATCAGGTGTGGATCATTAGTTCTCATTCGCCCAATTCAGGCGGTCTGCAGGTGAAAACTGCCAGGGGGCACCATTGTTCTCGATATTTGTAAACATAAGATTAAGACCTGTAGGAGCGGCACTTTGTTCCATTACCAGATACCGCCTCAGGTCAATAATAATACTGAGGGGGTCAATATTCACAGGACATTCCTGCACACATGCATTACAGGAAGTACAGGCCCAAAGCTCCTCTGCAGAAATATAATCACCAGACAAAGACTTTCCATCATCTTTAAATGTCCCATTCTGGTCTATGTTCTTTCCATACTCCGTAAGCCGGTCGCGGGTATCCATCATAATCTTTCGGGGTGACAAGAGTTTCCCAGTCTGATTGGCCGGGCAGGATGAAGTACACCTTCCACATTCCGTACAGGTGTATGCATCCAACAGTTGTTTCCAATTGAGATCAGACACATCCTTGGCACCAAAACGATGAGGCTTAGCAGGATCTGTTGGAGGAGGGACAAAGGAAGGATCCAGCATTGCTTTGACCTCCGTTGTAACAGAAGCCAAATTAGTAAATTGTCCTTTGGGGTCGAGGTTGGAATAAAACACATTCGGGAAAGCCAGAAGGATATGGAAGTGTTTGGATACAACCAGATAATTGAGGAAGAACAGAATACCAATCATATGAAACCACCAGCACGTTCTTTCCAGTCCGATCAGTCCTGCTTCGCTTATCCCTGAGAGCAATGGGACCAGGTGCGAGCTGATTGGAAAAGTTCCCGCTTTTAAGTAGTGACTTATACCTCGGGCCTGGAGGGTCTGATCTGCTGCATTCATGAGAAAAAGCGCAGTCATCAACAGAATTTCGGTGCAGAGAATAATATTGGCATCTGTCCTTGGCCATCCATCGAGGTCTTTGCTAATGAACCGTTTCAACCTGATTATATTTCTCCTGATCAGGAATATGATACAACCAATCGTGACCAAAAAAGCGAGTACTTCAAAAAAGGAGATCAGAAAATTGTAGAATGGTCCGAGGAATGATAAGAAACGATGTGTCCCGAAAGAGCCATCCACCAACATCTCCACTACCTCTATATTGATTAGAACGAACCCCACGTAAACAAACAAATGCAGGATAGCTGGAATCGGCCTAGTAAGCATTTTGCTCTGACCCAGGGCAACCATACACATAGTCCTCCATCTTTCTCCCGTCTTGTCGTTACGATTCAGGTCATTGCCAAGGAGTATATTCCGCCTGACTTTACGGATGTTAACCGTAAAAAGCCCTGCCGCCCCAAGTAGAACTGCAATAAATAGTATATTCTGAATTCCCATTAGCCTGGTTAAGAGTATAGTACCTCCTATTGTTTAGGAGGGCTTGTGGTTGATTTTTTCTTTTTATCCTTTCTTCCAAAAACCGATATATGAACATATCGGCCAGGGTGTTCATTCAAGTCTATGATTAGTTTGTCGAGATCAGCGGATGCAGAATCCAGATGATTATAAAGGCGCTTGTCGTTGACGAGCAGTCCAAGTGATCCTTCACCCTTGTTAATTTTATCCAAAACAGATGATGCGTGAGCCAATGCAGCATCGGCATTATTGACAGCGGAAGTGATCCTTGCCTTTGCAAGGCTATCGGTCACATCATTCAGGTTTCGGATTATTTTTCCTAGCCTGTCAGAGTTTTCAGACAATACGGTACTGATGTGATCAATATTTACGAAAATACTATGAATCCTGTATTTTTCAGCAATCACCAAAGTATCCAGACGCAAAGCTGTTTTTTCAAGGGAGGCAATAGCGACAGTGATATGCTGAAAGCTTTTACTAAGGTTCGTTCTGGCATCCTTATCGAGAATGACTTGCACAATCTCCATTACTGAATCCATTGAGTTCAGCAATTCTTTAGCTTTCGTCTGAAGAGGTGCCAAAGTACGAGTCACACCTTCTTTTATTCCCTCTTCCCTATCTCCCTGCAAGGTATCGTTGTCGATCATAAATTTGCCAGGATGATTTGCGTCCAGAGCAAGAGAATCACTCATTACGATTGCTACTGCTTTGGTGCCGAGCAAGTCGAGACTTACGATTTTGGCTCTTGCTCTTTTCGAAATTCTAAGATCACTCTCTGTAATGAGCATTTCAACTATTATACGTCCTGAATGATCTGGTTTCAGGTTGATATCTTTTACCTGACCAACTTTATAACCGTTGATTTGAACGGGGTTTGTTACGACCAAACCATCAATACCATGATAAACAGCATAAATCTTATAAGTACGGGAGAACAGGTTTCGTCCCTTGAGGATATTCAGGCCATAAATAAAAATAGCAATGGAAAGAAGGACAACAATTCCGGTTCTTACTTCTTTGGTAGTCTTAAAAGCCACGTTTCAGGAGTTAATGAGGGTCAAATTTAGCGTTTATAATCAGATACAAAACAGCAGGTCTATTTATTGAGGTGACAGCCTGCTGGTTATTTCACCCTCTTCCCGTACCGGAAGGAAGCCACAAAAGCATCTTTGAAACCCTTCTTTCGAAGTTCGGTCTGCAAATGAACTGCGTCACTTGTTTTGCTATAGGTCCCGGCAGTATATTTAAACCGGCCCCCTTCTGAATACTTCTCTATGTTTTCAATTCCTTCAAACTTTTTATCTGCTGTATCCATCTCCTTTTCTGAAGAAAAAAACAGAACCTTATAAACCAGATCACCCTCAGCAGGGATAGAATCCTTTTTGCTAGTGTTGGTACCAGGATAAGCGTGAATATCATACTTATCATCAGGTGTGGAATCCTTTACAGGTTTTTCGGGATTGACGGTCTTTTCGGAATCATTACTCGGCTCTTTCACGATTATATTCGGCTTCGTCTCCTCCGAATCTTTTTCAGGCACGTAAGGAGTTGCCTTCTCAAATTCATCATTATACTTTAGACTCAGCCCTTCCACTTCATTCTTGTACATGCGGAAAGCCCTGAAGATGGATGAGGCCATATAATTCTGCCCTTTTTCTGAACCAAGAAATTTCTCTTCTTTGTGGTTGGTAAGGAAACCGATTTCAGTTAAGAGGCTCGGCATTGCTGTTCTCCAGAGTACCAGAAAACCGGCCTGCTGAACTCCTTTATCGTTTCTCCCGGCTTTTTGCTTATAACAATCTTGGATTTTTGAAGCCAGACTCAAACTCTGAGTCTGGAAAATATTCTGATAGAAAGTGAAGATAATATTGGCTTCATCAGAATTTGGATCGAACCCATCATACTTCTTCTTGTAGTCATCCTCGAGCAATATGCTTTGATTTTCCCGTTTAGCAACGGCTAGGTTTCCGGCATTCTTATTCACTCCCATTATATAGGTTTCCGACCCATGAGCCTCCTCGTTGCAAATATCCTTATGTGTTTTCTTATCATACACGCATGCAGAGTTGCAATGGACGCATATAAACAAATCGGCATTATTCCGGTTCGCAATGGCCGCACGTTCGTTAAGCTCCACGAAGACATCGGTCTTTCTTGTGAAAATTACTTTAACATCTTTAAAATTATCTTCTATGAATTTGCCAAGCTTCAGTGCAACCGCCAGAGCAATATCTTTCTCTTTATACAAAGCTCCATGGCAGCCCGGATCTTTACCTCCATGACCCGCATCAATGATAACCGTTTTAACTTTTAGAGAAGATGGCTTAATTTTTGGTACTGAGCCAGCCGACAAAAGGAAAACCGAGAGTAAAACAGGTAGTAGAAATGTGTTTTTCACGGGGAGCTGTTCGATTAATTAAACGTAAAATGCCGGATTTTATTTAGTTTTGAGGCGAAATCTATATGTTTTGTTAACAAAAATATCATCATTAGAGCAGGTTTGAGAGCCATCACCCGGTTTTTTTTCATCTTATCGCTGTTGATAACTGCATCTCTGGCGGTTGGAAGCTCTCTGCCATATCCTTCCAATGTTCCAATTGACAATAATCTAGCTTATTCTCGAAACCTAATTCAACCGAATAATTTACCTAACATCCTCAAAGATACGACAATAGACGAGAATGCGATCAAAGCCAAGGTGCATTATACGGCCAAAGATTCCATACGCCTGGATCTGGCATCGCAAAAAGTGTACCTCTATGGCGAAGCAGTAGTAGATTATGAAAAAACCACCATGAAGGCTGCTTATCTGGAGGTTGACTTCAAAACGCATGTGGTTCTGGCTGAGGGCCGGATGGACAGCACCCGGATGCTGATCGGGAAACCGGTGGTTAAGGATGGAGATAAATCTTTTACCGCCATGAAAATGAAATACAATTATCTGACTAAAAAAGGTAAGATATATGAAATTACAACCCAGGAAGGGGACGGTAAAATCCTGGGAGAGGCCGTTAAGAAAGACTCTACGGATACCTATTACATTGAAGATGGACGATATTCTACCTGCATACTCGACGATCCTCATTTTGCGATTCATGCGTTAAAACTAAAGGTCATTGCAAACGATAAAATCGTGACAGGCCCAGCCCAGCTACAAGTTATGGGTCTCAATACCCCGCTAGCTGTCCCTTTCGGTTTGTTCCCTAATAAGAAAGGCCGGGCGTCCGGAATCATTATTCCTACCTATGGTGAATCCCAGAATCAAGGATTTTTTCTTCAGAACGGGGGGTATTATTTCGGCATCAGCGATCAGGTTGACCTCGCATTAAAAGGAGATATTTACTCTCACGGAAGCTATGGACTCAAAGCTTCAAGTGGATACAAAGTCAGATACCAATACTATGGAAATATCGATATTGCTTATGCAAAAAACCTTATCGAGAATACTACATCTTATAATGTTTCTCAGGATAATTATCGCATCAGTTGGACACATACCCAGGACTCCAAAGCCAATCCTTCTTCCAATTTTAGCGCTAATGTTAATGCAGCCACCTCTAATTACAATAATTTAAATGCAACCAGACCTGCTGATTATCTGAGCAATACTCTTCAATCAAATATCTCATGGAGAAAAAGTTTCACCGGTACTCCTTTCAACCTCAGCGTCAATCTGAGACATAGCCAGAATAACATTAATAAAACTATTGATCTTTCGCTGCCTGACGTCGTGCTCTCTATGAACAGAATCACTCCTTTCAAAAGATCGGAAGACGTAGGGGATAAATGGTATCAGAAAATTGGAGTCAGTGCCACAATGGAAGGCAGAAACGATCTTCACACCATTGATTCTGCTTTGTTCAGAACAAAAACCCTGACAAAGTTTCAGAATGGAATCCATACCACTGTTCCGATAAGCCTGACCCTCCGCACTCATCTCAAAAGCAAGAGCAGGATTGTGAATAGCCTTAATTTTTTTAGTCTTACTCCGAACCTCACCATCAATGACAACTTGTATTCTTCCGTCACCCGGGAACGCTACTTTCCAACTTCAAAAGACTCTGGCAAAGTTGTGATTGACACCGTACCTCATTTTCGAAACGCATTGGATTACACTGTTTCTGCCACTCTAGCAACAAAATTTTACGGACTTTACACCTATAAACATTCGATTATCAAAGCTATTCACCATGTCATTACACCGACTGTTTCATTTGTATATAAACCCGATTTTGGTGAAACCCGATATGGTTACTACCACACGGTTCAAACAACTGCTGCAGGAGCCACTCAAAACTATTCCGTTTTTTCAAATGGCATCTTCGGAGGACCTGTGTCAGGCTTGCAGGAATCCATGGTTTTTGGTCTTAACAATAACCTGGAAGCTAAGCTCAGGCCAAAATGCGATACTTGTACAGGTGACAGAAAAACAAGCCTGCTTGAAAATTTCAACATCAATACTGCTTACAATTATGCCGCACCTCATTTCAAATGGTCTCCACTTGCACTTACTGCACAAAGCTCTTTTTTCAAGAAGAAAGTAAACGTTTCAGCCTCCTCTTCTTTTGATCCTTATTTAATGGGACCTAGTGGAACTGACATTGAGAAATATGAGATAAATCACAATGAACGGCTGGCCCGCCTTACGAATGCCAATCTTTCGATTGGTACGAGTCTTCACAGCAAAGACAAGAATGCAGGAAAGCCCAGAGTAAGCACGAAGGGAAGCCCAGAAGAACTGGAACATATCAATAAAAATCCGGACCAGTATATTGATTTTAATATGAGGTGGTCTTTGTCCGTCAATTATATTCTGAATTATTCAAGATCAGGTACGGCGGATCTTACTTCTATTTCTCCCATTACTGATTTTCCTACCCGGGCTCTTCTTACAAATACGGTTACACAAACCTTGAAGTTTAATGGAGATGTAAACCTTACCCCCAAATGGAAGATTGGATTTACCTCCGGGTATGACCTGGTAAAAAACGGCATATCGTATACAAATATAACCGTTCACCGTGACCTGCACTGCTGGGAAATGCTTTTCAACTGGATTCCTTATGGACCCAGACAAAGTTATAGCGTCGATATCAAGGTAAAGTCTACCGTGCTCCAGGACCTGAAACTTAGCCGACGCAGGGAATGGTATGATTATACCAATTGATTCTCTGCCTATTTGTATCTTCGCAATATGTCTTCCAAAATGAATCTCATGATATCCAGAATTTTCTATGTACTGTTTATAATCACCCCGTTGCTTTCCTTTTCGCAACAGAAAGATTCTGTGTTAATGAAACGGTTGTTTAACGAAGCCCTCACACATGGGGAAAGTTATACGAATCTTGAATATCTGAGCAATAAGATTGGAGGACGTCTTGCCGGTTCACCTCAGGCCGCGAAAGCTGTTGAATATTGCTCAAAGCTTTTAAAAACACTGAATCCCGATACGGTTTATCTCCAGGAATGTATGGTTCCCCATTGGGTAAGGGGTGAGAAAGAGCGGGCTAAGATAATAGGAAGTAAATCAGCTGTGGAAGTGAAGATTTGTGCTCTTGGAGGTTCTGTGGCTACCCCTCCTTCCGGGATAAAAGCAGAGGTTGTGGAGGTCAAAAATTTTAATGAGTTGAATGCTCTTGGCAAAGCCGGAATTGAAGGCAAAATTGTATTTTTCAACAGAGCATTTGATCCAACAGCTATCTCCACCTTTGAAGCTTATGGAAAGTGTGTTGATCAGCGTTGGGCTGGTCCTTCCATGGCTGCTCGGTTGGGTGCCGTAGCAACTGTGTGTAGATCTATGACTCCCGATATCACCGATTACCCACATACCGGCAGCATGGGTTATAATGACAGCTTCCCTAAAATCCCCTGCTGCGCCATCAGTACAAAGGATGCAGAGCTCCTCAGTCATCAGCTGAAATCAGATCCTAAACTTAAATTCTGGTATCGTCAGACCTGTAAACTATTACCGGAAGAAAAATCGTTTAATGTAATTGCGGAAATCAGAGGAAGCGTAGCCCCGAATGAGATCATTACTTTTGGGGGGCATCTCGATTCCTGGGAAACAGGAGATGGAGCCAGTGATGATGGAACAGGTGTAGTACAGTCCATTGAGGTTATCCGTCTCTTCCGAGCCTGTGGTATAAAACCCAAACGAACCATCAGGGCCGTTCTCTTTATGAATGAAGAAAATGGAACCCGGGGTGGAAAAAAATATGCCACAGAAGCGAATGAGAAACACGAAACACATATTCTTGCATTGGAAAGTGACCGGGGAGGTTTTTCTCCAAGGGGATTTTCCACTGACATGCCGGAAAATAAAAAACAGAAGGTGCTTTCCTGGAAAAGTCTCTTCCTCCCATATGGCATTTATGATTTCACGGAAACAGGAGGAGGATCCGATATTGAACCTCTCCGAAAGCTGATGAATGTTCCTTTGATGGAGCTCATTCCTGACTGTCAGAGGTATTTTGATGTACACCATACACCACAGGATACGTTTTCAAGAGTCAGCAAGCGGGAACTTGAATTAGGAGGAGCTGCAATGGCCTCTATGATTTATCTGGTTAGTGAATATGGACTTTAATCAATTCCAAACAATCGACTAATAACGCACTATGAAACAAATAATCACTTCAAAAAATGCCCCCAATCCGATTGGCCCCTACAGTCATGCGGTTCTTTCAGGGAGCACCATTTACGTCTCTGGACAGGTTGGCAAGAAAGCCACTGGGGAAATGATGGTTCAGGATATTCGCTCTGAAACCACCCAGGTTATGGAGAATATAGGAGCAATCCTTAACGAAGCTGGAATGAACTTTGCTCAGATTGTGAAGACAACAATTTTCCTGAAAAACATGGATGACTTCAGTGCTGTCAATGAAGTTTATGGATCTTATTTCACGAAGGATTTCCCTGCCCGTGAAACGGTTCAGGTTTCCAAACTTCCGCTGGACGTTAACGTTGAAATTTCGGTTATTGCAGTGAAATAAATACTATTTGTTGATTGTTTAATCAAGCTCCCCAATAGTTTATGTGTGGCATTACCGGTATTCAGGTGTTTTCTGACAAATCCAGGGATCAGCTTTCCAGAGTCAGGGCTTCCATGAACCGTTTAAAAAAGAGAGGCCCGGATGATGAAGGGCTTTTTGAACATTCTTTAACCGCCCTCGGCCATCGAAGACTAAGCATTATCGATCTCAGCAAAGCAGGGGCCCAACCTTTCACCGACGATACCGGGAGATATACACTTGTGCTCAATGGGGAGTTTTTTAACTATAAAGAACATCGTGCCGAGCTGAAGGAAAAAGGAATTCACTTTAAATCGGAAAGCGATACAGAAGTCCTCCTTTACCTCTGGATCCGGGAAAAAGAAAAATGCCTGAATAAAATAAATGGGTTTTTCGCTTTTGCGGTCTATGACAAAATGGATGGTAGCCTTTGCCTCGTCCGCGACAGGTACGGAGTCAAGCCTTTATTTTATTCTATTGATGAGGACAGGATAATCTTCTCCTCTGAAATGAAAGCTTTACTCGAATACGGAGTAAATCGCGAAATTGACAAAACATCACTGCAAACATATCTTCATCTTAACTATATCCCTGCACCTGATTCCATTTTTAAGGTTGTTAAAAAATTAGAACCCGGCTGCTATCTGAATGTTCAGTCTGGGAAATCAGAAAAGAAGGTCTATTATTCTATCAAGAATGAGCTTCAGGCTCCATCACCATCATATCAGGAAGCGGTAGAGAAGGTCAGGGAGCTCGTCGATGATGCAGTAAAGATAAGGCTGATAGCAGATGTAAAACTTGGCTCATTCTTGAGCGGAGGCGTAGATTCTTCTGTGATTGCCGGTGTTGCTTCCCGAAATTCAAGTAACCTCAAGACTTTTTCAGTAGGCTTTCCAGATGAGCCCTTTTTCGATGAAACAAAATATGCCGAACTGGTTGCAAGAAAGTTTAAGACCGACCACACTGCTTTTCAGATCAGTAACGAAGAACTTTTCGCCAATCTTCCTTCCATGCTCGATTATCTGGACGAGCCATTTGCTGATTCTTCTGCACTCATTTTGTATATCCTATGCAAACATACTTCTGAGCAGGTCACTGCCACTCTAAGTGGTGATGGGGCGGACGAACTATTTACAGGGTATAACAAACATGCGGCTGAATACAGAATCAGGCACAAAGGATTCACTGAGCATGCTGTTTTTGCAGGCAGAAGACTTTGGGAAAGCCTGCCCAAATCAAGGAACTCATTCGTGGGAAATAAGATCAGGCAGCTAAATAAGTTCTCCCAAAACATGGAACTATCACCTGCTGATCGTTATTGGAGNNTGATTTTAACCTTGTGCTGCAAAATGATATGCTCGTTAAAACAGACATGATGAGTATGGCCAATGGCCTCGAACTAAGAACCCCTTTTCTGGATTATAGGCTCGTCAACTATGTATTTTCTCTGCCTTCAACTTTTAAAATAACCGGGCATACTAGAAAAAGAATACTCAAAGATGCGTTTAAAGATATGCTGCCTCCGGAAACCCTAAGCCGTAAGAAGCAAGGATTTGAAATTCCATTACTTAAATTATTCAAAACGGGCCAATTCAAGGTGCTGTTTGATAATCTTCTTAGCGAACAGTTTATAAGGGATCAAGGAATATTCAATATAAATGAGGTTAACAGACTTAAGAAAAAACTTTTTTCTCCGAATCCGGAAGAAGCAACAGCTCGGATTTGGGCTCTGGTTGTGTTCCAGCATTGGTGGAAGAAGTATGGAAATGGTTAACTTAACCTGCACTTTCAAGATCTTAACCTGAAATTTATGCCTAAAGTTTTACGGATCATCAATCGTTTCAACTTAGGAGGTCCAACTTATAATGTCGCCTATCTGAGCCGGTACATGGTTCCGGAGTTTGAAACGCTGCTGGTTGGTGGTGAAAAGGACGAATCAGAAGACAGTTCAGGTCACATCCTCGAACAGTTGGGGCTCACTCCAATTATCATATCAGAAATGAGGAGAGAGGTCAGCCTGCTAGACGATTACAGAGCTTATAAAAAACTAAAAAAGCTTATCCGGGAATACAAACCTGATATTGTTCATACTCATGCTTCAAAAGCAGGAACTCTCGGAAGGTTGGCAGCACTCTCCTGTAAGGTACCAGTTATAGTCCACACTTTTCACGGACACGTATTTCATTCCTATTTCGGAACATTGAAGACCGCTTTGTACAAGCTTATTGAGCGGTATCTAGCTAAAAGGAGCACACGGATTATTGCAATCAGTGCGATTCAGAAGGATGAGCTTTCAAACAGGTACAAAATATGT
>PLYR01000012.1 GCA_003153435.1 Bacteroidota bacterium
GGTTTGGATATGTCCCGGTACACGCGGCCCATACTGAAGAAGCAACTGGTAAAACAGAAAAAATGATCACAGGAACTAACAGACTCTTTGCAGATTTGACTAACCATTTGATGCTCATTTCCCACCCCACAGTGGTATACTGAAACAGGCTACCCCTATGGGAGGTGCGCACTGTTTTATTGGTAGCCCGGCTATCCTCATTTTTTGAGGACCCGTGGCTTTGTGTCCCATGGTTACCCATGGTTTGCCGTTTCTAAAACAGATCCTTCTGCTTTGCCTTTTTCCCCAAAAAAAACAGGCCACCATTTCTGGTAGAGCCTGTTTTTTCGCTAACCCGGCTATCCTGTGTCTCAGGACCCGTGGCTTTGTGTCCCCAGGTTGCCCTGGGTTTACCTGTTCGAAAACAGTCTAAAGGTATGTTGTGATCTTACCCTAGCCCATTTACGTCAACAATGTTGTGATTTATATCACAGGAAATAATGATTCAGTTTAATGTGATGTAGAAATCCACGCCCCTGTGGGCGTGGTATGCTTGATGGCTATGCCGGTCCCGGATGGGGATGGGGCTAATTAGCCGTAATGTCACTATTCAGGCTGCCTCACAAACCCAGACCACTTCATTAACCGTATACGATTACAACAAAAACCACAATATTTAAGGTAAGTGGAAATTTAAAGTTCTTATTCTTTTAACTCCTCTTTTTATTTGCTCAAAACTCCATCGCATAGTTCCCAATAAGCCATAGTGGATTGAAACAATTTGCAAGGACTCATATCTTAGTCTAAAAATACTCTTTAACGCGATGCCTCCAGATTCTGTTGAAGCAATATAAACAGGCACATAATGAAATCTGCCAGGAAAAGCTTTGTTTATTCTACACAACAAATCATAATCTGAGCAAATCATAAAACGACAATTATAAGACAATATTTGGCCACAAAGCTCTTTGTTAAAAAAAATTGCCTGATGGCTTGTCATTATACCACATACTTGAAGGTGTTTCGTCGGTAAGGCCATGCATTTTTTGCAATTATCAAGATAATAATCCCCATAAACAACTGCGTAATCAGAACATAAATATGAATGTACGTTGGCAAGAACCTCAGCGTTAGCAAATGAATCTCCGGAATTCATGAATATCAGCCAGTTACCACATGAGAGATGAATTCCTTTATTCATAGCATCAAAAATGCCACTATCAGGTTCACTTGTCCAACGCAGGCAGTCGCTATTTATAGATTCTAAATATATTTTTGTTTCATCTGACGAATCACCATCAATAACTATGATTTCATAGTCACGAAATGATTGATTTATAGTACTTGTTAGTGTCCTTTTTAGCCCGTTAACATTGTTTATTGTTACTGTAATTATAGAAAACAGCGGATTATTATTCACTAGTACTCCTAGCAGGCCGTTGATAATCGGCCCTATGTGAGTTTGTTATGATATACTATTTGTTTATATTTAAGTTTAAATTCCTCTATGTAATCCTCCGGCAAAGCCGGGGGATTACATAGAGGAATTTATTCAATAATTAACCGGACAGTAGTGAAAGTGACTACGAAAAAAGCTTACGGTTTTAAAAGCTTTGAAGTCATAAAATTAGCTTTATGTCAGACACTTGGGAACCTGCCCAAACCAAAGGTTACCCATGAATTTTCCAGGTGAACGAGTTTTATGAAAACGGATTTGGCAATTTTGAAATGCAGAAGCGGTATTTCCCGGAACTCTCTGACTGAATAAAATCGACATACTCTATCTGGTGCATCATACGGTCTCCAAAACGCTCTGATACCAGTTTATTTATATCTTCAACGGTTTCTTCAGAGAAAAGATCACCTCTAACAATACGAAACAGCAGAAAATCAATTTTCTCCTGCACAATCTGCATCTGTTTGACCCCCGGCAGATGCATGGCGAAATTCTCCGTGAGAGAGATGCCTGAAATATAATTCCCGTCGGGGGTAACAACATAGTCAGCCACGCGCCCTTCCAATGACTCCATCACCGGGTAGGTACAACCGCATGTGCATGTTCCGCCAGAAGGGATACCTACATCACCAACCTTGTATCGGATAAACGGCATGCCGTAGTTTGTAAGATCGGTAACAACAATTGCCCCGGCTTCTCCAGGTTTCACAGGCTTGCCATCGCGGATAAACTCAACGAACAAAGTGTCGCAGTTGAGGTGCATTTTTCCTTCCGAGCACTCGCATGCAATGAGGCTTACCTCCTCGCAGCCGTAGCGGTTGGTCACCCGGCAGCCGAATACTTTTTCAATTGTCGCGCGCTCAAAATTATGTAGTACCATGCAAGTACTGATAATGCCGCGGGGAGTGATACCGGAAAGCCCTTTTTGCTGAATAAACCGGGCAAACAGAAAGAGTGAATGGGCATGGCCAAAGAGAATGTTCGGAGGTTTTTTTTGCAAAACTTTATGATAGCGGAGCATCTCTTTTTCATCCATCTTTAGCGTGTCGAGATACTCGTAACGAGTCAACAACAGATTTCGCAGATACATGCGCCAGTTTATTTTATTATCCGGGTTTCCCCATATTGCTCCAACGCGCTCACCGATATCCCATCCGGCCCAACGGTCATACGTAATGGTAACGGCCCGCTTCCATTGCGAGCTATCCTCGTCGATAAAAAAATCCAGAGAAACTCCGGTAGAGCCTGACGTTTTCACTGGAATCAGGAGATCGGAAGGGATATTGCGGGCAACCATCCGTCTTTTGTTGGACCTGATGTCATCCTTGGTTAATAAAGGGATATGTGTGAATTGCTCCCAGGTTATATTTTCTGGTTTATATATTGCGGTGGAAAATCTTTCACTGTAGAAATCAGTATTTAAATCTGAATGAACGAGAAGTTTTCTTAATCTTTGCAGTTGTTCGTCCCTGATCTTTTCAATAGGGCGAGTTTTAACACCCTCCAGCGATTTTAAATGCTTGAGATAAGGGGTACCCTCTTTCAATGCCCATAGCGGGGCAATAACATTTCTTACAAATAACCCGGACAAGCTCATGTAAAATACTCCGCGAAAGTTCGATGGTTATCGAGTTAATTTGATATAGTTATCGACCCGCCCGTTCCTGTCAGCGTAAAGGTTCCGCTACTGGTCAAAGCATCCCATGCACTACTTGAGGTGTCGGCTGTCGTGGTAAACATATCCTGATTTGTCGTCAGGTTGTACAGGTCGATAGTGTGAGGGGTGAATGTCACTGTTGTTGGTGTTGCACTTCCAGTAGTGCCGCCTGAATTGTTCAATTCTTTATCATAAACATAGAGTGGAGCAACCCCCTGCGAGTTTGACGTTGTCGTAAGCTGTACGTTAAAGCTGGAAGTTGCGCCCGGGTAAACCGTGGCTTGAATTTTGGATAAAGGATTACCCCCGGTATTTTCAACTGTTCCGGGCATCAATCGGCCAAATATTACAGCCTTGCCTCTGTATGCATTACTATTTGACAGTTCACCAAAACGAAGGTCCAAAGCACTTTCTGACGCCCCTCCCTGATAAATGGTTGAAAGTAAAATACCGGTATCTGGTCCGTAATAAGCCCCAGCCCCTTCGCCTATTGTGGCGTAACTGCTAAAATCACCAGATTTAGTAAACGTATTTTGGTAAATTAATGGAAAACCATCGCATTGTCCATAATCATCCCCTAATGCAAGATTAAGGCTGTTGCTGGTTACGGTGTTGCCATAAATAGCTAGAGCAGGGTGAAAATCCGGCAGGGGCGCTTGTGCTGGATTGGTGTACCAATATCGATTATCTATGTTTGCATCGCATGCAATTCCTGACGCTTGCCCAGTTCCGTCATTATCAAGAGCGGTGACGTTATTCCCATAGACGTTCATGTTTTCGTCGTTCCATCTAAGGCCCAACATAATACCCTTGGCATTTGCCCCCATAGTAACTGTTTCACCAGTTGGGGAATAAGTGCCTTGGAAATTATTGTTGCTGCGGACGGTGATAGTGTTGTTGTAAATGCTTGTATTCTGTATCCCGGTTGTGCTTCTGATCCCTACGCCCCATTCACCCGCCTGTTTCCACGTGGTAGGTCCAGGATAAGTGGAACTACCGTACTCACCGCCCAACTGTGTAACCTGCATATCCATCGTGTTGTTGTAGATTTGGATATTGGTTGTGTCCCTTGCAGCAGAATGGTTGCCAATATTATTATCTGTACCTACCTCTACACCAATAGGTGCTTCCCCTCTCCCGGTGATATTATTATCGTGCATTACTGAATTACTACTTAGACCTATAGCACATGAGTTGGTGCAGACGCTTAAAATGCTAATAGTGTTATTATGGATATTGGAGTATTGACCTCCACCTATCCCTGTATTTCTAGTGTTGACAACGGTATTGCCATACGCTGTAAGGTAAGCCCCAGAGGTGGCAATAGCAGGCACACCATACCCTCGCTGTGTAACCCACCCATAACCAATTGAATCAGTTAAGGTGCAATTAGAGACAGTTTGATAATCCATACCAAACCAAAATCCCCCAGTATCAAGACCACTATAATTTGCATTCACGCTATCAACTTGTAAATTGGTTATACCAAAAGGTTTGGTCAGAATTGGATTCTGGCCAATACCAGATTGTCCCCCAAGACCTCTACTTGAGAAAACCACCGCTGTGTTGTCATGTGCTGCCGCAGTTGTACTATTGTATCCCCTTGTCACGGTTAAGGCGTTGCCAGTGATCGCCGTGATAAGCATATCCTCTACATAAACATTTTGGTCAGTTTGCGAGGTAAAGGCAATCAGGTATTCGCCAACATTGAATGTAGCGCTATTGGCAACTGGGATAGAGGTTTGGCTGTTGTTGATTGCAGACGTGAATGTTGTTTGTGACGGTGCTTGAACAATAGTTCCGTTGGAAATTCCCACGTTGTTGAGGTTATAAGCAGCAGAGAAAATTCCACTACCTGCCGCCGTGGTGTTGTAGGTAATTGTATGACCGTTCAAATTGATGACGACCGGCGCGGCGGTGATCTGAATAGCCGTTCCTGCTGCCGTAATGTCGCCACTCAATATGTACTCAGTATTTGGAGTGCTGATTACATAAGGGTTGGCATAACTCCCCCCAGGTATGCTCACTGTGCTGGTAACGCTGGAACATGCGGCCATTTGGTTTGGATATGTCCCGGTACACGC
>PLYR01000113.1 GCA_003153435.1 Bacteroidota bacterium
CCAGTGCTGTCAGTCCTGATCTCCGGCATCTGATACTTACCGATGTAATCTGTAAAACAGTTCATCACTCCGACATGCGTTGCCCTCTGGCTGATTAAATATCCTCCACACATGGTCTGCAGGGTATCCCCATTCATGTTTAGTCTGTGTCTTTTGTAAGGGACCACGGTGTCTTTATCTCCATGAAAACAGACCACTGGAATAGAGCCTGAAAGGATCAGACTGGTATCGCTGATGGCTCCACAAATGCTGAGCACGGCTTTTACATTGGATGGAACCGGATTCGAAGTAGTGCTATAAACGGCAGTACCACTCTTTCCGGCCAACCCACCTCCCATTCCGGGCTTGGTGGTGTCGCACCAAAGTGGAAACTGGTTCATATTATTGAGATAGGCAAGCTCCAGAGCTACCATACCACCGGTAGAAACACCTCCAAAGAAGATATGGCTGGTATCTATACGATAAGGATTTCCATTTGCAAAACTGTTTCGGAAGAACCTTACGGCAGCTCTCCCGTCCTGCATTCCTCGGATAACGGCTCGGGTGGAGGATAGTGAATCATGGTTCGGACCAGGATAATTTTCCATACCCAGTCGGTAATTGATCGAAGCAGCTACATAGCCCATCTCTGCGAAGGCGGTGCACAGGGGCAATACATCTTGGTCAGCCTTGTCGCCTTCCAGAAAATTACCTGCGTGTGCCCAGATGATTAGAGGGCGGTTAGCAGAAGAAGTATCCCGCATCGGGAAATGAAGGTCCAGTTTCAGGGTGTCGGTCATCCCGTTATAATCGGCATTCAGGCCATATTTCACATCCGATCGGATGGAATCAGAAAAGAGATAATTATGGTAACGAATTCCACCGCATTGGGCTATAAGGTCATTTCCAAAGCAGGAAAACAGTCCGAACAACGCTATAATAACTGACAATTTTTTCATGCTTCTTATCGGATTTGGCGTCGAAATTAGGTAATTTTAATCTACAATGAGGTAAATTCTATCGTTTATCTCGTTTTTCGCAAGATATGGCGGGGGCTGGGAATCCGCAGAAAATCAATATTATCCACCGATTTCTTTGTTACCTTGAAATTATTCCCTAATTTCGCCGTCCCCTAATAATAAGCAGGGGTATCGTAACATTCACAAAAACCCAACACAATGTACGCAATCGTAGAAATAGCCGGGCAACAATTTAAGGTTCAAAAGAACCAAAGAGTGTATGTACACCGCCTGGAGGCTAGTGAGGGTTCCAACCTGGAGTTTGACAAAGTATTGTTGACCGACAGTGACGGCAAGATCGTCGTTGGAAACCCGACTGTTGACGGAGTCCGTGTTGCCGCTCAGGTGCTTCAGCATCTGCAGGGCGACAAAGTGCTCGTCTTCAAAAAGAAACGCCGTAAAGGCTACCAGAAAATGAACGGGCATCGTCAAGCTCTTTCTGAAATTCTGGTGCAAGACATCCTTGGAAAAGGAGAAAAACTGAAAGCCGCTGATGCTGCACTTGCTCCAAAGAGGAAGAAAGTAGCTGCAACGAGCGAAGCCGCTAAGACAGAAGCTGTTATGGCTGAAGTAAAGGCCAAGGCTCCTGCAAAGAAAGTCGCTAAAAAGAAAGCAGAATAGTCATAACACTTTAAAAATCTACATACCATGGCACACAAAAAAGGTGAAGGTAAAGTAAAGAACGGCCGGGAATCTCATGCTAAACGTCTTGGCATTAAGATTTATGGAGGCCAGGAGACCATAGCCGGAAATATTCTGGTTCGTCAGAGAGGTACTGTTCACCATCCTGGTGAAAACGTAGGCATGGGTAAGGATCATACCTTATTCGCTCTCGTTGACGGAAAAGTAGTTTACAAAAAGAAAACTAACAACCGTTCCTTCGTTTCCATCATTCCTGCAACTGCAGAATAAGGGAAAGGCAAGAATCTATCATTCAGAATCAATCTCCTGTCCCTTTCCGGGGCAGGAGATTTTTATTTTATGCAGACCGAAATAACGGTAAATTTGTAATACAAAGAACAATTTTATGCTTCAGCTCCAATACATCCGGGATAACAAAGAAGAAGTTATCGCCCGCCTTTCTGTAAAAAATATCGATGCCAAATCTTCCATTGAAAAAATTCTTGAAATTGACAGCGATAGAAGAAAGGTGCAAAATGAACTGGATACCCTTCTGAACGAAGCTAATATTTTGGCTAAGCAGATCGGAGAACTGATGAAGGCTGGGAAGAAAGCAGAGGCGGAGGATATGAAGAACAGAAGCGGTGCATTAAAAGAAACTGCCAAAAAACTGGAAGATACCCTCAAAGGCCATGAAGATGACCTGCAGAAGACATTGGTCTTACTGCCTAATATTCCTTATAAACTTGTTCCGAAGGGTAAGACGCCGGAGGAGAATGAAACGGTATTCACTCACGGTGAAATTCCCATCCTGCCCCAAACTGCACAACCTCATTGGGATCTGATTACGAAATACGACTTGATTGATTTCGAACTGGGTGTAAAAATAACCGGTGCCGGTTTTCCGGTTTACAAAAACCGTGGTGCCCGCTTGCAAAGAGCTTTGATCAATTTTTTTCTAGATCGTGCCACAGCAGCCGGATATATGGAAATACAGCCCCCTATTCTCGTCAATGAGGCCTCTGGCTTTGGAACGGGACAATTACCCGATAAAGAAGGCCAGATGTACCATGTAGGGGTAGACAATCTTTATCTGATCCCAACGGCAGAAGTACCTATCACTAACTTATACAGAGATGTGATCCTCAAAGCCAGTCAGCTTCCCGTTAAAAATTGCGGGTACACACCTTGCTTCCGCCGCGAAGCAGGAGCGTGGGGAGCACATGTGAGGGGACTGAACAGGCTTCACCAATTTGATAAAGTGGAGATTGTGCAGCTTGCCCATCCCGACAATTCCTATGCTATTCTGGAAGAAATGCGGGAGTATGTAGCCGGAATCCTGAAAGAACTCGAACTACCTTTCCGTATTTTGCGCCTTTGTGGTGGAGATATGAGTTTCGCATCGGCTATGACTTATGACCTGGAGGTCTATAGCGGGGCTCAGAAACGCTGGCTGGAAGTGAGTTCTGTTTCTAACTTCGAATCATTCCAGAGCAACAGGCTTAAACTCCGTTTTAAAGAAGCAGAAGGCAAGCCTCAGCTCGCTCATACACTCAATGGTAGTGCCCTTGCACTCCCCAGGATCGTTGCTGCTCTGCTTGAAAATAATCAAACTGAAAATGGTATTCGTATTCCAAAAGCGCTTGTGCCCTACACCGGTTTTGAGATGATCAACTGAAGAAATGAAAAACTATCTATTCTGTATTTGGAGCCTGCTTTGTCTGACCGGAATAATATTGACATCCTGCAGCGGAGCTCCTAAACATCCGGTGGAACTTGCTGCCGCCGACAGCCTGAACAGGGTCATCAAATCGATTGACTCTGTCGTGCATAAAATAGATTCTGTTGCTGTAAAAAAGGCTTTCGAAAAAATCGAATACTCCTTGCGTTATATTCAGTTTAATCAAAAAGATACGATCAGTAAAGAAGATGGACTCATGCTCCAGCGGTTCTTTACAGCGAAAAGGCCCTTATCCGTTTATATGAAGCTGGGAAAAGAGCTGAACCAAAAGATTAAAGAAGAAAAAGAGAGATGCAAAAATCTGGCACATGACTTAAGGCACAATACCTTAAATGCTAATCTGGATGCTAAAGCCTGTGTTGCGAATGAGCAGGCACACGTAGGTTCACTCTCCCTTTCCGCCACTACGCTCCTGCCGGCTATTACCGGGGCGTTGAAGTCCTACGAAGAACTTCAACCCAGAGTGGAGAGCATGGTGAATAATCTGAAAGCTAAAGGTGGAAAGGAACCTCCTGCATCTGTCAAATCAACCAAAGAAGAGGAGGAAGATTAAGCATGTTTAAACGCATCCCATCGGTTTTCCCTTTCGGAAGATTTCTTCCTGACCGTGGTATGTTTAAGCTTGTACCTGTCATCTTTTTATTCGTTCTCTTTTGCTTTTGTTCCTCAGAGGTAAAAGCGCAGACAGGCGCTGCCAATCCCTCCCCCGACGAGCAACTGGCTGTACAATATTATCAATCCGGTGAATTTGAAAAGGCGTTGGTCTACTATGAAAAATTATTCGGCAAAAAACAAGATGAGCTCTATTACAATTATTATGTAGACTGCCTGATTCAAACGAAAGATTATAAGAAGGCGGAGAAAGTTATTCGTAAACAAATCAAAACGTTCCCATACGATCTGAGCTACCGGGTTGACCTGGGGTCGCTTTATAAATCAGCGGGAGAAACTGAAAAAGCGAAAAAGGAGTTTGAACAAGCTGTTAAAGAAATAACGCCCAATCAAAACCAGGTCTTTGTGCTTGCCAAGTCTTTCCTGCATATCCAGGAATATGATCTGGCTATCGAGACTTACAGAAGAGGCAGAAAATTAATTCCTTTCTACCCTTTCAACTTTGAACTGGCGGAAGTATTCGAAATCAAGAAGGATTATGCAGCGATGGCGAATGAATACCTCGATGCCATTGCCACCGACGAAAGCACTTTGCAGAGCGTTCAAAATGTTTTGCAGGATAAGTTCAACAAAAATGCGGATCCTAAAAAAAATGAGATTCTCAAGAATGAACTCTTACACCGGGTTCAGAAGGAAAATAACGGGACGGTCTTCTCTGAACTTCTCCTTTGGATGTTGATTCAGCAAAAAGAGTTTGATGCCGCTTTTGTTCAGGCACGTGCTCTGGATAAGCGAAAAAAAGAAGAAGGCACACGGGTGATGGCGCTGGCTTCGATCTGCACCTCTAATGAAGATTATGACGTAGCTATCAAATGCTATCAGTATGTGATTACTCTGGGGACTGAAAGTTATTTTTTTCAGAGTGCCCGTCTTGATTTATTAACCGCTTTAAACCGAAGAGCTACCAGTAAAGGAAACTGGACGAAGGCAGAGATTCTTGATCTTGAAAAAATGTACCAGGATGCCATCCGTGATTTAGGAAAAAATAGCTCCACCTGTAAAACGATGCAGGAGCTTGCACACCTCGAAGCATTCTACCTTGACAACACTGAAGAGGCAAGTTCTTTACTGAATACCGTTGTGGACATGCCCCAGGCCAGTCCTCTTTCACAGGCTGAATCCAAACTTGAATTGGGTGATATACTGCTTTTGAATGGCGATATCTGGGAAGCATCCCTCAAATACTCACAGGTTGAAAAAGCTTATAAACACGATCCCATTGGACAGGAAGCTAAATTCAGAAATGCTAAAGTGGGGTTCTATACTGGTGACTTTAAATGGGCACAGGCTCAGCTCAGTGTGCTCAAAGGCGCCACTTCCAAGCTCATCGCCAATGATGCGATGGAATTGTCTCTTCTAATCAGTGAAAACATGGCGGATGACAGTAATACTGTTCCGATGAGGATGTTTGCCATGGCTGATCTGCTTTCTTTCCGAAATAAGGACGACGCGGCTTTGATCGAGCTTGATTCTATTAACAAACTATTTCCAAACCATGCCTTAAGTGATGATATCCTGATGAAACGCGCTAAAATAATGATGAAGGAAGGGCGATATGAAGAAGCTGTGGGATTTTATCAGAAGCTTGTCACTAGTTATGGTACCGGTGTTCTTGCCGATGAGGCCATGTACCGCACCGGAGTAGTCTATGAAGAAAAGTTGAAGAATAAGGAGAAAGCAATGAGCGTGTATCAGGACCTTCTTCTGAAATATCCGGGAAGCACTTTTGGAGTGGATGCCCGGAAACGTTTCAGAGCGCTGAGAGGCGATACCTTAAATTAAAAACTTAGCAGCTAACCCATGATCATTTATAATGTAACTGTAAGCGTTGACAAATCCGTCCATGAGGAATGGCTCCCCTGGATGAAGAACATTCACATTCCCGAAGTGATGCAGACCGGGTATTTCTTAGAGTATAAAATGTGCAGGGTTCTTACAGAGGATGACAGTGGTATTACCTACTCTATTCAGTATACTTGCGCAAACATGAATGATCTGCAAGAATATCAGAAAAAGCATTCTCCTGCTTTGCAAAAGGCACATGCAGATAAATATAAAGACAAGTTCGTTGCGTTCCGCACGCTTCTTGAAGTAGTTTAATCCATCTGCCTTAGAGAGGCATTCTATAAATCTTGAGCAAACCCGATTTGATACCCGTAAAAGCTAAAAAACATCTGGGCCAACATTTTTTGCGGGATGAGAACATCGCCCGTAAAATAGTGGACAGTCTTTCAGGCAAAGGATACAACACTGTACTGGAAGTCGGGCCTGGCATGGGTGTCCTCACCAAATACCTGCTTCAAAATCCCGGGTTCGAAACCTGGACCATCGATATTGATGCAGAATCTGTTACCTGGCTTAAGGAGCATTATCCGGAATTAAAAGATCGGATCCTGCTTGCCGATTTTCTGGAGTACCCTTTCGAGAATCAATTCAAGGAAGCATTTGGTATCATTGGCAACTTCCCATACAACATCTCCACTCAAATCCTTTTCAAGGTGTTGGATCATCGAAATTTAGTACCGGAGGTGGTGGGCATGTTTCAGAAAGAAGTGGCTCAACGACTGGCATCCAAACCCGGAACTAAAACATACGGAATCCTAAGTGTACTGCTTCAGGCCTGGTATGATATTGAATACCTCTTTACAGTGAATGAGCAGGTTTTTCAACCTCCTCCAAAGGTTAAGTCGGGAGTCATACGTTTGAAACGAAATTCCTGTGATAACCTGGGCTGCGATGAGGAGTTGTTTGTAAAGGTGGTGAAGACTGCCTTTAACCAGAGGAGAAAGACGCTTCGAAATGCACTCCGTTCCATGGTCAAGGATCCCAGTATCCTCACCAATCCATACT
>PLYR01000133.1:0-58665 GCA_003153435.1 Bacteroidota bacterium
GGGTTCGAATCCCACCCTCTCCGCGAAAGTAGTATTGCAGAATTACGCAATCTTACGCAAAACGCCCGCCATTATTGAGTTATGGCGGGTTTTTTATGTCCCCTCCATACGCAAAGAAACGTCGATAAACGCACATATCCTGCGAGTAAATCGAGAGTGAACGAGGGTTCGTTGCATTTACCACCGTGAACCCTGTTTCAAATGCGCTTTTTTCTGCCTCACTACGCTCTATTGCGCTGCCCGCCTTGCTTTCAGCAACATACCTTTATCTAAACAAAAATGTCATGGAACTGAAACCCTTAAAAATCCGGTTTTGCCCTAAGCTCAAAGCAAATGAAAGAAACCAGGCCGTCCTCTATATGAGAATGACTATAGATGGCAAAAGAGCAGAAATAAGCCTTAATTATGAATTTCCCAGAGAAGCCTGGGATGACAAAGCCCAATCTCTGAAACAGAAACATCCCGAAGTTAGTTTCGTCCTTAACCAGATGAATCAATACCGGCATCGCGCACTGGAAATTCAACAACAACTTGTTCAACATGGAATACAACCTGATGTATTTGCGATCAAACAAAGGATCACTGGTGATCCACAAACAGGGAAAACTATGTACCCAACTTTACTGGAGCTTATTGACAAGGCTATCACCAGAAAGATAGCGCTCACTGGAAAGGACAACTCCAAAGCAACCGTACAAAAATACCGGCGTTGCCAGTCCCATCTGCTAGTTTTCCTGAAACTAAATTACCAGAAAGAAGATATTGCCTGCAACAAAATAGATCTTCAGTTTATAGAGGATTTTGAACTTTATCTGAAGACAACCGGCAACTGTGCCAACAATACAAGTATGAAGCACATTCAAACCTTCAAAACAATATACCGAACCGCTACTGCTCACGGCTGGACGGACAAAGACCCCTTCCAGAAGTTTAAGATCAAGATGCAGGAGGTAGTTCGGGATTATCTATCCGAAAAAGAAATCCAATGCCTTCTGGATGCTGACCTACCGCCTAACAAATGCTCCAAGGCCAGGGATATGTTTCTGTTTAGTTGCTTTACAGGATTAGCCTATATAGACCTCCGAAATCTTTATGCCCGAAATATTCAAAAAGAAAAAGGCAAATACTGGATACGGACCCGTCGTCAGAAAACCGATGTCAAATCTAATATTCCTCTTTTAGATATCCCCCTGGATATTCTGAAAAAATATTGTCCGGATTTCGAAGAAATGGATCCAATGGAGAGGCTATTCAAAGTGATCAGCAATCAGAAGATGAATGCCTACCTGAAGGAATTAGGAACACTTCTCCGAATTAAGAAAAAACTCACCTTCCACATTGCCAGACATACCTTCGCAACTACAGTTACTTTAAACAACGGGGTGCCAATTGAAAGTGTATCATCAATGCTTGGGCACAAGAAAATTACAACTACACAACATTATGCAAAGCTTCTGGATAAGAAATTGGAGGAGGATATGGCTGCTTTGGGAGGGAAACTTAGATTTAATACTACAGGATGATTATCAATCCCTTAATTGATTGCAATTTAGGATTATTCATACTCATATTCTAATCACTGGGGTTTGAACCTAAGGGCATATTGAACTGAATATCAAAAGTAATCAAGGAGTTAGGTTAAATCGTACCTGCTTTTTTATGTTGCTTCGCGGAATTGATATGTGGTAATTCAATTTTAAGGGATGTTTTCTCTGATTTTTCAATCGAGATTTTGGTTCAAGCAAGGCTGATTCAGGGGTAATTACAACATGCGGAAATCGTCAAGGTTTCTGGCATGGTACCACCCGATTAATAGTGCCTCTTCAGCGCTTTGGGTAAAAAATCTTACTTAAAAATTCAAAACAGGCAATTTTGACCTAGATTTTCGTAATAAATTGATAATCAAGCTAGTTATTTTTGGCTCTATAAACTGCAAATCGCAATTTCAGGTTGATCAGCGGTGCCGAGATAACGAGTTATAACGTACATTCTTTGGCTATGGTGACATGTAAGACCACTGAGTTATTTAATTTGTGAAGGCCAGGTTAGATGTATTTTGGAATTGAGATACAATCGCTGTCGCTTTTTAATACCTTTGATTGTCTCCCAAATCAATTTAATATACATAGTATGATCCAAGAATTTCTAAACGAGCAATTCATCCAGATTACCGAAGATGCGAACTTTGATAAACTCAAAAAAGCTTGTGCTGAGGTAGTAAAAAGGATAACTAAGGATAAAGCAAAGATTTCAACTTACACGCTCATTGCCTTAGACCCTGAAGTTGCAGCTGATAATGTTGACTTGGTTGAGGTCAAGCAAATTATTATTGAAAATTGGAGCACATTTGTTAACAATTCGAAAGATACTGCCATCACTTTTATTAGGGCTGTAATGCTTGAAGCCCTCCAAACAATATCGAAGGAAAGAAGCGCAGCTTGTTTAATTTGGTTCACCGGTAGAAATATCATAAAGTATTATAAGCTTGGCAGAGAAAAGAAAATTCTAACAAAATTCCTCTTAGAACTAGGAACCAGGATAGAGAATGAAGTTACTGAAAGCTGGACCTTTTCTCCCGAGGCTGAAATTAAAGTCCCGGAAATTGCTGTTGCTATTATAAAACCAACAGACATTCAACCTCATTTATTAGCTGCTGCGGCTCAGAGTTCAGTTGGGGGCGAGAATACTCATTGGGCTAGTGGGAATGATGTAAATTGGCCCACATTTTTTGCTACAAGAGCAGGTAAAGGAATAGCAGATGTTTTAAACAAAGCCTATAAACACCAAGCAGCAGAAATAAAAAGTAGTCAGATTGAATTTATTCGCCAGAATAGTTTATTACAAATGCGCACCCAGCTCTTATGGTGGAAAGAGGCTGGTTACTCAACCTCATTAAAAGCAGGTTATAATGAATTAAAAGATGGTGTACTACAAGTTATACTTGCACGTGACTACTCCTCCTTTGTTCCTGAAATGTATCCCTCAAGTGTAGATTACTTTCTGAAAGAAGCTCATCAAAGCTATCGCTCCGTGGAAGGAATAAAAATCAAAATATCTGACATACTTAAATCAATCGAAAAAAACAGCACAGAATTAAAACCTGTGCTGACTGAAGATTTGGCTGGAGGTAGTAGGATTTTATTTGTAAATTTCATTATTGGATTGGTGCATGGGAAATACCAATTAAAACAGTTTAAAAGCGTGGTTGGTATAACTGAATCAACGGAGCTAACATTCACTGAATTTACGATTTGGTTATTCCACGATTTCCATACTTTAAAATATTCTTCAACCAAATAAACTATGACAGGAAAATGTAAATTGCAAGAATGTGGCGCTCCAGTTGTTCCATGTCATAATGGTTGTGAGGATTTTAAAACATGCACAAACTTTTCATTAGCTGTTACTGTCGATATTCCGAAGATAGAAATATTGAATCCAGAGGAGAAAAAGTCTAATCTAAGTTGGACTGGCCTGGCATTTTCGTTAAATGAATTAAGTTTGGTCAGTTTTCGAACAAACCCAATAATAATCGGAGTAGTAGGAAAAGCTGATGCTGGCAAAACAACATTTCTTGCTATGGTTTATACTTTGCTTCTGAATGGATCAACTTTAAAAGACTATGATTTTGCAGGAACAAAGACAATACTTGGATGGGATGAATTACATCATCGACTAAAGCTAAAGCGAGGTAGTGTACCGTTCCCACCTCCAACACCTGTAAGTTCAAATAGGTTATATCACTTCGCATTAAGAAATAAAGACGAACAATTAAAGGACCTCCTGTTCTCAGATGCTTCTGGGGAGGTATTTTCTTTGTGGTCCATAAACAGGGAGGATGAAAACGCAGAAAGTGCCAGATGGATTTATAGCAATTCAAATGCTTTTATATTATTCATCGATTGCGAGGCTCTGATTGAGCAAAAGAATTTGGCAAAGCGAGAAATCATGCGAATTGCTAAACAAATGAGCCATGACTTAAAGAACAGACCAGTTATTGCCGTATGGTCAAAAGCCGATAAAATAAATGACGTTCTACCGGCATTAAGAGAATCCTTAAAATTGGAATTAAAGAATTCTTTTTCAAATTTTAATGAAATGGAAATTAGCAATTTCCTAGAGCCAGGCCCGGACGAACTTGTGCATAAAAATAATTTAACGGTTATTGATTGGCTAATAGAACAAATAATGGTGGCTTCAAATACTGATTTTACTATAATGAGTCCTGATTCATCAGATACATTTATTAATTATAAAGGCAAATGACAAAATCCTTACTTATTATTGGGAAGCCGCATTCAGGGAAGACTACTTTTCTAGCTCAACTCCACGCGAGACTTGATGTGAGTAATAGCATATTGAAATTATATAAACCAGTAAGTAATCTCAACCCAATAATTGAAGCTCTAATTTGTTTGGCCGATGGTGAAGAAGTTAAGGCAACTCCCACCGATAAAAGCACCTCAATAATTTTGCCGATCCTGTTTGATGAACAAAAAATTGATTTGAATTGCCCTGATTATGGAGGCGAACAAATTAATCATATTATTGATAATCGAGAAGTTGATAGTAAGTGGGCAGAGGCTATTCAACGCAGTTCAAACTGGATTCTTTTTATAAGGCCAAGTAATGTCACTACCTGTTTTGACTTGAGTAATAAGACAATTAAGCCCCAAGTTCTGGAAAATGGAAGTCGTGAAGCAGAAGAATATATTATTTCGGACCAGTCTTCATTCATCGAACTATTGCAGATAATGCTGTATTCAAAAGAGCAAGATGCACATTTCAAAAATTCAACGACAAAGCTTACAATTGTTCTCACCTGTTGGGATGAAGTCAAAAATGGCGAAACACCTAAAGAGAAGTTAAAAAAATGCTTGCCTCTTTTTTATAATTTCATCGAAGCAAACTGGATAGAAACCAAACTTAACATTGTAGGGCTTTCATCACTTGGGCTTAATTTGAAAGAAAAAGGAAATAAGGAGAAATATCAAACTGAAGGCTCTGAAAATTTTGGTTTTCTCATTAAGCCAGATGGATCAGAAACTAATGACATCACTCATTTAATTTCAGAAGCGATATAGTGACAATAACAATTCATCAGGCAATTTGTGGAGAACTAAACAAGGCGTGGGACTTACTAAGGACTACGTTGCCTGATATTGGTGCCGCAAAAAAAATCGCTTTTAAATCAGACCTGCAAGACAGCCCTCCAAGTGGAATTTCTTGGCAACCTGTTGTTAGAGGTTTTTTTTTTAATGAATATTATCTTATTATAAAGACCTATCCTGATACATCTCTGAATGTTCGAAATGGCAGAGTTTTTTCACATTGCTTAATAGTTTCAAAGTCAGATCTGTCTTTAATTTCTGATCTAAGAGAGCTCTTTTTGCTTTTTAAGGATGAAATTGACAAAACTATTTTGCTTGAACCTCTCCTGTTTAATTGTGAAAATGAAAATAAAGTTATTCTAAAGGATGACTTGCAGCTTAGATTTAATAAGGTAATCCAAGGGTTTAGCAACTTGTTAAATAATTCGGGTACTATTATCTGGGTTGGACAAAAGTATTATGAAATAGCCTTATCCAAATTTTGGCAATTACTTTCTCAAACGCAAAAGGAGATGTTCAATTTTGGAATTAATTTCAATCCAAGCGAGATACCTATTGAAAAATTGAATTTTATTGTGATTCCTGAAAATATTGAAACAAAATTTGAGAATAAAGGAATATATATAGTACGGAAAAATGATTCTGTTGTACTCAGTGATTTTTCCGAACAATTTTTAGCTGGGGAAGAAAACGCAACCACAAGGCTGAAAACTTTTATAGATTCTATAGAACTCAGTCAATTTTCTAAAAAAGATATAGCTATAATCATAAAGGGGGTGCCCACATTCGAAGGTTTAGAAGATACAAAGGATTTAAAACTCTTAATAACCCTTTCAAACATAGTTGCCAAGTATTCTCCAAACGAAAAAAAAGGTGCAAGTTTTAAAAAAAGACTTATAGAGAGAATATGCATAGTCATGAGTTCTGCTAGTGAAGTGGATATTCTTTTGCTGAAAAACTTTCAAATTAAGTGTTTTAAAAATAGCGAAGAGAAGATTAACCAAGCGACGCATAAGTGGATTGATCGTTTTCTGTTTTCCGAAGAGGAAAATGAGAAAGCAAATTTTGCCTCAATTCTTGCTCAAATTTATATTACTGATGGGAATAGTTGGTGGATAAAATGTTTCAAAGATAAAACAAATGAACTTCTTTCACATTTGAATCAAAAAAGCGTTAACATTATTTGGAGGTGGATTATTTGCGATATTGAGCTCCTTAAACGAATTTCTAAAAAAATAATCAACTCAAAGAAAACGGAAGCGTTGTTCATTTCTAGTTATTCCTACGACAAGTGTAAGTTTATTTTAAAAGAAGTTAAAAAGTTTGCTATAGAAAATGCCTGGCTTCGGCTCCATGCAACAATTATTAAGTCCGAATTTGACTTTTCAACTGCATTATTTGAGCAATTGAAGGTTGATTTAGATTTGGAATATTTTGAAGGAATCGAAATAATTACATATGGTGTAAAGCACCAGGAAATTGTAGATTTTTCTGTTTCTACTGGAGATAAAAGGTGCATTTCAATTTCTGGAAAGCTTTGTCATGCGCAGAAGGCTCTCTTAAAAAATATTGAAATCACAAACTCACATTGGCAAGATATATTACTGTCTTCTATGAATTGTTCTGGTGCGAAGGACGTTGAAATTATTGTAAATGTTCCTCAAAGTGTAATTTATGAGTTGTATGATGCCTTAGTTATCGACAAAGCTGTGAATTTGGAACTTGTTGAAACGATTAGTAAAACGGTTTTTGCTAACATTTTGTCTTATCCCAAAAGAAATGAAATTTGGGTCAAATTTCCGATTCACATAAAAAACAACTATTTAGAGAGAACTTCTGCCGCCCTCTTGGAAGCAATTAGTAAGGATGAGACATATGATGTTCCAAGTGATGAGGAGCTTTCGTTTTACATAATTTCAAATGCCATTTCGACGTTCCTTTATTATAACCGAATGAACGTAAGGGCCGCGTTGTTGATATTTAATGCCTACCCTCAGCTACCTGAACACATTCTTAAAGATTATATTTCAAATTTCCCTGGAATTATTGATGCCATAGATAGTGCACAACTTGGCAAATTGATTTATTCCAGAAAGTACGTTTCTATTGCATATGTTATTTCCTCAAAGGCGACAAGTAGCAATAATTTCAAATATGCTTTAGTTGAATGTTATTCCCTACTCGATTTTATAAGTATAGCTCTGCTAAAATTTTCGGGTATAATTGATAATGTGGTAATAACGCAAGATCAGTGGTGGGATGCTTTTATTAATATTTCTCTAAAGCTATATAGTGGTGGGCCAATTGAAAACAAAATATGGAAACAGGCTGGAGGTGAAGAATACGATTTACTAGTTAGGGGAACAGGGAAGGAAATTTGGATAGCTGCATTAAATAAGCTAAGAAAGAATGGTTGCTCTGGAATTACTGTTAAGAAATTGGTGAGAAAGATGTCTGAAGAGCATAGTGGAAATCAAGAACTTAAGACACTTAGGAATTTATTGGAAAAAATATGAGCACAATTGTAATATTAACTGCTTTGGCATTAGAACAAGAGGCTATTGTTGCCGAACTTTCTCACGTTCAAATTTATGAACATCCTGTTACGGGTACTCCTTATGAATTTGGCAATTTCAACACCGATGGATCTTTATTAAAAATTGTAGTTGGGAGAACTAATCAGACAAATGCAAACGCCGCGATCGAAACGGAAAGAATAATTCAACATTTCAAGCCTTCGCACATCTTTTTTGTTGGAGTTGCAGGAGGGTTGAAGGACGTCAAAATTGGCGATATTGTTATTGGAGCGGATGTCTTTGGTTACGAAAGAGGTAAAGAAAGTGAAATCTTTTTATCAAGACCAAAATTTGCTTTTTCCTCTTATGATTTGGAAATGAAGGCGGTTGATTATTCAAATTCGGACATGTGGAGGTCTAGGGCATTGGCAATTGTTAACCCATTATTTCAGGATAAAATTGAAGTATTTTCTGGAACCATAGCTTCTGGCGATAAAGTAGTTTCTTCAACCAATTCGAACCTGTATAAGTTTATTAAAACAAATATTAGCCACGCACTTGCTGTTGAAATGGAAGGCTTGGGCTTTTTAGAAGCCTGTAGGCACTATCCTTCAATAAAATCATTGATTATTCGAGGAATTTCGGATCTGGTTGATGGGAAAGAGCACGCAGATAATACCGGATCACAGCAATACGCTTCAAAGACTGCAGCTGAATTTCTTTTTGGCTATATCGAATACCTTGGCCTAAAGCCTGATACGAATTCGGTTTCAAAAAAAAATGCAATTTTTGAGATCATTACAAAACTTTATCCGGAAGGGTTGAAAGATAAGGGGCTATGGTTAAGGGCCGGAGGCGATTTATCTTTAGTTCAATTGAACACATCGGGTAAAACACAGTGGATTGAAGCATTAAGATTAGTCGAGAATGGAGGAGGAGGTAACATTGACTTTGATTCGATAATTAAAGAAATGAAAATAGATTATCCTAAAAATAAATCGTGGGAATTTATGTTATTGTAATACGCAGTAGTTGTTAAGAAATGTCCGTATAATTTTTTTGGTATTGAATTTTTAATTCAACGTCAAATAATATGTGCATAAATATCTAAAATGATAGCACAATTAAAATATTAATTACTAACTTTTAAAAGAAGTATAACTTAGCCATTTCAAAATATTTTTCATGAGAGTATCTATTACTAGCAACATTATACCATTCAGAGAAGGGCAAGATTGGACAAAGCCCAAATTGTCGACCTATTCAATTTATGGTAAATTAACGCATGATTATGTTACCTCGGAAATCAATTTCGATGACAATGGAACACAATTTGCGAATATTAATGGACTTGATCTTTTCAAACTTGCAAACGAAATAAGAGGGCGCAAATATGTTGATCAGAGTTCTATTTTGGAGAGATATGGTATAAAATTAGTTCGCCCCCTCATAAATTATTTCGAGGCGGACATAATAAAAACATTATTTAATATTATACTTTGGATCGAGTATAGTCTGTTAGAAACAGAGGATGTGAATATTGAAGAGCAAATATTTAATGAATTTATAATCGACTATTCAGGCAAGACAGAGCCCCAGAAGGATTTATATTTTCTCCCTCAAAAATATTGTTCCGGTGAATATGAAGGATTTACTACTTTTCTTATAGGGGTAAATCTAATTGGTGTATTGCACGTTGAAACTAAAACTAGGAAAATAAAAACCTTTTATATTCCTTTTTTCAAGGTCCCTCTGTTAGATCGACGAATTTTCAATACAGCAGATGTTAGTTACTACGGTGAATGGCTCAATATTTTAAGAATGAGAGATGCCAAATTAAAATTATTTTTGAACAAATAAATTTTCAATGGAAAATTATTTCGATCTGGAAATATTTCTTTTTGTATTAGGAGGATTCCTTCCTGTCATTTTTTTTGTCGTTGTGAAATATGTTAAAAATAAACGGGAAGTGAAAACAAAGAAGGAATTTTACACTGACCTAATTCAGAAGGCAACTCACGCCAAACAAGATCTAGGTACTTTAGATCAATATGTGGATAAGTTTCCAAAGGAGTTTGAAGAAATTTCTTTCGGGAATGAGTTTTTTAAAAATCTTTTACAACCACTATTAATTCTTAACTTATTAACGCTTTTTGTTTTAAAGGAAAATGCTGTAATTTATTTTTTACTTTTTAATATCCTTTTATCTTTTGCGTCTGAATTTTATTTTGCAGATGAATGGTCTGATAAGATTTTGTATAGGTTTTTTCTTCTACTTCTTTGGCTAAGTTTTTACTTTCTTCTAATTCATTATCACCCTAAAGGGCTACTCCCACACCTCGTATCACAGTCAATAAAATAAGGTTACACTGAATTCTTATCTAAAAAAACTGAAAGATTTACCTGTCTCTTATTGAGATCTACCACTCTGAATGGGCCTGTTTGAATTTTTCTATGTTCCAGTATGTCTCCATTGTCCATCAAAATAATAAGGACCTTATTCTTGCCCTCCTTAATTCATTCCTTTCCAGATGCAATCTTCATTCCTTTCATCCGATCTTTATCACCTATCCTAATCATATGCTTATAGCATTCATCAAGAATATTATGCCTCCTCGCATAAGCATGAGCCCCTCCACTATTCCTCACCCATTCCATGATAGTCTTATATTTTTGAGCGTCTTTCCTGCATTTTTCATGAGTCCAGACGGGAGGAGAAGGCATATGTTTGCAACATTTTTCAAGCCAAGCCCTAAAACACGCGGTATTATAAGAAGATGCGGATTTTTTAAACCACTGTTTACTTGTTTTATATTTTGATGCTTCATGTATGCATCTTTCCAATGACCAATAACCGTGAGGTTTTGAGTATTGAATCATATGACCACAACAGTCATCCAACCAGTTGTTTTGTAATGCACTGGCATAAGCTCCTTTGGATTGCTTTTGCCAAATCGTTCTTGCTTTATATTTTAATGCGTCCTCTATACAATTTTCTTTTGTCCATTTTCTTTTCCTTGGCATATGTTTACAACAGCTATCAAGCCAATTGTTTTTAACTGCAATATTATATGCACTGATTGACTGCTTACTCCACTCACTTCGAAAGAGATACTTTGAAGCATCTTTCTTACAGGCCTTTAAATCCCATATCTGCTTTCTTCCAGGCTTTTTTGCTTTGATTTTTGTCATTGGAAATAATTCACACTTGGAGTGTTGTAAAGTTATTGATTTTTGATTCAGAGTATTCGTTTCTCCTTTTTGTTTTTATTATCTTTCTGCTGGACATGCCAATTTTGAATGAACTTCATACCAAAATCAGTTCTAATTATATTGAATCTAAATTGCAATTCGTTATTTCATAAATTGGTCAAGATTAAAACAACAACAAAATGAAGACTAAAAACACAAAGTCTGAAAACACCAAATCCTCTACAGTACCATCCTCAATCGAGAACTGGGAATTACTTCGTTTGAAAGAGCTGGAGGAAGAACAAGAATTGGGTATAAAAAAGGAAACAGCATATAGACAAGTATCTTATGTTGAATATAAGGTTTCCTACAAAAAGGAAACTCCTACTGGAGTTATTGATAACGAACGGTGCTTTGAGAATAGAGATCAGGCTATTGCATTTGCAAAATCGTTAGTAAGAGCTAACGAATAAAGTGATTAAAAGGAACGCTCCTAAAGCGTGGAATATCCTACCCAATCCCTCCATGAAAAAAGGATATGGCGGCTCTCGATAATTCTCGGGAATTCCCGAGAATTATCGAGAATTTCCGAGAACTTTCCTTTCGTTACACAATTGTGTAACATGAACGCCATGATAGAGTGTTTGCAGGTTTGATTGAAAAATTGGGTAAACCATATCCTCAATCTGTTTTCATCTAAAGTGACACATTTCACCTTGTTTTCCCGTCAGAGGTAGATTTTTTGGAACTTCTCAGGGTTAGCTTGGGAATATTCATCTCCCTTTAGATCTCCACTCATAAATAACCATTTTATGATATTTCTTACATAGCATTATGTAAGATATCTTGTAAAGCATTTAAAATCAGAGACGAAACAAGAAAAGTTTACATCGGGCAATAAATTATTGAATTGTTATCATGCAGTTAAATTCATCAAATTTTGATTATTTCTTATTCACAATTGTTCATTCAGCTACAATTTAACATATCATTGCCGCATAAGGTTTTTCTTGGTGAGAAAAATCGGAGGAGTTAGTCCGAAGGAGTACTTATCAGAAATTAACCTTGTTTTATGGCTTTTACGTTCCGATCAATTTTGTCATCAGGGATTTCTTTGTCCTCCGTTTCCCCAAGCAACCAGAACAGCACCTTTACTTTTACTCAAAGCCTGCGCCTCCAACATGAAACAAATGGAAGTAACGGATTAATATTTCTAGCTCAAAGATCTTAACAAATTCTATAAAAATGAGGCATTTAGAAAAATCAGATTCAATAAAGCGTTTTTTCTCGCTAATTGCAATGAGCCTTTGTACTCTTTTGGGTACTGCACAGACCAATCCTTCTGCGCAGTCATTACCTTATAGTCAGAATTTCGGAACATCTGCCTTCTCTACTTTGCCGGCAGGATTTGCAGCCTGGACTGTTAGCAGTCCTCCCATGTCTTCTCAAAGCTCAGCCGAGGCGAGTACTCCTAATGGGGATGCAACGGTAACATCGGCAACAAGTGTTCAGACTACGGGAGGTATTTATGGGTATGCAACTTCATCCAATGCTCGTTTTTATGTGCAAGCAAGCAGTAATGCAACAAATGGAAGTAATCAGTTTGCACTTGCCATTAATACTACCGGAAAAACAGCTATCACAGTTGCCTATGATATAGAGATGATTTCTGCCAATCCAAGAACAATCGGCGTTGAATTACAATACAGAGTTGGTACTAGTGGTAGCTGGACTGCTGTATCCTCATCTGTTTATGCTCACAACAGTTCCGACAGGAGCAATGGGAATATTGATAATTTCACAGGGCTAACCCTTCCAACAGCTGCTGAAAACCAAAGCGTGGTACAACTTCGCTGGGCCATCTGGAGAGGAACAGAATCGGGCAACAGCTCAGGCCTAGCTTTGGATAATGTATCCATTACAGGAAGTACTGGTCAAGCTAGCGGATATTTTCGCAGTGCGACATCCGGTAATTGGAATGCTACCAGTACCTGGCAGGCATCAGCCGATAACAGCACCTGGGTATCTGCTACCGTCGTTCCCGATTACAATGCCAATACCATTACTGTCCAAAGCGGACATATCGTTACCATCACCGCAAGTGTTACCATCGACCAGACCGTTGTTAACGGAACACTGGTGTACGGTGATTACAGTGGAAGCACAATAACCATCAACGATGGCACCGGCACTGACTTAACCATTAATGGAACCTATCAGGATATAGGGCCCAACAGCAATACCTGGAGCGGATCATCCACATGGTCAATCGGTAGCAGCGGAACACTTTTAAGAACACGCGCAACTTCTTCCGACAACTGGAGAGACAAGTACCAGGGAGGAATTTCAACTATTCCATCCGCTGCTACCTGGCTCATCCGTAAAACAGGAACCGATAATCCCCTGGTTTCTTCAACAGGTGGAATGTATTACCCTAACCTCACGATTGAAAACACTTCCGGTTCAGCTTGGGTCGCCAGCGGAAACTCGGTATTCACCGGCTCTTCCGATTATCCCCGGATTACCGGTAATCTGGATGTGGGTGGTGCAGGAACGAGCGCCGTTACCTTCAGTACGGGCAATACTAATGCCACAGCTGTGCTGGTACAGGGTAATGTTACTGTTCGCAGTGGATCTACCCTCCAGAATGCAGGAACAGGATTTGAGTTGAAAGGCAATCTGCAGGTGGATGGGGCACTCAACTACAGCGGAAGTAGCAGCCGTAATCTGATCTTCAGTTCTTCCACAGCACAAACACTTTCCGGTGCAGGTACTTTCAGTATTTATTCCTTAACCCTCAACAAAAGTTCCAATACCCTTACCCTGAATGATGCGATTGGTATAGATGGTACACTGACTCTCACTGCCGGCAATATCGTTTCTACATCTACATATCTCTTGACCATTAATTATGCAGGTTCCGTTTCCGGAGCCAGTGCTACCAGTTATGTAAGCGGGCCGGTTAAGAAAATCGGTAACGCTTCTTTCACATTCCCAACAGGAAGCAGCAGCGATTATCAGCCCTTGACGATCACCGCTCCTTCCAATACAACCGATGCCTTCACAGCCCAGTATTTTAAAACCGTTCAGACGGACGGTTCCGGAACAGACGTCACGATTTCCAGTCTGAGTACCTGTGAATACTGGAACCTAGCCCGAACAACAGGGACTTCCAATGTAAGCGTCACACTGGGCTGGAATTCCAGTTCTTGCAATACTACCACTCCAGCCAATATGCGGATTGCGTATTGGAACAGTTCAGCATCCCGCTGGAACGATGAGGGAGGAACGGGATCAACCGGCACGAGCACAACGGGAACGATTACTTCCGGAGCAGCGCTAAGCACTTTGGGTGATCTGGCCCTGGCCAATACCACTCCTCCCAGCTCCCTGTATTACCGAAGTACTGCCAGCGGTAACTGGAACTCCGCCTCCACCTGGCAGATTTCGACCGATAATACCAACTGGTTCTCTGCAACGGCTGCTCCCGATTACAACAACAATACCATCACCATTCAAAGTGCACACACCGTTACCATCACAGCAAGTGTCACCATTGACCAGACGGTCGTTAATGGAACACTGGTTTACGGAGATTACAGCGGAAGCACTTTGACCATCAACGACGGTACCGGCACGGATCTGACTATCAACGGAACCTACCAGGATATAGGCCCTAACAGCAATACCTGGAGTGGATCATCCACCTGGAGCATGGGAAGCAGCGGAACACTTTTAAGAACCCGAGGAACTTCTTCTGACAACTGGAGAGACAAGTACCAGGGAGGAATTTCAACTATTCCAGCCACTGCTACCTGGCTCATCCGTAAAACAGGAACAGATAACCCACTCGTTTCTTCTACGAGTGGAATGTATTACCCTAACCTCACGATTGAAAACACTTCCGGTTCAGCTTGGGTCGCCAGCGGAAACTCGGTATTCACCGGCTCTTCCGATTATCCCCGGATTACCGGTAATCTGGATGTGGGTGGTGCAGGAACGAGCGCCGTTACCTTCAGTACGGGCAATACTAATGCCACAGCTGTGCTGGTACAGGGTAATGTTACCGTTCGCAGTGGATCTACCCTCCAGAATGCAGGGACAGGATTTGAGTTGAAAGGCAATTTACAGGTGGATGGTGCATTCAACTACAGTGGAAGCAACAGCCGTAACCTGATCTTCAGTTCTTCCACAGCACAAACACTTTCCGGTGCAGGTACTTTCAGCATTTATTCTTTAACGATTAAAAAGAGTTCCAATACCCTAACCTTGAATGATGCGATTGGTATAGATGGTACACTGACACTCACAGCGGGTAATATCATTACTACCTCCACTTATGTACTCACCATCAATAACGGAGGATATGTTTCCGGTGCGAGTGCGGGCAGTTATGTAAGCGGACCGGTTAAAAAGGTAGGGAATGCGGCCTTCACTTTTCCAACTGGTAACAGCAGCGATTATCAGCCACTGACCATCACAGCTCCTTCTAGTTCCACTGATGCATTCACTGCACAATATTTTAAATCTGCCCAGGCCGACGGAACATCTACTGATGCTACCATTTCCAGTCTCAGCACCTGCGAGTACTGGAACCTGGCCCGTACAACAGGAACCTCCAATGTAAGTGTCACCCTGGGCTGGAATTCCAGTTCCTGCAATGCCGTTACCCCTGCCAATATGCGCATAGCCCTCTGGAATGCTTCTGCTTCCAAGTGGAACGACAAGGGAGGCATCAGCTCCACCGGAAACACGACTACCGGAACAATCACCTCTTCGGCAGCACTCAATGCTTTCGGAGACCTCTGCCTGGCCAATAAGATTTCCCCAAGCGCTCTCTATTACCAAAGCGCTGCAACTGGTAACTGGGATGCTGCCAGCACCTGGCAAACCTCTGCCGATAATGTAACGTGGTCGGCCGCTTCCTCTTCTCCTGATTATAACAACAATACAATCACTGTTCAAAGCACTCATACAGTTACCATTGTCACCAGTGTTACGATTGACCAAACGGTCGTAAACGGAACCTTGATTTACGGGGATTACAGCGGAAGTACCATTACCATCAACGATGGAACAGGAATTGACCTCACCATTAATGGAACGTATCAGGATGCAGGCCCTAACAGCAATGTATGGTCAGGTTCTGCTACCTGGTCTTTGGGCACCAGTGGAACCATCGTACGTTCCCGAGGAACATCGGCTAATAACTGGAGGGATACATATGACGGTGGTATCTCCACCATCCCGGCAACAGCTAACTGGATACTGAGGAAAACAGGAACAGACAATCCGTCTATGAGTTCAGTTGGAGGTATGTATTACCCCAACCTTACGCTGGAAAATAACACCAGTTCCACTTGGACAAGCGGAGCACCTGCATTTATTGGTTCTTCCGACTATCCCCGTGTAAAAGGAAATCTGGACGTAGGAGGTGCAGGAAGTAATACCTTGACTTTTTCCAATCAGAATACCAATGCCACCCTTGTTCCTGTTACAGGAAATGTACTGGTTCGCAGCGGCAATACCCTTCAAAATAATGGAACTGGGTTCGCACTCGGTGGCAACTTGCAGGTGGATGGAACATTCAATTATGTTTCCGGCACAAGCGACCAGCTGATTTTCAATTCTGCTGCAACTCAAACCATTTCCGGATCCGGAACCCTCAGTATCTATACACTGCAGGTCAACAAGAGCGTGGGAACCCTTACCCTTAATAAGGCCATCAGCATTGACAACACACTTACACTCACAGCTGGAAATATTGTAAGCACATCGACCTACCTTTTAACAATAAATAACGGTTGCAGCGTGTCGGGTGCAAGCACCAGCAGTTTTGTGGCCGGACCCGTACAAAAGATCGGGAATGCTGCCTTTAATTTCCCTGTCGGAAAAGGCACAGACTTCCAAATCTTGTCTATCACTGCCCCCACCAGTACCACCGATGCCTTTACAGCAGAATATTTCAGTGCAGTACAGACAGACGGGGCCGCTTATCAGTACACCCTTTCCAATCTGAGTACTTGCGAATACTGGCATTTGAGCCGCAATACCGGAAGTTCCAATGTAAGTGTCACCCTGACCTGGAATTCCGGTTCCTGTTTAACCACCACCCCGGCCAATATGCGGGTAGCTTATTGGAACAGCACTTCCGCAATGTGGATGAACCAGGGTGGTACCGGATCTACGGGTTCCAGCACGGCCGGATCGGTCACTACTGCTTCAGCCCAAAGCAGTTTCGGTGATTTTGCTCTGGCACAAGTCGGAACAGCCAATGTGTATTTCCAAAGTGTGCAGACCGGTAATTGGAATGCCACCAGCACATGGAATGCCTCGGTAGATAATACCATCTGGCAAACAGCCCTTACTACGCCCGATTATAATTCCAATACCATCACCATTCAAAGCGCCCATACTGTAACCATCACAGCCAGTGTCACCATCGACCAGACCTTAGTAAACGGAACGCTGGTGTACGGAAATTATGCAGGAAGCACTTTAACCTTGAATGATGGGACAGGAACTGATCTGACAATTAATGGTACTTATCAGGATATTGGACCCAACAGCAATGTATGGTCTGGTTCAGCCACATGGTCGCTTGGAACAAGCGGAACAATTATTCGTACCCGTGCAACATCAGCTGATTTATGGAGAGATCATTACGCAAGTGGTATTTCTACAATACCTGCAACAGCAACGTGGATCGTGAACAAAACAGGAACAGACGATCCACTGCTGAGTTCAGTAGGAGGAATGTATTACCCAAATCTGATTATTCAAAACAATTCTGGTTCGGCATGGACACCTTCTGGAAGTTCAATATTTACAGGATCTTCTGATTATCCAAGAATACTCGGGACACTGGATATTGGCGGGACTGGAACAAGCACGCTGGTATTTACAAATCAGAATTCGAATGCGACAAAGATACCTGTTGCAAGCGATCTGATCGTTCGTGCCGGTTCAACACTTCAGGATAACGGAACAGGATTTAACGAAGCAGCCAACTTTCAGATTTACGGCACATTCAATACCGCAACTGATTTGACAGCCCCGGGAAACATTACTGTTGGTTCAGTTGGCTTACTTTACACAGCCAATCACAACGTGCTATTAGGAGGCAATTGGCTCAGCAGTGGCACATTAACAACAGGTACAGGAGCCATAGTCTTTAATGGGGCAGGCAATCAGTCAGTAACAAGGGGAAGCGGCACAGAAACATTTACAAACATGACCCTCAATAAATCAGGGGGGACAGTAACCCTGGCAAGTCCGCTTTTGATTTCTTATACATTAATTTTGATCCAGGGCCCTTTGACTACAACCGCTACGAATATCCTGAAACTGGGCAATGGAGGAACAGCAATGGGAGGTTCTGATTTGTCTTACGTTTCAGGTCCTATGGATAAGTTGGGGAATGCAGCATTTATTTTTCCTTTAGGAAGTACTACATTAAGTACAGGTGCTTATCACCCCCTTTCGATTTCGGCACCGTCTGCCACAACAGATGAGTACATTGCCCAGTACTTCCCTGTTGAGCAAGCCTATGGCTCTTCGTTTGCAAGCACCCTGGACAGGATAAGCTCCTGTGATTACTGGACCATGAATCATGTGACAGGTTCTTCTTCTGTCAGCGTCACTCTCAACTGGAATTCCAACTGCAGTGCAAACGGAGCTGGAAATGATCATGTGGCTGTCTGGAATGGCTCCTCCTGGGTGGATGATGGTGGAACTGCCGAAACAGTAAGCGGGCTTAGAGGATCCATCACTTCTGTTACCAACCCAACCTTGTCTTCCACCACTCCCTTGCTTATTGCCAGCAGCGGAGGGTATTCAGGATTTGTGGTGTTGAATAAGACCCTGGATGGTGGATATTACTTAACCAAAAACAATCAGCTGTCTTTTAAATACACTGAAGAATACCAGGACAAGGATGGACTCCTGACTTACAATATATACAACAGCAGCAGGAGTTCCCTGATATCCGGCAGCACAGCTGCTAAGACTGATGTTATAGGCGACAACCGTATAACAGTGGATATCTCTTCATTGAGTGCTGGTTATTACATTCTGGAAGTACAGAACGAAAAAGGAGAAACCTGGAAACTTAGATTTAAACATTAATTGAACCAGAGATGAATACAGGAATTTGGAAAGTTTTTGGAATAGGTGGAGCTCTCGTGATTGTTGGTGCTGTGTTTTTGTTTGCAACAGGTGTCCAAAAAACGAAGAAGATGGCCTTTGTTGACAATATCCGTTTGTTTAATGAATTCAATCTTAAGAAAGAGATTGAAAAGGAGATTACAATAACCAGTACTGCCCGAAAGAACAAATTGGATAGCATGCGCCTGTCCCTTGAATTGTTTCGAAAACAGATTGAATCAACCAAAACAATCAATAAAGATGCTGTCCGGAATTTCGAAACTTCCAAACAGCAGTATCTGCTGAAAGAAGAACAAATGCAGGAAGATAACAGGGCAATGGCCAGAAAAGGGGATGAACAGGTTTGGAAACAGCTGAATGAATATGTGAAGGAGTATGGGAAGCAATCGGGGTACGAATTTCTATTGGGAACAAACGGGGAAGGTAATCTGATGTATGCAAATGAGCGGAATGACGTGACTTCCGAAGTCATCAAATTTGTGAATGAAAAATACACTGGAAAGAAATGAGCCTTAAAAAGTACCTCATAACATTTGTTGCCGTTTCTATCCTGTGCATACAGGCCTGCAAGCCTCCTGATTTAGGACCAGGTGAATATTTGAAATGGGTAGAGATGCCAGCACATGGCTTGGTGAAGGAGAAGAAGATAGGCGGCATTAATTTTCAGGCCCAGTACAAACCCTACGAGTATGTGGTTTTAAAGGAAAGTGGTTTAAATCCTGTGACACCAGAAGGCATGAAAGCGCAATTGAATCAAATGGGTGATCTCACTTATTTTACATTGAGAATGCAGACAACGGATGGATCCGACCCTTTGAAATACCAGGTTACCAGCAAAGAAGCTTATTATGCCCGTATCAAATATTTATCCTTTGATGTGCAGAACGATGTAAAGCTCGTGAGCGGAAAGGATACCTTGAAATGTGTGATAGCCGCTTACGACCGCAGTTATGGTCTTAAACCGGAAATTACTGTGATGACTGGCTTTCTCTTAAAGCAGAAAAAAAGTATGGACGATTTTCAGTTCATTTTTAATGACAAAATATTTAATTCAGGTCCTGTAATGCTGAGTTTTGAAAGCTCCGCTCTGTCGAAATTGCCAAACTTAATGCTTTAACACATGTTTTCACGATTGAGAAAAAGTAGAGTAATGAAGGTTGTTGCCGCTTACATGGCAATTAACCTGATGTTCGAAATCATCCAACCTTCCCTGGCATTTGCCCTTACTGGTGGTCCAAGCCAACCGGAAGTTCAGAGCTTCACACCCGTCGGAACATCGGATATGGTGGATGTCTTCACGGGTGATTTCAAATATAATATCCCTCTGCTGGATGTAGGTGGTTATCCCATCAACATGTGTTATAATTCCGGAATCACCATGGACCAGGAAGCCAGTTGGGTTGGATTGGGTTGGAACATCAATCCGGGTGTTATCAACCGGAACATGAGAGGTATTCCCGATGATTTTGCCGGGGAAAACATTCAGCAGGATTTCAATATGAAACCGAACCGAACCTATGGAACCAGTGTTGCGGTTTCGGGGTCTGTATTTGGATTGGATTTTCTCCAGCTGGGTTACAGCCTGGGGATGAACTATAATAATTATAATGGAGTAGGATTTGAAGAGAGCTTTAGCCCTAGTATCAGTGCTTCTTCCGGTGGGGATGAACCCAATACAGCTTCCCTGGGAGTAAATTTCAGTACGAATGCCGACGGACTGAATATTTCACCTTCGGTTTCCTTTTCTGAAAAAACACAGACAGCCAGGGGACAAGATGCAAAACTAGGTTTAAGCATTGGAGTCAGCATTAACTCCCGTTCGGGGATGAAGGCACTGACGATGGGATTTGATAATCAGTTGTCGAATGAAGCAGCAGGCAAGGGGCCACTGGAGTCAAAGACCATGAAGAAAGAGATTAAGGTGGAAGGCACCAACGGAGGCTCACCAATCAGTCTCATTGACAATACATACATTCCTCAGATTGATTTCCCTAGAATCAATGCTTCCTTAACCCTTTCTTTAAAGTTTGGAGGCACCCTGTTCGGGGGAGATGCAACGTTTAACATGAGTGGATACTACTCCCAGAATACCCTGCGGTATAAATCACAGCAGATCCCCGCCTATGGTTATCTCAATGAACAATATGGCTTCGCTCAGGATGTGGCGATGATGGATTTTAACCGGGAGAAAGATGGACCATTTACAATAAACTCCATGAACCTTCCCGTTACAAACCATACCTATGATATTTTTTCGATTGCTGGACAGGGTATAGGGGGAATGTTCCGTCCTTTCCGCGGGGAAGTAGGCAATGTCCATGATAGCCATGTGGCAAGTATAAGTGAAAGCGGTTCTGTTGGACTTGAGCTCGGCGAAGGAAATGCGTTTCACCTGGGCGTGAATGCTTCGGAAAATTCTGTCACCAGTCATTCCGGTAATTGGACTGACGGAAATGATGCAGGAGCTAACCTCCCATTTGTTCAAGCAACCCCTGGTACTCTCTATGAACCGGCTTATTTTAAAGAAGCAGGCGAAAAATCAGGTTGCAGTGACCAGGCTTTTCTGGATGCCATTGGCAACTCAGAAGCCGTAAGGATTCCTATAATCGATGGGCCAGGGTATCAGAGTCAAACAGCTGCACGTTTTGCTGATAAATGGGGCAGTCCTCAAATACCATTCAATGGATCGATACAGAGATCCCACAGAGACAAACGAAACCAATGCATCAGCTACCTGATGAACCAGGACGCGAAGCAGTTTGGAGTAGAGGGATATACTTCTTTGGCGGCCCAGCCCTGGCACATTTCCGAAATGAGTGTTGTTCGCACAGACGGTGCCCGGTATATTTATGGAATACCTGCTTATAACCTTACTCAATCGGAAGTCTCTTTCAACATTAGCGGAGCGCATGGAGACTGTGCTACTGGCCTCGTACCCTACAATTCAACAGATGCTTCAACTGACAACCAGAATGGTCTGGACAATTATTACAATGCCACCACCACTCCGGCTTATGCGCATTCGTATTTGCTGACCTCCGTGCTTTCTTCTGATTATGTGGATGTAGATGCAGTAAGAGGTCCTTCGCTTGGGGATTTAGGAACGTATACCCATTTTGACTACGACAGTGATCCCAATACCCCTGGTGTACAACCATCGATTACCAACTACAGATGGAGAACACCTTTTAATTCAGGAATGGCTAATTTCAGCGAGGGCTTGAAGTCGGACCAGTCTGATAACCGCGCGAGTTACATCTATGGCGAAAAGGAAATCTGGTACCTGAATAAAATCGATACGAAAACGTATGTGGCAGTCTTTCATAAGACCAAGAGGCATGATGCATTTGAAGCAGCCGGTCAAATCGGAGGCATAGGACAAGATGCAATGATGAAACTGGACAGCATCAGCCTTTATTCTTTACCCGATTATAATACATACGGAAATTCCGCAGTACCTATTAAACGGGTTCATTTTGTATATGATTACACTCAGTGTCCCGGAATTCCCAATAATGATAATGTGCCGGTGGATGCGAGCGGGAATATACTTTCTTCTTCATCCGATCCGAATAATATCAACAAAGGTGGTAAGCTTACTCTGAAACAAGTGTATTTCACCTATGGTAACTCCCGCAAAGGCAAACTGAGCGGATACAATTTTACCTATAGCGACCCAAAGCATGACGGTCTCACAAGCAGTAGCACCAACTACAACTACAATATCAAAGGTTATGACCGTTGGGGCTATTATAAACCCAATAAAGGAACTACATCAGGAATTGACAATTGCGATTCCTGGATGGGACCTCTTTCTGCTCCGGAATATCCTTACGTAGAGCAGGACACGACCCAGCAGGCGAACTATGTAACCGCATGGACCATGACTACGGTGCAAACTCCGTCAGGAGCCAAGATTAATATAGACTATGAGTCGGATGATTATGCTTATGTACAAGACAAGCCGGCTATGCAGATGTTTAAGATTGTTGGGGCCGGAAATTCTCCTAGCGCGTTTAGCGGATCCCGATCGTTATATGATGGGTCGCAGGTCGCGCAGGAATACTTGTATTTTCAGCTCCCGGAAACCTTTGCCGGAGACCCCACCCCCCAAACAACCTTAAAGAACAAATATTTCCGGGATTTGCTCGGAGGAGCCTCTTCGGCCAATATGTATTTCCGCTTCATGATGGATTTGACAAACAGCAATTCAGCGGCTACCAGCGAATTTGTATCCGGCTATTGCCAGATTGAGGATGCAGGAATAGTTGGAGGAAATCCAAGTAGCGGCTATGGCTACATCCAGATAAAGCCCATTGATATTGATGATAAGCATGGAGGAACTCCCATTCCTACACAGGTTCATCCAATAAGTAAGGCCACCTGGCAATTCGGACGAATGCACAATCCTCGCTTGGTTTATGGAATGCCCGATCCTGCGGGTGGTACGAGTTTCTCAAGCATCACTCAGAGTCTTGCCAATGCAAGCCTCATCAATCAGGCCATTAAATTTGTTCAGGGTGCCAACGGTCAGTTGCTGCATCAGAACTTTGCACAAAATTTCAAACCCGGCAATTCCTGGGTTCGTTTGTATACTCCTCATGGCAAAAAACTGGGTGGAGGAGCCCGGGTAAGGCGTCTGGTGATGTATGACAATTGGGACCAGATGCAGGCCAATATACCAGTGGGGACAGCTTCCAATTACGGACAGGAATATAAGTACGTAACCGAAGACGGTACCTCCAGCGGAGTAGCTTGTTATGAGCCAATTCTGGGTGGTGATGAAAACGTATTCCGCCAACCGGTATTTATCAACGAAGCACATTTGCTTGCACCAGATGAGAAGCATTACATGGAGCAGCCTTTCGGGGAATCCTTTTTCCCTTCTCCGGGTGTAGGTTACAGCCGTGTTGTGGTTCAAAATCTGGAACGTTTTAATCCGGGTTCCCCTCCCGGCGTGTATGTGACGAAACACGCTACCGGAGCGGTTGTGCATGAGTTTTATACTGCCAAGGATTATCCAACCATAACGGACCAAACAGCTGTAGATCCGTTAATGCAGAAAAGTCCCATTCTGGCCAGTCTTTTTAATATTTCAGTCAAGGATTACATGACAGCCACACAGGGTTATGTCATTGAATTGAATGACATGCATGGAAAACCAAGGAAACAAATGGTTTATGCACAAGGACAGGATAAACCCATTTCAGGCGTCGAGTATGTCTACCAGAATCAGACGACTATGCACACCTTCCCTAGTCCTCCAAGCACGCCCATCTATCAAACCCGACTGGATAACCATGTTCAGTGTATTGGTAAGGACAACTCGGTTACCCTTCAGGAAGTAGGACTGGATTTCGATTTTGTAACTGATTTCCGGGAACAGGAAAGTCACAGTATGTCCTTTACCACTCAAGGCAACCTGGCGGCATTTCTTGCCAGTATTCTACCGTGTGCAGTACCTACTATCTTCCCCGGCTATACAAGCCAGAAAACACGTTTCCGTTCGGCCGTTGCAACCAAGGTGATTAATCGGTACGGAGTCCTGCGACAAACCATAGCGTATGATCTGGGTTCCCGTGTTTCTACAGAAAACATTGGGTTTGACAAAGAAACCGGAGAAGTATTATTGACCAAAACAGTGAATGAATTTGATGATCCGGTCTATAATTTTACCTACCCCGCTCATTGGGCCTATGACCGAATGGGACTCGCGTATCAGAACATTGGATTCTCATTACCTGTCCCGAGCATCACATCCAGTGGCTTTGTCCACGTTACCGCAAACAATTACCTGGTAAAAGGGGATGAAGTTGCAGTAAGTGTTCTTTCCAACCCAGGTACATTTCCTCCCACTCCTCCAACCGGCATTACCCAACCCGGTAAGGCCTGGATATGGGATACGGACGATGATGTGACCAATGGGTGCTGGATTATTGATGCTTATGGGCAACCATATAATACAACCACTCTGAACAATGTATACCTTACTGTACTACGCTCGGGAAGAAGAAACATGCAGTCCATTCCTGTGGGAACCGTGACTTCCTTGCAGAATCCTATTGTAACAGTCGGATCCATCTCAAGCTTGGTATTTAATGCCTCAAGCACTCAAATCCTGAATGCTTCTTCTACGGAATACTCAGAAAACTGGGGCCTGTTTTGTGATGAAAAGGCAAAGGCTGTAGGTCCAGATGGAACATCCTCAACTTGCGTTTGTACACCCGACAATGGAATGATTAATTCTATGAACCTTGCATTTGCTTATTTAATCAGCAATAATAGTGTTTGTGGCAATGTTCAGCCACATGTTCCGGGAACTGATTTCCCTTCGCTCTTAGCAAGTAATCCCACTTTGGCGACAATGAGATTCGTTCCAGAAAGTCTTTGTACCGCTACAACTAATATGAAGTGGATCGTTAACGCAATTGGAACGGATGGACATACAATGAATTTTATTGGTGATTGTATAATGACCGCGACTCCAATCGATAACAGTGGGTCCCTTCCTACTGGCTATAACTGGGGGAACATCACTTCGATTCAAATTATAGGTCTTAATAATGGTACAAGTTGTGGTGGATCCGTTTATGACGGACTCGCAGTGGCTGTTCTCAATAATGGGACCACGACCAGTACAATACAGATGAATATCCATATACCGTGCCTGAGCTTGGGAGTTTGCACACCTCCTCCTCCATGTAACCCCCCGCTACATAATGTTGTCAACCCATATGTGGCTGGTGTCCGTGGAGACTGGCGCAACCTGCGTTCCCATGTATTCCAGACCGACCGGACTCAGCAATTGGTGAGTAACAACAATACCAATATTCGGAGGGATGGTCAATACACTACCTTCTCTCCATTCTGGAATCCAGGAACAATGTCCGCTCCTAGCTGGACCGCCAATAACGCAAGCTGGACTTATACTTCCGAAGTAACCAAGTTCAGTCCCTTCAGTTTTGAGCTGGAGAATAAAGATGCGCTTAGCCGTTATTCAGGAGCGCTGTATGGATACAACAATACCTTACCCAAAGCTGTAGCCTCCAATTCTCGCTACAATCAGATTGCTTTCGACGGGTTTGAGGACTACTCATTCATGCATCCTCAGGATTGCTGCCCGGGTCATTTTGACTTCTATAACTACTCTGCCAACCTCACCCGATCGGAAGCACATACCGGAAGGTTCAGCATGAAACTCCCTGCCGGGACTGCACCGGCCAATACGATGAGTACGTCACGCACACTGATTACCGCCCCATGTACTCCTGCTGCCGATGACATGCCTTATACCGTTAAGGATTGCGACATGATCGGTTTGTTTGCCCCGCATACCTATGAGGGCACCAAGGAATACATTGCTACTTACTGGGTAAAACAGGCTCCGTTAAACAATGCCAGAGTATTTGATTACCCGAATACGGTATTGAATATCTATTTCAACGCATCCACGACACCGCGCACACCAACTGCTATCGTCAAAAGCGATATCATAGATGGATGGCAGCGGGTAGAATACCGCTTCAGCATTCTCGGTACGGATGCAGGCAGTATCACGGTAGAGTTTGTCAATTCCGGATCCAACGATGCTTACCTGGATGATATCCGTATTCAGCCTTTTAACAGCAGCATGAAGTCATTTGTTTATGATCCTGTGTCTCTGCGTTTATGGGCCGAACTGGATGAGCGGAATTTTGCCACCATATACGAATATGATGAAGAAGGGACACTGCTTCGGATTAAGAAGGAAACAGAAAGAGGGATCATGACTATTCAGGAAAGCCGGAACAATACCATTAAACAATTTAAAACAGGAGGGGCCAACCCAATCACTCAATGAGAAATTTCAGCTTGGGCTCCTTTATTTTGTTGATTTGCGTGGCTCTCACCGGTTTTAAACCCGATGTAAAGAATGCTTCCCGTGATTTTGTCAAAATCAGGGAAGCTTACAAGAAAGCCGGGAAGCTAAGCATGGACATGGAATACAAAGTGTATCAGGGACATGAATCCGACTTGCTCAAAGAAGAACATACTGGGCATTATCTGAAATCCGGAAATGACAACCTGTATATGGAATTGTTCGGGACACTAACTATCTGCAATAGAGAAATAAAAATGGTCAAAGATGATTCCGGAAAGGTGGTGCTTTTAACCAAGCCGGTTCCTGAAGACACCAAACAACCTCTAGTGGACATGGAGAAAATGCTTCAGGTCTGTTCTCAGGTTACTGCTTTGCCTTCCAGTAAAATGGTGAAAGGGTACCACCTGGAATTTGGAGACCAGATAATGGAAATGAAAGCTGTGGAAGTTTATTTCGACACCACTACTTATCTGGTTCAGAAGGTTATTTTGTTTTATGCAAAGGATGTGGACGTGCACCCCGAATACAAATGGAAGGGGAAAAAATCGGAAACCTACAAACCACGATTGGAAGTAGAGTATCAGCACATCAATACCAATCCGGTGGTAAGTGAATTGAAATTTTCAGCCGACAAATACATTAAGAAGACGAATAATAAATGGAAGCTTCAACCGGCTTTGGCCAAATACCAGCTTCTGGATCAAACGACTCAATCTGCACGCCCATGAAATCCTTCTTGCAAAAAATTAAAAGTGTTGTATTCGCCCTGCTGATGTTGGGCAGTGCCGTGACTTTTGGTGCCACGGAAACCTATAGCGCTTACATCAAAGGAAGTCAGGTTACGACCGGAGCATTGGTGACTGTGCAGGATCTGCAGTATCCCACCATGCAATCCGGAGCTTCCACCACCTGGGGATTTACGAATACGAATTCAGATGGATTTATTGAAGCCGGTGTAGATAATTCCAGCACTATTTTTGTCTCTGCCGCCTATAACGTAGACCTGGTTTACCAGGTTTCCTATTGGTCCTACTCCGGCAGCGCGTTTGTACAGACAAACCTCACCCCAAATGTGGTTCTCAATGTAGCATATGATCCATTCAGTGGTGCAACTTATAATGACAAGGCCCGTCATCGTATAGCTGGGGCTTCCCGGATGGAAGTGACGCTTGTAAATGTATATCAGCACGGCACCACCACACCCGCTACCGTCCCATCCAACTTATACACCGAACTACTCATTAGCGCCACCCGATATTATACCTTCGATGAAACCACTCCTCCGGCAGGCAGTTCTATGTCTTATGTGAACCTGGACCTGAATGGAGACGGAATCAACGATGAGGTGGAATTGCATTGGGATTATATTCCGGGAGCCGAAAGTTATGATCTGGAATGGACTTATATTAATGACTATAAAGGAGTGGTTCTGGATGGCAGTAATACCAATGATTTTTATACCAGTGCCCAGATTCCCTTGTCTGTTCGCAACTTTGAATTGAACAATACCCGGGTTTCACTCACCGATCAGTATTACCGTATTCCCTTGACTTTTGAACATGGTTACCTGGTGTATCGCATTCGCGGGATTGGTAAGGGAGGCTCCACTGCAGGCGATTTCTCGAAATTTGTTCCTGGTAAGTGGAGTACCGATGCAATGCTATTGGCCTATGTAGGCGATTATCCGAATGTCATTCCGGTTCAGGCACATCAGAATTTTGATCTGAACACTTCAGCCTCTACCCTTCAAAACCTCATGATGAACTGGCAGGTAAAGAATACCTATGCCGAAGAAGGAAAGAGTAAGACTGTAATCAGTTATTTTGACGGAAGCCTTCGAAACCGCCAGACCGTGACCCGAATGAACAGTGATAATCGGGCAATTGTAGGAGAAACCATTTATGACTATCAGGGCCGGGGAGCGGTTCAAACCCTGCCTGTTCCTTCCGGAGAAAGCGCCATTCACTATAACGTTAATTTTAACCGGAACAATGCTGGCGCTCCATATAGCAAGGATGATTTTGACAGAAATGCAGTGAATACTTGCGCAGTTACCGAAGGAGCGATGGATTCCGTATCCGGAGCTTCCCGTTATTATTCATCCAACAACAATATCGCCTATTCTCATCGTGATTATGTTCCCATCGCCAAAGGATATCCGTTCACCCTGGTTGAATACGAACCGGATAATACCGGAAGAATTCGCACACAAACCGGAGCAGGAGTAGATCACAATTTGGGAAGTGGACATGAAACTAAGAACTACTACGGACAACCCGAGCAGGTGCAGTTGGACAGGGTTTTTGCTTCCGAAGCCGGTTACAAGCAGCACTACAAGAAAAATATGGTGGTGGATGCAAACGGACAGGCCAGTGTTACTTATCTGGACATGAAGGGCAAAGTCATAGCCACTTCTTTAGCTGGAGACAGCACAGGAAACTTGTTGGCACTGGTAGATCCTCAGACCTCTGCCCCACAGCAAACCCTGATTGGCGAAAGTATTGCCAATGGACCGATTACGGTGGACCTGTTAAACAAACAGAATCCAACCGATGTGGATACCTATAAAGATGACAATAATATCAGCTCTGATGGAATGCATTTGACCTATTCCGGAGAAAAAATGGTTTCCAGTTCTGGTATTTATACGTTTATGTACCAGGTGCAAAACACTTCCTTTACAAATGCTTGCCTGAGCCCCTATTGTTATCCCCTGGTATATGACATCAATGTGCACGTGAAAGACCAGTGCGGACAGGAAATGCTTACCACACCTGTGAATGCGGTCATTAATGCAGATTATCAGACAACCTTGCCTGCTCCCTGCACAAACACTGGAACCACCATCTGCCCTCCACTCCCTACCTCTTGCACGGCTGTAAACCAGCTGTACAATTACGGTACCGGCTTGTATACTGCAGCTCTTCCTTTGGGAGAATATACGGTTGAGAAGGATCTGGCAGTTGATCAGACCGCGTTGGATTACCTGGCAAGCCACTATGTGCAGGATGCAACCAATCTGGGTTGTCTGAAAACGCTCCAGAATTTCACTGATTATTTTGTAGCGAATCAGGTTTCAGGAGGCGGCTGTGCCATGACCTGTGCCGACTGCATAGCCAACCTGATTGCCACACTTGGCACACGTGCGGCCTATATTGCAACCGGATCAGGTGATGGAACAACTGCTCAAAAAACTGCACAGTGGGATGCTCTTTACAACGATTGTAACGAGTCCTGTCGCCCGATCAGCCTTTGTCAGACCGAATACGGAGCTATGCTGGAAGATGTAAGTCCTAATGGCCAATATGGTAAAACCACCGCAGTGGCCGGAAGCAATGATATGGCCCTCTCGGTATTTAATGAGTCCAATCAACTGCCATATAACTCAACTTATTCCGCTCCGCTCCCTAACTGGAGACATCCTGTTCCGGATTATCAGAATGCCAGTTCACAGACCTCATACGTTACCCTCACGGTGGTTAGCGGGGCTTACTCTCCAGCCATCGTACCTACCGCCACGTTATACTCTCTGCCCAGCGGACAGCAAGGTGTGAAGCCACAGGATCTTGCCAACCTGAATGACTTTATTAATATCTGGGATGTCAACTGGGCCAAATCACTTGTAAAATATCACCCGGAGTATCCTTATTATGTTTGGTGCAACCCTCTTGCAACTGTATTGCCAGCTGACACATACAGCAGTGACGATTTTGATTATGCCATGGAAAACAGCAGCACCTATTCCGGCGCTCAATCGACAGTCATTACGAACAGCTCCCCGGCTTCCGGAGTCACCTCGACCACTGTTGATCTTACAAGTTATCTTACAATTGTATCCAACGACCCCTTCTTTCATACAGGAAACCCGGGAGCAGCCAATCTGAATGGCGTGAGTGCGGCTACTATCATGAATGGATGGGTTAACACGCAATATCCAGGTGCTCCGTCCTTAATGACGATGCCAAAGTTTGTTGTCATGACCACCAATTGCGGAAGCTGGTTTGGGCAGGATGCTGCGACTTCTTGTCCCGGTTATACTGAAACTTTCGGCTCGAACACCGCTACCAGGGATGCCGAATGGGCCATGTTTAAAAGCCTCTACCTCTCTCTCAAGCAAAGGCTCATGCAGGAACTTGCCGACCAAACAATGATCAGCAACCATAATTCAAATTCCAATACCACCGATGGTTACAATGGATGTATCGGCAACAATAGTTTCAATGATTATGCCGGGCAACCCCTTGTTCCGGCTGGTTTTACAGGCGCATACGTAACTACCACCACTCCACCTCCGCCTCCTTGCTATGATTCTTATGAACCGTGTGGACATCCTGCCCTCTACTCGAACAAATCAAAAAGATATGGATTCGCCGATCTGAGCAGCCCGAGTTACAATTCACTGAGTAATACAGCCGATGAAAATTTCCTGACCAACACCGGTTTATGTCCACTGGCGGAAAATGTTCAGGATCTTTTGAAAGCAATGGCAACCAGTAATGCACTGTTGTCCACCAATATTCCACTACTTTCTGTGGGTAATTTCAGCCCCAAATTATATGAGGCTATCAGCGGGGTGTCCCTGAGTACAAGCACAACTGTGAACATTAGTAATACAAACTATTATCCTTACAGTTGGACCGGGGCCGTTACCAGTTCTACTCAGCTCAGTATCACCCTGAGTGAACCAGGAGGACATTGCTTTCCTTCCGGAAGCACATTGAGTACCTGCACTGGTTCAACAATTACTATCAATCTTCCTTCATCCAGCAGCCTAGCCTGGTCAAATTATGGCACTGGTACCGGACAATGGTCATTCGCAAACTTGTCCAATTTCGGACCTACCTCCAACAGTGCCTTTAACATTCAGGCCGAAATCAATCCCCATACAACTGGTGTTTCCAATTATCTCATAACGGTGAGTGGCACCACTTGTTTCCCGCTTACCTCATGCCAGACTTCTGTTACCCAAATGGGAGGATTTGCTTGTCCTCCTTCCACCGAAGCCCTTAGCTTGCAGGATCTGATGAACCAATTATCAGTTAACGGTGATCTTACAAGTACCTCCGGAGTTGCCCTGCAGGTTGCTCCTTACAATTCCATCTTTAACACGGTGTTAGCGTCATATCTTCCAAGTGGCACTTGGTCTTGGAAAGAGACTGCTGTCAACAGCAACCAATTTGTGGTTTATGATCCTTCACACACTTCCAACACCATTCCGGTTACTTTTAACTCTGCCACCCCTACGTTGGTTAACGGGGCCACTTTCACCGGAATTATGCCAAACTATAATTATTCCACCGCTACCGGAGGAGATGATAATAACTTTGTAGTTACGGTCACCATCAGTGGTTCTTCTTCGACATCGGAAGGCCTAGTGTTACTTGGAAACGATACCTATGCAGGTAATCATACTGGAACTTGCAGCACTGGGGCTGCCATGCTTAGCTGTCAGGATCCTGAAAATAAATACCTGGTCGATCTGCAAACACTCTTAGGTGCTCTGGTAAATGGAAGCCGGACAACCAATAACAGTGGTGCGACAGGCCTGAACGTGCTTACCGGAACTCAATGGTTCAGTACGCAAATGCAAAGCTTCCTCTCTATTAAGGGAGGAGAAACCTTTGTGGCCGACGGAACGGTTACCCCAACTACCTTCAGCATCCCTATTAAACAATTGATTTCTGGAACTCCAGACCCTGCTGTATTTTGTACCATCAGCTTAAGTCTGAATGATAATTCCGGAAATCCGATGAATCCTCGAGATCATACAACTGGCCTCCCTGCTGCTATTGATTTTACAACAGTCAATCAGATTTATTCCATTTGGGCAGATGAGTCGGTAACCAACAACGGTCAAAGCTTTAATTTTATTGCCGATGTGGGAACCAGTACCGGCTCTGAGCTCTACCTCTATGGCACAAGTTGCTTTCCGATTAAAAACTGTACGGAATGCCCACCCCACACGGAGGCTTTGCGTTATGGAGGGGGATCGGGAACTACGTCCGCACCGGATTGTTCAACTTCCTATACAAATTACATGGCTTACCTGACAGCCAATCATCTGGATAGTGACCCTGCTTTTGCGATCAGTTCCGTCGACTTCTGTGCAGAAGGACTAAATAACTGTTCTGCCGCATATACCAGTTACCTGACGGCGTTAAATATCAATAGCGTAACCTCCCCTCATTATTTCACACTCTTCCAGTTTTGCGACGGAGGCTATGCTCCCTGTTACCAGAATTACGTAACCTATGTGCAGGCGCTGGATGTTGCTATGGCCGGACAGAATAAACCTTATCCACCTTCCCTTTATCTGCTACCGAATGATCTTTGCCAGTATTCTTTTGCTTCCGGGATGTCTACTTGTGGAAATGATTACCTGGCTTATCTGTATTCCTGGAAAGCTGCTTCCCCAGCTCCCACTCAGTACCCGATTAACATAACAATGTTTTGCGGCCGGGCCGACTTGACTAAAGATAACACTTGTGTTAGTCCCACTCCTCCAACCGCGGGAAGTCCTTCCGTCACGCCTGGTCCTGACCCTTGTGCCGCCTTCCTTGCCAATATCGCTGCCGCCAATGCGCTGGCCCAATACAATCAATACATAAGTAGTGTAATCGGAGATTTCAAAAAAGCCTATATCGCACAGTGTATTGGTAGTGCCGTCGAACAGTTTACGATGACCTATACGGAAAAGGAGTATCACTTCACTCTCTATTATTACGACCAGGCCGGAAACCTCGTGCGTACTGTTCCCCCTCAGGGAGTTCAGTATGTGCCTTCCTCCCAACTCGCTACCGTTGCATCCGACAGACTAAATGGCACCCAGACCGTTTATACCACCCATCGCCTGCAAACCATTTACTCCTATAACAGCCTGAACCAACTCATCCGGCAGCAAACACCCGATGCCGGACAAAGCCAGTTCTGGTATGACGCACTGGGCAGGCTTGTTGTTTCTCAAAATGCACAGCAGGCACCTAACAACCAATACAGCTATACACTGTATGATAACCTTGGAAGGATAACTGAAGTGGGCCAAACTGTAAATTCTTCTGCCAACACCTATGGTGCACTTTATACCATTACCCGCGACGTAAGCGGCACTCCATTGTCTGGTTGGATTGCAGCGGGTACCCGTACCGAAGTTACAGCCACGTATTACGATGATCCTGAATTCGGTCCCCATCCTAATCCTTTTGGCTCTTTGGGCCAACAGAACCTTCGGAACCGGATAAGCAGTGTAACGTATGAAGACACCTACGATGGAAATCCAGCCACTTATGATCACGGCACACATTACAGCTACGACATACATGGCAACGTGCTCACCTTGGTTCAGGACAACCTGAACATGGTCCATACTGCAGGATTTACCACGCAGGAGTACAAAAGGATCGATTACAATTATGACCTGATCAGTGGAAAAGTGAATGAAGTGATGTACCAGCAAGGTCAGCCCGATCAGTTCTATCATCAATATCTTTACGATGCAGATAACCGCATTACCGAAGTGCAAACCAGTTCTGACAATGTGCTGTGGGACAAGGATGCCAAATATTTCTACTATCCTCACGGTCCTCTGGCCCGGATGGAATCAGGAGATAATAAGGTACAGGGTGTAGACTATGCATACACCATTCAGGGTTGGATCATAGGGGTAAATGACAATACCCTGAACGAAAGCCGGGATATGGGCAAGGATGGCTATACCACCTTACCTAATCTGGATGCTAAAGTGGCACGTGATGAGTTTGGCTACAGCTTGGGTTATTTTACCAACGATTACCTGGGCATTGGCCAGGCAGGACCTACTCCGAACCAGACTCAAACGAGCAGTTTCATTGCTGGTCTTAATTATGTAAGCCCGACCAATACAAGCACCCTGGATGCCGCTTCCCCACAACTCTTCAACGGGAACATCCGACACATGGTAACGGCCATCCGAAAATTCATGCCCAATTCCACGGATGTGCCACAAGCCATGGTATATGATTACGACCAGCTAAACCGCATCAAACATGCCAAGATGTATAACAACATCGACATGACCAATAACGTATGGCTTACCGGCACCCAATCCAACTTCCAGTACTGGGAGAATGAGTCTTATGACGGCAATGGTAATATCATCCGCCTGAACCGGAATGGCAACCTTTCTGCCACTCCCGACATGGACCGAATGAAATACTATTACTATACCCAATCAAATAGTATCTATGATCCAGAAGTCTCCACTCCTCTAAACGCCACCAATCAGTTGGCCTATGTTACGGATGCATCGGCATCGAGTAACTATGCGGACGATATAGACAATCAAAGCGCTTCCAACTACTCTTACAATTATATCGGACAGCTGAAAGGTGACAATGCAGAACAAATCGCACAGATTGACTGGACGGTTTACGGCAAGATTAAGCGTATCACCCGTACGTCAACAAGCACCAAACCCGATCTGGAATTCCGCTACGATGCTAGTGGAAATCGTATATCCAAACTGGTGAAACCCCGTACAGGATTCGGATACGTCCGTGGAGAATCCTGGACGACCACGTATTATATCCGGGATGCGCAGGGCAATGTGATGGCGGTTTACAACCAGCATGCAAACCCTGTGGATGTTCCTGCTTTTTACCTTGAGGAACAGGATATTTACGGCTCCAGTCGTATAGGATTAAAAAACAGTTTAATGGATATGGCCACGGCGTCTTTGTCCTCTACAGATTATATCCGTAACTTAGGCAGTAAGAATTACGAAATGAGCAATCATTTAGGAAACGTACTGGTGACTGTTTCAGATGTGGCTGTGCCGAATGCAATATCGGGAAGTCCGACAACTGTGGCTTATTATTCGGCTCAGGTAAACAGTGCCAGCGACTTTACGCCTTTTGGAAGCCCAATGGAAGGGCGTAACTTTACTGCTACTGGATCTACTGGATATCGTTACGGGTTTAATGGGAAGGAGAAGGATGATGAGACTTTCGGAGGAGGTGACGAGTATAATTATGGGGAAAGAATTTATGACCCTCGTATTGGTAAATTCATGAGCCTTGACCCTCTTGAAAAGAAATATCCTGAATTGACACCATATCAATTTGCCTCTAATACTCCAATTCAAGCAATTGATATAGATGGATTGGAACAAGGGGCCGTAAGGAATCTTAATTTAGCAAATAGGAATGGAGTTCAGATTGTGATGAAGGTAACGGAAAACGACCAGATGTCTGCAATAGATGCTAAAGCACGTCAATCTGCAATGATGAAATCTATACCAGTGACAAAAAATGTAGCTGAAACAACTTTTCCAACTGAGAATCAAAATATGCAGGTGGCTGTTAGTTTTTCAGCAGGGTATAAGAAGTGGTCTACAGAAGTGAATAAAAAGGAACTTCCGTTGCCTATCGCAAACAAGAAAGAGGCAGTTGAAGGTAATCCAGTGCAAGACGTTAGTCATACAGACAACACCGCATCTATACTTATTTTGGCAGGCGGTACAGAATCTATGACGAAGAAAGTTTGGGTGACATCCAACATATATGATACAAAAGGAAATATTATTATCAAGAATGCGACATTCACAGTGCTCGTTACTGAAACAAAACAGACGATGCAAATGTTTGGTGTAGCAATTGAAACTAAGTCCCTTTATGTTAACGGACAAAAAGTAAGCTCAATGTACAGAACAGGAATAGATTTAACTAAAGGCTTTGAATTTGGAAAAGCAAAAAATGGGTTTTCCGTTGGTGTTAATGGAATACTGGAGCTGAAAACTGATTATAAAGATATACCTAAACACTAATGCCAACCCTTGTGAGAAAAATTTCAATATTAGCAATTTTCTTATTTATTTCATTTAGCAGTTGTAAAAAAAAAGAAAAGACGCTTATTTTAGCTGCCGAAGGTAAATTTGAAAAAGGTGATTATCATGGTGCAATTACGCTTCTAAACCAATTGCTTAGTAAAGACTCACTATGCTATCCTGCATATCGACTAAGAGGGATGAGTTATTTCAACTGTGATAATTATTTATTGGCCATGAAAGATTTTGGCAGAGTGATTAAGTTCAATGAATTTGATACATTATTGCTTATCAAAAGTGGAATTTGCTATGAAAAAATGGGAATATTACAGGATGCTCTGATTAACTATGATAAGGTAATAAGCCTCAATAGAAATCAGAAGGATGTATTACTTAGGCGAGCTAAAATATTTTCACGGTTAGGTAAGTTTGACTTTGCCTTGAAAGATTATAATGCGGTTCTTGCTGCTGATTCAGTTTCGTTTGTTGCCTACAATGATATGGCTCTCATTTTAGAAAAACTTAACAGGTACGAAGATGCAATTAAACTGTACAACAGAGCATTATCCATATCCCCTCTGGATGCAGGCATATTGTTTAATAGAGGTGTTTCCTATCTTTATTTGGAAAATGCAAGGTTAGGACTGCGAGATTTTAATGATGCCATAAAATTGGACCCAGTAAATTCATTGTTTTTATTAAACCGTGGGTTTGCATATCTCATGCTAAATCAAAGAGACAGTGCGTGTTCAGATTGGAGTAGTTCTATGAAATTAGGAAATGAAGAGGCTAAAGAGTATTTGCAAAGGAACTGTGTTGAAAAAAATCTTAAATCACAAAAAACGGACTATAAGATGTAGTTATTACAGTTTAATCAATGTCACGAGTTCTTTTTCAAGTTTAAGAATGTCAAATTCAGCTAATCCTAGGCCAATACGTATCTTTTTAGAATTGTAGTCGAAACACAATAAGTTGCTTTCATTGCTATAAAATCGGATTCCCGTGATGCCCCAATAATCATTGGAATTCACATTCTTTTCGATTCTGACATTTTTAATGTATTTTATTTCGTATATTTTATTGATTGAAAAACCTAAGAAAAAGTAATTTATTTTACAAAAAGAATTTTCGATATTTATTATCACTTTACCAGTTAGTGCCCAGGCAAGATACTTAATGGAAAGAATGCAGACAATGATTATCAATCCCAAATAAAAAGCATTGGTTACGTTCATTTTCGAGACTAAATTGTCATAAATATTTGAAAAACTACCTCCTATTACGAAAAGCCAAATAATGAAAAAGCTTATAGTAGGGATGTCTTTTTTACTTTCGATTCTTAACAGCATGTGTAATTAGCTTTATGTGGAAGATTTAAATCGAATGTACGAAAATTAATTATTCAACGGCTAATGACCCGATGGCGCGGATTTGGGCCAAGGCATGTGCGCTAGCTAATCCGTGCCTATTTTAAAATGTCCTATAAAACTACTCGGCAATTGGGATTTGCCCTAAAGGACCCCTTCGGGTCAATCCCATCCTCTTCTGCTTACATTTACATTGGATGAAACACCAAAATGAAGTGCGGTGTCTGATAAATTTAAAATCAGAAATACGGACTACGCTCATTTTCTGACAATCACAACAGTCGGATGGATTGATTTATTTACGCGATTGAATCACAGCAATACAATTGTCGAGTCATTGAAGTATTGTCAGCAAAAGAAGGTCTTAAAATTTACGCATTTGTGGTAATGCCAAGTCATCTGCATTTAATGTGCCGTTCTAGAGATGAATATAAGGACAATCAAGTTTTAACCTAATTTTGATAAAAGTATTCCAAGGAAATGAGAACCTTTGAGTTTGTACAAGTGATGTTTTTTAGGCTATTTCTTTTGAAACTATTATTCTATTTCACCCCAATAGTCGCTCAAGGGGAATGTGAAGAAACTTGGGGAAATAGAATTGTCTCAACTAACAAAGCTCATTTGATAGATTCTATTTCTAAATTGACTTTATTGAACCTTAATAAAGCTTCCGACAATGTTTTTCTTGTTGGAGAGGTCCACCGTTTAAATAGTGGAGAATTTGATTTTGAATTGATAAAATATTTATATCAGTATCAAAATGTCAGGCTGATTTTGTTTGAGTGGCCGATTAGCGATGAAGGCTCCTTGAATTATTATTTTGAAACTGGAGATTATCAAATATTGAAATTGCTCTCAAAAAATACGACTTCTAAAACCTCCACAATGATGGAGTTTATTCGTAATTTATACGAATTTAACTTAAAGCTTCCAGAAACATCAAAATTGATTTTCAAAACCTTTGATGTGGAAACAAGTTATGAATCTGGAATAGGAGAACTTAGACTGATAGCTTTACATCTGGAACCACAACCTCAAATTGTTAGGCAATGGTTTCAGGAGACTGAGCTCGTCTTAAAAAATGTTGGAAGGCTTCAGAAGAAGGAAATAGAAAAATATATTTCTGACTATTCAATAGTATTTCATGCTGATTCTGTTGCTTTTAAGGAGGCACTTAATGGGAAATACTCTTACTACGAGCGAGTGCTTAATGCCCTATTTAATGAAGTAAATTCTAATATACAGGGTGGTTATCTCAAAAATGATTCTTTGAGAGAGGATCAAATGTATAAGAATATCCTTGAGATACATGCTGAATATCCTAATATCAATATTTACGGGAGATTAGGTCGCTTTCATACCTGTTTGAGTTCTAATACTCATTGGATGCATTCTCCTTCTTGGACATCCGTGGCTGCGCTTTTGAACTCATCCTCCAATTCGCCTTTCAAGGGAAAGACCTGCGTTTTTCTGCATTACTATAATTATAACATTCTGTCCATGCCGTTTGAAGGAACTTCTATAAGGTATATTCCTCAATTTGAAGGTGCAATGAAAGAGTGTGTCTTAAAGAAAGCTAAAGGAGATTATTCTATAGTTAAGGTTGATGGAGAAAATTCTCCTTTTAGTCAGCCGTTGCAGTTTCAATATCTGATTATCAACAATAAGCCTTGACGGTAATGGTCCAATTTGCACCTTGCAAAACATTAACAATGAATTAAACTTACAGTTATGCAATTAATCAGGTAATCGAGACGTAGGGCACCCTCCTTTTTTCCCACTGCATCCATTCGACTCCCAACCCAATAATTCTCCTTTTTATAAGCCAATCCAAGCTCCTTTCCTGTTCGGATTCATATCCCCTGAATACAAACGGAACATCGTAGTCAGGCAGGGAAAAGCTCCTGATTTCTGCTTTAATGAACCCTTTTGTTAAGACAAGGTAAAAGCATCCCAGCATTAAAGCTATTGTACTGATATTTAGATAATTAAAAACATAAAGAACAGTACTTTTCAGCATTATCCAGAGGTATATTTTAGTACATTAGGCCTCCTGCTGAAAATCCAGACCAGCTTGCTCCTTTATGAAAAAATTCTTTTTGTTTATCGCCTTTTTATCAAGTCTTCTGAATGGTTTTTCGGTAACTGCTCAAAATAAAAAAAGGGATAAAGAGTGCTCTGCATTTACCATCAACACCAGCAACTCCACCATTAAATTCGAAGTCCTTTCCAACAAGGAGTCCTTCCATCCCGAGGAAGCTTTGACCTACTATTGGTATTCCACCAATAAAATTCTGGAGACCAAAGGAGGGTATGACGGTAAACTGCTTCATGGACAGTATTCTTGTTTTTATATGAACAATAACCTGAAAGAAAAAGGCAAATTCAAAAAGGGGCTGAAAGACGGAGAATGGATTACCTGGTTTGAGAGTGGAAAGATTATGGAAATCATTACCTGGAAAGGCGGGATTAGAAGCGGTAAATACAAATCATTTGATGAAACCGGCCGCCCTGTACTGGAGGCGGAATACAAAAAGGGAATGCTCAATGGAAAAATGACTACTTATTTGAGAGGGGAAGTGAGTGATGTGAAGATTTACCGGAACGACAAGGAAGTCCCACCGAAAGTTAAGAAAGAGAAACGGAAAGAGAAAGGGAACGAGAGCAATAAGAAGATTGATCCAAACTCGAAAAAGAAAACGCTGAAAGAGCGTTGGAATAAACTATTCAAGAAGGATAAGAAAGATCAGAAAGATAAACCCGTAACGAGTCCAACCAAACCGGTTAAAGAGAAAAAGAAATTCTTCAACCGGTTTCATAAGAATAAAAATAAGGAGAACGATTCCAAGACCACCACGAATACAGGTAAGAACTAGTTATGCTGAAGGCCGGCGCGCTTATTTATGCCATTTTTATTTCCTTCCTGATTGCTCTTACCAGCAGTTCGGTGATCTTCCTTTCTTTTGCCAACAGGAGCCAGACCGACCGCTCTTTTGCAAGCGACCGCCTGATCAACAATACCGAATCAGGCATGCAGCTCCTGATGAGTAAACAAAACCTGGTGTCAAACGACGTCCCTAAAACAATGGACCTTTATGGAAAAGGGATAGACTCCGTCAGGCTGGAGAAAAAGTCCTGGGGACTTTTTGATATCGGAGTTTCGGTTGCGTTCTTCAGAGGTATGAAAGTAGAGAAGATTGCGCTGATAGGCTCTTCCGCCAACAAGGAGGACAGCCTTTCCCTCTACCTCATGGATATGGATAAACCCCTTTCTCTCTGCGGAGAAACAGTCATCAAGGGAAACTGTTATATCCCCAAAGCAGGTTTCAAAAGAGCTTACATAGAAGGGAAGAATTTCCTGGGGGCGGAGTATACAAAGGGTCGGGTGCTCAAAAGTGAGAAGACTTTACCTGCCCTGGATAAGGACCTGCTGAAACGCATTCAAAGCCTCGGAGAAAAGACATTTACTCCAGCCGATAGTGTGGTGGATATACGCTTTCTGTTAGCACATGACTCCACCTCCCGTTCCTTCTCCAAACCTACTTTTTACTACGTAGCTAAAGGCCCTCTTGTTCTGGACAATAAAGTGCTGCAAGGAAACCTGGTTGTTCTTTCTTCCCGGCAAATCACTATCAAAGCCAATTGCCAGATAAGCGGGATACTGGTATATGCGCCGAAGATTGTTATTGAAGAAGGCTTTTCGGGAAACCTTCAGGCATTCGCAGGCGATTCCATGTCCATCGGAAAGAAATGTATTCTTACTTATCCAAGCGTGCTTGGTATATGCAGGACAAAGACCTCGAAGGACAATATGCTTTTGAAATTGGGTGAAGAAGTCACCTGCGCGGGGATTCTTTATGCCGGACAGGAAACAGCTGACCCGAAGAAACAGGTGGACCTGGTCATGTCCAAAAACGATGTGGTGTTCGGACAGGTATACTGTACGGGCTCCCTCGACCTGAAAGGTGCAGTGTATGGTTCTGTATTCTGTTCCAAATTTACTTTACACACCACTTCTTCCGTTTATGAAAATCATCTGTTGGATGCAACAATTGACATTACCCGCTTGCCTTCCGAATACGGGGGGATTGTAATCAAACAAGAAAGCGGAAGCGAACATAAATGCATTGTGAAATGGCTGGAATGAATCCACGTCGACTCAAAGCCTCCACCTTGCCGGAAGCATTGGCCGCCATGGCCATTTCGGCCGTGTGTATGGGAATAGGAGCGACCATTTATTTCAATGTACTGCAATCCGATAACGGAGCACAGAAACTAAAGGTTCACCTTCTGTTGAATAAACTTGCAGAAGAAAGTAAACTGAACCGGCTGTTTCTGAATGATGAACAAAAGCTGCAAGGCTTGAGTATTAAAAAGACGATAGAGGCTTATCCGGGTTCTGAAAAACTGTTTGTACTGAATTTCTGCGCTTTGGATGAATCGGGGAAAAAACTGGAAGAGCATACCGAGCTGATACGTAAAGAGGAAAATCCATGAAAAGGATAAAGGCATACACCATTCTGGAAGTACTGGTCGCCATGGTTATCTCCACGCTGGTGATCAGCGGCAGCTTTCTGGCTTATGATATGACCTACAAACAGTTCAAACATTATCAGGAAGTATCGTACTCGACAAATGAGGCGGTTACTTTTCATTCCGTACTTGGAAAAGATATGGCTGGCAGCACTGTGGTAAGAGTTACCGATAAGGGTCTGGAGTGTATACCTAAGGGAGAAAAAGTGAGTTATGAATTTAAAAGTGACTATGTTTTAAGAAAGGTTGCACTGGTGACCGATACTTTCCATGTAAACCAGGAAGACCTGCTTCTCACTTTCCGGAATGTGGAACAAAAAGTTACAGGAGCGCTTGTGGATAAAGTGACTTTTAGAATAAATCTTCGGGGCGAAAAACAGGATGCCGTATTGTGCAAACATTACGGGGCTGACGGACAGATGAATGAACTCATTAAACTCCTGGCGGAAAATGGCAGGTATTGATTTAAAATTGGTCAAAGCTAAAACCCATGCCGGAACTCAAAAGGATCGGGCTGCCGGTCCATCCATTGCCGATTATTTAAACAAGGATATCAAGTTCCTGGATTCAGGATTTCCGGATAAAAAGAAGGAACAGTTTTATTCCGAGTTGACTACGCTGTTGTCTGCCGGGATTGATATCCAGTCAGCTCTCGAATTACTGGAAGAATCATTCGACAAACAAAAGGAAAAAGACCTGATAGCTGAAATCCGGAAATATGTGGTGGAAGGAGCGACTTTCTCCGAAGCTCTGCATAAAACAGGAAAAATTAGCGACTACGAGTTTTATAGTTTGCAAATAGGTGAGGAAGCTGGTCAGATGATCCCTACCCTGGAAGAGATGAGTAAGTATTTCTCCCGCAAGCTCAAGCTCAAACGGCAGATGGTAAGTGCTCTGTCCTATCCTTCCATTGTGATGACGGTCTCCATTGGAGCCATCGTGTTTATGTTGAAGATGGTTGTTCCTATGTTCGAGCAACTCTTTAAACGTTTTAAGGGAGAGCTTCCTCCTTTAACCAAGGCCGTAATTCATTTGTCTAAATTGATCTCTGTGTATTTCCTACCAATCCTACTGATACTTACTGGAGTCATTATTTTCTTTTATCTCCAGCGCAAACGAACCTGGTTCAGGGACTATTCCACACGCATCGTCCTTCGTCTCCCCATCTTCGGGGAAATGATACGCAAAATTTACATAGCCCGTTTCTGCAACTCCATGGCCTTGCTTATTTCCTCCAAAGCAAACCTGACCAATGCCCTGGAACTTGTAGGAAAGATGATAGGTTTTTACCCGCTGGAGGTGACGATAGAACCTATTCGCAAAGAGATTATCTACAAGGGGAAGCCCCTGCATGCAGCTCTTTCACAGTATAAAATTTACGGCAAGCGCATGTCGTCCCTGATCAAAGTAGGGGAAGAAGTAAACAAGCTGGAAGATATGTTTGCCCGCGTAGGACAGCAATATACCGAAGAAGTGGAGCACCAGTCGGAAGTTCTGGGCAGTCTTCTAGAACCTTTTATGATTATTTTTCTTGGATTAATGGTTGGTGTCATCATCATTGCCATGTATCTCCCTATGTTTAAATTGAGTTCATCTTTTAATTATTGATGCTATGTTAGTGAAACCAAATGTTTTAAAGAAACAACTACAAAACGGGCTTAAGCCAACACTTAAAGCCTTTTCCTTGATGGAAGTACTGATTGTACTCGCCATCATCGGCATCCTGACGCTTGCGGCAGCAACCTACTTCGGCGGCACCGTAAGCAAAGCCTACAGTCTGGAAGCCGAACAAAATCTGAACTATATTTTTACCTTGGAGAAAACCTATTTCTACACCCATTCCAAATACTGCGACAACCTAAAAGAAATTGGTTTTGAAAACGCCAAAACATCCAAAGAAGGTGGAAACGCCAAATACACCTACGAGGTGGTGCAGGTTTCCAATACTGCTTTCAAGGTAAGGGCAACCGCTGTAGAAGATTTTAATGCAAATGGGGTCTTCAACGTGTGGGAAGTAGACCAGGATAAAATGATTAAAGAAGTGACACCAGACTAATGACGATCTCCATCAACATAGCATTAATCCTTATTCTGGGAGTTCTGGCATACCAGGATTTCAGGCACCGGGCGGTGTCGTGGGTGTTTCTGGTTCTCCTTGCGGCCTTGCTTGTGACCAAAGGACTGATCGCACTTGCTTTCAATAGAATGGGGTCTTTGTTTCTAATGAATAGTCTGATATTGATTGCTCAGTTTTTCCTGCTGATTGTATATTTTAGAATGAAAGGATATGCATTCAGGAGCTTCTGGGAAAACGTGATGGGTGCAGGAGATTTTTTGTTCCTGCTTTGTGTCTGTCTGGCTTTTTCTCCTTTCAACTATATTTTCTTTTTGTTGGGTGGATTGTTTTTTACTCTGATTGGCTATGGCCTGATGAGGATTACCTGGATAGTAAGCGACAAGACCATCCCTTTTGCGGGATTGCTTTCCCTGTTTCTCATCCTGTTTATCATCGGAGGGGAAACCCTGGGCAAGTGGAACGGCTACGACAATGAACTAGTATTAAACCTGATCAGACATTGAGTACGGCGAGTGAAATAATCATCTCTACCGAAATACAGCAGCTCATTTCTCCGGAACATGCCTGGCATTACTATGTGATTCCGAAAGAACTTGCTGGGAACCAAATTGTTTTATTTGCCGATGAAGTGCAGTTTAAAGATCATCTCCTGGATGAATTGGAAATCCTGCTCGGACGGTCTGTTCAGATTGAAAAGAAACCTACTTCCACCATTCAGCGCGCATTAGGTAATTATTACCGCAACTCCAAAGGAACAGCCGCGGAAAGAGCAGCTTCTCAGGTAATCAAAAAGTCGGATGATTTCTTAGTGGCCCTCATCAGCGAAGCAAAGAACCTGGGAAGCAGTGATATTCACATTGAATATTATGAAGAGAAATGCCGGGTACGATTCCGGATTGACGGTCACCTGATCGAACGTTATACCATCAACAAAAATGATTACCCGGCCTTGATCAACAAAATCAAGATCAAGGCTGATCTGAATATTTCAGAAAAGAGACTCCCTCAGGACGGGCGTATCCTGTTCAACCACGAAGGGCTGCGTTTCGATATTCGGGTTTCTATTTTACCCACCTTGCATGGAGAAAAGATTGTGCTTCGTCTTCTGAATAAGGATGCTACAAATATTGACATCAAAACATTAGGATTCTCTGAAAGGGAACTCAACGATTACCTGGAAGGCATCAAAAAACCTCACGGCATTATCCTGATAAGCGGACCCACAGGATCGGGAAAGACCACCACCTTGTATGCCACACTGAAGCTCCTGAATAAGGAGAAAACAAACGTACTGACCATTGAAGACCCGATTGAGTATACTTTGGAGGGAATAAACCAGGTTCAGCTTCGAGAAGATATAGGTCTGACCTTTGCCAGAGCCTTGCGTACTTTCCTGCGCCAGGATCCGGATGTAATCATGCTTGGGGAAATACGGGATGCGGAAACAGCTCAGATGGCTATCCGTGCGGCGCTTACAGGTCACCTGGTGCTTTCCACCATTCACACCAATTCAGCCTGGGGAACCATTTCCAGACTTGTGGACATGGGTGTTCCTTCTTACCTCATCGCAGGAACCATTAACCTGAGTGTGGCTCAACGTCTGGTGCGACTGCTTTGTCCGGAATGCAGGGAAAAGAAGACCTTTGATCATACCCAACTCCCCATCGGCTTTGTAGCTCCGCGCAAGCTGGAGTATCATTACGTTCCAAAAGGATGTGACCAGTGCCATTTCACAGGGTTTAAGGGAAGAAAAGCCATTTACGAAGTGATCCCGGTGGATCATGAGCTGGCCGAAAAAATAAAAAATAACATTTTCAATATTGCGGATGAACTCAAAAAGCGAAACATCAAAACGCTTTCGGAGAATGCATTTGAAGTCCTTGAAAAAGGTGAAACCTCTATCGAAGAGGCATACACGGTTTTACTTAACAGTATTTAAACAGCCTAGCATGAAATCAATCATCCGAATATTTCTTTTAACCGCATTCCTCTTTCTGGCAGGCTCTGTCCGGCTCTCTGCTCAGGAGCGGTTCGACAGTATTGAAGCCAAGCTAAATCTGATAGGCAGCGAAAATCCCGGGCTCTATGAAAAAGTGGAAGTCTCCGTGGACGGGATATCCATGCAGGAATTTATACGGGGACTCGGAACCGCTAATAACCTGAACGTCTCCGTTGAACCAAACCTGAATACCAAGATCTACCAGAATTTTTCAAACGTAAGAGTCCTGGATGTATTTATGTTTTTGGCACGGAAATTTGATCTGGATATAAATCTCACCGGATCCATTATTTCCTTTTCACAACATCATGCCCCCGTTCCCGTTCTTGTCAAGGCCGCTCCGAAAGTGTTGAATATTAATTATGACAGCGGCACCAACAATCTGGATATGGACCTGAGTACCGACAGTCTCAAATACGTTGTAAAAGAGATCACCCGTCAGAGCCAGAAAAATGTGTTATGCTCACCCGATCTGAGTGGAAAACTGGTAAGCGGATATATACAAGGCACCCCATTGCCCCAGGCACTTAACATGCTTGCATTTTCCAATAACCTGAAACTGGTAAATACAAAAGACAATGTCTTTCTGTTTGTAAAGCCCGATGTGCCAACAAGCGGAGCAAACGGGACTAATAGCAGTTCTGCCTCCCATAACAGTTTCGGAAGCGCTTCCGGTTCTTATAAGGTCAAATCGGATGGAAACAAATCGGTGACGGTGGAAGCCCAGGCTGCTCCCATTTATGATGTGATCAATGCCGTTTCGAATGAGGTAAAAGTTCAGTATTTTCTTTTTTCAGAACTTAAAGGTCTCACCACCTTTAACATTGAAAACGCACCTTATGAATCCTTTTTGAATCATGTGTTGAATGGTACAGACTATACTTTCCGGAAACAGGGTGATGTATATTTGATCGGAGACCGTAATATTGAAGGACTGCGTGCCACTAAGGTTATACAGCTTCAATCTCATGAAGTCCAGAAAATTGTGGACTTTATTCCCGCCGATCTAAAAAAGGGAGTGGATATCAAAATGTTTCCCGATCTGAGCAGCCTTATCCTCTGTGGTTCCGAGCCCCGCATCGACGAGATTGAATCATTTATCCGTCAGATTGATAAGCCTGTGCCGAACATCTCCATCGAGGTGATGATTGTGGATGTGAATCAAAGTCATACAGTAGCTACCGGAATTGAAGCCGGTTTGGATCAGCAACCGAGAACTACCGGAGGGACCGTATTTCCCGGATTGAACCTCACCTTGAGTTCCTCCACTATCAACGATATCATTTCCGGTATAAATGGAATGGGATTCGTGAATCTGGGAAGTGTTACTCCTAATTTCTATGTGACATTGAAAGCTATGGAAACACAGGGGATTCTAAAGATCCATTCCACCCCCCGTGTGGCAACGATCAACGGTACCGAAGCCAAGATGAGTATAAGCAACACTGAATATTACCTGGAGCAAACCAATCAGCAGGTAGTGACCACCGTTGCTCAAACCATTGTAACCAATGTATACAAACCGGTGAATGCGGAGTTGGCCATCACCATCAACCCGCGCGTTTCCGGAGATGAACAGGTAACCCTCGAAATCACCGTCAAGCAATCCACTTTCACCACACGAATTTCTCCGACGGCTCCTCCTGGAAACACTTCCCGTGATTTTAAGTCCATTATCCGCGTAAAAAATGGAGAAATGATCATGATCGGAGGACTGGAAGAAGAGACCACCAACGAATCCGGGTCGGGAGTACCCTTGCTCTCCCGCATTCCAATTATCAAATGGTTTTTCTCAAGCCGCACAAAAGCCAAGACCAAAGACAAGCTGACCATATTCATCAAACCAACCGTTGTTTACTAGAATTTACGATGAACTTTATTAACCGGATAACCGAAAACAAGACCCTGCTTGGACTGGATTGCCTCCTGTCTGGTGATGGTACGGTTTCCTGTTCTGCCATATTGCTTAAAAAAGCCGGATCAAAGGTCGTTACGGAGAAGGTGTTTGAAAGCTGCAATTCTCTTCAGGCGCTTTCGAGTCAGATGAAAGATAAACCACCTGTAGTGCTCGTCATCAACGGCAAAGGTATTATCCACAAACATATTTCCTGGAATGAGAGTGATGATGCCCGTACGCTTCTGGGAAAGGTGCTTCCCAATGCTTCTCTCACCGATTTTTACATTCAGCAAAGCGCTCCTTTTAACGGGAAGGTGCTTGTTTCGGCAGCCAGAAGATCTCTGATAGATCAAATCCTGGATCAATGTGCGGAACAAAAGCTGGATATAATCGGATGTTCATTGGGTCCGCTTATCATAGAAAGCATTCTTCCACTGCTTGACACAGGAGGCGGGTACCAGTATGACTTTTCATTTTTGGAATATTCCCTGTCTATCGTCGACAATCACCTGGAGACCTTCAAAACAGCACAACCCTTTCAGGATGGTACAGTAAAGATAGGTGAGGAGAACATTTCATTTTCAACGCTCCTCCCATTTGCAGCTGCCTTTTCTGCCCTTGCAGGTATACCTGCTTCTCATGCAGAGGTTGACAGGGTTTCCACCCAGAGGGAAGATAACCGGCAAAAACGTCTGTTTCAATTTACCCTGGCGGGTATAGTTGGGTTTTTCTTACTTGTAATGCTAATAAATTTCTTTGCTTTCGATCATTTCCGTTCCAAAAAGCAACACCTGGAACAGCAATTGTCGCTGAACAAAGATATTCTTCAAAGGCTGGATACGTTGACCAATGAATTTCACCGGAAGCAAGGCTTTCTGGAACGTACAGGTATGCTTCAGGCTTCTAGGGTTTCGGCCTATGCCGATGATCTGTGCCGTGGGGTGCCGCAATCCATCACCCTTTCCGGGATGAATATCAATCCCTGGCAGAAACCTAAAGCCGATGAAGACAAGGTTTCTTTTCAGAAAAAGACGATGCGCCTTTCCGGATTTTGCAATCAAAGTATTGAACTGAACGACTGGATGCAGGAAATAAAGAAAAAAGACTGGGTTAAAAATATCGTTCTACTGAATTATTCTCAAACGAAAGGAATGCAATCGGGAGAGTTTGCACTTCAAATGGATATAAAATAAGCGACGTGCTCAAGAAACTGACCTACAAACAAAAGTTCCGTATCACGCTCATATTGGGTTTGATTATTGCTTTTGTTCTGTTTCGGTATCCGGTAAGCAGGACCATCTCTTTCTTTCAGGATACTAAGAAACTGGAAAAGCAGGTGAATGAAGCCAGCGATGCACCTGCAAAGGTCGCGTTATTACAGGCCCAACTAAACAGAATGGAACAGGCCCTTGGAAAGCAGGCCAGTCAGAGTATTTCCAGAGAAGATGCCTTGTTGCAAAGCATTACCCGGTACTGTCATGAGTCCAATGCGCTTCTCCGGGAATTTCCTCAGGCAGGAACGTATTCGGAGAACGGGATGTTGGTTGAGACAAGCACCTTTGTAGTAGAAGGTGATTTTTCAACCTTACTCAATCTGGTTTATCAATTGGAACAAAAAAATAAAGTCGGAAGGTTAGCTTCCGTGAATTTTCAATCAAAAAGAGATTTAAGAACCGGGGCATTGGCCCTATTGGCAACAATTTATATTCAGAATATCAAAAAAGCAAACTCATGAAAACGAAGGTACTTGCATTAACCATTATTGGAATGGCTACTTTACTCTGTTATTGCACAAGGGATTTTGTTGAACCCAATATCTCATCCAAATGGGTTTATATAGTTGCGCCGCAAAATGGAGTCACCAGTATGTCCTTTAGCCCTAATTTCAAATGGAATGCGGTAGATGGGGCAAGGACTTATAACATTCAGATCGCTTATCCTAACTTTGCAAATGCCAGTCAGATTATCCTGGACTCAAACATTATCACCACTAGCATTACATGGCCCCTTATCCCCGGAAACAGTTATGAGTGGAGAGTCTGCGGAAAGAATACGGTCAGTTCAACCCCGTATACGACGTATTCCTTGCAAATTGACAATTCAGCAAACCTCTCATCTCAAACAGTAACCATTACTAAACCCACAACTAATCCCTATAATACCAATGTTACCGCACAATCCTTTGTCTGGAATGCGGTTCCAACAGCAACACTTTACCGTATTCACATTGTTAACCTTTTTAACAGCTCCACCTTTAAAGACTCCACGGTTACCGGTACAAGCTTTGGCTATACATTGCCAACCGGGAACTATACTTTTTCTGTACGAGCCGAAAACGGAACCAGCATCACACCGTATGCCTCTGTAACAGTTAATGTAAATACTTCTGCTCCTACGCTCTCTACACTGTTATCCCCAGCCAATGGGGCCAATATTACCGGGAAAGATACCTTGGTATGGAGCCGGGCTTCGAGCACCACTCAGGATTCAGTCTTTATTTCAACCGATTCCACGTTTGTTTCCGTCCCTCAAATTGCGGCCCTGTCCCCTTCTCCTCAATATGTATATACAACCGGTGTGATCAGTAAAGTCTATTACTGGAGACTTCGAAGCGGGGATGCTTTTGGAAATTGGAGTGTTGGTTATACCGTAAAACGGAAATTTACTCAGCACTGATAATGAAGAGTAAAAAAGGAGTTTACTTTTTACTAGTTGTGGTTCTTGCCATCTGGGGGTCGGTCATTTATAAACTCTTCTTTCAGAACAAGGGAGGAGATGATTATGTGATGAACAGACCCGTATTTGTCCCCGAACAGATAGATCTAACCTCCCTCAATGATACTTTTTTCATACACCCCAATTACCGGGATCCCTTCTTAGGTAAGGGGATCGAAAAACATATTAAAACATCAGCTTCGGTTTCTGTTATCAAGCCGCTTGAGAAACCCACAGTAGTATCCACCCTCAAATGGCCTGCCGTTGCCTTCCATGGTCTCATCCGTAACCAGAAATCAAACAAACAAATTGCTCTGGTACAGATTGAAGGACATACTTATAATATGACACCTGGGGATATTCAGTCAGGAATTGAGCTGAAGAGATGTTTTAAGGATTCTGTGCAGTTGCTGTTTAATATGGAGAAGAGGACGGTGAAAAAATAAAACTATCAATATTACCATGGATACTGCCTGCACTTTTCGATTTAAAGTTTGGGAGTTTCTTTTACTCAATAATGTTTATTTACGCTTTGATGAGATACATTCCTTACCTGTTGTTACTCTTACTCCCCTTGAGCCTTCAAGGACAAGAATCTCTTCCTCAGCATCCCGATTACGGGTATGTTAGTCTGGATTATGGAAGCAAGAATTATATAGATAATTTTTACGGGCAGCTAAATACATACCAACAACAGACCCTTTTCCATCCGGTGCAATTACTGGGTTTAAGTATAGGCACACCACCCGATCACCTCAAACTAAAAAAGACAAGCCTGATGCGCACGGTGCAGCACCTTTCGTTCTCCCAGGTCATTCCTCAGGACGTAAAGATACAGGACAGCATTCATGGACGACTGACCGGTTTTGTGATAGGAGTCAGTGGGGGAATAGACTTGCTGGGCAGTACCAAACATTTTAACTTGATGATTACCGGAGGATTTAACACGGGGCGTTTGAGGATGTATGAGAATGAGCTTTTGCGTCAAAAGAATCCCTTTTTCTCTCCCAAGCTTGCTGTGGAGCCGGCTATAAGGTTCGGCAATTGCATCATTTCGCTGAAAGGGGAATACGAATACGATGTTTCCGGGGCAAACTGGAGGAGAACATGGTTTGCAAATAAAGACAAAGTGAATCTAAATGCATTTCATCAGAGTGGACTGACCACACTTATCAGTGTTGGATATGTGATTGTTAGGGAAAAGGAATGAGTTGGCAGTAGATAGAAAAAGACAAGGATACGCAAACACATACCAACGCGGCCTATCCGTGCCATCGTGTTAGTAAATCTACTACTCGAGCATAGCGGACAACTCCGTTTAACCGATTAAATTCCTGATGAAAACTGCACTCCTAGCTCATGCTCATTTTTTAAAATGCCCTGAATTACTCTTATGCTCAAACCAGCCAAAAAGAAACTGCCTGGAGCATCTCCCTCTTTGAACACAACGCATTTATTGAAAACGAGGGCAAGCAGAACATCTAACACTGCAACATAACTGGCTTTAATGGTTGTTGTGCTCATAGAATTGAAAGGTGTTTGAATTTTCACAGTAAAAAAAGAGACCTTTTTATCATCCATTAAGATGGCATGTAAGATTTTCGCTGTTTTCGTAAGAGTAAAGTGCAACTTTATAATTAGGTATTAAAGATTGATAGTGTTATTTAGTATACATTTGATTCAGCTACGGACAAAAGAACCTTATTATTTAATATAACTACCATCAAGGCTGAACCTATTGTCTATTGGACATTTTTCTGCAATTTGAAGAAATGGGATATTGTAAGCTTCCAAGTATTGAATATAGAATACGACACCTATCAATTAAATGAATGACCGCAACTCTGAGAAATTATTCGATTAAAATAAGTTTACCTATTTTAAATTAGCATGAAAAAACCAATGTATGTAATTTCACTTGCCGTGATGATAATATTTTATGCATGTCAGCCTAATGCGAATCAAAAAGCTGCAAGACAAAAAGTAATTGCTGATTCTACTAAAAAATCCATTTCAGCTAAGGCTGATTCTGTTAAAGCTTCACAGGTTCAATTTGCACAACTGAAAAGTGAGATTGGGAATTATAACTCAAAGCTTGAAGACGCAATTGACGAATTGAATAAGATAAAACAAATCCAAAATGGGAGGAATGGAGGTAATTTAGAACAACAAATTCAAAATCAAAACAAGAATATTCAACAATTACGTGATGAAATCATTGTTTTACAAACTAAAGTAGCTTCTTTTCAAAAGTAAATAAATCAAATTATATGGGGAATGTTCTGAAAAAGCTAAAAAAATATCAACAAGATATTTTGACATGGTTGCATAAAGATTCCTTAACTTTTTTTAATCAACATATAAATACAGTATTATTTTCATTTATTCTAATTATCATTTTTCTTTTTATTGAAAATTTTGTTACCACTAAATCTGCTGAATATTTCGAAGGATACTCAACTTTAAGTGGGAATTTTTTATTTATAATATTAGTTATAGCTACTTTTTTTATTGCCTGCTACTTATTCAGAAGGAAAAATATATTTTTACCTATCGATTTTTTATTGATATTTATTTATTTCAAGTATCGCTGCTCTCCCGGCTCTGCTTATCAGGTAGACAAAGTCGATTTAGATTTATGGGCAATATTTAATAAGCCATTTCACTTTTTATATATTGATTTAGCCTTATTATTTTATGGATGGGTATTATATAATATTTATCGCAATTTTCGGAATAGGAATAAACCAATTAAATATGAAATGGGATATTTTTATCCAGACTTATCTTTAGGAGAATTAACTAAACTAAATGGAACTTCGTTAATACTAGAAGACAAATACTCAAGAGAACCATTTGCAAAGGAAATAGTAGCCAGTATTGAAAAAATTAAACCGTTTACTGCATTTTCAATTGGAATAAGTGGGAAATGGGGTAGTGGAAAAACTTCTCTATTTCATTTAATAAAAGAGAAATTGGATAATAATGATACTATAAAAGTCATTGAATTCTCACCTTGGTACTCATCTAAGCCTGAAGCATTAATTAAGGACTTTTTTCGAGTTCTTGAGAATTATTTTCAAGGAGATTTAATTCTTTTGGAAAATTTAAAATCCTACGCAACGGGTATTGCCACTATTGAAAAGAACTATTTTAGTACTGAATTTTTTAAAAATATTTTTGAGAACAAAGAAAACATTAAAGAAAAGTATAAAAAAATTGCAGAAATATTAAGACGTCAAGAAAAGCTATTTGTAATAATGATTGATGATTTGGATAGATTGGATAAAAAGGAAATAATTAGTGTTTTAAAATTAATTAGAATTATTGCTGATTTCCCTAATATTGTTTATCTGGCTGCTTATGATAGGGAACATATTGATTCTGCAATTAAAAGAGAACTAATTGAAGATGAACAGAATCAATATGTTGATAAGATTTTTACGATGGAATTTACAATTCCTGAGCCCAGCCCAGATGAAATAGTCAACCAATTAAAGATACACTTATTAGAAAAATTAAAATCTATTGGTGTCGATATCAACGATAATGAGTTAAGCTTATTTTTGGAGAAAAAGAACCCAGAGCACTATATCAGAAATCCCAGAGATGTCAAACGATTTACAAATAACTTTATTTTTAGTTATAAATCAATAAAGGATTATAGTATTAACCTGAAAACCTTCTTGTTACTTCAATTAATTAATTACAAATACTCAAAGGTATATAAAAAGATATATGATAATGAGGAGAAAATATTTTCTTATATCCAGCAAATGAAAAAGAAAAATGGAACTGTTGCTAAAGTTGATGTATCTTTAATTATAGAAGAGAATGGAGAAAATGCAAATATTATTGACTATGTATTTAACGACAAATGCCAATATTCAATATCTATTAGATCCAACTTTCGGAAATACTTCAGTTTAACCCTGTTTGCTGAAGAAATAAAGTATGAGGAGGTCGATGATTCTATAAATACTCTTGAAATTGATGCTTTATTAAGTAAAATTGAGGAATATTTCGAGAAAAATAATAGACGATTAATAGCAATACTCTATGATATGTTTGTGGCAAAAACTTCAAAATCCTACGAAAAATTAGAGCTGTATTTAAAAATTCTGCATTTAATATATTTGAAATATTTACAAATGTTAACTACCAATGTAATAGACGAACAAAAGGAAGTATATAATAGTAATCTTGTTCACGTATCAGAAACTGTTTGGAATTTACTTTCCAATGTTGATTTGAATAAAAAATATGATTCGTTCTACAAAATATTCGGAACGGAAAAGGAAAAGATTTCTATTGTTATTGATATTTTAAAAGCTAAAGATGGAGATAATTTTAAGGAATATATTCCTGAAGTAATTTAATATGAGACTTCCTAATCTTGCACTAAAATATGAACTTTAATAAGATAGCTCATTGCAAAATGAAATTAATAAATCACTCCAGGCTACGATACAATGTAGGTTTGAAAAAAGACTGTCAGATCAAGTACTAGCCATTACACTTTAGCCCCTGCAGCCATCTGTTTCTCCAATTCCTTTTTAAGTTTCCATCTCCAATAAAGATATAACCCAATACCTCCTGCTACGATAAGTCCTGCTACTATATGGCAGCTATTCTCCTTTTTACCATCTGGAGTCAGAGTTTGCGCAGCTTGAGGCAATGCCCCAAAAATTTTAATTGCGTCCTGTATTTTCATTTTCTGGTGATATTAAAGGTTAATGCTGTGCTTATCTGCCCAATCCATTCAAGTGTAAATTCACTCAAATGAAGTAGGTAGCCATTCGATTCATTCTTTGTAGACCTGGAATCGAAATAGTTAATGTCATAACCAAGACTGTCTAGAGTCTCACTGTCCACCATTTTCTGCCAATCTGAGCCCATAAGGGATGAAAGTATATGTTTGTTTTTTTCCAGTTGTTCCTCATGAGCTACTTTCATCCCGATTTTAGCCAAGGCGTTGGCCTTTTCCGCGAGTTTGCTTTCGGAGAGTAGTTTCTTCTGTTGATTCTTACAATATTGGTGCCTCCCAAACTTTTCTGGACAGTATCTCTGCAAACCGTGGCTTGAATAAAATTCATCGCCACAGTATTCACAGAATCGGGAATCCAAATCATGATTGCCCCAGGGTCTATCTGTTGAGTCCGTCATACTCAAAGTCCTCCGTTTAAAACACACTGATCTATTTCATCCTGGTCAAAGAACACTCTTCCTCCAAGCCGATAACAACGAATAAGTCCACTGGAAACCCAGTTTTCAACGGTCCGCTGGGAGACGGAGAGGTATCTCATGAGATCCTTTTTCGTTAGCCACTTTCTATTTTTACTAATTTTGACTGCTGTCATTTCTTTGATTCTATGAAGTCAAAAGTACTGTATACAAAGACCTTCATTGCTGACAAAATATTTTCGGTCGTCAGCACTTCAATTGAAATTCATATGTATTTAACAATGAAGCACATACTCTTCATTAAGATTACGAGCTGACATGAGGAATGAATGGCTATGAACTTAAATTAAGAAGGAGCGTTAGTAATGCTTAACATACTTCTTTAGGTCCCCTTTGAGGATTTGAAATAAGTACTCATGATAATCGCGGTACTTCCTTTTTGAATTATCGAAGGCTTCTGCCGTTTGAAAAAATCCTAGCCTTGACATGATGAATCCTGTCACCACAGCTCTTTTGTATGGTTTATAACCTTTAGCACCCTTCCAGGGGAGAATATAATTAGAAATTCCTTCGTAGATAAAACAAGCACAAGCTTTCTTATCTCTTAGAAACTTCTTATTCTTCTGATCAACTAATAGTTCATGGAATAGCCCCTTCACCATACACGTTAACGTAAAGGAGAGCCGCTTCTGTTTTTCATTAAGTTGAGTTACAGTATGTTCTATGATGCGATTATTGCGAATAATGGGAAAGCAAAATGCATCTTCTGGAGATTCTATCTCCTCTTCAAATCTGAAATCAAAGTTTTTGTTTTCAAAGTATTTTACTGTCTCTTTGGTATATGCCTCTACCTTCTTATACTTCTTGGGATAATCCGGCTTAGGGTCCTTTTTCTGCAAGGCAAGAAGCTTTTTTACCTTTTTTATAGGAAGGTCGTTCCCAGTCTTAATAAGTAAGAATAGATTACAAACCCTTAGTTCAACAATTCTAAAATCTTCTTTGCTAAATTCAAATGAAAGGGTGAAAGTATCTCCTTTGTCGTTTAACTGCATTGCCATAGATTAAATATTATAAATCAAATTTAGTAAACGACATGAATAAGATTGAGAGTTTCCCGCTATATTTGTGCTACTGAACGAAGGCCAAGGTCGTAAATCGAGAGTTGTTTGAAAGGCTTAGAATAGAACTCAATAATAGCAAGGGGTTGGGAACAAGGTTCATTTCCCACCCTCTCCGCCTTCGCCCGCCGAAGCAGCTTCAGCTGCGTAGGCGGGCTGTTGCAAGATAGCTGAGCAAGTGCTACGTAGCACAGATCTACTGCTGCTTCGACGGGCTACGGCGGACGCAGTCCGCTTCCCTAATCAAGATCGTAGCAAAAATTTACCAGTCTCGATAAATCGGGACTGGTTTTACTGCAGAATATCCTTTGTTTCAGCAGATCCTACCCAAACAAAGGCAATCAATTATCATCCCAAACACCCACGCCTCATGTGGTACGTCTACATCCTCAAATGCGCCAATGGAAAAAACTACTATGGTTGCACCTCCGATATTAATGAACGATTAACCCGTCATCAGAACGGCCATGTCCCCGCAACGGCTCGAATCTTGCCTGTTGAACTTAAGTTATACATTGCTTTTGCCGACAAATACAGTTACTAAGGTTAATCGGCCTCACCTTTCCACACTACTTTCATTTTAAATCAACAATAAGTGTAATCATGGCGCCCTAGCGCCATAATCCCACCCTCTCCGCAGAGCAAATAAAGCCCATTTATTTTAAATAAATGGGCTTTATTAATAGTTATTGGGCCTTATCGACTTTTATTAAATGATTCTTCGGTTCGAATCAAATTTAAGTGAAGGGTAAATACAAGCAACAGCACTAAGTTTTATTTGCTTATTATTCTTGTGGATCACTAGCTTTCTTTTTCCTTAGCTGGCGAGTTACGCTTAAAGCTAATAAACGATTATAAGACTCTTTAGCGACTAAAGGAACAGCGCCCCTCACTGGCAATATAGAGTGGCTAAGTCTTAATCCGAGTGTCCACTTCTCATTTAATGTGCCCCCAATACCAACGTTGAATGAAAGTTCGTTCCTGGTAAATGGATATTTAAAAACTAGGTCGGGCGAATAATTACCATATAAATGTTCAGCACAATTAATCAGATATCCGAAACCCGGACCAAATTCAAAATAAATACTCTTTCTATGGTATTGAAAAAGGACAGGAACTTCTAAATAATG
>PLYR01000133.1:58701-58872 GCA_003153435.1 Bacteroidota bacterium
TCAGGACGACTCTTAGTAAGATCTCCCGTGAGCGTATGAAGCGAAAATCCCAGCTTAAGCCCAGCGCGATATGGTGACTTGTTGCTATTCTGAGCGCATAGCCAAACACAATTAAAAATTGCTATTATAACTAGATTTTTTTTCAATGTGTTAATAACGCAATTTTCATTG
>PLYR01000014.1 GCA_003153435.1 Bacteroidota bacterium
GCCAAAGCAGCGGCGAAAACCATAAACAAAGAAATCTGGACCTGGCATAAGTATATAGGTTTAGGACTGGCTGTTCTCTTCTTATTCCGGATTATCCTGGAGTTCTTTGAAGCCGACGGGGCCTCGCTCCGGTCCAGGATCCGGAAAGGAGCCCTCTATTTGCAACAACCTCTAAGCGATAAAAAATCCGGCAGACATTATCTATGGGTGAAATACCTCTATGCATTTTTTTACCTGGCTATGGCGGTAATGATCATTACAGGGCTGCTCCTTATTTCTGCCGACTTCACTTTATTTGCAGACCTTACAGCACTCAAAGCCTCCAAAGGAAGTCTCAAAGACATTCACGGCTTTACCATGTATGTGATTATCTCTTTTATCATCATTCATATTGCCGGAGTCCTCCGCTCAGAACTGAGGGACAGATCAGGCATTGTTTCTTCGATGATCCATGGGTCTGACCAGAGCTAGGTCGGCTAAATCCATCTGATTTTCCGTTCGTATACCAAAGTTTTGAAAATCGGGATAAAGGAGTATCTTTGAAATATAACACATCTCATATGTTTAATAAGCTTTCTGTAGGTAGCAGAAAGATTGTATTGGGATAAACCTTTTCACACACACCAAACTATTCATGAAAAAACAATTACTCTCCCTTTTTCTTACGGGATCTCTGATTGCACCGGTTCTTCTGAATGCTCAGGGCAAACAGCCAGGTACTTCGATTGATGTAGGAAACAAGTCTCCAATCCGTTTTAATATGGATATTACCACGGAGGCTCAACGTGATGCACTGACCAAACAACATCTCGATTACCTCAAACAAAGGGATCCTGATTATGTGAAGAAAAGAAACGATTATGAGGCTATGATCCAAAGTTACCTCGCAAAGAATAGCAAGAGTCACCAGGTGCAATCGGTAATTACGGTTCCTGTAGTCATCCATATCGTATGGAATGCTACAAACGCCGCCGGAAATATTTCAGACGCCCAGGCTATCTCACAGATCACCGTTCTGAATGAGGATTATGGACGTACTAATTCGGATACCGTAAACACTCCCGCTCCATTCAAGAGCAGGGCCGCCAATATGCATGTGCAGTTTTGTCTGGCTCAGCGCGATCCTTCAGGCAATCCTACGAATGGAATTGAAAGGCGCCAGAATAACTCTGTTACATCCTGGGGAACTGACAACGCAGTAAAAGCCACCTCTACCGGTGGCCTTGATGCATGGGATCCAACCCGATACCTGAACATCTGGGTTTGTGATCTCGGATCCGGGTTATTGGGATATGGAGAATTTCCTACCACCTCGGTCAGTAACACTTTTGGTGTTGTTATTCTAAACAGTGGGTTCGGAAACACTGGCACTGTACAATCACCTTATCAATTGGGACGTACTACCACCCATGAATTTTCACACTGTTTCAACCTGTATCATATCTGGGGTGATGATGGAAGCGCTTGTACCGGCACCGACTATTGTGCTGATACCCCTAATCAGGCGGGTTCTACAAACAACTGTCCAACTTTTCCAAGTATTGATGCTTGTGCAAACACTGCCGCCCCGAATGCGGGAGACCCCGTCAACGGTATTATGTTCATGGACTATATGGACTACTCCTATGACAATTGCATGAACATGTTTACACAGAATCAGAGTGCAAGGACTACCGCTGTATTGAATGTGGCACCCTATAATGCATTAGCCACTTCCAATGGGTGCACCCCTGTAAATCTTCCGAATAATGATGCCGGCGTATCAGGTGTTACGATGCCTGGCGGACAAGTTTGCAGTGCAAGCTTTACTCCCATCGTTGTTCTTAAAGATTTCGGTGCGAACGCACTCACCTCCTGTACCATCAAATATAAAATTGATGGAGGAGCTGCTGCTTCCTTTAACTGGACTGGCAGCCTTGCGTCTCAGACCACTGCCACAGTTACTCTTTCTTCTGTAACAACCACCCTCGGGGCGCATACATTCAAAGCCTGGACCATTTCACCAAACGCAACCACTGATGCCAATGCGGCCAATGATACCAGCAGCACTACTTTCTCTGTTGTGGGTTCCGGTATCAGTCTTCCTTATACACAAGGATTTGAAGCGGCTACTTTCGTTCCTTCCGGATGGTCTCTTAATAATACCGATGCCAGCAATACCTGGGCACGCACAACCACAGCATTTCATTCCGGAACAGCTTCCGCTATGATGGACAACTTTACCTATGCAGCCGGAATTGGCCAGGTAGATGAAATGGTTCTGCCAGCCTTCGACATGACTACAGTGGGTACTGCTGCTATGAACTTTCAGGTAGCCTACACCTATTATAGCCAAACTACTCCTACTCCGGCAACGAATACGGATACTTTGACCATCTTAATCTCCACCGACTGCGGTCAGAACTGGATGGTTCTTTATAAAAAAGGCGGAGCACAACTGTCAACGGCTACACCCGTGCCGAATACCAATAATTCATTTGTTCCAACGGCGGCGCAGTGGAGAGCTGAATGGGTACCTCTTGGTTCTTTCGCCGGCTCTCATAATGCCATCCTCAAATTCCGGAATACATCGGGCTACGGAGATAACATGTTTATAGATGATATCAACATTGGAGATTTTGCAGGGATCCAGGAATCTCAGCTTTTATCTTCCATGAATGTCTTCCCGAACCCGAGCAACGGACAAATTTCAGTAAGCCTGAACATGCCGGTTGCAGGAAATTTCCAGGTTCGTATTTATGACATGCTCGGAAGAACAATCGAAAACATCAAGGAACAAAACAGCCTTGGCGGACTCTATAGTGTTGATCTGAGTCAGCACGCTAATGGTATGTACTATGTTGAACTGATCACCGATCAGGGAACAGCCACGCGCAAGGTACTGCTCGACAAGAGATAAATAAGACCGTTCTCAGAAACGTCCTTGATGAGAGACTCCTCCACGTCTCTCATCAAGGACGTTTCGTTTCCGGTAATTAATGATTAACTTGCAGTATCATATAACGCCCATGCAAAAGAAATTTTCGAAGCGTTTGCTGTGGTTGTTTCTGGCGCTCATCCCCACCTTGTATATTGCCCAAAACTCCAATATTACGCTTCTTGGAAATCTGCCTTATCCAGGCCAGACCCTTGCGAATGTTTATGGATATTCTGCCGGAGGGAAAGAATATGCCCTCTGTGGAGCTTCTCACGGTCTTTCCATCGTGGATGTCACGAACCCAACCTCCCCTGTCCAAATCGTACAGATTCCAAGTGTAAGTAATCTTTGGAGAGAGGTTTCTGTTTATAGTCACTATGCTTATGTGGTGACTGAAGGAAGCGGAGGCACCCTTCAGATTATTGATTTGAACAATCTTCCCGATTCCGTTCTGGCTTATCATACTTATTCCGGTGATGGGGCTATTGCCGGACAATTGCTCACTGCACACACGCTCTACATAGATACCGTTAAAAAATTTGTGTACCTCTTCGGATCAAATACAGGTGGAGGAGCCCTGGTTCTGGACATCAGTATTGATCCCTTCAACCCTGTTTATGCCGGGGCCTATAACCAGGACTATGTGCACAGCGGATACGTATCCAATGATACCTTGTATGCTGCTAATATTTATCAGGGTTACTTTTCCGTAATTGATTTCAGGAACAAAGCGAATCCTGTCCTTCTTCAGACCGAGCCAAGCCCCGGAACCTTCACCCATAGTACCTGGCTCTCCGACAATCGCAAAACACTCTTTACAACCGACGAAAAAACAGGAGCCTTCCTGACTTCCTATGATATCTCCGATTTGCAGAATATTGCTGTGCTGGATAAATTCCGTTCTAATCCGGGTTCAGGATCTATACCACATGAAGTACATATCCTGCATGACTGGGCCGTGGATTCCTGGTACAGAGACGGAGCGGTGATTGTGGATGCCCATCGTCCTCAAAACCTTGTTGAAGTCGGAAATTACGAAACCTATCCCGGAGGTAGCGGCAACGGGATGATGGGTGCCTGGGGGATTTATCCTTATCTCCCTTCCGGAAACCTGCTGGTCTCTAATATCAATGAAGGATTGTTTATCCTCAGTCCCACTTATAAACGTGCTTGCTACCTGGAAGGCACGGTCACTGACAGCACCTGCCATCTTCCTGTTCCGGAAGTGGTTATCAGCCTTGATTCGGTGGTGCTTCCAAAGATAGGGGAACTGGATGGAAGCTTCCGGACCGGAACCTCCACACCGGGTATCTATTCGGTAACCTTCTCAAAGTCGGGCTACGTTAGCAAAACCATTACAGGGGTCTCACTTTCTCCGGGAAATGTAAGCACCCTGCATATACAGTTATATCAACCTGGTACGCTTGCCTATTCAGGACATCTTCAGGATTCCCTGACTGGAGCGAATATCTCCGGAGCATGCCTTCAGTTTAGCGGGCCCGATACCATCCGACTTTATACTGACTCCAGTGGGAATTACAATTCCTGTGCTATGAAGACAGGGACCTATTCTCTGATTATTGGAAAATGGGGCTATAAAACAAGGTGTATAAACGTTGTGAATATAGCTGCTTCCACTCCTTTTTATTCAACAACGCTGAGCTCCGGTTACTACGATGATTTTTCAATCAATACGGGTTGGAGAGTGTCAGGATCTTTCAATGCCCCCTGGATCCTTTCAACGCCCAGGGTAGCATATGACAGTCTGATTGCGGCATGTCCTGGAAATACGATCGCAGGCACGTGTGCAGACCAGGCTTATATCACCAACAATGCAGGAGGTAATGCGTGGATGCATGATGTAGATCAACAAGGCACCACCTTAACCTCCCCTTTATTTGATCTTACAGGATTCAAACACCCGGTCATTGAATTCGACCGCTGGTTTTATAACGGAGGATACCGAAACGGGTCACCTAACGATACGATGATTGTATGGGTGAACAAGGGCACTGAACATGTTCGTCTGCAAACCATTGATCTGAATAGTGCAGGAAATGGAGCCTGGATTCATACCAGCATCAGCCTTCCCCTGGTTATCGGGCCTGGACCAGGCATGCAGGTCAGCTTCCAGATTACAGATTATCCTCCGGATAATATTGTTGAAGGAGGTGTAGGTCTTTTTCAGATCAGGGATTCGCTTTCGTTTTCCAAACCCTTTCAACTGGCTTCTGGAAATTATTTTCAGATGTTCCCGAATCCGTTCACGAGTGTAGTAAGTATAAATTATGATCTATCTGAAATCGGGGGAAGTGGAGAATTTCAGGTTTATGATATTGGAGGTAAATTAGTCAGCAAGGTTGCTTTATCACAAACAACCGGAACCTTTAATTTTACATCCGATCTGCCAGAGGGTATCTATTTGGTCCGGATAAAGACAACGGATTATCTTACCGCTCCGGAGAAACTGATCAGGATCAGATAATCAGGGACGAACAGCAACTGAATAAGGATCCACAGCCATTTCAGGCCGATAGCCAGGCACCATCTTTAAGGTGTGCATATCAATGGCAGTCATATAGCCATCGCGCCCTCCACATACGGAAGTGTGATGCGGAGCAGGTCCATTGGGGTTAATATTCCTACTTGCTATATAAACGAGTCCGTTCACTTCATCAATATCGATCCCATGAGGTTGATAGGTCCCGGCATC
>PLYR01000081.1 GCA_003153435.1 Bacteroidota bacterium
TAGTTTAATTCAGCCTTACTGAATAAAAAGCTTTCCGGTCTTGATCTGATCTCCTTGAATAAGCTTGATCATGTAAACTCCCTTTGCAAGAGAGGATGCATCGCAGGTTATTTCAGTCGAAGCGTTTGTAGGAGTATAATGCTCCCGGAGTATTATTTTTCCCTGGAGATCCATAATTTGAAGATCCAGAGGTTCCTCTTGAGTAACTTCACTCACATGAATGACTCCTGTTGAAGGGTTAGGAAAGAAGTTCAGTTCTCCGGACTTTTGGAAAGAAGTCATTCCGGTTATTACAGGCGGAAGCACGTTAACCTGAATAACCGCTCCGATGCTATCACCCCAGGTATCTCTTAATACCAGCTGCAGGGAATAGGTGCCACTGGAAAGGCCATGCGTACTCCAGGATGCGAGTTGGATATGACTGGCTTTGGAATTCACTGCTCCGGTGATTGGAATCCAGGTGCTTGTTCCTTGTTTCTCATAATATAATTGCCAGTTCTTAAAATTCATCAACACACTGGTCGGACCCTGGTCGATCCAGGCTGAACCAGTGATCTGCACCGAAGAGTCTGCATAAATAGAAACGGAGGGTTGATCAATCCGATTGAACCAGGCAACGGAACCGGAGAGAGCAGTGGGCTCTATCCCAACCTGACTTTGGACCACTATAAGAATGGATTGATCAATGGCTACCGGGATTCCGAGCGTGGAATATTCAATCAGGAAGAAACCGTTTTTTTCACTTCTTACATAAGTGGTGGCTGCATTAAGCGCATAAGAAAATATTTTCGAGGTATCACTGGCCCAGTGATAACCTCCTGATCCATCTACGGTATAAGAGAGACCGTAAACTTTGGAAGATCCCTCCGCTCCGATCTCGCCTGCGGTACAGGAACTCACATTCAGAATAGATTTATGAGCAACATAGAGACTCCAGGTGGTCACGGTATCATTCACAAGTCTTAACGTCCGGTCTAAGGTGGCAGTACCGTTGAGTTTTAATGGGGCGATGAAATTGGTGTACGCAGAGTTATCAAAGATTCCGGATACGACGACCGAATCCTGAGGGTGATCAAACAGCACTCCGATGGATCGGATTTTAGAATCATGAATGGTAACCTTCGATCCGGCACTCGGCATCATTCCCCAGAGAATCTGATTAACCGAATCGGCCTGGATGCTGTATTTAATGTTCTTCACCGTATCTGTTCCTATTCCGTCTCTGGTCTTGTCAAATACATAACCATAAGCGGTATCTCCTTTCCCGAACGAAAAGTTTACGATTGAATTTCCCGGGAACTCATGCCAGATAAGATCGTATGTGGTTTTTTTAAGGACCAGTCTGGAACTGTCTCCTACCAGAAATTCCGCCGAATCGCAGGTATTGATATTCATAGATCCTTTTCCGTTTAATCCTGTGGTGGTAAAGCCATGCACCACCACATTTTTCATGATCAGCTTGGAAGAGTCATAAGTTCCCAGTCCGTGTGGCTTGGAATCATAATTAAAAGTAGAGTTCGTCGCATTCATCCGCCCGTTTCCTGCCAGAAAAATGGAAAGCTCATAGAAATAAGCCTGAGGGAAATGAATGGAAGAAGAGTCGATGATCACTTGTCCATTCTGAAGAATGTACATATTGCCGAAGCTGTCGACTGTAGCTTTGTGAATTTTGAAAACACCGTTTCCAACCACCCAGATCGGTCTGCCTTTAAACGTGTCGGGTACTGCACCTGTTAGCGTAATCGTATCGCTGGCGGTATAAGGCTTGCCCACATAGACCGTGGCTCCGGTGGTCAGAATCCCGGGGTTAGTTAGTTTGGCATGAAGCGCAGTTTGAAAAGCGGATCTTGATTTGAAGAACGCTTCCAGATGTGTTTTCTGAGTGGGGTCCGACTGAGAAAATCCGGATACGCAGAGAAAATTGAAAAGCAGGAGTGTCGAATATCCGGGAAAAGAAAATAGTTTTTTCATTTTAGTTTAAGCAAGGACTTAAAAGATATGAATACGATCAGTTCTTTATAATCAGCTTTCCTTCCGATAATAACCGTTCCCCGCTTTCATTCATCACCCGGAAAAAATAAATACCATTTGCGGCATTCTCCAGGTTCACCGAAGTAGATCCCGGATTGCATAAAGCGGAATAAACTTTTCTTCCCAATCCATCAAACACTTCCAGTTGGGTTTTCTCATTCACCACTCCTGAAACGAAGTAAGTAAAGGAACCATTATTGGGATTCGGGAACACCGCAAAGTTAGAGTTCAGCACAGGCTCATCAATTCCGGTAGGCGCAGCGCTTACCTTCAGGTTGTCTATTCCGACATCCGCAGTTCCCTTATCTGTTGTCCGGAAGCGAAGTACACTTGTGGCCGAAGTGGAGGTAGTGGTTACGGTTTGAGTAGTCCACGCAGCCATCTGGGCGGAAGTAATCGTGAGCAGGGTGGTTGGAAAGGTAACACCTCCGTCGGTTGAAAGCAGCACATCAAAAGAAAAAGGAGATGGGGATGCTTCATTATGTATATAATCAAAACTAATGTTTTTCGTTCCGGTAGGAGAAAGGTTTATATAAAGGTCAAGCATGCCGATGGAGCCTGCGGGAGGAGGATCATTATGAAACCTTGCGCTGTAGGATCCATTGGATGCTACCGGTGTATAAGCACCGTTAGTTGGGGTGCTCCAGTCTCCACCGGTATAATCCTGCCGGTGCCAGAAGTCATCTCCGTTAGGGGTGGTGCCTCCGGTGCTACTTTTCCAATACATATCAGGCAGTCGTTGTGCCACTTCTGCACAGCTGTCTTTTACCCACTGGGTTTCAAAAGAGGTTGCGTATGGAAAGGTGGCATACCAGGTATGACAAACCGGAGGTACTGGATTCACCAATAGATTGAAAGCAGCCGTATCTCCGTTAAAAACATCTTCGTCGACGTTGCCGCTGATCCCAGAGATAGCACCCGTCCAGGAATATTGTTTGAATGTCCAGGTAGGCCAGGTGCCGATATATGTAGAGCTTGGAGTGGCGGTAGGGCTTCCATCCGGATCGGCGGTCCAAAGCTTGTAGGCATGGGCTGCACTTCCCAGATAATTTGCAATCGATCCATCAGTGTAAAGCACCGGAGTGACCCCGGTAGCATTTTGAACAGTAGTCATCCAGTCGACCACCCAGGTAGTGAGTGCAGCACTGGTAAAATAGGCAGTGAGCTGTGGACTCGATCCTCCCGGATCTTCCAGGTCTAAAGCAGGAGGGAGGTGTCCCGGACCTATATAGGAGCCGGCTACGCTTAAAAAATAATTCGCTTCGGCAACCGCAGTATTCGATTCTGCTCTGGAAAAATGGTAAGCACCCATATATACATGAGCCGCTGTTCCATTATTCTCATTATTCACAAATTGATTATCGGTGATGTTTACTCCCTCTGTGGCTTTGGCCCAGGAGAAGAGCTTGTGGGAGGTGTTCTTCACGGATGACCAGGTGATGTTTCCCTGATACGTGGAGACATCAATACCCAGGATTGTCTGGGCTCCGGCTCCAAGGCCCAGTACTACAGAAACAGAAGAGAGCAGTAATTTTTTGATCATTTGGAGACTTCTAAAGATTTAATGCAGTTCCATCCTTTGCCATTCACGCTATAAGTAATCGAAAGTGTTTTTCCGGCGTACTTCGGATTAAGCTCGTATACCCCACCTTTTTCGATGAGGATATCCTTGAACTTGCGATTGACGATAAAGTGTTTCTTGGGAGTACCCTTTGGATCAACCAGCAAGACATAAGAAATATCGTTGACTGTCAGGGAATATTGGTCATTGAAAGGCTGTACGGATTTGACAACACCCTTGGTGGTCTGTGCCTGACTGAAAGCAGTAAGTCCTATCAACGACAGGAGGACAAGGAGAATTCTTGATCTTTTCATAGTGTTTGGATGAGTTCTGTTACAGGGCTGAGTATGCACGCTGCTAACGGATGATAAATATAATGAAAACATTGGAATATTGCTAGCCATTGGGGCCGAAAAGGCGTTTCAAAGCCTTATTGCTTCATTTCGATCATTCGGTGGTAAGAATCCATATCACCTGCGCGTATCTTCAGCCAGATATTATATTTCATGTTGACCGTGCTTTCAAACCTGCAAAAGACGGCCCCTCGGTCGAGGGTCTTCCTGTAACTGAAAGGAGGAAGATGAACGATTGAAAAGGTGGAGGAAAACAGAGATGGAGTAGGAGTTCTGTTTCCGAATAACCCTGGATTCGGAATATTCAACGGCACTATCTGACCAAGATGATTCTCCGTTTGAGCAGTGGCCATCTGTTTGAAGAAAACCAAAAAGAGGAATGCAAGGAGAAAGCGGTAGTTCATAGTCAAATTTAATCAAAATAAAGATGAGGAGGAATGAAGAGGTTGTATCTTCGTCACTGACAAAAAACTATGCAGAAACTCTTTTCGATCTTAAAGCAGATTTTCCGCTGGATCTTTCTTACGCTGGGTGCTTTCACCTTCTTCTTACTTGTTTTAAGCTTTACCCGGGTTCCTTATGATGTCATGGCCTGGCTGGGGAGAAGCGGCAGTAAATATGATTTTAAGCCGGATGCCATTGTTTTTCTGGGAGGAAGCGGAATGCCGAGCGAGGCCAACCTTATTCGTTTGTATTACACGTCTGCCATGGCGGCCCGTTTCCCGGAGAGCGGGGTGTGGATCATTCATCCTAAAGATACGGTCGTGATCGCTGCTATGCTGAATGAACTCATTTTACATAAAGTAGACTCGCTGAGAATCCATATCGAGAAAAGAGGGACCAATACCAGAGAACAGGCGCTGTGTCTGGCTCACGACTTCCCTGGTCTTCTTAAGCAGAATGTAGTATTCATTACCTCTCCAGAAAATATGCGTCGCACCACGGCTACCTTCCGGAAAGTTGGATTTATGCATGTGGGTGGGGAAGCCGCATCCGAAAACGCCATGTTCGTGGATCTCGATTTTGATTTCAAAAAGCTTGGCGGTAAGAAGTATGTACCCGATGTGAGTGACAATCTCGGTTTACGTTATAATTTCTGGAACTATCTCAAACTGGAAATAAATTGCCTTCGGGAATTTACGGCCATCCTCTATTACAAACTCAATGGCTGGATTTAGCCTTTGTTATCGCACGCTGAATATATCGGCTGCCCGGTTCGAGTTTAAGCGCTTTATTGAAGTTGCTAAGGGCAAGCGGATCATTCAGGCTTTTAAGATAAGCCTGTCCCAATCCATAATACGCATCTGCTGAATTCGGATAAAGCTCTACCCAGATCTTCATCACATTCAATGCGGCTGGATAAAACTTTTCATCTATCCATTCGTACCCCAGGCTGCTGAGGTAATCCTCCAGCGATGGGTATACCTGTGTGATCTGTTCCAGATGCGCCTCTAAGAAAATGCCGATATCCATAGTCTGAACAGAATCTTCTGCGTAGAACAATTCGTTTAGTTTATCCAGCACTTGGATAAACTCCTGAACGCTGTTGATCTTATCATATAATGGGACAGTCCGATGCCTATCCCGCTCAAACGTAAGGACATTGCTAAACGAATTTTCCGGTTCTGTTATATGGATGAGAAAATACCCGGCACTTTCCACCTCATCTTTTATTTTCTTCATGCTTTGGGCTTTGGAACCACAGCCGGGAATATGATAGGTCGTGTATTTATTTGAAAAGCAATCAGAAATAATTAATACTCCATCCGGTTTTAGTTTTTTGAGCACATCTTTTAATATTTTTTGCTGAGCCTTTATTTCGTGGAAGGAGTTAAGCATAATAATCTTATCGAACATCCCATCCGGTAGGTTCGTGGTTGTTTTTGTTCCGGTGACGAAATGGAATTGATTGGTCTGAGGACTTCCTCTCACCCCCGAATAATATTCAACGACTTTCTTCAGCTCCGATTCATTTGCATAATTGGTATCAATGTCTTCCACATAGTAGGTTATGCTATCTGAAAAAACGGAGAAGATCCCTTCTATCCACCCGCTGGCCCCACCGATATCGGCAACCACCTCTCCTTTTTTCAGGCCCAGGTCGTTAAGGAAACTCTTGTATCCATCGAGGCATTCTGCTTTGGTATAGGCATATCCGTATTTGAAAGGTCTGCTGGGGTGAGTGCTGAATAGACCGAGTGAGTCGTTGTTGATGTACCTGTTTTGCTTGGATTTTGTGGAAACGCATCCTTCCTGAAAGAAAAGCAGGAGAACAAGGAATGAGAAGGGAATAAGAATGCGCATGATTCAAAATTAATGAAAATCGGAAGAGGACCCTGCTAAGCGTAGGAATGGAAAAGTCATACCTTTGCTCTATGCTTAAATTCGATTCAAATGGACTTCTAACCCCTTATCGGCCGATACCGTGTCAGGTTAAAGATTTAAAGACCCATTTTGTGGATAGCTTTGATTCCGAAACACGCCCGAAAAACTTTGATAAATACATTCGGTATTCCAATGAGATAAAGGCATTGCTACGAGGAATTGAAGTGAAACAATGGGTAAACGGATCATTTGTGACTAAGAAAATCAATCCGAAGGACATAGACGTTATTTCCTTTGTAAGTCATACTCTGGTTAAAGAATTGGGGGATAAACTTTATCCTTTCAGACCTGAAGGCAGTTGGGATGTGTTTGGAATAGATGCTTATGTTTTAGAAGTCCATGCTGTTGGTAGTCGGTACCATTTTTACACGCAGTCAGATACAGCATATTGGCGTGAGCAATTTGGTCATACAAAACCAAATAAGAAGGGCATTAAGAAGGAAAAAGGATTTTTGGAAATTATTTGTTAAATTTACTGTATCATGAAAGTGTCAAAGAAATATCAGCTTCAGGACTTAATCGAGAAAATCGACAAAGTTGATGAGATGGTTAAGCTACATGCTAAAAATCCATCGAAGTTCATGTTGGAACAATATGAAGCCAAAAAGGAGAAACTTTTGGGTTATCTTATTGATGAGCTTGTTGATTCAAAAATGCGTTCTCCATACAGCTTCAAATTAGTGCTTATGGCATTGCAGAAATACTATCCAAAGCTGATGAAGGAAAAAGGGTACAAGAAAAAAGCGAATGGACCCTCACCCGTAAAAGAACAACTGAAAGAATTGGAAGCTGTTTTAGCTGCCTGATTTATTTCTCATCTCCATTTAAACGCCCAGAAATGTAGTCGTTCTGGGCTTTTTTGTTGAATTTATTCTCCCATGTTTCAAAATGATTTCTCTTCTAAGCGTAGCCTTTTCCGGCTACGCTTGACTATTTTGTTAGCGTCCTCGCTAAAGTGAAAGCATCGCTTTAGCAAAGTAGCCTTCGCTCAGGCTTCGGCTACTGAAAGACGCTACTAAAATAATCGGACGAAGCGAGGACGTTTATCCTTTAGGGCTTCGCCCAGCGACCATATTAAATGCTGCGCCAGTCGGAGAGGTTTGAATGATTTTGAATTACCTTCGTTCTAAAATAAAGAAGTGGTTCTCAAAAAAGGAAATAAAACAAAAGAAAAATCCCATTAGGTGCTCTAGCTGAAATGTCAACTAAGAAAGACTGTTTAAGGACTATAGAATTAGTACCTAATTCTTGATAACTTTCAAGCATCTTCCTGATGAATTTTGGTAACGTATTTGAACGAAGTACATGCCTTTGGCTAAAGTTGTCATATCAATGACTTCACTCTCTTTATTACTCTTCTGAGACCAAACTAGATCGCCTAATGTCGTGTAAATTTCAATTGTTGAACCTGGTTGTAAATGATCCAATGTAAAAGTAGTTTGGCAAGGGTTTGGATAACTCAACACCTGTTGTTCTGCTTCCAATTCATCAATGCCAGTGGAACAATCCAATTTTCGGGTAAATAGTCCTCCACTTACGTAAGCTACAAATGGTTTGGAATTTGCATCTGTTATAATGCTGGTTCCCAAAGTTTGTCCCGCTGAAAAATCAGCTGATCCGGTATTGGTCCAGGAAGAACCATTATACTTCATAACATTGATTTTGCCATCGTAAACTGAATCGGAGAAGGCAATATAGGGGTTTGGGGTCCCATCAGATGTAATAGCATTATAAAGAGAATGTCCTGTAGAAAGACCTAAGATACCCAAAGCACTCCATGAGATTCCATTGTATTCCATGCAAGTTGCTTTACAATTATTTGTGTTGTCGCTAAAAAGTACAATGGGCATACCTGTAGGTGTAAGTGTAATACAAGGGTAGTTCGCCGCTCCAGGTGACATTCCAGAGGAACCTACCGAAACCCAGGAAGTGCCATTGTATTTCATAACAGCGCATTTCCCTCCATTCCCCATATCAGAGAAACAAACATAAGCTGTACCGGAGCCGTCGAATACCATCGAAGTCCACCAGGCTTGACCCGAAGAGAATCCCGGAGAGCCCACATTTACCCAGGCAGAACCGTTGTATTTCATTACAGTGATTTTCCCTGCATTTCCACCATCCTGATAGGCTACCCAGGGTAAATTAGACGCATCTATTCCAATGGACGTAGTACTAGCCATGCCTGAAGAAAATCCTGGTGTCCCGACATAAACCCAGCTTGCTCCATTATACTTCATTACAGATGTGTTTCCGCTACTTGATAAATCAGAAAAAGCCATATAAGGGATCCCTGTATTATCAAAAGTCAAGGTTGGAAAATCGGCTTCGGCAGATGTGAAATCCGGAGCTCCGATGTTTATCCAGGATGTTCCGTTATATTTCAAGACGCTTGCTTTATATCCGTTTGCTGGATTGTCAGTATAAGCCAAATAAAGAGATTTGGAGGGATCTGTGGCGAGACAAGGGAAAGATGTCATTCCTTGAGCCATCCCATCCGTCCCAACCAGTTGCCAGGAAGTTCCATTGAAGCTCTTTGTGAGCACCTTACCATTATCCCCTTGATCCGAAAAAACAAGATAGGGCATTCCTGAACTGGCAATCGAAATAGTAGAGAATGAGGTTGTGGACGCTGAATTGGGACCAACTCCAACAGGGTTCCAAATGGAGCCATTATATTTGAACACATTGGAAATCCCACTGCTAGGATTCTGGTTTATGGATATATAGGGTTCCCCACCACCGTCAATTGAAATGCTAGTATACGATGTTGATGTCGGGGTAAAACCGCGAGTACCAACAAGAGACCATGTCCCACCGTGATACTTCATTACACTAGCCTTATTGCCAACTGATGCATCGGCAAATACAACATAAGGGTTTCCTGATTGGTCAATGGCAATGTCATCAGAGGCAATGCCAGCTGTTGAAAATCCGGCTGCTCCAATATTCATCCATGACGTTCCATTAAAGCTCATGACAGAAATTTTTCCTCCGTTACCATAATCTTTATAGACTACATAAGGTGTCCCGCTATGATCAAGTGCAAGTGATGTCCAGGTAGCTTGTCCTGGGGAGAATTTGGGAGTCCCTACCATTATCCAGTTTCCTCCACTAAACTTTTTGACAGTTGCTTGCCCTGTTGTACTGTCGGAATAGGCAACATAAGGAATACCAGCAGTATCAAGAGCTAAAGATGGGTAGCTTGAATTGGCTGCGCTAAATCCGGCAGAACCAACATAAGACCAAGCTGTGCCGTTAAATTTCATAACCGTTATCTTGCCACCAGTAAACTGAAAGTCACAAAATGCAATGTAGGGGTTCCCTGTTGGGTCAATAGCAATGCAATTGGCATAATTATTAGCAGAAAATCTGCCAACGGTGCCTAACTGTACCCAAGCCCCGCCAACATATTTTTTTACAATAACCGCACCATTGATTGCAGCTGAATATATAACATAGGGAGTTCCACTGGCATCAATTGCGATGTCCGGTTGGGAGGACATATCAAAGGATAATTGAGTAAAATCATCTGAAGTGATGGCAGGCCACAAGCATTGTCCATTCAGGGAAGATACCCCTGAATGGACAATTGCAATTGTTGCTAATATCTGCCTGATTTGCCTCCTGAGCGTTCTTTTATTAAAAAGGTCATTCATCTATAATTGATCGGTTAAGAACTCTAATTTAGTCTTTTTAAGCCGAAAGACAGGTCCCGGTTAAACCTGGTGTAAATGCCTATTTAATCATTACCCGATGCTCCGAACGGTTAAGTGTTGATTCATTCAAAACATCCACTACATATATTCCTTTTCCAAGCCCAGAAACATCAATCACTGTTTCATAATTCATTTGACCGGAATAAACCACTTGCCCTAGAACGTCAATAATACGAACTGCATATTTTATCGTTTGACCTTTGGTATTTGAGTTTTCCGGCAATGTTATCTTAATGTTCAGCTCTGATTGAGTAGGGTTAGGGTAAACACTGACCGCTTCCGTAGCAAGCACATCGTCGGATGAACTATCCCCTCCTCCTGAGTTACTATGATGAGCAAACATATGACGAGCATTTTGCCCGGTACAATTTTTCATCGCATCAGAAAACATTTCCCTTGTAATAACACCACTCAATACCTGTTGTTCCAGATTCATTATACATTCTAATTGCACAACATATGGTTTTAAATTCGAAGTGTCTGGCAAAATAATCTGTTGCAAAATAGGGATTCCCATATCTCTCCTGTCTGCAAGATTGTAGGTCATTGCCTTATCGATCAGGATTGCTGCACGAACATTTGGATTTCCGCCTCCAGTATTGACACGATCTGTATTGGGAGGGCATGGAATCAAACTCGTGATAAGAGCATCTTGAATCTCAAGTACCTGAAGAACCGAAGCATGAAGTATAGGCGCATTATCTGAGGCTAATATCTCAGACTGCATGAATGCGAGCCCCAAAGCTTCTTTCATTTTCTGATAAGCCAGGTTAATCAGGAATTGCTCGTTGGGAGTCGGCTTGGATATAGGAACTTTTAGGATTTGATAGAAGAGATCCACAGCATCTTTATTGTGGCCACCACCGGAAGCACTAGCGCCAGCGTTAGCCTTCTTGATCGTATTTATTGCTCTCTTAACGGCCAGATTCAAAGGAACACCAGTATATGATGTGGTATTAATTAACTGGCAATCCGGGCAGTATTCAAGCGGTCCTTGTGTAACCGGAAGACAAGAAATACAAGGGACTGGAAGACCGCATGCACCAAGTGGGCGAGGGTTATTATCCTGCAAAATAATTTGCCTAGGTCCCAGATCAGAATATCCTGTCACCACCGGCACAATACAATCATAATCCGTATTTAAATTATATTCTCCAAGCGGGACGGGTGAAATTCCAGTAATTGGATTGGGTGTTTGGACATTCCAATGATTCTGATTTGCCTGTAATATAATCGGGCCTCCGCAATTGGTGCTACATGGATTATAGCTAATATCCATTGTTCCGTCAATATCTAAAGGTCGGCAGACTGCCGGCGGGTGGGAGCTTCTGCACGCCCCTCCAGTTTGGTATGTGGCGGCAGACAGCAACTCATTTTCCCCATTGTTTAGATAAAGCATATTTGCATCTTCACAATGTATAGTCACTCCAGAGCCGGTGGTGGTTCCGTTGTTAATCGCATTAACTTCCCCGGCATTAAATCCGGGGTCCGTACTCATGTTTAAAGAGGAGTTGTTGGTAATTAATAACCCATAAATGGCGTTATTAGAGATGCTTCCGCATTTTACATTTAGAGGAGAACCGGACATTTCGATTCCATCAATACCATTATAGCTTAAGTTACATTCATTCAAGGATAAAGGGGCGCTTCCCCCTCCTTTATAGATTATAGCACTGTTGTTTGCGTTGGCAGGTGTGCCACCTCCTATAACAGTATTACATACACTTGGAAATGACATATTATGTGCATTCCACCCAATATCATTGTTATAGAAGTTGACATTATTAAGAGTTACCCCTTTATCAATCGTGTTAAGATGATAACCATGAAAGGTTGAATTCGAAATTGTTAGGGGATAACCGAAATTGAATAGACAAGCTTCCATATTCTCAGTTCCTGTCGGTCCGTCGAACAAACAATTATTGATCGTTGCGTTTTGTTGACCATATACTTTAACAGGCGCATGCATGGTACAGTTTGTTAGCTGAATCGAGCATCCCAAATTTAAGAGGCCGGGGCCATCGACAAGACCTTTATCAATTGTGAATAATGTCAGGTTATCAGGAGGATAGACAAAATTTGAAACCTCCAAAACTTTATCATTCTTGTTTTTCCCTTTAAGAGTAACCGTGCAACTACCTCCGGAAGGAGTAGTAATATTGGGGCAAATGGAAACTGCAAAATTTGATTGACATGGATTGAAGCCAACAAATTTAACGTATCCGCTATTGTGCCCTGGGTAAGTAAAAGTAAAATCAGCCCCGGCACCCAATTCCAGAGTTCCGTCTATTTCCAGCACCGCATTATCTCCTAATAACTGGATTTCTGCTCCTTGATCATAACTGATTCTTGCTCCGCGTTCAATTATCAGGCGGGAGTTGTCATTTATAACCAGTTTACCGCCTGATTGAATCTCCAGAAGAACATTTTTATGAATAATAACAGTGGCTGTGTTATTCGGAGAATTATGATCTCCCAGGGACATCAATCCTCCATTTGCTATGGTAATAATAGAGGCGCAATCCGAAGTTTCCAAAATATAATTGGAACCAGCAATAGGTGCCGCCACCCCGGCTGGAGGTATGAACTTGGCAACTGCCCCATAATCAGTAAGCATATTTGCATTCACATACAGTTTTCCTCCGTTATCAATTGTTAGATCTGGTAGATGATGACTCTCTTCAATGCGTCCAAAATTAAAAACCCCACTTGTTCCCATTGGATTTCCTACAAATAAATGCGATACTAGCGGTAATTCATTATTTAACATTTCCTGAAGTACCCACTCCGCATTTCCTCCTGGAGTTGTGTTATAACCAAACTTCTTAGGTCCTGTTTGTGTAATATCAATAAACACATGGTCCTGATTTGCCGGAGGCGCATAATACGCATCAAAAGCATACAAGGAAGGATTGGGTGCAGTTGAAGGAATATTATTACTTACATTGTAAAAATAATTTGTTGTATTTACTCCAAGTGAACTAATTGTTGGAATAAATGCATGGACGCCTCCATTATAAATATGAGCAGGGTATAGTATCCAACTATGCCCCAAGATGTTATTAGTAGTTAATGGATCATTAATGGCCTTTGCCGCATCATCAAAGCTTGATCTCCTACCTCCTGGGACATTATCCAATGCGAGTAAACCAGCAGGGCCTGCAACATAACTGGATGCTGATAAGTTATCATAACATGGAATGCAGCCCGCTCCAGCAACACCACATGCTAAGACACCTAAATTATCAACTACTCTCCCTTTGAAAAGAGTGTTATTTCCAGATTCGGCATATACTTCAGCATCAATTATAACTGAACATCCAGGAGCTGGGATTGTCCATTTCATTTTTAAGTCTCCAGGGCTATATCCTTGACCAGTAGCATTTCCACTTCCATTTGCAACAGCAACCTTCCGAAGATTCATTGGATAACTGATATTATTGTAAAAATCTGTATGCAAGGAAGCAGCGTCATTAGGAGAATTTGTACCAGGATATCCAGGATGAGTGTAATGCTCCAATAACAATTGTTTCGCAGCCGTCCGATTCAGTTTACCTTCAGCTTGTTCTTGAAAACTTCGATTTAATTGACTTGGACCATTATATGCGAGGAAATCAATCATCCATTGAAGACCAAGTGGAATATTAGCTCCTAATTGCGGAGAATCAAACGAGATGTATTCCCTAGTGCAATGATGCAAGTCGTTTTTTTCCATGTAGGATAAAGCATACTTAGCAACTTGTCCACCCATACTTGCTCCGAGCACTACGTTCTCTTCGGAACCCAATTTTGAAGCATTTATTCTGTTGAGCAACTCTACCAATAACAACCCATTTCTTTGTATGTAGTCCGCTCCATCATAAAAATCTAGGATAATAATATCATACCCCAACGCTCTCATTTTATCGATCAGGAAAGGCATATCCTTTAGCACACCAAAATCAGTCTTGTTCCCTCCCATGAATTCACAGAAACCAAGGTCACCGTTTCTCCCAGGTAAGTGGTCATATCCAAAATCAACACCTTCTACAAAAACAATAGGTTTTCTAAATTTACCTATTTCGGAAGGAGGTACACTATCTCTATAAATAACATAAGCATTACCTCTGCCATAACTACCTAAATAAGGTATTGAAGCTAAAAACTCCCAAATATAATTGTTCCCTGGTGATGGAAAATAATTCCAGGGTGGATTATCTAATTCATAAGTTGTAATACAATTTGATGTACTCAAAACTGAGCTAGTAGCCATAGTCCTGGACCCAAAAGTCGCATGGACTTTCAATGTAACCAGATCAGGGGACGATATCGGAGCACGACCAGTTGAATAGTTAACAGTGATCTGATCGCCCCAATTTACACTTCTAAATCCCAAACCATCTCCAAAATCAATTTGCAGAGTTGTTGGAAGAATTCCATCTCCGGAAAGGAAGAATTTCGGGCTTATGGCATATGTAATTGTGGAACTTGAGATTTTATCCGTAGCTGGGGCCGCGGCGAACAATGTTTTAGTATAGTAGGGAGATGGATGATTGCCAGGCCCATCGTAATACTTTCCATTAATAAACTGAATCCAGTTGCTATCCCTAGCATACTCCTTGATCTGGTTATATTGAAAGTTCATTATCAAAAGAGGAACTGCATTATTATTACTTGCGTTGAATTTGCGAATATTTGAGACAATGGTATCAATTGACGGAATTGCAGGAGCAGCGATTGCTGAATTGTATGTTTCCAAATACATCTGCTTCCAACTAGCAAATTCCGAAACAGTATCAAATACCCCATCGTAATTATTCATGTTGGTAAAATGAAAAGCCTGGTCATAAAGATAGCCCGTTTGAATATTTGCTGCATTAAGATTCTTAAACATTGTATCCAGAGGTATTACAACACGACTATTCTGAGGATACTTAATTGTAGTAATAAAATCGACCCCGTTTTGCCCAACTTCACCTGTCACATACACAGCCCCTTTATCCACAAATAAGTCCTCTGCAAATCCATCTCCGGTAGGGCTATTGAAATCAGCAGTCCATAATTGAGCACCTGAGGGAGAATATTTTATTGTTACAAAATCAGGACCGGTACCCGCAGCATTTAATACCTGTCCACAGATATAAGAGTTTCCGGCACTGTCTGCAACAATATTATTATTCAGAAAACTACTCGCATCATTTTTCAAAAACCCTCCTTCAGAAAAAATGGAGGCCCATGATTGATTGCCGGTATTATCAAATTTAACTGTATGATATTCGGTAAAACCTGATGTTGAATTTTCGGCTGTCCCAGTAACAATTACATTATTGCTTGGATCCAGGGTCAATGCAGTAGCAATCGGGTAGGTTGCTTGTCCATCATAGGTGCTATACCATTGAAGACTGCCGGAGGCGGAATACTTAGCAACCATACAAACTTGTGTGCTTCCCGCGTCGGCTACATTATCCATACCGCCAGCAATATAAATGTTTCCATTTAAATCGTTTGTCACTGCAGTGCCTCCGGAATAAGGAGTGGAAGCAGGACCATTAAGATAAGAAGTCCAGATTGCGTTTCCGCTGTTTAAATCAAGATTCAGAAGCACAGCTCTACCGCCGTTGTTTGTCCCATCGGAGAGTGTATCTGAGCTGGAACCAACAATGACAACTCCATTTCCATTAATAACCAGCCCAGAAGAGAGCGCATGTTGGGTTGTTCCGGCAAAGGTATTTACCCATTGTTGTACTCCGGTAGTGCTATATTTAATCGTTTGAAAGAAGTAGGAAGTAGGGAAAGTTGAATAATTTCCGGTATTTCCTGTTACATAAACATTTCCAAGCGGATCTGTAACCACATCTACTGGGCCATTGGATGTGTTGTAACCTGTCAAACCATTATAAGTTGCAATCCATTGCTGGCACCACTTGCGTCATATTTTATTGTAACGATTGAATAGGTTTGCAGAGCAGTTTGACTCTGACCGGTAACAATTATATTTCCTGAAACGTCAATATCTAAGGCTATCACCTTATCACTATACTTAACGTCTTAATAATT
>PLYR01000047.1 GCA_003153435.1 Bacteroidota bacterium
GCTCATATCCAAGCAATAAGATTGTTTTATGAAAAAAATCATTATCATTATTTTGGGAGCAGTTTTTGTGTCGGGATGCTCTCATTTTCGTCCTGATATTATGCTCAAAACTCCTAAAAATTTTGTTTATTCCAAGATTCAAGATACGGTTGCATTTAAAGATTTGAAAATCAGTCCTAATGATGTTATTGATTTCCGACTCTTTTCAAATGACGGATTTAAACTTATTGACCTTACTGCTTCATCCGGTAATGCTCTTCTATTACAATCAAACTCCTTGCAATATGTAATCGAAAATGACGGGACCGCTAAGTTACCGGTATTGGGCCAGGTCCAGTTGGCGGGTATGACGATCCATGAAGCGGAATCCATGCTGGAAACAAAATATTCACAGTTCTATGTAAAACCTTTCGTACAAATCAAAGTGAGCAATAAAAGGTTCATCATTTTTCCTGGAGCAGGCGCATCAGCCAAGGTATTTCCTCTTACGAACAACCACACCACCTTAATTGAAGCGATCGCAATGGCCAGTGGGCTTCCTGAATATGCAAAAGCACATAAAATAAAGGTGATACGGGGAGATCCACAGAAACCAATCGTGTATCTTATTGACCTGTCAACTATTTCCGGTATTCCTGAAGCGAATATGGTGGTACAACCCAATGATATTATCTATATTGATACCAGGATCAGACCTACTGTAGAGTTCATTAAAGAAATCGAACCCTTTTTGACCCTAGTTAACAGCTTTTTTCTTGGATATACCTTATACTTAACGGTCAAGCATTAAGCTGCAAAATCTATGCTCCAGGAAGATCTTTCGACATCGGGCGATAACTTTGAACGATACCGGGAACGGATAACAAATTTCAGTAATGAATTTGAACCGGCTCTCTTCCTTTCCATTGCAGGCAAATCGATTCTCTGGTCAATCCTGTTTTTTAGTATCTCCCTTTCCACCGCTTTTTTGTATTTGCGGTATACTCCTAAAGTATATGAATCAAGTACGATCCTGCAGATCAACAACAGTAATAATGCCAATAAGGTACTGGATGCAAAAAATATTTATGAAGGAGATGCAGAAGATAAGCAACTAGCCGGTGATATCGAACTGTTAAGATCCAGAGTTTTTCTGAAGCGGGTGCTTTCCACCCTGCCACTTTCGGTCAGTTATTTTGAAGAGGGCACATTCCGTACGAATGAGCATTACAAAGGATCTCAATACTCCGTAGAATCAAAATTAAAAACCGGAGATATCTGCGGAGTAAGAATTTTCATTACCCCAAAGAGCAGCACTTCAGGGGAAATCACCTATTCTTTGTCAGGGAAAACCCAGACCCGTATTTTCAGAACTGGTGAATGGATCACGGATCTCCCTCAGGCAGAATTAAAAATCACGCTCATCGATAAGGAATGGAAAGTAGGAGAAACAAAGAAAAAACGTTTTTATTTTGTCATCAATAACCTGGAGAATCTTGCTGCAATGTATAACCCCAGGCTTAGTGTCACTCTATTGAATGATGCCGCCAAGACAGTTAAGATCTTGTTCAGGGACAATAACGCTATTAAGACCTCTGATGTAGTGAATGCAATAACGTCAGAATTTATTGCATACGATGTTGAACGGAGGGGGGAAAGTGCTAAAAGTGTTCTTGAATTTATCGACAACCAACTTGAATCCGTATACAATCGGCTTAAAAACTCTGAATCCACACTTGGAAATTTCAAGCGGGAATATAAGTTCAGTGAGAATAAAGAACTTGCTAATGTTAACTTCATCAGACTGAACAATCTTGAAGACGACTATACTAAAACGGAGATGGAAGAAAATGTTCTATCCGAAATTGAGAAAAAAGTAAAATCAGAAAACAAGCCGGATGTCACCTCATTGCTTGCAATGCTATCTGGTTCAGAAAATATGGCTACGCTTAACGCGCAGGTCTCTGTCCTTTATAAGCTTGTAATAGACCGGGAAGAATCGTTGTTTCAAAATAAAGTTGAAAATCAATCCATCAAATGGTATGACTACCAGATAGACCTTCAAAAAAGGATGCTGCTTGAAAGCATTGATGCAGTTAAAACAAAACTGAAGACGAAGACCGAACAACTTGAAAAACTCACAAAACGTTATGAGGTCAAGTATAATGACCCCGGAGCAGAAGTGGAGTATGGTAGGCTTCAGCACCTATACGAAATAAACGAAAAATTCTACACCCTTTTATTGGAGAAAAAGACTGAGTATCAGATCTCCAAAGCTGGATTCATCTCTCATCACCTTATCCTGGAAGTGCCTATTACTCCAACTGTTCCAGTATTTCCAAATCCCAATATTTCTTTTACTCTGGCCATTTTTGCAGCAGCCTTATTGAGCCTTCTGGTGGTATTAATCAGATATCTCCTCCATGATAAAATAAGTTCATTAAACGAAATTACCAGGCATACCAATGCAGGAATATCTATCCTTGGTATTATTCCCAAGTACAAAAAAGACATCCCAATCTCCCAGTTGCTCGTCGATAAAAACCCTAAATCACTTATCGCTGAAGCATTCCGATCTGTGAGATCCAATATGCATTTTATTTCGGATGAAATTGGCCCCAAGGTCATGACTGTTACTTCTACAATATCCGGAGAAGGAAAAACATTCGTTGCACTTAACCTCGCCGGAATTATTGCTTACTCCGGCAAAAAAGTAGTTATTCTTGACCTGGATATGCGAAAGCCAAAAATCCACCTGGGCCTGGAAGTTTCCAATCTTAAAGGGATGAGTACCATTTTGATCGGCAGGGACACTGTGGAGGATTGTATCCAACATAGTCAACTGGAAAATATGGATTTCATCACCTCTGGTCCAATCCCTCCCAATCCCTCTGAACTGATGTTGAGCAAAAAAATGTCGGAAATTATCGACTATCTGAAGACCAAGTATTCCATGATCATTATTGACAATCCTCCTGTCGGATTGGTTACTGATGGTATAGACCTTATGCGGAAAGCCGATTACCCGATTTACATTTTCAGGGCAGAATATTCGAAAAAGTCCTTCATTCAAAATGTAGATCGACTTCAGAATGAAAGTGGCATAAAGAAACTCAGTGTGATTCTCAATGGAGTTGATATTGAAAAAAGAGGATATGGCTATAATTACGGGTATGGTCATGGATATGGTTATGGATATGGAAGCAGTTATGGATATTATGATGAATCCAAACCCGGTAGACAAAAAAGCACTAAGAAAAGCTAAATTTTAGATGGAAATTATAAAAACCCATATAGAAGGGTTGCTTATCATAAAGCCACGGATTTTCAATGATGGCCGGGGGTACTTTTATGAATCCTGGAGTCGTGAAAAATTTGAGGCGGCAGGAATTCATCTGGACTTCGTTCAGGACAACCAATCACTTTCCCAAAAGGGAGTGCTCCGTGGCCTGCATTTCCAGAACCCTCCTTTTGCTCAGGCAAAGCTAGTGAGAGTGATTGCGGGTGCTGTTCTTGACATTGCGGTGGATATCAGGAAAGCTTCTCCAACCTATGGGCAGCATTATTCTATCGAGTTGAATGATGAAAATATGCTTCAGTTCCTGATTCCCGCAGGATTTGCTCATGGCTTCGTGACTTTGAAAGACCAAACTATTTTCAGCTACAAATGCTCTGCACCCTATAATAAGGCCAGTGAAGGATCTATTTTGTGGAACGATAAAGACCTTTCAATCGACTGGAAAACAGAGAATCCGGCCCTCTCCGATAAAGACCTGACAGGCAACGCTTTCCGCGACTTAGTTAGCTTGTTTTAGAAGCCTCAAATTCATACCTTTGCAAGCTATTTCCAATATTAAATGAACAGTTATTTACTGGCGGTTTTTCTGGGTTATTTTCTCTCAGTTACCTGTTTTTCCCTAGTCCTTAACGGAGTTCTTCTCCGGTTTACCAGGACCCTCGGAATCAGGAACAGAACGGAGGGTATGATCCGTTGGAATAGTCAGTACAAGCCTTCAGTGGGAGGAATTTGCTTTTACCTTCTCTTCCTGCTTTCTGTGGCTAGTTATACCGTCTTTTTTCCTCAGAATCAACTTTTAATGAATCAGCGGTTGCTGGGTTTATTAGGAGCCTGCTCTTTGGCTTTTCTAATGGGTCTTGCAGATGATGCTTACAATACCAAACCATTACTCAAGCTTTTTGTCCAGATCTCCTGTGCGCTTGTACTCATCATCTCCGGGACATACATCACTGTCTTTACCGATAATATTGCGAATTATCTGTTTACCGTATTCTGGGTCGTTGGTATGATGAATTCAATAAATATGCTGGACAATATGGATGGAATAACCACCGTCATCTCCATCAACGTTCTTTCTTATGCCGTCTTATTCGAATATCTCAGGGGAGATTGCATGAACATTTATTTCATGATAATGCTTGGAGTCCTGGCTGCGCTATGCGGATTCATGTACTATAACTGGAATCCTTCCCAACTATTCATGGGAGATACAGGCAGCCAGTTTCTTGGAGTATTCCTTGCGGCGGTTGGAATAAATTGTTTTTGGAATGCACCTGATTTTGCACATCATTATATTCATTCAAAACAGTTGTTCGTTGCTCTCCTTGCATTCATTCTTCCTATTATTGATACCAGTATTGTTATCATAAACAGGGTTGCAAAAGGGCGTTCTCCATTTATCGGAGGAAAAGATCATACCACACACCATCTGGTTTACTTTGGATTGAGTGAAAGAAAAGTTGCTGTTGTCTTTGCCCTTATCAGCTTCATTTCACTGGGTCTGACTTATGGTATTAATATGTACTTGGAATCCTGGGGATATCTGCAGATCATGATATTTTCATTGTATTTCGTACTTCTTCTTTCCTCCTTCTATTACATCACCCAAAAATACCAGAAGGCGCAATGAAGAAAACCTGGGAAAAAATCAAAGCAATCCTTCTACCATTCAGAAAGCATCTTACGGCTTTTTGCAGTCTCATTTTTCTTGTTCTTATAATCAAACTATTTAATTACTCCGTGAGCGATCGTGTCAGCGATAATTCATACAAAAATTATTTCAACTCCAGTTATAAAGTATTTGGCATTCCTCTTCCCAAGGAACTCGATTTTTGCGGGGAGCCTGTTCCAGTTTCAGATTACACTATCCGGGAGAGCCTTGAGAAGGAGCTGCTGATCAATACATACTGGCAATCCCAGACCCTGCTCTTTCTGAAACGTTGTAACCGATGGTTTCCGGTAATAGAACCCATCCTCAAGCGCCATGGTATCCCTCAGGACTTTGAATACATTGCACTGATAGAAAGTGGTTTTACAAACGTTGTATCCCCGGCAGGAGCAACAGGGTTTTGGCAACTCATCGATCCTACAGCCAGAAATTACGGACTTGAAATAAGCGATGAGGTGGATGAACGATACAATGTGGAAAAGTCCACCGAAGCTGCCTGCCTCTTTTTCAAAGAAGCATTTGAAAAATATCACAACTGGACCCTTGTTGCAGCTTCATACAATCTTGGGATGGGGGGAATTGATAAACAAATTGAAAAACAGAGAACCCATAATTATTATGATCTTTACCTCAATGAAGAAACAGCGAGATATGTTTTCAGAATATTAGCTGTTAAAGACATTCTGAAAAGACCAAAGGCCTATGGTTTCGAACTTCGCAGACACGACCTATACCCTCCCCTGCCATTACGAACCGTCAGAGTCGATTCCTCCATTACCGACCTTGCTGATTTTGCTATCAAGCAAGGAACAACCTATAAGATCCTGAAGCTTCTCAACCCCTGGCTTAGAAAAAATTCCATGTCAAACAATGACCGGAAAACATATACCATCAGTTTATTAACAAAAGGAACAAAAATTTATCCGGAAGAAGAGCCCGAAATAAATCCTGCTCCTGTTCCAGACACAATCCGCTTTGTCACCTCCGCAGATATTACCCTCGATAGTCTTTCCCATGGCATTAAGCATATTGTACAGGTTGATGAAAACATTTCATCCTTGTCAAAAAAATACGGAGTAAGTGAAGAGCTCCTCCGTACATGGAATCATATTGATTCCAAATCAGAAATAGTTATCGGGCAGGAAATAGTTATCCTCCGAACAAACCAATGAAAAAGAAGGAACTTATTTCAGTAACAAATTCAAGCGCTCCGAAACAACAATTTCTGGAGGTTATCGGCGCAAGAGTGCACAACCTCAAAGGACTGACGGTAAATATTCCCCGTAACAAATTGGTCGTCATCACTGGCTTAAGCGGGAGCGGGAAATCATCATTGGCTTTTGACACGATTTATGCAGAAGGTCAGAGAAGATACATCGAAACTTTTTCCTCCTATGCCAGACAATTTCTGGGGGAGATGGAAAGACCGGATGTAGATAAAATAACCGGACTAAGCCCGGTTATCTCCATTGAACAAAAAACAGTCAACAAAAACCCCCGGTCCACTGTAGGTACTATAACAGAGATCTATGACTTCTTGCGTCTCCTGTATGCCCGTACAGCTGACGCCTATTCTTATGTGAGCGGGGAAAAAATGGTTCGTTATTCTGATGACCAGATTCAGAAATTAATATTTGAAAATTTCAACGGTAAAAAAATTCTGATACTTGCCCCCGTAGTCCGGGGCCGGAAGGGTCACTACCGGGAGTTGTTTGAACAGATTAAACGTCTCGGCTTTCTCCGTGCACGCATAGACGGGGAAATAAAAGACCTAACTGCCAATGCGCGAATGCAGATCGATCGTTACAAAACCCATGACATTGAAATTGTAATTGACCGTATCGAGGTTTCAGAATCAAGCCGACTGAGGATTTCGGAATCCATACAGGTTGCAATGAAACACGGCAAAGGCACGCTGCTGGTTATTGACAACGGATCCGGCGAGCTTCGGCATTTTAGCAGACACCTGATGTGCCCTACCTCCGGCATCTCTTACGACGAACCCGCTCCTAACCTTTTTTCATTCAACTCCCCTTATGGAGCCTGTCCTAAATGCAACGGCCTCGGACATATTCTTCAAATCGATGTCAGTAAAATAATCCCGAACTCCGGAAAAAGCATTAAACAGGGTGGGATCGTACCCCTTGGAGAATATCGAAGCTCTTTTATCTTCCGTCATATAGATGCCATTGCTGAAAGGCATGGGTTTTCAATTTCAGATCCTATCAAAGACATTCCTGAAGATGCTCTGAACATGATTCTCTATGGTACTGATGAAGTATTAAAGGTCAAAAACGATGCCCAGAGCAGCGCGACGAGCTATTCGCTTTCTTTTCAGGGTGTCGTTAATTTTATAGCCAGGCAGGAAGAGGAAAGTGGCTCTGCTATTATCAGCAAGTGGGCGCAGGAATTTATGAATGAAGCTGTTTGTCCCAAGTGCGAAGGCACACGTCTGAAAAAGGAAGCACTTTTTTTCAGGATTGACGGTAAAAACATTGCTGAGCTGGGACAGATGGATATTATTCAGCTGCAGGACTGGTTTAAAGACCTCGAACAAAGACTTGACCCGAGACAAAATCTTATCGCTTCTGAAGTCCTTAAAGAGATAAGGACGAGAATCCAATTTCTCCTTGATGTAGGTCTCACATACCTGACTATCGACCGAAGTGCAAGATCCTTGTCAGGCGGGGAAGCACAACGAATTCGTCTGGCAACCCAGATTGGTTCTCAGCTGGTAGGGGTGCTTTATATACTTGATGAGCCCAGTATAGGGCTGCATCAACGAGATAACCTTCGGCTCATTCATGCGCTCAGAAACCTTAGAGATATTGGAAATTCTGTGATTGTTGTGGAACATGACAAGGAAATGATCTTGTCTGCTGACTATGTACTGGACATCGGTCCATTTGCAGGCATTCATGGAGGACGTGTTGTTGCGGAAGGCACTCCAAAAGAAATTATGCAGGCTGATTCACTTACTGCAGATTATCTGGTAGGCCGTAAAACCATTCCTATTGCAGAAAAACATCGTAACGGAAATGGAAAATCAATCATCCTGAAGGGAGCAAGCGGTCATAATCTTAATAATGTCACTGCGGAATTTCCTCTCGGCAAATTTATTTGTGTCACAGGTGTGTCGGGCAGCGGAAAGTCTTCACTTATCAATGAAACCTTGTACCCTATTCTAAGTCGTACTTTTTACCGAAGCGATAAAAAGCCCCTTCCTTACCGCTCTATTGAAGGCCTTGGAAATATTGACAAAGTGATTGAGATTGATCAAAGCCCGATCGGAAGAACAACCCGCTCCAACCCCTGCACGTACACTGGGGTATTCAGTGATATCCGGAACCTGTTTGCTGTTTTGCCGGAAGCCAAAATCAGAGGCTATAAACCCGGAAGATTCTCATTTAATGTAAAAGGTGGAAGATGTGAAACCTGCCAGGGGGCAGGTTTGAGAACTATTGAGATGAACTTCCTTCCGGATGTTTATGTCAATTGTGAAACCTGCAACGGGAAAAGATATAACCGGGAGACCCTGGAGGTAAGGTATAAGGGAAAATCAATCATTGATGTCCTAAATATGACTATTGATATTGCTGTAACTTTTTTTGAGAATCAACCTTCCATTCTGGGCCGTGTTAAAGCTTTGCAAAGCGTAGGACTTGGCTATATTACATTGGGCCAAGCCTCTACAACACTTAGCGGAGGAGAAGCCCAACGTGTGAAATTGGCTACAGAACTTGCAAAGAAAGAAACTGGCAATACTTTCTATATTCTGGATGAACCTACTACAGGGCTTCATTTCGAAGACATCCGGATTCTGCTGGAAGTCCTGAACAGACTTGCCGATAATGGAAATACCGTTCTGGTTATTGAACACAATATGGATATGATCAAAGTTGCCGATCACATCATTGATATTGGACCTGAAGGTGGCAAAGGCGGTGGAAATATTATTGCGACCGGAACTCCGGAAGAAATAATCAGAAATAAAGATAGTTTTACAGCAAGGTATCTCCGGGAAGAACTCGAATCTTTGAAGCTTTCTTCCAAATCCGGAACACTTGATAAAATTAAATAAATGGACCCTAGAAAGATATGACGAACAAAGACGAAGAAATGATCCGGAAGGCTTTTGCAGAGAAAGACTGGAACGATATCAAAGCCACTGATTCATGGCAAATATTTAAAATTATAGCCGAATTTGTAGAAGGTTTTGAAAAAATGGGCCGAATAGGTCCGTGTGTTTCGGTATTCGGTTCTGCAAGAACTAAACCAGGGACTCCCTATTATAAACTTGCAGAGGAAATTGCTTTCAAACTCACCCGAGAAGGTTATGGAGTCATTACCGGAGGCGGGCCGGGAATTATGGAAGGTGCTAATAAAGGCGCGAAGGCGGGAGGCGGCAAATCTGTGGGATTAAATATTAAGCTCCCTTTCGAACAGTACTCGAACCCTTTCATCGATTACGATAAAATGATCACTTTTGATTACTTTTTCGTACGAAAGACTATTTTCCTGAAATATTCGCAAGGTTTCATTGCCCTTCCCGGAGGGTTCGGAACTATGGATGAGTTGTTTGAAGCTATCACCCTGGTTCAGACCAATAAAATAGCCCATTTCCCGATTGTGTTAGTTGGAAAGGAATACTGGAGTGGGTTAATTGACTGGATAAAAAGCACCATGCTGAGGGAACAGAACATCAATGCGGATGACCTGGGACTCTTTCATATTGTGGATACTGCTGATGAGGCTGTAGTTGTAATTAATGAGTTCTACTCAAAATACATGCTTAAACCAAACTTCTAGAGAACTCCTTAACATCTTTTAGCAAGCACTGCGGGGCAAGAACCTTCAGGAATCTTCATTTTTCTTATCTTTAATGTCCTAATATCTATATAACCATTGAATATTTACGACAAATACGAAACTGTTATCGGACTGGAGGTTCATATTCAGCTGCTGACAAATAGTAAAGCGTATTCCTCTGATTCTGCGGAATACGGGGCCTTACCGAATACTCATGTAAGCGTTATCACCCTGGGCCACCCTGGAACCTTGCCCAAAGCCAATAAAAAAGTAATTGAATATGCTGTTCGTCTTGGCCTTGCTTTGAATTGCACGATAACCAGAGAGAACATGTATGCCCGGAAAAATTATTTCTACGCAGACCTTCCAAAAGGATATCAGATCACTCAGGATAAAACACCCATCTGCCGGGGAGGCCATATTACCATCAAGGATAAAGACGGAAATGAGCGGGTTATTCACCTCACCCGGATTCATATGGAAGAAGATGCCGGAAAAAGCATTCATGACCAGGACCCTTTCGATACACTCATCGATCTTAACCGTGCGGGTGTTGCTCTTCTTGAAATTGTATCTGAACCTGAACTAAAAAATGCCGATGAAGCATACAGTTATTTGTCGGAGGTCCGGAAATTAGTCAGACATCTGGATATCTGTGATGGTAATATGGAAGAAGGTTCCCTGCGATGTGATGCCAATGTATCTGTAATGCTTAAGGGATCGAAAACATTCGGCCGCCGTGTGGAAGTAAAAAACATGAATTCCATCCGGAATGTAAAGCTTGCTATAGAGCACGAAATAAAAAGACATATTGATTTGATTGAAGCCGGGGGAACCGTAGATCAGGATACTCGCAGTTTTGATGCCTCCAAAGGCACTACATTTTCTCTCCGGAGCAAAGAGATGGCTAACGATTATCGATACTTTCCTGAGCCAGACCTCCCTCCTGTTATCGTCAGTGTTGACTATATTGAAAAAATAAGAAGCACCATGCCGGCGCTTCCGGATGAACTTTTTAATAAATACAAAAAAGAACTCCATCTTTCCGATTATGATGCAAGCTTCCTTACCGAAAGCAAAACTATCGCTTCCTACTTTGAAGATCTAATCCAAAAAACCAGCAATTACAAGGCCGCGGCTAATTGGATGATGGGAACCGTTAAAAACTATCTAAACGAAAATGCAATAACCATCGATCAGTTTCCTCTACCTGCACATCAGCTCTCCGCACTTATCAAGCTTGTGGATGATGGAAAGGTAAGCAGTAGTGTAGCCTCTCAGACCATCTTCCCTGCTTTGATAAAGGACCCAGGTCAAACACCGCTTAAGATTGCAGAAACACTCAACCTGATTCAGGAGAGCAATACCGGTGCACTGCAAGAACTGATTAAAGAGGCCCTGCAAAAATATCCGGATAAGGTATTGGAATATAAGAACGGGAAAACAGGCCTCATAGGGCATTTTATGGGGGAAGTCATGAAGCTCAGTAAGGGCAAAGCCGACCCCAAAGTAGCAAACGAATTAATGAAAAAGGAGCTGGAGAAATGAATTTATTGAAACATTCTAACGTAATGAACAACATGCTAGTATTCATTGTATCTGCCAGTCTGTTTTTATCCTGCTCAGGAAAAACAGGAAATTCAACCAAGGGTGATGGTGCCTTGCTCATTAAAGGAAAACTGACCAACTCTTCCGGAGAAATGATCTGGCTTCAGGATGCCAGCTCCCCGAAACCTATAAACATTGACTCCACCAAGCTCAATGAATCGGGTGAATTTGAATTCCACACTAAACTTTTGTCGAAAGGATTCTACAACATATTTCTGAACCAGGGTAACTTTGCAACCCTGATTCTCGATTCCAAAGAAAAGGTAACCATTTCAGGGGACGCGAAAAACCTTGGATATACCTACAAAGCGGAAGGTTCTCCAGACACCAAACTCTTCATGGATTTCAATTCCTGGGCCATGGGTTATTACGGAAAGTTAAATTCCATCAAGCAAAAACAGGATTCAATTCAGAGTCTTTTTCAGTTTTTCACTAATCAGAACAAAGACCCACGAAAAGCAGACTCCCTCTCCAGGCTTCTTGAACCAGGTTTTAACAAACTATCAGAACAAATCATCGTCTTACGTAAAGACGCCGACGAATATGCTTCCAATTTCATAAATAAATATCCGGATTCATTTGCAGACATGGCTGTATTAAGTTTGTTCAGCGACAAGGAAGCCAGCTTTTCCTACTTTGAGAAAGTGAGTACCTCCATGAAGAAGAAATACCCGGATGAAAAGAACCTTAAACCGTTCTATGACTATGTTGATAAGATGAAAAGATTGAGTATCGGTTCACCGGCACCTGAAATAAAACTGAATAATCCGGAAGGAAAGGAAATAGCTCTTTCTTCTCTCCGCGGCAAAATAGTCCTTATTGATTTCTGGGCCTCCTGGTGTGGCCCGTGCCGTAAAGAAAACCCCAATGTAAAAAAGATTTATGCCCAATACCATCCAAAAGGATTCGAAGTCTACAGTGTCTCCCTGGATGACAATAAGGATGCATGGATGAAGGCTATAGCCGATGACGGGCTGACCTGGAACCATGTGAGTGAACTTAAGAAATGGCAGAGTGCTGTTGTTCCGCTTTACGAGATCAAAGGAATTCCTATGACTGTGCTGCTTGACAAGGACGGTAAAATAGTTGCCAAAAATCTTCGTGGCGATCAATTGGCTGCTAAAGTGGCGGAGCTTCTGAAATAAAGAGTGAGCTCTATGAAATTATTTTTTGCTGTTTTAATTTGTATCTGTTATTCCTTTTCGTCCCCTGGAGCTCCCGGAACTTACTTTCAACAGGAAGTCAACTACCGAATTCAGGTGCGGCTGGATGACAAAACAAATGAATTATTTGCCTCTGAGGCTATTGATTATACGAATAACTCTCCTCAACAACTCCCCTATCTTTATTTCCATATCTGGCCAAACGCTTACAAAAATACATCCACACTTTTTGCAAAGCAGCTTGAACAAAATGGAGATCTCAAGTTTCATTTTTCAAAAGAGGAGGATCGTGGGTTTATTGACCAACTCGATTTTAAAGTAGATGGGTCCCCGGTCAAATGGGAATTTGCAGGCGACACGATTGATATCTGCAGAATTTGGCTTAATCATCCGCTCAAGCCTGGAGAAAAAATCACGATTACCACACCATTTCACGTTAAAATTCCGCTTGGCATTTTTTCGCGACTTGGACATCTTGGTCAACAATATCAAATTACGCAATGGTACCCTAAGCCTGCAGTTTTTGATGGGAACGGCTGGAATCAGATTCCTTTTCTTAACCAGGGTGAATTCTATTCTGAATTTGGAACATATGACGTGGATATCACCGTTCCCAAAAACTATGTGCTGGGTGCCACAGGTGACCTTATAAACAGTTCAGAAGAAGAACAATTTATCACTGATAAAATAGCCGAAACACAAACCTGGCTCGAAGAATTCAAACGAACTGGAAAACAAGACCTGAGCTTCCCGCCCTCTGATCCAGCCACAAAAACATTGCATTTTCACCAAAGCCGTGTACATGATTTTGCCTGGTTTTGTGACAAAAGATATCACATCCTGCAAGGTGAAGTGGTTACCCCTCATGAAAAGAAAAATGTTACTACCAGAGCTCTCTTCACCGATTCTGAAGCCAGTATGTGGATTAAAGCCCTGCCCTATTTACATGATGCCATTTATTTGTACTCACTCTGGAATGGTGATTACCCGTATCATCACGTCACTGCAGTTGACGGGGGCTTGAGTGCTGGAGCAGGAATGGAATATCCCAACATTACCGTTGTTGGAAATACTGCCAATGATTTCACTCTTGAAACCGTCATTGCTCATGAGGTAGGTCATAATTGGTTCTATGGTATTCTGGGCTCTAATGAGCGTATGAATCCATGGATGGACGAAGGGATCAATTCATTTAACGAAAACAGATATATAGAAACAAAATACCCGAATGCCAAACTGATTGACGGAATAGGTTTTGAAAAGCTTGGGACGCTCCTTGATTTAGATCGTTACCTGCACAAGGAAGAGTATTACTTAACCTATCTTATAAATGCCCGGAAATCACTCGACCAGCCTATACAGCTGCCAGCAGGTGATTATACTACTTTGAATTATGGAGGTATTGTTTACTCCAAAACTGCAATCACATTTGATTACCTCATGGCTTACCTGGGTACAAAAACCATGGACTCTGCCATGCAGGTATATTATGAAACCTGGAAATACAAACACCCTCAACCCCGGGATCTCCGGACGATACTAGAAAAAGTATCACAACGCGACCTGAGTTGGTTTTTTGACGATATGATCAACGGCACCAAGAAACTGGACTACAAAATTCTTGCTTCAAAGGCTGTCAGCAATGGGTATGAGGTGATTGTTAAAAACAACGGAGAAATTAAAGGGCCTGTTGCCCTCTGTGGCATCAAAGACCATGCTTTAAGGGGTATTGTGTGGTATGATGGTTTCTGGGGATCTGAGGTCCTTAGCTTTCCTCCTGTAGAGCAAGGAGTGGACTATTTCATGATTGATTATAACTCAGACATGCCGGAAATAAACAGGAATAATAATATCCTCCGCACCAGTGGACTTTTTAAACGAGTTGAACCAGTCAAGCTTCAGTTCCTTGCAAGCCTGGACCGGCCAGACCGCACTCAGATTTTCTGGACCCCGGTAGCAGGCTGGAATGATTATAATAAGTTCATGTTCGGAGCTGCGGTATATAATACCCTCCTTCCTCAGCGCAAATTTGAATATTTTTTCATGCCTATGTTCTCAGGAGCCACCCAAAGTCTTTCCGGGTCGGGTAGTATCTCCCTTAACCTTCCGATGAGAGCAGGACCTTTCCAACAGATCACCACAAAACTCTCTGCCGAACGATACGCATATAACGATGTTCCATTTGTTCTCAATTATAACCGTCTGGTCCCTGAGTTGGATTTTACACTGAGAAAACGGGTAGCCAGAAGCACTATCAAACAAACCATCCGGGCCAGAGGGATTTTTCTGTTAGTAGATGACACCAAAACAGATTATACCTACGGGCAACTCTCCACCTCCCATAAAACAGATACTACCATTCTTGGGAACCTTACCTATACTCTTCAGAATTCGCGAAAATTAAACCCATATGGATTTATAGTGGATTATCAGGGCAACCAGCACATTCAAAAACTTTCAGTGGTTGCTAATTATGAGATTACTTTCCAAAAAAAGAAAAGTATAGAGTTTCGTCTTTTCGGAGGCACATTTCTGAAAAATGATCAAAACCCGTCTTATGCTTTCCGGATGAGCGGGGAAAACGGACCTAATGATTATCTGTATGACAGAACCTATTTAGGGCGTAGTGAAACATCCGGCATGCTTTCTCAACAGTTCTCAGAAACCGATGGGGCATTTAAAACCTTTTCTCCCTGGGGTGTTTCCTCTACTTGGTTAACAGCTATAAATATCAAATCATCCCTGCCTTATATCCCCAAACAGTTTCGCCTCTTCCTGGATGCCGGCACCTGCGATCCAAGCGCTTTGGATAAAGCCAATGGTTCTGCACCCTTCCTGTATGATGCCGGAGTCAATATTTCCCTGATCAAAAATATTTTCGATATCTATTTCCCATTAGTGATGTCACCTGAAATTCATGACTATCTTTACATGACCCGTCAGTTTAATTATCTGGAGACTATCCGTTTCACCCTTAATCTGAAGCTGGCGAATCCATTTGAACTGATCAAAAACATCGCACCTTAAGTGAAATCCGGTAGTAAAATATATTTTGCATCTGACTTCCATCTTGGAGTGCCCGATTACGAAAGGAGTCTTGAACGTGAGAAGCGTATTGTAAGGTGGCTGGAAGAAATACGGAAGGATGCTTCAGAAATATTTCTGCTTGGCGATGTGTTCGATTTCTGGTTTGAGTACAGTAAAGTTGTACCCAGGGGATTTGTAAGGCTCCTTGGCAAGTTGGCCGAATTAAGCGACTCTGGAATTAAGATTCATTACTTTACCGGGAACCATGATATCTGGGTTTTTGATTATCTACCTCAGGAGCTCGGAGTTCAGGTTTACAGAGAACCTATCATTAGGCAATTCGGAAACAAGAAATTTTATCTTGGGCATGGTGATGGACTGGGGCCGAAGGATAAAGGATTCAAGTTCCTCAAAAGCATTTATACAAGCTCTCTTCCTCAATGGCTATTTGCCAGGATTCATCCCAATTTCGGTCTCCGCTTTGCACAATACTGGTCTAAAAAAAGCCGTATCAACAACGGAACCAAGGATGAAAAATTCCATGGTGAAGAGAATGAATGGCTCGTCCTTCATTCCAAGGAAGTTTTACTTAAAGAGCATATAGATTATTTCATCTTTGGACACCGCCACCTACCGATAGATATGAAAATAGGAGAAAAGAGCCGGTATGTGAACCTGGGTGAATGGGTGAATTATAATACTTACGCCGTCTTCGACGGCACGGAGCTGGAGCTTAAAACCTACAAATAGTCTTTCCCGATTTTTTCTGCCAGATCAGCCAGACGGCATGAATAGCCATACTCGTTGTCATACCATCCTATTACCTTGATCAGATTTCCTACGATGGAGGTGAATTCTGCGTCATAGATACAGGATGCCGGGTTCCCGATTATATCCACGGAAACGATAGGATCTTCTGTGTATTCGAGAATCCCTTTCAAGGAGTTTCCGGCAGCTTGCTTGAATGCAGCATTAATCTCCGCAACAGTGGGAATTTTATTGAGGACACAGGTAATATCTGTAAGCGAGCCATCGGGAACCGGAACACGGATACCGCAACCACCCATCTTTCCCTTTAGTTGAGGAAATATTTTAGTGATCGCCTTAGCAGCGCCTGTAGAAGTAGGTACGATGTTCATCGCTGCCGCCCGTGCTCTCCGAAGATCTTTATGAGGGCTATCATGGAGTCGCTGATCGCCTGTATAAGAATGGACAGTGGTAATATAACCTTCTTCGATTCCCCAGTTATCTTCAAGCACCTTAATCATCGGTGCCGCACAATTGGTGGTGCAGGATGCATTGGAGAGAATTAGATCCGATTTAAGAAGTATCTCATCATTAATTCCAAGCACAATAGTTTTAATGTCACCCGCAGCTGGCGCCGAAACAATCAC
>PLYR01000005.1 GCA_003153435.1 Bacteroidota bacterium
ATTGAAGATGCAGTACAGGATCTGAAGGCCGCTTTCGAAAAAGGTATAGTTCCCGATTCTCTTACTGCCGATAAGTATTTTAATGTGAAGTTAATGCAGAATATTAAGCTGGATTGAATATCACACCAAGCACCTCCTACAAAAGCATGATAACACAAACAGTTACAGTCCCTTATCTGAACCTAGGCCTCCAGCACAAGAATATCAAAGCCGATATCCTTCGCAGTATTGAAACAATTCTCGATAGCGGTCAGTTTATCCTGGGTGAAGAAACCCAGAAATTCGAGAAACAATTCGCCGAACTGGCCGGAACGAAATATGCTCTGGGTGTTGCCAATGGTACGGATGCTCTTTTTTTATCCATGCTTGCCCTTGGAATCGGAAAGGGGGACGAAGTCATTACCGCTCCAAACTCTTTCCTTGCTTCTGCCTCTTCCATCGCCATTTGTGGCGCAAAGCCTGTATTTGCAGATGTGAGAGATGACTTCAACCTCGACCCTGCTCTGGTTGAAAAAGCAATCACTAATAAAACAAAAGCCATCATCGCAGTCCATCTCACCGGCCGGCCGGCCCCTTTGAATGAACTTCTGGCTATTGCAAAAAAGCATAACCTTCATCTCCTTGAGGATTGCGCTCAGGCTGTAGGAGCAACTTATCACGGTAAGCCAGTTGGCTCTTTCGGAACAACAGGGTGCTTTAGTCTGCATCCTTTGAAAAACCTGGCAGCTTGCGGCGACGGAGGAGTCATTACTACCAATGATGAAAAAATCTACAAGCATTTACTGGTTGCCAGAAATCATGGTCTGGTGAACAGGGATGAATGCTCCTTCTGGAGTTATAACTCACGACTTGACAACCTGCAGTCTGCGATACTCAATGTAAAGCTGAAAGAACTTTCTAAATGGACTAACCGCAGGCGTGAAATTGCTTCCATGTACTCGAACGCATTGCAGGACCTGGATCTGATCCTCCCTATTGATAAACCTCATGAGAAAGCGGTTTACCATACCTATATTATCCAGACTAAAAAACGGGATCTGTTGAAGGAATATTTAGCAGGACAGGGCATTGATACCAAGATTCATTACCCTTTGCCCATACACCTTCAGGATGCTGCAAAAGAACTGGGCTACAGGAAAGGAGATTTCCCTGTTACAGAAAAGCAAACCGATACCATTCTAAGCCTTCCTGTCTTTGCGGAGCTTACGAATGAACAGGTAAATTATGTATCTGCCTCTATCCGGAATTTTTTTAAAGCAAATTAATGGAAAAGCAAGAACATACTGACAAAAGAGGTTACAACACACAGGAGCATTGGGAAAAATCGGGAGAAAGATCCTGGAAAGATTATATCTGGTTATTCAACAATCTCAAAAAGCATTATCTCTCCAAAGAACCAATCGGCAAGATTCTAGATATTGGTTGCGGACATGCCAATTTTCTGGATTGCTGCAAAGAGAATGGTTCCCCTGCTGGTAACCTTTTCGGAATAGAAGGGGAGCCAGAGTCCCTGGAAATTTGCAAGAAAAAAGGCTACAGCATCGCAAGCATTGATCTGGAAACCGACAAACTCCCTTACCCCGACAATACCTTCTCGGTGGTAATCTGCAGCCAGCTTATTGAACATATTTCCAAAAAGGCCGGAACCGATCTGATCAGTGAAATTTACCGTGTACTCAAAAAAGATGGTCTTCTATTAATCTACTCACCCAGTTATTATAACAAAACAGGGCAAACCATGCCTTTTCACATCTATTGCTGGAAGCCCTATGAATTAAGAGATTTGATGAGAAAAACCGGGTATAGAAATATTGTCACAAAGGTTTCTGCTTTGCAGTGGTATGATCTAAAGGTATACAACGACTCCTGGCACCAGCGCAAATACAAACAAAAACCGAACCTCCTTGAGCTTTTTCTGAAATACGGTGTATACGCCTTGTATAAGCTCACGAAAAGCCAGCGCCTACTCAGCCAAACGGCCTTCGCCGCCTACAAATAAACAGGTTCTGATTGGAATAATTGTCTAACTTAGCGACCCTTATTGCTAAATGGTATTGGCTTAGTTTTCAATGATTATTACGAAGAAAAAGGTAGAATTCCATACTCCCTGGTTTGAACTGGTTGCAAAAACAGTACATGACCCTTCCGATCCTTCCGTAAAGGATGAAAACTATTACTCCATCTCCGCTAATGACTATGTCTGTATCCTTGCGCTGACCCCGGAAGAAAAGATCATTATGGTAAAACAGTACCGGCCGTCTGTGGAAGATTATACCCTCGAACTGCCTGCAGGCTATGTGGATAATGGAGAGACTCCACTGCATGCCTCCCAGCGGGAACTTCAGGAAGAAACAGGTTATCTCTGCAAGGATGTAGAACTCCTGGGATGCCTCCAGCCGGACACCGGCCGATTAGGCAATCACCAATGGTGCTTTTTCGCTAAAAATGTAATTCTGAAGGCACAAAATGAAGCAAATGCAGAGAAAGGCATCACCCGAGTTCTTTTAACGAAGGCAGAGCTCAAAGAATATATTCTGGCCGGGAAATTCAAACATGCACTCCATCTGGCCTCCATCTACCTTGCAATCCTCAACAACAAAATTATACTCTGAAAATGGCTGGTGTAAAATCAAAAAAATACGATATAGTGGTAATAGGGGGACTGGGACATGTGGGTCTTCCTCTGGGTATCGCTTTTGCGAATAAAGGTCTCAATGTATGTCTGTACGATATCGATCCTCAAAAAGCAAAAGAAGTCATGAAAGGCAGAATGCCCTTTATAGAATATGGGGCAGAAGAAGTACTGAAGAAAACCGTCGGAAAAAAGCTCACCACCTCCCTGGATATGGCGGATATCGCTAAAGCCAAATACATTATCGTAGCGATAGGCACCCCGGTGGATGAATACCTCAGCCCTAAACTGAAAGGGTTCTTCGATTTGTTCGAAAAACTCAAAACGCATCTGGACGATAGCCAGACCATCATTGTACGAAGTACCGTCTATCCGAAAGTCTGCAAGCAAATTGAAACTTTCCTGAAAAAAAATAAGCTTCACTGTAAAATAGCCTACTGCCCGGAAAGAATCATTCAGGGATATTCTATCAAAGAATTGAATGAGCTTCCTCAGATCGTAGCCGGCCTTACTCCTGCTGCTGAAAAGGATGCTATTAAATTATTCTCGGTTCTTTCCCCCAAGGTGATCCCGGTCCGGATCGGGGAAGCTGAGCTTATTAAACTTTTTGCGAATGCCTGGAGGTATATCATGTTTGCGGTGACAAACCAGTTCTACATGCTGTCTACCGCTCATGGTGAAAACTACGATAATATCCGAAAGGCACTGATGGATGGCTATGGCAGAGCCGCTAGCATCCCCAGCGCCGGATTCACCGCCGGTCCATGTCTGCTTAAAGACACCATGCAACTTGCTTCCTTCACATCGAATAATTTCCAATTGGGGATTACAGCGATGCAGATCAATGAAGGGCTGCCAGACTTTATTGTCGCCCAGCTCCGGCAGGAATACGACCTTTCCAAGCTTACCGTTGGGATTCTGGGAATGACATTTAAAGCGGATATTGACGATATAAGAGATTCTTTGTCCTACAGGTTGAGAAAGCTTCTCCTTTTTAATCATGCCAATGTGCTTTGTTCCGATGAATTTGTCAAAGACTCTTCTTTCGTTTCAAAAGAGGCCTTGCTTAAAAAATCAGATATAATTATTATCGGAGTGGTACATTCTGCTTATAAGAAATTATCCTTTCCGAAATCAAAGAANNTGACAAAAAAATCTTAATGCTTTATTAGAATGCAGCTATTACTTACCGGTGGTTCAGGACGTTTGGGCAAGGCCATTCAAAGCTCAAGTCTGTTTCAAAACCTGCTCACGCCCTCTTCCTCTGAACTGAATATCTGCGATCCTCAAAGTACCGCTTCCTATTTTTCAAAGCATCAAATCGGAGCAGTCATTCACACCGCTGCCCTGGCGAGACTTGTCAAATCAGAACTTGCTCCGGCGGAGGCCATTCAAAAAAATATTATCGGCACTGCGAATGTGATATACAGTATCCTTGAACAGAGGGAACAAGGCAAGGATATCCGGATGATTCATATCTCTACAGACGGGGTATACGAAAGTACTGAGGGTAATTATTCAGAAGTCAGTCCTACCCTGCCCCAGACCAGGTATGGATGGAGCAAACTAGGCGCCGAATGTTCGGTTAATATGCTGAAAACAAATTTCTGTATCATCCGTACCCGCTTTTTCGATCCTTTGGAGATCCCATTCGATACCGCAGCCTCTGATTTATATACTTCTAAAATTACCCTCCAAGATTTGGTAAAACACATTAAACTCCTGCTCGACTCTGACTTTAGCGGAACGGTTAATGTGGGCGGAGCCAGACAATCGGATTACGATTCTTTTAAGCCCTTCAAGGCCGACATAAAAGTCTGCTCCGTAAAGGACATTGCAAACGAAGTACCCTTCATACCGGCAACAGATGCGTCCATGAATACTTCCCGTTTTCAAAAAATTCTTAACCAGACTAAAGTATAATTGAAACCGGGAATGGACCAGAACAAATCAGTTTTAGATATTATCATCCCTGTCTTCAATGAGGCTGAGAATATCGGTCCAGTGCTCGATACGCTCAAGAAGCATGTAAAAACCCCTTTCCGGGTTCAGATCTGTTATGATCTGGATACAGACACCACGCTTCCGGTTTTAAGAAAGTATGATACGGAAAACCGGTTTGAAATTATTTATACAAAGAATCCAGGAAGAGGTCCTCATAAAGCGATCACCACCGGTTTTGAAAACATGACCGGAGAAGCGGCCCTCGTATTCCCTGCCGACGATATTCTGAATGCACATATTATTGACAGTATGTATCAGAAATTCCAAGAAGGCTGTGAGATCGTTGCCGCCAGCCGGTTTATGGAAGGTGGATCAATGAAAGGATGCCCGCTGATTAAATCTATACTCGTCAGGACAGCCTCCTTTACCCTTTACTGGTTTGCATTCATCCCGATTAAAGATTCCAGCAACGGATTCAGGCTATTCTCTAAAAAAATACTGAACACCATAAAGCTTGAATCGACTCTTGGATTTACCTATTCCATTGAATTATTAGTAAAGGGACATCGCTTAGGCATGAAAATAGGGGAAGTTCCCGCCTCCTGGCTGGAACGTGAAAAAGGGCAAAGCAAATTCAAAGTATTCAAATGGTTGCCTCATTATATGAAATGGTATGCCTACGGTTTTAAAACAACCTATCTGGGATTGAAGTCAAAATCAAAAAAAGCTTA